>JBFMGO010000001.1:0-44148 GCA_040752695.1 bacterium
CATACTGCCTGCCCATAAAATTACGTACCGCCAATTTGCACATATGGTAGGCTCCTGAAAGATTTACATCAATGACTGCTTTCCAGTCAGATTCCTTCATCATGCCCAAGACTGCATCTTTGCGAATTCCAGCATTGTTAACCAAAATATGAAAGCCCTGATACCTGGCCTCCAGGTATTGATAAAATTTCTCCACCTGATGGTAATCCGCCACATCCACTGATTGAAAATCCATTTCGGAGGAGAATTCCCGGTTCTCATACAAAAATTGTTCGGTCGCAGCTTTGTTGGTATGATAGATTCCCACGATGCGTGCTCCGGAATGCAGGAAAGCCTCAGCTATGCTTTTGCCGATTCCTCTGCTGGCCCCGGATATTACGGCAACCTGTCCTGAAAAATCAAACATTCATCACTCCTTAGTAATCGCTTGGGGACTCTCACTGATTGCTCGTTACTAGCAACTGGTTCCTGGCAATTGGCAATTAGCAATCAGATACTGGCAATTGACAATTGGATACTGGCAACTGGTTATTGGTAACCGGTCACCCGCCACACAGGGGCACTCACCCACTCACGGCCACGCATCCACCTATGTATCTATCCACGTCATGAGCTGCAATCACGCCGTAATTGGCAGCCCCTAACCAGCCGGACATGATAATACCTACGGAACCGGTGTGGAACAGCCCTCCGATTTGTTTTGGAAGGTCCATACTCACTTTCAATCCCTCGAATTTTGTTCCAAAGGATGCGCCCTTCACATGCAGAGCATACCGCCGGAAGGTCCTGGGAGTGGCCGCCTCCGTATAATCAATCTTTTCCCGGACTCCTGGCAGGTATTTCTCAAGGCACTGAATCGTGACTTCTATCAATTTCTTTTTGGAAGCCTGATAGTCCACGGGGGAAAGATGAGCCCAATCTTCATACAGGGCATTGGTTGAAGCCACAATCGTAAATCGATCGGACCCTGGCCGAATAGATGGATAATAGAAGGAAAAAGTCCTGCTTGTCGTAGCCTTGCTTCTGAGCTCTTTGGGATCAAATCTTGCCGCCTCCGAGGAAAAGAGCAGATCCCCTGCATAGTCGATCGTCTCCCCTTTTCGGATTCCCAGGTAGACCTGGCAACTGCTGTTATTCACCCGTACCTGCCTTGCACTTTCGAGAAACCCTTCGGGAAAATGCTCATCCCCCACCAGGTCATGGATTGTTGACAAGAGGTTGGCATTGGACAAGACAGCCTTGCAGCGAATGGTTCGGCCATTCACGAGCACTGCGCATACCTTTTGATCCCTGATCAGGATCTTTTCCACCAGACACTTTACCCCGATATCGGCTCCATTTTTCTCCAGTTCCGCCTGCATCTTGCGGATCAGTTGATCCGTGCCGCCCTGAAAAGTGAACACTCCTTTACTCATAAAATTCGAAAACACAATGCCGTAGGTGATGGCAGGATCATCCAGATCCGAACCATTGGCATAGGTTATCGGCTCCATCAGCATGCGCATCACATCATCCCGGCCAGGGAAGAACTTTTCGAACAATTCCCTGGCGGTCATGGTCTGATCATCGAAAAAATCCATTTTCTGTACGGTTTGAAAAAAACCGGCAATCGCCTCCTTGGGGACGCCGAATCTTTCTTTGAGAATGCGGGTAAAGTCCTCGGTATCAAAGGTGGTAGAGAGAGAAAACTGAGGATTATCAAACCGGATTTCTTTCAATTGAACAATGGATTGGGCAATTTCCGGCGACCAGTATTTCCGGCAGGTTTTTATCATGCCTACGGGAAATCCGTGGAGAGAGACATCGAAGATGTGCCCTCCTTTTCTGGCAAACCAGGTGGCCAATCCTCCCAGCTTGTCGTGCTGCTCAAGAAGCAGCACGGAGTATCCGCACCTGGCCAGACGGTTGGCCCCGGTTAGTCCGGCCAGACCGCTGCCGATGACGATGATATCGTACTCCGCCTTCTTATGCCGAATATCGTGAAGAGGATCTATAGTCATACCCTTTCATGCTAATGCCGCTCATGAGCAATGTCCACGTATATACACTGCCTTACCTATCGCGGCCTTGTATAGCCCCTGCCTTTTTGTATAATCATTCCTTCGCCCCTCCCCTTTTTACAGCTTACCCTTTTAAAAAGGATTCATCCTTGATGAGGCAGATCTTTAAAGAGAGAGGAACAATTATAGTATATCCGGTATAGCAAATCAAATAATTTCCTGTCCATATTGACATATTTATCATATTCTTATACAGTTAGAGACACGATGTAAAAAAGTCCAATAATGAAAGAGGTTTTTTCGTTGAGCAAAAATGGATACCTGTTCGTTAAATCCAAAATCAGCATTGCCCGTGAGCTGCAGCGAAAGAGAAAGTATGCGGAAGCTGAAAGGGAAATACAGGAGGCTCTTCAGGAATATCCGGATAATGGACTTTTGCTGAACTGTCTGGCTGAAATCTATGTGCGGCAAAAAAAATTCCAGGAGGCCGATCTTATCCTGGAAAGACAACTGCGGTCGAATCCGAACGACAGTTACACTCTGGGCCTTTTGGGTGAGCTTATGGCTCTGAAAGGGCTATACCAGGAGTCTTTGCCCTATTTCGAGCAATCCTTAAGCCTCAAGGAAAGCAGTTACCTGTACTCCCGGTTTATCCGGGCCCTGCACCAGGCGGGGCAGGAAGAAAAGGCCCTGAACGTGGTCAATACCGCATTGGAATCCTACCCCCAGGACTCATACCTCCTGGAAGAGAAGGGAAAGGTCTTGAGAAAACTGAAAAAATTCCCCGAGGCTGCTCAAGTTTACGAAAAGGTTCTTAAGACCGCATCTGATGATTCCTTTGCCTACAAGGAATATATCAGAATCAAGACCTCAGGCAAGAATAATGAGGAACTCATCCGGGAACTGAAAGCTATCCTGAAAGTTTCCTCCAGAGCCGGCAATCCCCACCTGCATACCCTGCTCGGCGATACCTACAAGGCAGAGCGAAAGTACGAAGAGGCCATCCACGCCTATGAGCAGGCCCTGCGTCTTGCCCCTGACAACAACTACGTGCTCGGCCACCTGGGCTTTTGTTACTCAAAGCTGCAAAGATACGACGAGGCTCAAAAAGCCCTGCGCATCCCTTTTATGCATAACCCCACCAATGAATACCTGCGATCCGCCCTTATCTCGGCCTACAAGCGCACGGGCAATACTCCCGGCCTGATCGAAACCATCGAGGAGGCACTCCAGAAAAACCCCAAGGCTTACTCGTTGATCGGCATCCTGCGCAAGATCCAGAAGGAACAGGATGCTGCCAGGGAGCAGGAGAAAGAAAATGAGGATAAAGAGGAGGAGGAGGAAGAAGAAAAGATGCGCAAGAACAAGACCAGGAAGCAAGAAGGTGAGAAGAATGAGGATGAGGAAAAAGAGCGGAACAAGAACGAGGGGCCTGGATGAGAAACCCAGGGCAGGGACATTTCCGTGACGAGAACCCCGGCTGATGAGAAACCCGGGGCAGGTACATTATCAGGTACATTGTAATGAGAAACCTCCTATTCGAAGATATCGAGTATAAGATCGATGAAACCCCTTTCGGTACATGGCGGCGGTTTGTCTATCCCGATGGGCACCTTTTTGAAGAATTTACCTCCCACCGAAAAATGCTCGGCCTGCCTCTTGTGCACTACACCCGCGGCAAGTGTCCTGAGACAGGGAAACGTATCGTTGCCAAAGGTATTATTGCCATAGGCAGGTTGGCCATGGGGGGGCTGGCTGTCGGCCATGCCTCAGGAGGGATTATTGCCATCGGGCAGTTGGGTTTGGGAATCCTGATCGGGATCGGGCAGGGCTCTACGGGTTTCTATGCAATCGGGCAACTGGCCATCGGAGTCCTTTTCGGACTCGGCCAGGTAGCGACAGGATATATAGCGATCGGCCAGTTCGGCTTTGGCAGGTATGTATTAGCTCAGTTGGGGTACGGCCGCCATGTATGGGATGCGCGAGGAGCAACGCCGGCAGCCAGACGTTTTTTTCAACCACTGATGAACCGGCTTTTCAGATAAGAAACGGGTAAAAATATTCCTTAGTACAGGTCACTATAAACACGCGGCCAGATAGAACCATCAAGTAATTATGTTATGATTATGTAGGGATGGGGCTCTTTGCCCTGCCCCACCACAATACCATAACCACAGGATAAGGCGTAACTTCGGCAACGCGAGGCGCCCGCATCACTTTAGCTCCCCGCCGTTAGGCCGGTCCAGAAGCAATCCCCTTACTTCCGTCACGGAACCGAGGACAAAATCTGCCTGACGGAGGTATTCTTTCGGCAGGGAGGTAGCTACGGCTATGCAGAGCATGCCTGCTTCCTTGGCTGACTGAATTCCATAGGGAGCGTTTTCGATCACTATGGCCTCATCGGCCTTGAGGTTCAGACTCTCGATCGCCCTGAGGTAAGGGTCCGGTGCGGGTTTGCCCCGGCTTACGCTGTCTCCGGTGATGATCACCTCAAAAAGACTGCTCAGCCGGGAAGGCAGGACGGATTCCACTTCGTTTTTGGAGGTTCCCGTAACCAGTCCTAACCGGTAGCCTTGCTGTTTAACCTCTTCGATCAGATTTTCAATTCCGTGAAACAGGCTGGGAGAGGCAATTTCTTTGAACAGGCTTTCTTTTTGCTGCAAAAGGTGTTGCCTCTCCTCAAGGGTCAGTTCTTTCCCATATTGGGCCAAAAGTTCCAGCAAGGTCACCATGCCCGGCTCTCCCTCACGGCGGTAGATTTCGAATTCCTCCACCTCAATGCCTACGGATCGGAGGACCTGTTGCCAGGCGCGAAAGTGGTCAGGCATGGTATGCACAATGACCCCGTCCATATCGAATAAAACAGCCTTAGTTTTCCGAAACACCAGTCTTTACTCCTAACCTTATATTTTTTAAGCGCATACTCTTTACCCTTTACTCCTTGTTCGCAACTGCCCTGGAACGGCACCGATTCTCACCCGCGTCTCCTCGCGTAAGGAAACGGTGACCTTGCTCCTGTGCCGCCTTAAGAACCATTTTCTGCTCTCTTCCATGACCAGGATAATCGGGCCGAAGGTGAACAGGAGCATCCAGTCCTTCAGGCCGATAGGGGCCAGGCCGAAGACATTCTGGAAGAAAGGTACATACACGAAAATGAAAATAAGGGCGATTTCAGAGATGATACCGGCCAGAACGAGTTTATTGCTGAAAAGTCCCACTTTAAAGACCGATTCCCGTTCGGTCCGGCAGCAAAAGACATTTCCGATCTGTACCGTGACAATTCCGGCCAGGCACATGGTAGTAGCCATAATGTACACCGGGCCGCTGGAAGCCATGGGCATCCCCCATTTCCATCCGTGAGTCCAGTAGAGAAAGTAGTAGGCCACCATACACAGGGTAGCCTGGATCAGTCCCAGGAACCCATAGGCTCTCAGGAAGAGCTTGCCATTGATCAGCCGCTCGCTCTGGGGCCGGGGAGGGCGCTTCATGGTGCCCGGCTCCGGTGCTTCCACTCCAAGGCCGAGGGCGGGAACAAGGTCCGTGCCAAGGTCTATGGCCAGGATCTGCATGACCGTCAGGGGAAGAGGGATTTTGAACATGACGAAGAGGATAAAGGGAATAATCTCCGGCACATTGCTGGCGAAAATATAGGTTACAAACCGCTTGATATTGGCATAGACAGCCCGGCCTTCTTCGATGCCGGCCACGATACTGGCAAAATTATCGTCCGTGATAATCATGTTGGCCGCTTCCTTGGCCACATCGTTGGCATGCATCCCCAGGGCCACGCCGATGTCGGCTTTTTTCAGGGCCGGAGCGTCATTGACACCGTCTCCGGTCACGGCCACGATGAACCCTTCCTCTTTCAGGCAGGAAACAATCCGCATTTTCTGGTCCGGTGACATACGGGCGAAAATCACCGGCTCCTTGAGAATGGCCTTCAATTTCTTGTCATCCATATCGGCCAGGTCCTGACCGGTAACGACGTTGACTTTTTCCGGATCATCGATCATGCCGATCTTATGGGCAATGGATTTGGCGGTCAGGCCATAGTCTCCAGTGATCATGATTATTTTTATACCTGCCGTATGGCAGTCTTTGATAGCCTTGGGCACTTCAGGCCGGGGAGGATCGATCATGGCTGTGAGGCCAAGAAAGGTGAGGGATTTTTCCACGGTGTCGTTGCTGTACTGAGGCAGGGCCGATAAATCCTGGTCCTCGCGGCAGGCAACGGCCAGCACCCTGAGTCCTTCCCGTGCAAAAAGGTCATTCTGCTTGACAATCGACTTGCGTAGTTCCGGCGTCAGCTTCTTTTTCTGGCCATCGATCAGAATAGAATCGCACTGGGCCAGAGTCTCAAGGGGTGCTCCCTTGGTAAAGGCGATGGTTTTGCCATCTTCGGTTCTGTTGATTGTGGACATTCGTTTGCGGATCGATTCGAAAGGAAGGTGCCCGATCCTTTCATATTCCCGGGCCAGGGATTCGGTATCCACTCCTGCCTTTCTGGCCAGTACGATCAGGGAGCCTTCGGTGGGGTCGCCCATGATTTTCCAGTACTTTGTTTCCGAATCGGGGGAGGCAAGGTGAGCGTTATTGCACAGCACCGACGAGGTAAAAAACAGCCGGCAGGCGGGGTCCTGCAAAAGGTCCGAGGGTGCAATGAGCTGCCCTTTCTGGTCGCGGAATTCTCCTTTCGGCTCATAGGAGATGCCGCTGACGCTGATCAGTTCCTGGTTGATGAACACCTTGCAGACACTGATCTGGTTCGTGGTCAGGGTCCCTGTTTTATCCGTGCAGATCACATTGGTGCACCCCAGGGTTTCCACCGAGGAAAGCTGCTTGATCAAAACATGGCGCTTGGCCATTCTTTGCACGCCCATGGCCAGGGCCAGAGAGACCGTAGGCAGTAAACCTTCCGGAATATTGGCTACGATGATTCCTATGGTGAAAATGAAAGCTCCGACAACGGAAAGCCCTCCCAGGCCCTTTCCCAGGAAGAAAAAGAGAATGCCCATGCCGACAGCCAGACAGGAAATGATATTGACCATTTTATGCATTTCTTTTTGGAGCGGACTCAATTCTTTCTCTACGGACTGGGTCAGTTTGGCAATTTTACCGATTTCCGTATTCATCCCTGTTCCGATTACGACACCTTTACCATTCCCCGAGATAACCGAAGTTCCGGCGAAGATTACGTTCGGCAACTCGGTCCACAAAAGGACCGCTCCATCCTCGATGGGCTCGGACATTTTATAG
The DNA here is from genome assembly GCA_040752695.1 of bacterium. GTDB lineage: Bacteria > SZUA-182 > SZUA-182 > DTGQ01 > DTGQ01 > DTGQ01. The sequence continues at coordinate 7,257 of JBFMGO010000001.1, forward strand.
ATCGGCCTGGACTCTCCGGTCAGGGCCGCATTGTTGACCCGCATTTCATGAGATCCAATCAGCCGCGCATCGACCGGGATGCTGTCCCCTTCCTCGAGAAAGATAATGTCGCCTGGTACCAGTTGTGAAGCGAGAACTTCGACCTTCTGGCCATTGCGGAGAATGGTGGATTTTGGGGGGAGGAGCTTTTGCAGTGCCTCGATGGCCTTTTCTGCCTTAAATTCCTGCCAGAAGGAAAATACCGCATTGATTATGATAACACAAAAAATTGCCCATCCCAATTGCGGCATGTCCACGCCTGGAATAAAGCACAATCCACCGCCAATCCAGAGGAGGATGGCAAACAGAGAGGTAAAGTTTTTCAGGAATTTCACGTAGGTTGGAGTCTGCTTTATCCTTTTCAGAATATTGTAACCATAAATATCAAGCCGCCTTTGCGCCTCTTCCTGTGTCAGCCCGTCTTCCGAAGTCTGCAACTCCTGAAAAATACTGCCCTTGTCGAGATTTATATACCCATGTTTCCCCTTGTCCTCCTCGCTCACCAGGATCTGGTAAATCTTGTCCGGCGAGTCCGCCTTTTCAAGACGGGAGCGGAGCCGTTCATTTCCCAGTAAATTGGACACCTTGGCCAGAATCTGCAAGTGCGTGGTCGTCTGGTCGCTGGGCGTAATAAAGAGAAAGAATATCTTGCAGGGCTTTTCATCTATGGCCTTGCAGTCGAGTCCCTCTTTAACGACAGCCAGTCTGACCATAGGCTCCTTAAGGCCATCGAGCCGGATGTGGGGAATGGCGATGCCATTTCCTATTCCTGTGGACGAAACCGCTTCTCTTTCGAGAAGCTGTTGTATTATCTGCGGCTTGGCGATCGTTCCATTGCCGTTCAGGCTCAGCGATGGGGGGACGACCCGGGATAAAAGCTCCGGGAGATCTTTCACTTGAGAAAGACAAAAGATTTTTTCTGAGCTTACTAACTCGTAAATTTTCATAATACCTGCCTTCCTTCAGATTTGCAGCGGCTCAAGATGAAAATCAAGCTGCAAACAGAAAGTAAAATTATAGCACAGATGTCATATGTTTTGAACAGGGTCTTTATCTATTATGTATCGCATACTTGAGGCGCTTCCTCCTCCATAATTGTCAAAAAATCTTCTCTCGATGGCCTTTTTATCACGAGAGGCCGGTTCTTATCCTTAATTTTGAGGAAAGATAGGATTTTTTAATAGGTAAGAATAAAAGCAAGAAATGTGCCATCTTTTAAATATTCAAAAAATCAGGCAAAAGAATTCGTTATTTTGTGAACAACCAAAGGATCGGGAACACCCGCTTCACTCTTGTTAACTCCCACCTCCGAACTTTGACTTCTCCGGTATGGAAAAAGAGTGGATGTTGGCATCCGTCAGGTCGAATTCTCGTTGATATATACTACGGATACTTTGATAAACAATGAGTTATGAAGGGTGTCAGCCTTTTATCATCTGCCTGATTTTTGGCAGGGATGACAACATATCCAGTGCCAGGGGCGTAAGGACTGAATCAGAAAGTCGTCTAAAAAATTAGAGTGTTTTCAGTACAGATCATAGCATACTATATCTTTAATTATTGTACTATTTATGAGGTCATAAGATGAGCACAGTAAATGTAATTCGATTAAAATCGCGTATGGATCGGGAGATCAGCCGGTGCATAGCCTCATCTATTATCAGCAATGTAGTCTACGCTTCTCTCAAAAGAGAGCAGATTTCACAGCGATACCTGAGGCTTATGCAGGCAGCTATGCGGAAAAGGTAGCCCTTGAATTACCAGCCTTTTTCGAAAACCCGCCCCTTTTCGAAAACCCGCAAAAAACTCACCCTCTTGCCCAAGTGTGGGCAAGAGGCTGCCGACCGAACAAAAGGCAGCCACTCCTCATCATCAAGCCCGCAGTCACTCATGAGTGGTGACACCTCCCGGAAAGAGCAGTAATTATCCTCTTTTCTTCCTCCAATTTTAAGTATTTTAAATGCTTAAATTCAGTTGGATGGTTTATTGAAAACCTGCCGATTATTTTATATCATTACATCAATATATCGTTATAACGATGTCCACTTATCGTATTCGGTTATCAACCGAGCATTTAAAAGGAGGTGCTTGCGAGGAATGAGACAGATGAGGAGAAAATTTTTTTGTCTGCTGTTTGCTCTCGGCATGGCCGCAGTGCAGGCGGGGGGTGTTCAGGCAGCCGGTGTTTCCTTCACATTCGCTGCTGATTATGCAGTCGGGCATGAACCCCGGTCAGCCACACATACGGATTTTAACGGTGATGGGAAGGTGGATTTAGCGGTAGCCAATAAGGAAGACGGTACTATCTCTATCCTTCTTGGCAATGGTAACGGCACCTTTGCCGAAGCCGTAAGTTACGCTGCGGGTGGGAAGGAGCCGTGCTCGATTGCGTCAGGGGATTTCAATGGGGACCAGAAAGCGGATCTGGCCGTAGCCAATAGTAAATCTGAACCTGACAATATTTTTATTCTCCTTGGGAATGGTGATGGCACATTTGCAGCCTCCTTTGGTCTTGCGGCGGGGTATGAGCCTCGATCGGTCATATCGGCTGATTTTAACAAGGACGGCAAGGCTGATCTGGCTGTAGCCAGCGAGGTGTCCAACAGTGTCTTTATCCTTCTTGGCAGCGGTGATGGCAGATTTGCCCCGGCCGTTTCTTATGCAACGGGGAATAATCCCTACTGTGTCACCTCGGCGGATCTGAACGGGGATAACAAGCCTGATCTGGCAGTAGCCAATGCGGGTTCGGCCACTGTCTCGGTGCTCTTTGGCGCAGGCGACGGCACTTTTGGCAAAGCGGCCAATTATGCGACAGGAGGCGGCTGCCTGGCAGTCGTATCAGGAGATTTCAACAAGGATGGCAAAACAGATCTGGCTTCAGTCAACGAGGCAACTGACAGCGTTTCCATTCTCCTTGGGGCTGGCAGCGGCACCTTCGGCCCGGCAGTCAACTACACGGTGGGGGATGAACCACAGGCGATTACGGTAGGGAATTTCGATAAAGACGGCCATCCGGATCTGGCAGTGGCCAACGGGTATTCGGCCACTGTCTCCATTCTCTCCGGTGCCGGTGACGGCACCTTTACAATGGCCGCTAACTATGCAACCGGAGGTTCTCCGAAGGCGATCGTCTCGGAAGACTTCAACCGGGATGGCCAGGCGGATCTGGCCGTAGCCAATGAGAAGTATGATTGCGTTTCTGTGCTTTATGGGGCTGGTGATGGCACGTTTAACACGGCTATCAGCTATGAGGCGGGGCTTGAGCCTCAGTCGATCACGGCAGGGGATTTTAACGGGGATGGAAAAGTGGACCTGGCCGTGGCCAATGAAAAATCCTCTAACCTGTGCGTTTTCCTTGGCAATGGCAATGGTACCTATGGCGCTGCCGCTTATTATGAGGCAGGGCTTGAGCCTCATTCGGTCACGACAGGGGATTTCAATGGAGATGATAAGGAAGATCTGGCTGTGGCCAACAGCAAGTCCGATGACGTGTCCGTTTTCTTTGGCCATGGCGATGGCACTTTTGCCGCAGCGGTCAATTACGCGATCGGGTACGGGCCCCGGTCTGTCGTTTCGGGATATTTCAATGCAGATGGAAAGGCGGATCTGGCCATAGCAAACGAGGGTTCCGACGATGTCGCCATTCTCCTGAGCGACAGCAACAGCAGCACGTCATTCCGGCCGGTTGCCCACTATAGGGCAGGAAACAATCCCGTGGCGATCACCAGTGGAGACTTTAACGGGGATGGCAAAAAAGATCTGGCCGTTGCGAACGCAAGTCCTCCAGCCGAAGGAGCATCAGCCGATGTTTCTATTCTTATGGGGGCAGGTGATGGCACCTTTGCCGCAGCCAGGCACTATGCAGTGGGGAAAGATCCCCGATCGATTGCGGCAGGGGATTTTAACGGGGACGGGAGGGACGATCTGGCCGTGGCCAATGAAGCCTCGAATGACGTCTCTGTTCTCCTTGGGACAGGTGATGGCACCTTCAAGCCGGCAGTCAATTATGGTGCGGGAGATGATCCTCTGGCGATCACGGTGGCGGATCTTAACGGGGATGAAAGAGAGGATCTGGCCGTAGCCAATGAGGACTCGGATGATATTTCAATCTTTCTTGGCCGTTTGGACGGCACTTTTAGCGAAGCCGTGAGCTACAGGGCAGGGGCAGATCCCCAGGCGATAGTGGCAGGGGATTTTAATGGGGACGGCAAGCAGGATCTGGCTGTAGCCAACGAGAAGTCCGGCAATGTCTTTGTTCTCATAAACAGCACGGTAAGCATTATCGTGACCCCGACCGCCGGCTTGATAACGACTGAGGATGGCGGCGCTGTCGTTTTCACCATTGTTTTAACGGCCAAGCCCTCAGCCAACGTGATCATCGGGATTTCAACCAGTGACGAGACTGAAGGCAGAGTATCGCCCTCAAGCCTGACCTTCACACCCGGGAACTGGAACGACGCCCAGACGGTAATTGTAAGCGGCATTGATGATACTGCCGTTGATGGAGATATGGCCTATACGGTTATCACCGGCCCGGCAACGTCGGCTGACCAGAACTACAACGGCCTGGACCCTGATGATGTGTCAGTGATCAACCAGGATAATGAAAAGGCCGACAAAACCGATGACGATGATAACGATAAGGATGATTCGACCGGTAATTGCTTCATAAGCACATTGCTTCACACCTGGAGGTAAAGAGAAGGAGTGAAGGGAAATCCGGAAAAAGAGCCGGAGAAACAAGGAAAGAGGGGTGGAAAAAATGCAGGCACACGAGAATGCACCCATGGAAAAACGAATGATGCCGAAGGCGGGACTCGAACCCGCACGGAGTTACCCACTGCCCCCTCAAGACAGCGTGTCTGCCAGTTCCACCACTTCGGCTTATTGTACTCACTGATTGGGAATTATTACCATACTATTACCTCCTTGTCAAGGAGATTTGAAGGGAAGGTCAGCCGAAAAAGGGGAGGCTCAAGGGAAAGTCAAAGAGTCAATGATGCGGGGGCACTCATACGGGTTGCCCCCTTACGACCTCTGCATCCAGGTCCAGTTATCGATTGACAGGTACGGGAAAGCTTCGTATAATAAGACCGTAATGATGACCAAAGAAGGATTCGATCACCTGATTATCCGTTGTCCCTCGCTGGGAGGGGAGGTGCCCTTTTCCTACTGCCGCAAGCAGGGGGAGGGGACCCCGTGTCCCCGGCTACCCGGCTGCTGGATTGATCGGGTAGATATTGAAGCCTATGTGGCATCTTTTTTTTCGCCCGAACACAGGAGTGCTTTTTTCGGACAGCCCCTTAAGGGGCGGATCGATACCCTTTTAGAAAATCTGGAAAGAGTAAGCAGCATGCAAAAAGAGCAAAAAATGCAAAAAGAGCAAAAGGAAAAACTGGTTGCCGCCATTCAAAAAGCGGTATCTGAAGGAAAGATTACGTGCGAGCGTGCCATGCAACTGGCTGATGAGCATCAGTTTCCCCGGCGGGAGATGGGGAGCCTTTTGGATGAAATGAAAATCAAGATCAGGGGCTGTCAGCTCGGCTGTTTTTAGGGAAAAACACATGAGTATACTCTTCGGTCCGGTTCCCTCCAGAAGGCTTGGCAGGTCTTTGGGTGTCGACATGGTCCCCTATAAAACCTGCTCCTTTAATTGCGTATACTGTGAATTAGGCCTGACAACCTGTCAAACCCTCCAGAGAACGTCCTTTTTGGATCTCGATCTTGCCATCCATGAATTGAAAGACCGGCTTAGTCAGTTATGCGGTGAGGTAGATTATATCACTCTGGCCGGATCGGGCGAACCTACGCTCAATAGCGGCCTTGGAGAGCTGGTTTCGAGAATCAAGGGCCTGACGCATACCCCTGTTGCTGTTCTTACCAACAGCTCTTTGCTCTCCGATCCTGAGGTCAGGAAGGAATTGCTGGAAGTTGACCTCATCGTGCCTTCCCTGGATGCAGTGAGCCAAAAGGTCTTCGAACGGATAAACCTGCCGGTAGAAGGCACAAGAGCGCAGGAGATTCTGGAAAGCCTGATTGCCCTGCGCAGGGAGTTTTCTGGCCAGATCTGGCTGGAGATTCTGTTTTGTCAGGGCATAAACGATCATCCGTCCGAAGTGGAACTCCTGCGTCAGGCAGTGCAGAGCATTCGGCCGGATCAGGTTCAGCTTAATACGGTAGTCCGGCCCCCGGCTGTAAAGGGGATTTTACCCTGCACGCCGGAAAAGATGCAGCAGCTTGCCGCTGTCCTGGACCAGGGAGCCGAGGTGGTAGGGCAGCGCTCTATCGGCTCAAGAGAGGTCTTTTTGTCCCGCTCTCTGCGAAAGCGGATCATCGAGATGCTCAAGCGAAGGCCCTGCACGCTGGAGGATATCGTTCAATCGGTAGGATTGGGCCGACTCGAATTGCTCAAGGTGCTGGATGAACTGGTTCAGTCCAGGGTGCTCAAGGTGCACTCGTATGGCGGAAATACTTACTACCAGGCCCCCGGTAAGTAGAGCCGCAAAGGTGAAAGCCAAAGGCCGTATTCTGAAGGTTCTTTTCATCTTTTTTTTGTCCTTGACGCTGTGGAGTGTCCTGCCCTCTGATCCCTGTCTGTGTCTTCCTGTCACGATCATCAGACAGGTCATTTCTCCCGGTATTCTGGCAGCAAGAAAAAAGGAAAATGACCGTATTCCGGAATTACCTACCTTTCGCGCCCCAATTCTTCAGGAAAAGCGCAAGATCATTCCCGTGGCGGATGTTCCATACAACTCAAGGCTGTCGAGGGCCAGACAATGTGTAATACAAAACCTGGCCGAATCAGGGATTTTAAAGACACTGATCGAAGTCATGCGGAAAGTGCCCAACCTTCCCTACCTGCAAAATGGCCGGGCGAATAAGGAGCTTCTGGAAGAAATCGGCCTGCCGGTCAGACTGCTGAGCTGCTTCTTTTGTGACGATCCACCGGTAGCCGGCCTTGATCAGGTTGTGGCCGCCCTTGAGAGGCAGGCTCTTTCGAAAAATCAAAGGAGTTTGAAATCCCCAAAGTGGAAATTCAACTATGTTCCCTCCCTGCCCGGCTTCAAGCTGATGCCCGAAAACGGCGTTTGCCGGATCGAGGCCCTAAGGATGCAGCTTTATCCCCTGGAGTACATAAAGGGGCCGGGAGATGGCTGCATTACGGATATCGTGCGCCAGATGCTCCTTTGCACTTCTCGTGAAAAGTTTCTTATCTCGGTTTCTCCCGAAGAGCTCACCCCCCTGACCGGTTTGCTTCAGGAATGGAATGTACCACGGCCTGAGCGGATTATCCTGCTTGAGGATGAAAGTGTATCTTCCCAGTGGGCTCAGGACAATTGCAAAACAGGTGTTCTTTACAACCACTGGGGAAGGGGTCGGGAATACATTACCCTGGTGCCCAGGTTTGCCAGCGCCGGGGAAGATTACAGCGAGTACAGGCCTGCGGAATCTTTTGTCTTTGACCAGGTCCAGCGGGCCGGATGGCGGGTTGTGCAATCTCCGTTGCTGTTTCAGGGAGGAAACGTATTGCCGGTCAAGAACCCGAAAACCGGAGAACTGACTGTGTTCGCAGGCCAGGCCGAACTCGTCCGCAACATCAGGCTCGGCCTTAAGGAGGACGAAGTGCAAGAGGCCCTGGCTAGGGAATGGGGAGCTGACCGGATCGAGATTTTACCACCCCTTTCCTTCCACATCGACCTTGAGGTGTCTTTCCGCTGGCACCGGGGAAGGATGATCGCTTTCATCAATGACTCCATGGCTGCCGCCCGGCTGATTGTCAAATGCGGAATTCAGGGGTTGTTTTCCTGCTCCGTGCTCACCGAATCCGAGGCCCGGAAATTGACCTTCTGGCTGGAACATGCGGAGCAGGAGGACCGGCTTTTGCAGATTCTGTGGCATAAAGTCAATGAGTTTCGCGACGAGGAGGGACAGTTTGCCTCAAATAAGGATGATTTTTTCGTGATTTCAGCCGAGGAGTCCGGAAGAACCAACCTGTCTCGTTTTCTCCTGGGACTGGACCTTTTGAGTGCAGCCCACCGGGAGAAAGAGAAATTCTGGGCAAAACTGGCGGATCAGGATGCCCGCGAGGACCTTTTCGATTACTACCGGCTTCTCCTGGAGCGGGAGGAGCAGCGGGATCAGTTAAAAAAACGGCTCTTGTCTTTAGGGATTGAAGTCATTCCTCTTCCCAGTACCAGCGATGATGATGTGAGTTTGAATTACCTCAATGCGGTACACGATCTGGACGCCATCTATTTACCGGCTCTGGGGGGCATGTTTCAGGAGATGGATCGAAAGGTTCTTGAGATGGTAAAGGGCTCGATCGGGAACAGCGTGAAGATCCATCTGATTCGAAATTCCTCAACACAGTCCCAATGCGGGGGAGTTCACTGCTCGGTGTCCGTGTACGGTCGCTAGATGACGGGGATGTCTGGCGATAGGTGGATCGAAAGCGGCCCCTGCGCAGCCGTTTTTGGATAATGGCTTGAAAACCCTGGTCCGGGGACGATGAAGACGAATACCCGGACCGAAGACCGTTATACGAATATTCCGCCAAAGAAGCCCTTGGACGAGATCCGCTGCAAAAGAAGATGGCGGCCATGAGCCCAAGGGCCAATCCATACCTCTCTAAAAAGTACCTGACCATAGGTGTTTTTACCTTCTTTCTCCTTATTAATTTTGCGTCTTGCGCCTTATCCTTTCATGGTATGCATTATTTCTCTGTATACGTTGTTTCTCTATTTCCTTTACGCATAATGTAAAATAGTAGTGAGATTGTCTATTTTTGTCAAGATATAACAGTGGGCATAGATATTCCCTTTTTGCCCGGATTAAAGTACCCTCAAAGAGAATATCGGAAGATAATCCCGATGAAGGTCTCGCGCTCTTTCATATTTGACAGGGAGAGTTTTTATTCGGTATATTGTTTATATATGATTATACTAAATTACACCGTTTGAATGCCAAAGGTCAGGCTCAAGATGTATGTTCCTCTGCCTTTATGCTTCATTATGGTCAGCATGTGGAGAAAAAGATGAACGGAAAAGAAAACGGTTTTACTCTCATAAAGCTAAGAGAGAGGATTTATGATGAAAAAGATAAATGACCTCGTAAGGGATTTGCTACTCTCAGGAAATTTGAAACATGAAACGAGAAACTGGTTTGCTGCTGACAGCCGAAAGCTGAAAACTGAGGGCAGTTTTTACTGGAAGCCTGAAACTCGAAACTTGAAACTGTTGTTATTGGTGTTTGCCGTCTTTTTGTTTGCTGCCTTGCCGTCTTTGTCTTTTGCTGCCTGGACGATTGAGTCGGTAGATGCGCCAAAGTATTTTGAACAAATGTCTCCGCGGTCAATCGCGATTGAAAAGACCACCAACCGCCCACATATTGCTTATGGTGGAGATCACTTATATCATGCTTATTATGACGGAACCCAGTGGCGGTATGAAATCATCGATAACTCCCCAAGTGTAGGAAAATATGCATCAATAGCCATAGATTCAAACAATAAGGTACATATTAGTTATTACGATTACGTAAATAGAAGCCTCAAATATGCAACAAATCTTTCCGGTTCATGGGTGATATCAGAAATAGACAGCTATGCTGATGCGGGGCTGGGATGCTCTATCGCTCTTGATTCGAACGATAAAGTACACATAAGCTACATGAATTGGGTTATACGTTCCTTAAAATATGCCACAAATGCCTCGGGGGCGTGGATTACTGCAACTGTTGATAGTTCAGTGCAGGTTGGGGATACCACCTCGCTAGCTATAGATTCAAGTAATGGAATTCATATAAGTTATCATGACTCTACCAACCAACACCTCAAGTATGCCACAAATACTTCCGGGTCGTGGGTTACTTCTACCGTTGACTCGGCTTATTTAGTCGGAGGTTGGTCTTCAATAGCTATAGATTCAAACAAGAAGATTCATATCAGTTGCCGTGATTACGGCAACGATGATCTTAAATATGTCACAAATACTTCAGGCGCTTGGGTTGCGACAACCCTGGATAGTATGGGACAAGTGGGGATATATACCTCTTTAGCAATAGATTCAACCAATAAGGTGCATATTGGTTATTACGATTTCACCAACGGGGATCTAAAATATATTACAAATGTGACTGGCGCGTGGGTCAGGTCCATTATTGATAGCGCAGGCAATGTTGGAGTCTATCCCTCAATTATTATCGATTCAAGCAATAAGGTACACATAAGCTATGGCGGCCAATATAGCGGCGATCTCAAGTATACCACAAATGTATCGGGCTCATGGGTTATTTCTACCGTTGACCATGGGAGTAATGAGGGTCGTTATAATTCTATTGCTGTTGATTCTAATAACAAAATTCATATCAGCTATTCTGGTAACAACAATCTTAGATATGCAACGGATGCCTCTGGCGCATGGGTCACTTCCACCATAGATTCGGGAGACGATGGAAGTTATGTGGGTTTATTTAGTTCCATAGCTGTTGACTCAAACAACAAGGTATATATCAGCTATCAAGATTACCCCAACAGGGGCCTCAAATATGCCACGAATGCCTCAGACTCGTGGACGACTTCTACAATATACCCCAATGGGGGCTCATATACATCCATAGCCCTTGACTCAAACAACAAGGTACATATTAGTTTCGAAAATAACGGCCTGAAATATATTACAAATATATCAGGTGCGTGGACCGTAACAAGCATTGATAGCCCACAAATAGGGGCAACGTCCATCGCCATAGATTCCAATAACAAAGTGCATATTAGCTACTATGACAGAACTAATCTCGATCTCAAGTATGCCACAAACGTTTCTGGTTCATGGGTAAATTATGTGATAGACAGCTCAGAAGATAAAGGAGAAGGATGTGCCATCGCTCTTGATTCGAACGATAAAGTGCACATAAGCTACCGTGATCGAAGCAGTCATAAACTTAGATATGCCACCAATATGTCCGGATCTTGGGTTACGTCCATCATTGAAAGTATCGAAGCCTTGCAAACGTCAATTGCTGTCGATGAAAACAATAAGGTACACATCGGTTATCTCAATTATGTAAACGGTGATCTTAAGTATGCTACGAATGTTTCGGGATTGTGGACTACGTCAACAGTTGATTCAATAGGTATCGTAGGCTGGTATCCATCCATAGTCCTTGATAAAAATAATATTGTACATATTAGCTATTATGATTATGGCAACGAAGATCTAAAACATGCCTTCGCTGATACGATCCCGCCCATTACTACTGCATTACCGCAAGGAGGAATATATAATTCTGCTCAGAGTGTTACACTGAGCTGTAATGATGACACCGGCTCAGGGTGTAACGCGACATATTACTGCTACGGGTCAGACTGCACGCCTACAACGGCATATAGTGGTGTGATTACCATATCCAGTTCAACCAGTTTGCGATTCTATTCTCTTGACATAGCGGGCAATAGTGAACAAACAAAGACGGAAATCTATACCATAGCTTATGCAGTCACCCCATCGGCTGGAGCAGGTGGCAGTATTAGCCCATCAACCCCGCAAACAGTGAATCATGGATCAACTACATCATTCACAATAACACCGGATGCTGGTTATCACATCGTTTCGGTCGCTGGCTGTGGAGGGACGTTATCGGGTAATACCTACACAACAGGCCCAATCACAGCGGATTGTTCCGTGTCGGCAATCTTTGCGATCGATACCTATACGGTGACCCCATCGGCTGGAGCAGGTGGCAGTATCAGCCCATCAACCCCGCAAACAGTGAATCATGGATCAGCCACATCATTCACAGTAACACCGGATGCTGGTTATCACATCGTTTCGGTAACTGGCTGTGGAGGGACGCTATCGGGTAATACCTACACAACAGGCCCAATCACAGCGGATTGTTCCGTGTCGGCAATCTTTGCGATCGATACCTATACGGTGACCCCATCGGCTGGAGCAGGTGGCAGTATCAGCCCATCAACCCCGCAAACAGTGGAATACAATTCAACTATATCCTTTACCATAATCCCTGATCCAGGCTATCACATAGCAGATGTTATCGTAGATGGTTCATCGATAGGGGCAGTAACTACCTATACATTTACGAATATAATATCTAGCCATACGATAGCGGCTCAATTTGCAATAGATACCTACACACTCGACATAACTCCATCAGGCACAGGAATAGGAACGGTCACGAGTTCCCCATCAGGCATAGACTGCGGCCTTGACTGCACGGAAGACTACCCGCAGGGCACAGTGGTCACCCTCTCAGCCAACCCGGATGCAGGTTCAACCTTTACCGGCTGGTCAGGCGGAGGGTGCAGCGGCATGGAAACATGCCAAGTAACCATGAATGCGGATATGGTCATAATCGCAACCTTTAATGGATGCATCTTTCAGAATTGTCAAGACTGCCATGCGAATATGACTGATACCGCAAGCCATGCTCTTCACCTTGGGGCGGATGCTCGCGGAACATCGATGAGCTGTACGGACTGCCACAGTGGGGATAAGCTGGAGGATCCATGCCTGCCCTGCACCAGGGTATTCGCTGATGACGAGCCCCTGGTCCGGACTGCCGTCTGCGATAGTTGTCACGGCCCGGATGGGGTTTTTGACGGCTCGGATGATCCTGTGATCGGAGCCAAGGCCAACTGGCCGGGCGGAGTCTATCAACAGCCCGACGGTCTGGAGCTAAAGCCCGGCCTGGAAAACTGGTGTGCAGGCTGCCACGATAACGGTTCAGCAGCCTGCGCTGGTGTATCCGCTCCCAATGTTATGGGCGATAACTCCACCTATGGCTACAACATTACCGGCCACAGGATTACCTGTACAGCCTGCCATAAGGCAAGCATGCCCCATATCGATGGCAGGGCCCGTACGTATTCCCATGATTCCAATCCATTCGATCCCGATGATTCGAATAATTACCAGAACGGCTATCGCCTGAGCATTTCCATGACCATTCCATTGGGTGTCGGGCCTCTTGGAGGGAGCGCTCCGGAGCGGTTTGCCCTCTGCTTTTCCTGCCACAACTACGACCAGATTATGGACACTGCTGCTCCTTTTAGCACCAATTTTCAGGATGACGGGATCAACCGGCACAGATCCCATCTCACGGCGGGGCGATATGCCTGGGATTCAGACTGGGATTATCTCAAGGCACCCGATGAAATCATCGTCGACAACGTGCAGGTACTCTTTACCGGTGACTGGCCTTCCTCTACGGCAGTGGGAGGATATTATGGAACCGACTATCAGTGGCATACAGCAGGAGATGGTACAGGCTCCGCCACCTGGACTGCGCTTCTTCCCCAAAGCAGAGACTACAAGGTCTATGCCCGATGGACAGCAGATACTGACAGGGCCAATAACGCCCGCTATGCCATTACCTATGATGGCGGCACCTTTACTGCCAGCGTGGATCAAAGGACAGGCGGAGGCACCTGGACACTTTTGGGAACCTTCTTCTTTGTCGAGGGAACTTCGGGCTATGTCCAGCTTTCCGACCTAGCCGATGGGGTAGTCGTGGCCGATGCGGTCAAATTCGGCGACCCTCTGGTTGAATCCCTCATCAGTTGTCCTGCCTGCCACAATGTGCACGGATCTCCCAATCCGGCCATGATCCGCCACGGAGAACTGATCAGTACCCCCGGAAGCTCCGATAAGGTACCGGCTTTACATTATCGCTGGTATAAGGCGGATGGATATACCCCCACGATCTTTGGGCAGGAAAGCGCTTATGCCGATATGCCTCTTCTGGGTGGTGTCGGAGGTGGTACTCTGGAAGAGAGCATGGTCTGTGACTGCTGCCACAGCGGGCCAAGCCCGATCAAATATGGAAGGACCTATCAGGCCCTGCCTCTGCCCGCAGGCTCCTGGCAAAGACCGGCCCTGCCTCCTTCGATTCGCCAGTTAAGCCCGCAGGCAGGCAGTCAGGATGTGGCCGCAGATCGCACCTTACGCTTTCTGCTTCTCTCCAACGGTCAGGATGCACTCGACTGGACCAGCTTTTCCATCTCCCTTCAAGGAGACCTCGGCTATTCGCAAACCTATACAGATGAAGACGCCGGCGCGGTTTCCGTTTCAGGAACCTCTTCCTGCTATTGGGTAAGTGTTGATCCCGGCATAGATTTCGGTGACCGGGAGCGGATTACCGTGACCGTGTCTATTCAGGATGAGGCCGGACACACCCTGACTCCGCCATCCTGGGCTTTTACTACCTCTTTGCCGGCTATCTGGAGGACTCCTCAAGGGGTCCTTTCTGATAACCTTTTCTGGATGCCGGAGTGTCTTATCGATGATCTGCCTGAGACTGGCAATATGTACACTCCCTTTCCCAGCCACTGGGTGATTTTCGATCTGGGTCAAAGCTGCCAGGTAACCCATGTCCGTCTGCTTCTATCTCCAGCTTACTCAGCCAGGTTGTGGACCATCTCTGTCAGCGACGATCCGGATAATTTTGGCCCTGCGGTCAAGACCAATTGGCCGGCTCAGCCCGATCCGGCAGGAACAGATACTGAGATTACGGCCAAACAGGGACGATACCTTAAACTCTCTGTCGGCATGGGACCCTTGGAGAAAAATATGCTCCTTGAAGTAGACTTTGCCGCGGGGAATTAACTCCGGGCAAGGTCGATAAAGCGAGTCCGGCAGGTGCCTTTTAGGGTAAGCGAGCCTGACCTCATTGAGAATATGAAGGAGAATAATGCCATGAAAAAAAGGATCTTCAGTTCATAAGATCCGGCCATACATCACCTGCCGCTCATGAGTATGTATCCCCTCCACAAGCCATGCAGGTTGCAGTATCCCCTGACCATGACGGGGGCTCCCCGCCGATCGAACAGAGCAGAGGGAGTATCTCCGGGACTGAGAAACTGGCGGCATGTCCTTTCCTCACCAATGACCTCGATCCACTCTACATAATGCCTTTGCTCCATGGGATGGCGCTCGCAGATCCCGACCCTTACGGCAAGACCCTGAGGCACCGGTTCAAGCACAGGGATATGTTCCGCCCTGATGGCTTCACATCTACTCTCCATACAGTGCTTCATAAATTGGCCGCAGCAGACAAGCTGCCCTGAACCTCCACGGGTTATTTCAACAATGGTTTCACAAAATTCACATTTGTAGATCTGGAATCTCTTTGTCATTTTTCGTATCCTTGCAGTATTTTCGGCACCTATCGAAGGCGGAAATGACTTCCTTGCCGATTTCACGATAAATTGTTCTTGCCAGGCTTTCCCGAAGTTGCTTTTAGAGCCTCCCGATAAATAGATTGTCATATATCCATATGAATCAAATTTTCTCCCTGGATATGACAAGGGAAGGAAACGGTGACAATATCTGATGATGAGAGAGTTATTTTATGCCCAAGGCAGCAGGTAGCCGACCCATAAAAAAAATTCCATATATAATAGCCACCGGCTTTACAACGGCCTTTCTGGGAGATGAGCGTTCTCTCAGGGAATTTATTGTCGGGGATGCGATAAAGAGCGCCCTTGAGCGGAAAGGTAAAAATACGCTTCTCTATCTCATCAACGACAGCTACGATCCTTTGAATTACCGTCAGCTCAGGGTGGGGGTTAATAAGGACGAGAATCTCCTGAGCCGTTTTGAGCCCTATTGCGGCCGCCCCATTTCCGAGGTTCCTGATCCTTTTGGCTGCCATGAGAATTACTCTCAGCATTTTGCCCGGGCACTTATCAAGAGGCTGCATTCGCTCGATATTTATCCGGTGCTGCTTGATTCTTATCACACCTACCGCAAAGGGTATTATGCGGATTTTATCTCCACAACCTTCGAGAACTATGCGAAAATTCAAGAGCTGCTTTCGCAGCGCTTTAAGAATTTTACCATGAAGAATCTGTTTCGGGTTCAGTGCCCGAAATGCTCATGCCTCGATGCCACCCATATCCTCAAGGTGAGCGGCCATGAGCTTCGATTCGGATGTGAGCGGTGCGGCAGGTCGGACATGGTGCAGGGGATTGACGAGGTTCGCGGAAAGTTGAGCTGGAAGCTTGATTGTGCGGCTCGTTGGAATCTCTATGGGATCGACCTGGAGACCTTTTCCAAGGCACACATTGCCGAACTGGGGAGCTTTGAGATATCCCGCTTTATATCTCAAGAGTTCTACGGAGGGAAAGTACCGACTGTTGCGCGCTATGGTGATGTAAGATTGAGCAGGGAACTTTCCTGCAAACTTCTTAAAATACTCCCTCCGGAGATTTTCAAGGCGCTTTTCTCTACCAGTCGCATCCGGGATCTGATTCTGACCAAAGATTATGTGGAACATTTTTGCCGGGGATACATAGTCCGGCCTGGAATGAGCTACATCGATTACGTGCGCAGTGAGCTTCCCAAGCGTGCCATTCATGAGAAGAGCCTGCATGAGCCGGACCTTGAGCCGCTTATACCTTTCGATGCGCAAGAGGAGCATATCTCGGAGAAGGCTCTTGTAACATACGGAAATCACTTTTCCAAGTTTTACTATGGCAGGGAGTATGAGATTCGCCTGCCTGATGCCGATCTTATTGGCTCTGCTGACCAGGCAACGGCAAAGATGGCCCTGGAAGTGATTCGTTATGCCCTTTTTGTGCGCAAGAGCCGGGGGACAAATGGCCATGAGGATACCCATGACCTGATCAGGTCGTATCTCCATTCAGAGAAACCCTCTCCCCAGCTCTTTCGATACCTGCGGAGAATACTTGGTCAGGCCGACGGCCCCAATATCGTAACCTTGCTGGCTATTCTGCCCAGAGATTATCTGAAGGTGATTCAGACCATGCTTGGTTATTATGCCGGGCAGAGTCATGCTGTCAAGGTTCAGAAGGGAGAAAACGATCCTGAGGAGAGTTTTTCGGCCCTCTATGAAAGTTAATTCAAGCATAGCACGGGGGATTTTATGAAAAGACTGCTAGACGTTCTTTGGCCGGTGTTGTTTTTTGTCATCCTTCTGGGATGCCAGAAGGGGAGTGAGGTTACCAGCCCTGGTCGTCAGGGGAAAGATTCATCTCTTGAGAGGGTGAATAAAGCTGGCGTCCTGCTGTGGGGAGCGGATGTAATCGGCGGAGTTCCCTATGTGTATGAAGATCCTGAACGCCCGAACACCTATATCGGTTTTGAGGTAGACATAGCCAGGGCCATTGCCCTGCATCTGGGAGTAAAACAGAAATTAGTTATCAAGGCATGGGACACCCTGATTCCGGAACTTCAAAAAGAAAGTTTTGATATCGCCATGAATGGCATCGAGGATACGCAGGATCGAAGAAAAATGGTTCTTTTTTCAGACCCCTATTATGTTTATTCCCAGCAGATCACGGTGAGGAAGGAAACCGAAGGGATCAGCACCCTGGAGGATCTCAAAGGGAAAACGGTGGGCACTCTTTCCGGAACAGCGGCTGAAGACATTTTACGAAAGGTCGCAGGGATCGAAGTGAGTATCAACCCGGAAATTATTTACAGTTATCGGGATCTGGAGGATGGCCGTGTGGATGCAGTCATCCTTGATAAGCCTATTGCCGTGGCCTACGGTGCTTCTAATCCTAAGTTGAAAAATGTGGGAGAGTCTTTTGAAGAGGGCACCTATGTAATCGCTCTGCGCAAAAGTGACAAGGCCCTTTTAGATGCGATCAATGCTGCCTTGAAGGCCATTAAGGATAATGGTGAACTGGCGGATATTTACCGTAAGTGGGGTATTATGGACGAGCATCAGAAGCGTATCGGAGTTATGTCACAATGAATGGATATGGTAATTTGATTGGTGATGTCATCTCTTATCGGGGAATTCCCCACGAAGTGATCTCACCGGTAACAGGCTGTTCCATAGGGATCGTACCTCTGGTCACAAAGGAGGATATCGACCAGGCCCTTTTGGATTTTGCCGAGCGCTCGCCGATACTCCCGCGAAGGACGGTATTTGCCTTTCTCCAGCGGCTAAAGGAGCAACTTGTGGCCAGACGTGATCTTTTTTTTGAAAAAACCTATCTGGAAACCGGATTTGTCTCAAGGGACAGCAGGGAGATTATAGACAGCTCGATAGAGTTTTTGAATGATTTCGAGATTTACGTTCAGGACAAAGCTTTCAGGGAGCAGATTATTCGGCACTCCTATTCATCAGGGTCAGACCGGGATATCCGGATTACGCAGCGCCCCTTTCACTGTGTTGCAGCGGTTGTTCCGCAGAATGCTTCCCTTTCGCTCAGTATCACCATTATTGCTTCTGCCCTTTACGCCGGTTCACGTGTTATTCTCCGGCCTTCGCTCCAGAACGGACCTACCGGCGCTCTTCTGGCCGAAGCGGTCATGAGAAGTGATCCGCCACCAGGCTCTATAATCATTGCCAATTGCCTGGCCCGGGACTTTGTGGATGCCTGCTGCGCTTCTGAATCCGTGGATCTGATTCACTATATTGGAAGCAATCAGTATGCCCAATCGGTTTTCACCCAGGCGTTTAGCGCAGGGAAAATCTGCCTTCTCGATGGCCAGGGCAATGGGCTCCTCTACCTGGACGATACCTTCCCTCTGGCGGATGCAGTCAGCATTATCACATCAGGAGCAACACGATATAATGGCGAAACCTGTACTTCCATTAATGGTGTTCTGATCAAGGACATTATCTACGAGCCGGTTAAAGAGGCCCTGGTGGATTCTTTTCGAAACCTGCACCTGGGTCCCCCACTGGATCAGGGCATCCATGTCGGCCCCCTTTTCAGTGAGAAGCAGGCACTTTCACTGCAAAGGATCATTCAGGAAACGCTCGGTGCTCAGGTCCTTTGCGGAGGTGAGAGAGAGGGTGCGTATTTCAAACCAGCGGTAGTGGAAGGGGTCAATCTCGGTGATCCTATTGTCTGCGAGGGAGTATTTGGCCCTGTCATCTGGATCCGAAGCGTGAGTGAGAGCGATCTGTGGGCATGGTTCAAGGGAAACCGGTTCCCCTTGAGTGACACGATCTTGAGCACCAACCACAATCTGATCCGTACCTTTGCTGAAAACTCCAGGGCAGCCAGGATCTGTGTCAATGAGGACCCGTCCGTGGAGTCTATGTTTGAGCCCTGGGGTGGATACCCGCCCAGTGGGCTGAATCCTGTCTCTGTCTGGGTAGAAAAATACCGGCAGACCTTCCAATTGGACGGCAGATTGAGGGAAATTATGGCTATCCCGTTTCCGGCATGGCAGGGTGAGAGCGGTTGACGATGAAGAGTTAAGCAACCACTTACGAATACCAAAAAATCTACCAGATCTTATACCGGATCTTTATAGTTGTTGATAGGCAGGCGATGAGAAGAATCACTTCCTTTTCGATAAGAGCCAAGATGATCACTATGGTAGCAGGAGCCCTCCTTCTGGCTATCTTATCAGCCGCTTATGTGATGCGGGGCATGGTTTACCAGAATATCGTGGATCAAAAGATGACCACGGCAGATATTCTTACAGCCTCACTGGTCCATGATATCAAATATGAATATGATTTTCGGTCCGGGAATCGGGAAAGCATCAAGGATATTATCAGTAAATACCTGACCTACTACCGGGTCATCGAATCCATTTCCTTTTACGATGATAGTTACACGAATATTGCGGATTCCAACCCTGAGAAGGTCGGGGAAATCACTCAGGACAGGGAATTGGTCAGGGCCATCACTCTGGCCAGACCGAGTCTTGAAATTACCCGGTTGAGCAGTTCCAATCTCGGAATCCGGTCCATCTTTCCCATCCTTCGAGGTTCCAGGGTTAAGGCTGCCATTGATATGCATATTTCGATCACGGACATCAAGGCAATCATGTCAGCCATCGATCATCGGATCGCCACCATTTTAATATTTACAATCCTGATGGCTTGTGCTGCTCTCTTTATCTTGCTTCGCGGGGTGATTCTCCAAAGACTCAGTCGGCTGATGGAGGTAACTCGTCAGATTGCGGCCGGCAATTATGATATCCAGGTTAAGGATATACGCAAAGATGAGCTGGGGCAACTGGCTCAGGCCTTCGATCAGATGACCTCCGAGTTGCAGAAATCGAAGCTGGAGATTGAGGACTACAATCAACACCTGGAGGCCAAGGTACAGCAGGCAACTGCCCAACTCAACCAGGCTTACGAGGACCTCAAGAATACCCAGAGCCAGCTTGTTTTGAACGAGAAAATGGCTTGCCTCGGTGTCCTTATCGCCGGAATTGCTCACGAAATCAATACGCCCGTAGGTGCAATACACAATGTGGCCAGAAATCTTGAACAAAGGGTCACTTCTCTTCCAAAGACGCTTGAATCCTTCAAAAAAGACCAGGAGGCATGTATGGATAACCTGGTCGAGTGTTTTCACGACCTGATACAGGCCTCAGCCGGTGATCAGCAGGTTACCTCCTTCAAGGAGATACGCACGGTCGAGAGCATCCTCAGGGCTCAGGGAATCAATAATTACAGGAAGATAGCAGGTGTCCTGGGTCAGTTTAACTTTATGGACGCCGATAAGATTACACGATTTGCGAATCTTTTCAAGAGTTCATCTCTCTTTTCTCTTTTTGAATCCATAGGAAGCATTTCTCAGGCTGCCAGAATCGTCCAGACGAGTTCCAGAAAGATAGAAGAAATCGTTCGGGCACTCAAGTATTACGCCTATACCGATAAGGATAGAATTGAAATGACTCAATTGAACGAGTCTATCAAAACTGCGCTGGTCTTGCTGAGTAACAGACTGAAGCACTCTGTAGTTGTTACCACTCAATTGGATCCTGAGCTTCCGAAGATTTCCTGCACCAGCGAGGTTCATCAGATCTGGACCAACCTTCTCAACAATGCCTGTGATGCCGTGGAAGCTATGGGAGATGGCTATCAGGGAGAAATCCTTGTCTCTACCCAACAAAGGGCTGGAAGAAGCCCCTGTGATAACGGTCAGATCGTGGTCACGGTAACCGATAATGGAATCGGAATCCCGGAGGATAAGATAGGGAGGATTTTTGACCCCTTCTTCACTACCAAAGACATCGGTAAAGGAACCGGCCTTGGACTTTCCATTGTCTCTGGCATCATAAAAAAGCATAACGGAACAATCCGTGTGGAAAGCAAACGTGGTCATACGGTTTTCGAAATCACCTTTCCCATAAAGGTAGAATTGCCCCACGAGGGTGAGCAGCCTACGGTGAAGCAGGAAACGTTAAGGGAGACAGCGATCAATGCCTACTGAAATCGACCAAGATAATGTATCCATACTACCTTCGCCGGAGCCTGAAGAGCATCTTGTCATTTGTGTGGATGACGACCAGAACTTTCTCAAATCGCTGGAGTTTTTTCTTCCTGAGAAGATCAATCAGGAAGGAGATGCCCAGTCGTCGCAAGGGCTCTCTGTCTGGTACCGGTTTCTTTTCTTTGACAATCCCTTACATGCTCTCGACACTCTGAAGGAGCTTACGGAAGACCGGGAAATTGTGGCTATGGTCATCAGCGACCAGAAAATGCCCGACATGAAAGGGACAGAATTACTCGCTGAGGCCAAAAAGATTTCCCATCAGAGCATTCGGGTTCTCCTCACCGGCTACGCAGGTGTGGAATCGGCTATTACAGCCATCAATGAAAACCTGCTGGACAAGTATCTCACCAAGCCAATAGAGGATGAAAACGACTTCATTGTGAGTATCAGGCATCTGCTTCAAAGATTCCGGATGCAGGGAACTATTATCGCACAGGCCAGGGTTATTCATGAACTGTACCAATTTTCAAATGTTTTGAATGGGATTGAGGATTTTCAAAAGACACTGGACTCTATTGTTTCTTTCACTGAGGAGATGCTCAGATGCCAGCGCATATCCATTATGCTGGATGATGGCGGTCTGCTTCGGATCAAAGCATCCAAGGGCATTCCGAAAGAGGTAGTCGATTCAACGAGCATACCGATTGGAAATCGGATATCAGGAGAGGTTTTCCAATCCAGGAAAGCGATTTTGGTCAAAGACCTCGATGAGGTACCCTACCTGGACAGCCAGGTCGATGTCAGCGCCCAATCCTTTATCAGTGTACCAATCCTTCTGGCTGGTCTGTCTTCGGGAGATCATCCTCTGGGGGTGATCAACATCACTCAGAAAGAGGACAATCTGCCCTTTACCGAAAACGATCTGGAGATATTGACGTACATCGCCAATACCGCATCCATCGCCATTCATAATCAAATCAATCGCATCCAACTCCAAATGGCCTATGTGGAAACCAGGACTCAGGCTGCCGCTCTTGAATATCAGGCCATGCACGATGCCCTGACCGGACTGCCGAACCGGAACATGCTCAAGGAGCGAATGCAGGAGGCTATTCTCGTTGGACATCGTGAAAAGATACCGTTCAGTCTTCTTATTATGGACCTGAATCATTTTAAAGAAATTAATGACACACTCGGACACCACAGTGGGGACCTTCTCCTTCAGCAGGTCGGGAGAAAACTCCAGGAGGTAGTGCAGGGAATGCCCGGAGCGGACGGAGCCCCTGTGGCGCCGGACCAAGATATGCTGGTCCGTCTGGGAGGTGACGAATTTGCCGTGCTGCTGCCGGGTGCAGGGATGGAAAGGTCGGTCCAGGTTGCAGCCAGGATCGTGGACGCATTCAGTCATCCATTCAATCTTGAAGGCTTGTCACTCGAGATCAGTATGGGCATTGGTCTGACCCTCTATCCGGACCATGGAGAGGAGGTCAATCTTCTCATTCAAAGGGCTGACGTGGCCATGTATGTGGCCAAGCATTCCGGAATCGGCTACAGTATCTATGACTCCAAAACCGATCAATATAATCATCGCCGCCTGGCCATGGTGAGCGGGCTGCGTCAGGCTATAGAGGATAATCAGTTGGTCCTTCACTATCAGCCCAAGGTGGATCTTGTGCTTGGCCGCATCTCCGGCGTGGAGGCACTGGTACGATGGCAGCATCCTCAGTATGGCTTTATGCCGCCGGATCAGTTTATTCAGTTGGCGGAGCAGACCGACCTGATCAAGCCCCTCACCCTTTGGGTATTGAATGAGGCACTGCATCAATGCAGCCAGTTATGCCAGGATGGCTTTGAAATCAGCATGGCTGTTAATCTGTCCGCACGAAACCTTCAGGATGAAGGCTTCCCTGATCAGGTGAGGGAATTGCTTGAGAAGTGGGGTGTGAAGCCAGAGCTCCTGGAACTGGAGATTACCGAGAGCACGGTAATGGCCAATCCGGAACTGGCCATGGTGATTCTTAAGCGCCTGAGTGATATGGGCATCCAGCTTGCCATTGACGATTTTGGCACCGGTCACTCTTCCTTGGCCTATATCAAGTTGCTGCCCGTTCACGAGATCAAGATCGATAAATCCTTTGTAATGAGTATGGGAGTGAACACCAATGATGTCATGATCGTAAATACAGCCATAGATCTCGGCCACAATCTCGGACTCTCGGTTGTGGCCGAAGGAATTGAGAGCAAGGAAATATATGACCGTCTGACTAATCTTGGCTGCAATGTGGGGCAAGGGTATTTCATGAGCCGTCCACTTCCGGCATCACAGCTTATGAGCTGGATTATCGATTCACCATGGGGCGTGAAAAGACCCTCTTAAAGGTTTCTCTCAATGGAAAAGACACCCCGGCATGACGTTATCCTCAAGATGAAAGAGGAATTACCCTCTTTACCTACAGTCGTAACACGAATTCTGAACATTGTCCTGGATGACAAAAGCTCTGTCAAGGATATTTCGGAGGTTGTCCGTGTAGATCAGGCACTGGCCTCAAAAGTACTGAGGGTAGTCAATTCCGCTGCTTACGGCCTGCGGGAGAAGGTCAGCACGATAGACCACGCCATGACTATCCTGGGCTTTGATACTCTCAAGAATCTGTTTTTATGTCTTTCCATTTTTGATAATTTGTCGCAGGAAAATCAGACAGGATATTTATTTCCTAAATCACAGTTCTGGTGTCATTCTCTTGCTGTGGCTATCGTGGCCAAAGGTATAGCTGTGCTCAAAGATTACCCCCATCCCAACGAGGCCTATGTGGCAGGTCTCATGCATGATATCGGAAAGGTCATCATCGAGCAGATCATGGCTGTCGAATACCGCAACTATTTGAGAAGTCTCAGTATGAATCCAGACATGTCTCTGCGCTTTGAGGAAGAGAATCTTTCCCTGAATCATGCTTCAGTCGGTAAACTGGCTTTCGAGAAGTGGAACCTGCCGACCGTCTTGCAGAAAGCCGTCGAGTCCCATCATGGAGCGCAAAGCAGTCATGGAGAACTTCATGAGCTTGCAGCCATCGTTTCCGTAGCTGATTTCATTTGCTGGACGCAGGCCCTCGGCTCGTTCAACTTTTTTTTCCACCCCACACTCGATCCTCGGGTGGAGAAGATCGTCAATCTGAAAGATCTGAAAATTGAAATCCTTCTGGAGGAAATGAATAAGGAAGTAACTCAGAATGCGAAGATCTTCAACCTAAAGATAGATGATCTCAAAGGTTTCAGGGAAGCACTCCAGAGAGCAAACTTTGAACTTGGAAGGATCAATTCCCTTTATGACGATACCAGAAAGCGGCTGGAAAAGCATGTCCATGAACTTAACACCTTGAATACAATCATCTATAAGGCACGTGAAACGCTGGAACCCAGCCAGGTAATTCAAAATGTCCTTCAGGGAGTAGGGGAAGGTTTTGGCTTTCCCAGAATCATCTGGTTCTCTGTCGATGAAATGGGAAAGAGTATTATCCCCAGAGCAACCTATGGCGAGTTTCAAGGTAATTTGCCCATCACTACGGTAGGGTGCACCTGGGACGAAGAAATTGGCACCCCGTTATCTACCTGTATTCAAAAGAAAAAGATCATCTGTCTTAAAAACGATCAGGAGGATGAGGCAGGAGCCTGCCTTTTGAAAAACCTGCAAAGCACTGAATTACTTCTTGTTCCCATCAGCACTGACCAGGGAGTCAGTCATCTGTTACTCATTGATAACGGGGAAGGAATTGTCGCTATCTCTTCCGATACAGTCAAAGTAATAGATATTTTGTCCTTGAATCTGGGAATGGCACTGGAAAATGCGGAACTCTTCCAGCGTACTGCTCAAATGGCTGTTCTCGATCCTTTAACCGGCATCTATAACCGCCGTCAACTGGACTCATCGTTGAAGAATGAAATTAACAGGTCAGTTCGCTTTCGGCATTCATTTTCAATTGCTCTTTTTGATATCGATCATTTCAAATCAATCAACGATACGTATGGCCATCAGGCAGGAGATCTGATCTTAAAGGACGTGTCATCAGTCATTAAAGACAATTCCCGGAATACTGACATTGTCGGAAGGCTCGGAGGGGATGAATTCCTGGTCATTTTACCCAATACCGAAGCGAAGGGTTCTTTTACCTTTGCAGAAAGGGTTCGGCTCATCGTGGAGAAATACGGTTTACTCAGGCAGAAGAATTTTCCAAATTGCCAGATCACCCTCAGTATCGGACTGGCTGAATTCAATACCTCCCTGGATACTCCCGAAAGGCTTTTGCATAAAGCGGATAAGGCACTCTATCAATCCAAACAAAAGGGCAGAAACAGGATCAGTGTGTTTAAGGAATAATATGAAGGATTCCCCTAAAGAGCCTGGCTATTTCCTCATAAAGCGGGGTCAGCATGATCTTATGCTTTTTTCACAGTGACTTATCTCGGCGGGTCCGGGGGATCAGGGAGCGTTTTCAGGGTTTCGCGATATGTATTCTCTATATCGGGAATGATCTCCTTCAGGATGGTATCTTCAGATAGAGGGAGGATGCCCCTATCCGTTTCCTCAAAATCTGTCCCAAAATCCGTTAACCCGACATCGTGTACGCCTGCATCGCCTTCCATAAGGTCGATGGGGAGCGCAGCATCCGCCTCCGGCGTTTGCGGCTGCTGCTGCAAGATGGCACCATCCTGATGTTCTTCCGGCACCTTTTGTTCTTCCAGTCCTTTTGGTCTTTCACTGGGGGGTTGTTCCTGGCCCAATTCCTGGTCCGGCTCCAGAGAAAGTGTCCCCCGGCCTTCCAGGGGAAATTCACCCCGAGCCGGCTGGTCTACTGCCGGTCCTGATTGCCCTGTTACTGCTGCTGGTCCTGATTGCCCTCCTGCTGTCTGCCCCGTCTGCCCCTCTTCAGAGGAGAGCTCTTCTCTGGCCGGTAGTCCTGCCTTTTTTTCCTCTGGTGCTTCTTTCTTTTTACTCTCATCCGATTTCGCATCTCCATCTTCCGATTGGGCAGCATCATTCTTTTGCCTGGCCTGGCCGGCTTGTCCGGCTTGTCCGGCAGGGGCTTTATCCGGGGCTTTCCATTCGGTGTTCATGGTTGTTTCCCTGATAAGTCCTTCCAATTCCTCCGGGGTAATCTTCATTTTGTCCTGCGGTATCTCGTTTTCCCTTATCCATGACTGCTCCATGGATTCGAGATAAACCTCACCGGGAATGTCAGGGTCACTGCTTCGTACCACAAGATGCCCTGACTGGCAGACCACCTGAGTGATATCCTGGCCGGTTTCCGGCTGCTCGCTGGCAGAGACGATCTCCTCTGTGCCCACTACACCGGCTACGGCAGTCTTGGTTTCCACCTCGAATTTATCATCAGGGCTGCTGAATTTGTCCACTACTGCCCGGATCTTCCCGACAGAAAGCTTGAAGAAGGATTGATTCAAGGATTTTTGCGGTGCATACAGAACTGCCTTGACGATCAGGCAAGAGCCACCTCCAAGGTGAATGGTGGAGCGATTGATAAAGGAGATCTTAACCTTGGCTCCTTTTTCCGTAGTAATTTCGTCGCGGGGATAGACCTTGTCCCCCTGCTGAATTGTATTTGCCGTCTTTTGGAGGTCATGCCGCACGGAGGCCAACCCCTCGACCATGTCTATGGTGCCGACGGGTATGGATGCGGCCAAAACCGGCAGGGGCAGGCCAGGAAGAAGAATACCGGCCAGAAAAGCAAGGCCGGCCAGAAAGGTAAGGCCAGCCACCAGGGTCTTTCCGCGAGCTCCTGTGGAAAGGATCTTACTCCGGGTGTCACATTTGGCCATAGCCGAAATCTCCTTCAAAATTGTTTAAGAATACCCAGGGTATACAGATTTCTCCGGTACTGCCTGTCGAGTTCCGGACGATTGAGGTTGGAGTGATTGACGATCCTGCTGTATTGCACGGTCAGGCTGTACCCTGCCCCGAGCTTCTTCAGCCAGGTGGTGCTGATGGTTCTCTTATTATCTTCTCTCTCCCGGCCCCCATAGGCAGGGTCAGGGTGGAGATAATCTCTGATAGTATAAGCCCCCGAAAGATTCAGTTCCGAGTGATAAAGAAAAGGGGTTCTGAAGTCTGCCGAAAGTTCATGCTCCTGAAAGGAGAAATAATCCGTGTCCACGTCTTCCCGGCTATATGCATAGCCCAGCCGGAACCGCTGCCTGCGGTCTTTGGAAAAGAAGACCTCTCTGACCCCGATGGCAACCCTTTTTGCATCCCTTCCGTTCAAAGATGGTACATCATCGGCAATCGGGTAGGTTTTCCACTGATAACCGAAGGGAAACTCCCTTTGCCTGGTCTTCTTCCTGTCCAGGGACAAAAGCAGGCTGACTTCCTCCATTTCGAGGTAGGGACGGTCATCGAGCAAGAAGCGGTTAAAGGCTGATTTGAATTCTACCCGCAAGGGGCCCTTTTTGTGTTCGAGTGTGAAACTTCCGATATGACCCCTGATATTATAAACCTTCAACTCATGGTAGAGGCTCTGGTAGAAATCATATCCAAGCAGAAGAAAAGTGTGCTCCTTGCGCCAGGGCCGAACCCGGCTGCTGAGGGTGAAGACATTCTTCCAGTCTGTATTACCGGTTGCTTCTGCCTCGGATGTGTATGGAGTCATAAGGACATTATCATCATACTGGAGTGAGACAAGCAGGGAGAGAAAGAATATTTTTTTCTTCCGGCTGATTAAGTCCTGATATTTATTGGCTACTTCGTCTATCCGTGGATCCTGGCTCAAGGTTGCGGCTTTTTGCAATTCCTCCCGTGCCTCATCCAGCATGTTCTTTTGATAATAGGTCAATCCCAGATAAAGATGTGCCCTGGCTTCAGTCGGGTCTGATTGAATCGCCTCTTTAAACAGCGAAGCTGCCTCATCGTATTGCTGGTCCCGGTACCTTTGAATCCCCTGCCGGATGGATTCATATTCTCGGCTTGCAGCAAGGGGCGTGGAACAAAACAGATGGAGGCACAGGCACAGGCAAAGAATAAGAAAAGAGGAGGGGCGAAAAAGAAGGGGCGAAGGATGAGGCATGAATGACACAAGAGCCGGCAGGAAAGACAAACAGGCCAGCATGAGGGGCAAAAGAGCCACAGCAGCAAGGCCCAGGCAGATCGAAATTCCCTCCGGGATCGGCACTTCCTGTCCCCAAAAACGATTGCCGGGCGTCGGATTCTCCTGAACAACATGAGCCGCACAGGCACTCAAAAAACAGCTTTTGGGTGCTGAATCCCAGTCGTCTTGCAGGGTATTTTGGGAAAAAGCCTGCGGGGGTGGAGGGGGCATATCCTGTGGATCATCGGCCTGTAAGGCCAGGGACGCTCCGGATGCCTGTAGTGGAGATGGGGATGCGGATGCCGAAGAGGCAGCCTGAGCGGCAGATGCAGATACCTTAAGCCGTTCATCGGGGAGTTTTTGCGAGATCGGAGGAATGAGAAGATCTGCTTTTTTCTTCAGAATATTTTGAACCCAGTACCCTTCACCCGGCACCAGTTCACTGGCCCGGACATAATGAGAAGGGGCTCGTCTGTCATATCGGTAGAGTTGATCTTCCTTGACAATGGCGGTATTCAGCCGGTAGACATCTTTCCAGCTTACCGGAAAGTGGAAGGGATTTGCGATCTGATTCCATCCGGGTTTAAGCGGAATCGGGTAATTTTTATCTGCTGATACAGCATAGCCGAAAAAAGTGACCGTTTTTCCCTCACGGCTGATGATCCAGACAGACTCTCCGGGAGACAGAGTGGAAGTATCCGGAAATTCCAGATATTTTTCCCGCACAGGGTCATAGCGAAAGAGCCGCCAGTAGCGGGGGTCATACGCTCCCAGTTCATCTTGAAAAAGCGGCTCGATTTCGTTGGTCAGGGATTGTTCGTCATCCGGATTTTGTTCTTTGTTCATGGCCTGTTCCCGGGTCATGGTTTTGAGGGGAACTGAAATCATCTGATAGCGATCCTGCGTAATTCCGGTTTCCAGAGGCTTTTGGAAGGTCAAAAGGCCCGTCGGAGCATGCGTGAAATTCAGGACCGCAGTCGGAATACTCTGGTTTTCGGCCCGGTCACAGGCGGTGAGGGAAAGATACCAGGTAACATCATCGGTCAGGGTGATGGATGGTGCCGAGTTTTTTAATATCAGCACCTTTTGACATGCCATGGCATTCAGGGCTGTCGTGGAGTAAGTGCCTGACGCAGAGTCAAGGACTGTCTCGATCACGTCTTGCCAGGTTCCGTAATAGAGCCAGTGGCCCAGAAGATCAGATTGCCGGGCGGATTCAAAGATGACCTGTATCCCCCCCCGATCGTCGGACAGCACGGAAAAGCCGCTCGGCGTTTGGGGTACGATGGAATAAAGACTCTCGTCACCTTCCCGGTCGCAGACAGTGACAGCGTAGCGGTCATCAGGAGATAACGCTCCAAGATCCGCCGATGTTGCTCCCATCATCGTCGGATGGATCATAATAAATGGACTCTCCTGTGTAATTTCATCAGTGCCGATGTTCCCTGCATCCAGCACGTAAATCCGGTACCCTTTAATATCCTGAGCAGGATGCGGCTCCCAGTTCAGGATTGTACCGTTTGTGGCAGGCAGGAAGTGAAGGCCGCAGACAAACGGGACCGGTGCAGCAGAATGCGGTGCCGGCCGGTATGGTTCATAGTCTACCTGTCCATACCGGCCATCGTCCAGCCTGTCGTAAATCAGATGTGCGATAAGACTGGCAGTACTCATATCATCCTGTGATTGTGCCGTTACTCTCCTGGGGCCGGTGTCCCACCAGTTATCGGTGGCAGAAATATTTTCAGAAGAGAGATTTTGCAGGTGATAGGCTGTCTGTGCCTGGAAGCTGTTTTCTATAAGGCTGATATTCTGGTCAGTCTGCTTGATCTTGATGCCGATTTCGTTTTTGGCGATCAGGTTCTGGCGAAGGCTCAAAAAGTCGACATGCGAGGGATTTTCCACGCAGATGGCAGCTACGGTATTTCCCGTCAGGGTATTGCGCAGGTACTCTCCGCCGCTGTTTCGAAGAAGCAGGCCGGTGCTGTTTTGGGAAAAACGGTTATTGGCAACAAAAGGAGATGCATTTTGGACAGTCAAAGCTGCCTGACCCTCTCCCAGTACTTTTTCAAAGGTGCAGTATTGGATGGAGGTTTCCGAGGAAGCTATGGTGAGCCCTTTCCAGCCCCCCTGACCCGAAGAGGTGAACAGTATCCGTTGATCGGGTCTGCCTATGGCATACAGGGTGCCGAGGACAGTCAGGCTGAAGTCACCCAGGAAGCGCACCACGCTCCCTGGCTGGATGAGCAGTGATTTGCCCTCCGGGATGACGGTATTACCGGAAATATTTTTCTCTCCTGACCAAGTGGTGGAGGCGGAAAGGGGAATGGTTGAAACCTCTCGGGTAGTCCAGTCAGATTCCCCAGCCGCTAAGGCGGATTCTTTCCCGTCAAGGCCCCTTTTCGGTCCATCGATGGTCAGGGTCACGGTAAAGATGCCGGCCCTGGTGTAGGTGTGAACCGGGTTCTGGCTCGTACTGGACTCTCCATCCCCGAAATCCCACAGCCAGCTTGTAACCTGGTCACTGCTCTGGTCAGTGAACTGCACCTTCAAAGGTGCCTGCCCGGCTTCGGGATCTACCGTAAAGGCAGGCAAGAGGGGTGACAGGGTTATATTTTTCAAGCTTTGGGGACTTATTATCGAATCCTGGCTGACTGACAAAGCTCCGGTTTGCACCGCAGCACCATCCTGAATAAAAAGAGTTGACTGGCCTTCAAGGGTAATCGATTTGGAACTGACTGCACTTCCTTCCTGTATCGACAGGCTGGAGCCTGCCTGCAGCGTAATGTCTCCGGCCACTTCCAGTGCACCGCTGGTCTTGCGGGCACGCCCTGTGATGCTCTTTTGAGGAGAATAGGAAACCTTGGCTCTATGGTAGAGAAACATGCTGTTCAATGCATGGCCGCCCTGAATGATCAGCTCGCACCCGTTCACGATCAGGTTGTGACGATCATAGGTCATATCCTCTGCCGACAGGGTAGTATCACTGGTGATGGTCAAAGTCAGTACAGACGGTTTAACCGTGATAATGGCCTGTCCTTGAGCGGTATTGCCAGACCGGTCGGTGGCGACAAAGGTCAGCGGTGTTTCTCCTAAGGGAAAAACCTGCGGCAGCGGCTGGGTGGTGCTGACCGGTACATGGGAATCAGCCAGATCAAAAGCCACCGCCCCTGCCAGGAAGGCAGCTATCCGGGGATTGGTGGCTTTTGTGCCATCGGGCAGATCCTGCTCTACCGTAAGATCATCAGGCAGTATGAGATGGGGCGGTATGGTGTCCTGCACCACTACCTGCGACTGGCAGGTGGTTGAGCCTCCTTTTGGGTCTTGAGCCGTAAAAGTGACGGTGGTGGTGCCGATACCGAACAGGGATGGCGCATCGCTGCTCAGAATGGTTCCCGGCATGCCAAAAACACGAGCGGAACTCAAAAAAAGCCCTACCTCGCCTCCCCCAGGGGCTTCCTGCTGGCTGGCTGGTACTCCTTCAGGCTGCACTGCCTCTACGGTGATGCTGTCAGGACAGAAAAGGGCAGGGGGGCTGTCACAGGCGTCACCCACGTTGTCGCTGTCCCAGTCCAATTGTCCGGGATTAAAGACATCGGGGCAGTTGTCTTCGGCGTCGCAGATTGCATCTCCATCCGTATCGAAGTATTGGTCGCAGGCATCACCGATGCCGTTTTGGTTCTCGTCGCGTTGATCCCCGTTCGGCTTAAGCAGGCAATTGTCACATGTATCACCCACTTTATCCGCGTCGAAATCCCCCTGGACAGGATTAAACCTGTGCGGGCAGTTATCACAGGCATTTCCAACACCATCCCAGTCATCGTCACTCTGGTCAGGGTTATAAACCATAATACAGGTGTCGCATACGTCCCCGATACCATCCCCGTCCCCGTCCATTTGGTCAGGGTTAAAGAACGATATGCAGTTATCATGGCTATCCTCGACCCAGTCTCCGTCATTGTCATAATAATTCGGGTCCGATGGATTATTGTCCTCCAAAGCGGGGAGGGAGTATGGCTCCTGAGCCTGGCTTACCCTTAAGAGCAGAGGAGATAAGATAATAGAGAAGAAGATAAGGATGGAGAAGATGGATATGAATAGAGCGGGACTTTTGTGCCTTCTTTTTTTTCGCATTTCTCTCACAGCGAGTTTCCTTCCCCCTTGGCCGAGTTTTATTCTCACTCTTGACCGGATTTCCTTCTCCCCCCTTGGCCGAGTTTTATTCTCACTCTTGGCCGGGTTTCATGTACGCCCCTGGCCGAGTTCTTTTCTCCCCCTTTGCTCAAAGGGGGCAGAGGAGGGATTTGCAGTATTCCTTGCCCTTCTTCCTTAGACTGGATCAATTCAGGATATGGGGGTCGTTCTTCAATCGTTCATGGGGAATAGGCCTGACCTCGATCCCGTTTACTCCCAGGTGATGCCTCATTCCGCCCAGCTCTTTCTTAACTGGAAAGTTATCACCCGCCCGTGCTCCACCAATAATGG
Organism: bacterium; assembly: GCA_040752695.1. Taxonomy (GTDB): domain Bacteria; phylum SZUA-182; class SZUA-182; order DTGQ01; family DTGQ01; genus DTGQ01. The sequence continues at coordinate 40,053 of JBFMGO010000001.1, forward strand.
CCATGAGTTGATTGGCCAGGTAATTCATACTTTCGACGTGGGTATTCAAATCCTCACTGGCCGAGGAGGTTTCCCCGGCGGAAATGGAGCTGGACTGTATCGCCTTATCCATTTCGATTATTGCTTCGCTGATCTGTTCAATCCCCAGGGCCTGCTCCTGGGATGCCTCTGCTATCTCGGTCACGAGTTCTTTCACCTTTTTGCTGCGGGAGGCCACTTCCCGAAATGCCTGGTTAGTCCTTCTGGCCAACTCCGACCCGGAAATGACCTTTTGAGCGGAGTCTTTGATCAAAATAGCCGTGTTTCTGGCTGCATCCGCTGTACGTATGGCCAGATTCCGCACTTCTTCGGCCACTATCGCAAAGCCGGTTCCTGCCTCGCCAGCCCTGGCCGCTTCCACCGCTGCATTGAGGGCCAGGAGATTGGTTTGAAAAGCGACCTCATTGATAGTTTTAATAATCTCGGCCATCTGGTCACTGGCCAGGGATATATCATGCATAGCCGCAGTCAGGGAAGCTATGGCCTTTTGAGCCTGCTCGACAGCCCTGGCAGTCTCTGTCATTATGCTGTTTGCTTCACCGGCATTACCTGAGGTCTGGCTGGTCATCGTGGATATCTCTCCCAGGGATGAAGCAGTCTTTTTCAGGGAGGTTGCCTGTCTGGAGATACCCTTTGACAACTTCTGGCTGGAGGATACTATCTGACCGGAAGCATAGCCTATGTGACCGCAAACATCACTAAGTCCGCCGATGACAATCTGAAGCTGCTGGCTGGTGGTTGATATGAGCCAGACCGATAGTGTCACTCCAAGCACAAGAGTCAATCCTATGATCACAAGGATAATGATCCTGCTCGTGGAAGCCTCGGCCCCGGTCCCCTCCACAATCTGAAGGGCTTCTTCTTTCAAGCTCCCTGCAAGCTCCTCAGCCGCTTCCAGTATCCTTTTATCCCTGCCATACATAAGTGCATACGCCTCATCCGCACTTCCTCCGCCTAAAAGGATAGCTCTGGCCTTTTTCCAGGAATCCATGAACTGGCCGTGATTTTGATCATACTGATCGAGTTTTTTTTCCTGCTCTTCATTCAGATATCCCTCATCCGAAGCATCTTCCAGTTTTAATCTGTATTCAGTCACTCTGGCCAGAGCTTCTTCGAAGTCTTTTATCGCCGTTTCGAGATCTTTAGGGTTTTTATTCCGAACGGTGGCATTCTTGGTTGCGTTGATCTCGGCTGCTGTCCATGATCCCAAATCGAAAGCATTCAGTGCTGCTTCCAGGTTATGGTGAAGAGCCCGACTGTACCTGTCACGGAGTGAGCCTATTTTAGTCACTGAATAAAGCCCGGAAGCAAGCATCAAAAAGAGAACCACGAAAAAGCCCAGATACAATTTGGTCCCCAGTTTTAATTGAGAGAGCAACCTTTTGCCTCCTTCTTTTCTTGATCGGCATCCATTAGATTCATCGGAAAGTTGCATGGTTCACTTTGGGATGTTCCGGGGGCCTGATATTGTATTCCCGTTGGCTGGGTATTGGAAGCTTGAGTGAGTGATGCCAGGAGGAATGCCAAGGGGGCTCATCTTTTATCCATTGTACTTTTAAAAGGTATCTTTTCGTCCTCGATGGATAGTTATTGTAACTTATTATTAATTTTATATTTTATAATAATATAAATATATAATAATATTAATTAAACTTTTTATATATTTTTAATCTATATCTATTGACAACACTATATATAATTAGTTATTATAAAAATATAATATAATAAAGGAGGTGGTGGAATAGGACAATCAGCTTAGCTACCCTCGGTGTCAAGGAGTATCATAAAGTTAAGCACACGATAAAAAAATATAAATTCAGTTTGCTTAAGGATATTCTTCTGTCTTGACAACCGAAGTCCATTACGATTTTTAATCATCATGATCAAAAAGGAGATGCAGTAAATGAAACGAGCTATAACTATTTGTTTATTTTTTGTTATCTTTTTAATGTGGGGAACAACTGGCTCGGCTATCCCCTTGGACTTAAGTACATTTACCGCTCAGCCTGGAGTTTCTGAGAGCGGAGGCGTTATTACCTTTACCGAAGATCCTCTCTTGTCCTCGATCTGGTTTTATAACGATTCCTTTCTTGTTCCGAATGACGCGGTTTCCTTGTCTTTCGATTATTCACTAACTATCGGTGCCCTTAATAATGATTATTTAGTAGCAGTCATAAATTCCACTGACTATGCTATGGAGATCGGTGGTCATAACAGTTCCGATACGGATGCTATGACCTTAGCGGGATATTATGAAATAGACTTCAATAGTTATAGAGGGCAGACGATCAGTCTTGCCTTTGGTTTAGAATCAAACGATTTCTCTCCTCAATCTACGGCCGTGATACAAAACCTGGATCTGGCAGCCGTCCCCGAACCAAGTACCATTATTCTTTTGGGAATAGGTTTTCTGGGAATAATGGGCATCCAAAGGAGAAAACTATTTTGTTAATCCTGAGCCCTGTTCCGATGTCATGATCATGGCATGTCATGATCATGACATGCCATGATCATGACATATATATCAAAAGGCAGTTGTTGCGAGATGTTCATGTTATGAGATGTTCATGTAACGAGCAGTGTACGGTAACAGCACAGGTCATGGTTATTATCCTCCCACCTCTTGTTCTCCCACAATCTGGCAAATGCTCATTGACCAGGTATTTCATGTGCAGTGAAGTGAGCTTTCCTCTTTTATAGCTTTCTCATATTTTATAGCTTTCTCATAAAGAAAGCAGGCAAACTCCTTTTCCAAGAAAATGAATTGCTTAAAAGAGCAGGTGATGTCTTCACACGGGCAATCACCTGGAACATTCATATGATCAACGAAGCCCTGGATGTTGCGGGGGGGGGATTTTCATTATCGGTGAGGAAGATTCAGGGGGCTTCGTTGAGAAAGGAAGGTCGGTTAGAGTGGAAAATCGATTAAGGATTTACCGGGCAATACTGCTTGCCCTATTTATTCAGTTTCTTCTCATCTGTTCATCTGTTTCATCTGTTTCATTTGCGTGTAATCCTTTGTTTCCGCAACCAGAGATAACGAGTGATATTCAACTTGTTACATCCCGTTTAATGTATAATCGCAGTACACAAATCAGTTATTTAGATGTTTCACTCAGGAATATTTCAACGCATACCATTTTGTCCCCGATTCGAGTAGTAATTGAAGATATCAGTTCTCAGGGCGTGACAGTGGCCAATGCGGACGGCATCATCAGTACTGGAAAGCCGTTTTTATGTTATTCTTTCGTTTCAGGGCAATTATCGCCAGGTGAGACTACCGCAGCAAAAAGATGGGAATTTTATAATCCCAACAGAGCAAGGTTCATCTATTCGATCAGTGTATGGGCTGATTTTCAACAAACGAGCAGGCCGCCAATAGCCAATGCAGGGCCTGATCAGACGGTGCGTGTAACAGACACGGTGACACTCGATGGCACTGGATCGAGTGACGAAGATGGAGACGCCCTGACCTATAGCTGGTCCTTTGTGTCTGTACCAGCCGGAAGCGGTGCTGCGCTGTCAGATGCGGCAGCGGTTAATCCCGCATTCGTGGTCGATGCTCCCGGCACGTATGTGGCTCAATTGATTGTCAATGATGGCACGGTGGACAGTGCAGCCGATACCGTGGTGATAGATACCGAAAATACCGCCCCTGTGGCCGATGCGGGGCCTGATCGGACTGCGCATGTCACCGATACGGTGACGCTCGATGGCACTGGATCGAGCGATGTAGACGGAGACGCCCTGACCTATAGCTGGTCTTTGGTATCCATACCAGCCGGAAGCAGTGCCGTGTTATTCGATCCGACATCGATTAATCCTGCCTTCGTGGTCGATGTTCCCGGCACGTATGTGGCTCAATTGATTGTCAATGACGGCACGGTGGACAGTGCAGCCGATACCGTGGTGATAGATACCGAAAATACTGCCCCTGTGGCCGATGCGGGGCCTGATCGGACTGCGCATGTCACCGATACGGTGACGCTCGATGGCAAAGGGTCGAGCGATGTAGACGGAGATGCCCTGACCTATAGCTGGTCCTTTGTATCAAGGC
>JBFMGO010000001.1:44248-103423 GCA_040752695.1 bacterium
TGTCACCGATACGGTGACGCTCGATGGCAAAGGGTCGAGCGATGTAGACGGAGATGCCCTGACCTATAGCTGGTCCTTTGTATCAAGGCCATCAGGAAGCAGTGCTGTGCTGTCAAATCCGGCAGCGATTAATCCTGCCTTCGTGGTCGATGTTCCCGGCACGTACGTGGCTCAACTGATCGTCAATGACGGCACGGTGAACAGTGCGCCAGATACCGTAGTTATAGGTACCGAGAATACCGCCCCTGTGGCCGATGCGGGGCCTGATCGGACTGCGCATGTCACCGATACGGTGACGCTCGATGGCAAAGGGTCGAGCGATGTAGACGGAGATGCCCTGACCTATAGCTGGTCCTTTGTATCAAGGCCATCAGGAAGCAGTGCTGTGCTGTCAAATCCGGCAGCGGTAAATCCAGCGTTCGTGGCTGATGCTCCCGGCACGTACGTGGCTCAATTGATTGTCAATGACGGCACAGCGGGCAGTGCCCCCGATACCGTGGTGATAATCACCGAAAATACTGCCCCTGTGGCCGATGCAGGGCCTGATCGGACTGCGCATGTCACCGATACGGTGACGCTCGATGGCAAAGGGTCGAGCGATGTAGACGGAGATGCCCTGACCTATAGCTGGTCCTTTGTATCAAGGCCATCAGGAAGCAGTGCTGTGCTGTCAAATCCGGCAGCGGTAAATCCAGCGTTCGTGATGGATGTAGCCGGCATATATAGTGTTCAGCTCATTGTCAGCGACGGTATTGAAAGCAGCTTCCCTGACACGGTGAGAATAGAAACTGCTCCGCCGGACATTATCACCTTGAGTCCGTCTTTAGTGTCCATGCTCACAAGAAGCACCCGGACGATGAATATCAGCTTAAACAGCCCTGCTGGTACGGGTGGTCTTGATATCGATCTTTCAGCCGGCAATGCACTGGTAACCCTCCCGGCTCGTGTCACTGTGCCCCAAGGCCAGAGCAGCGCTGCCTTTACCATAGCGTCGGCTGTGGATACGGGATCTATAACCGTTTCAGCATCGGCAGCCGGTTTAACCGGTGATGACAGTTCGGTGACAGTACAGCCACGGACCTTTACTTTATCGAGTCCTTTAGTGGGAATCGACCGAACGGTGCGGGGAACCATTGCCCTGGCTCAGCCTGCGCCCTCAGGTGGTGCTACTATTGCTCTTTCGGTTGCCAATACTGGCGTTGCAGCCGTGTCCCCGGCAACCGTCACTATCCTTGAGGGATATACAACCGGAAATTTCGAGCTGACCGGCGGCTTATCCGCTGGATCCACCACGATTACTGCTGATGGTATGGATGACGGGTATAGTACACAGACTCTGGACATCACGGTTACTGACTGGCTTCTTGATCTTCCGCCGGCCAGGGAACTTGCCCTTGGTCAGACCGACAGCATTTGGGTTTTTATAGCTCCTCATCCGGCACCGGCTGGCGGATTCGAGATTTCCATACAAAGCAGTGATTCCTCGCTGGTGGATGTTTTAACGCCTGCCGTAACCATTCCCGAAGGCGCATGGTCCGCTACCGGGATCATCCGGGCCAGTACAGGCAGTACGGGTACGGTTATGATCACTGCAAGCAACCCAAACTTTGCACCTGATACCATGCAGGTAACGGTAACTGCCTCTCTGAATATTCTCGAGTCTTTTTCCAGCTTCGGAGATATGAGTACTGACACCATCGCTGTTCAATTGGAGAGCGGCGGTCATCCATTTCCCGCTCCCCCTGGAGGGCTCACCATTACCCTGACCTCCGCTGATCCTGGCTGTGTAGCAGTCGCTCCTTCAATCACGATCCCTGAAGGTGCAACTTTTGGAACGGCTGCCTTGACTTATGGCGACAGCACAAGCCTGCCATGTACCACAACCGTGACTGCGGGTTCATCATTATTCGGATCGGATACGGTTGAGGTGACGGTCGGCCAAACTCCCGATCTTGGGAATATCATCGCGAGCAGTAGCAGTGGGCGTGTAGGTTCGGGCCTTCAGCAGCAATACAGGATGAATCTTTCTACAGCCAACCACGGTGGAGTCACCGTTCAGATGAAAAGCAGTGATCCATCCGTTGCCCTGCTTGCTCCCGATGCCACTACAGCCGGATTGCCGGTGACTGAAATTTTCGTTCCTGACGGGCAAAATTACTATTATTTTTATATCCAGGGAGTATGTCTCGCTACAGGGATCGCTACTATCACCGCAAAATCAGTCCGTTTCAACCAGGGAAGCATGAGCATCGACATAGTACAGCCTGTGTTGGTGATTACCGGTCTTGCTGCCAGTACGAGCACTCTGTCAGCGGATGATCCGTTCTATGTGCGATGCGGTATTTTAAACACATCCGGGACGGGCATCAGCGGTTATCAGAATGCAAGTGCAGGGACGGATGGAGTGACGGTGACCTTAACCAGCAGTAATGCAGCAGTCGGGCAATTGATAACCAGCGCAGGAAACGGTGGTTCGGTGACTGTGGTCATACCGGCGAATGATAATAACTCTCCCACCAGTGTAACAGCAGGCGGCGCGGCCTTCGATCCTGCAGGGAGCGGCACGGTAACGGTTTCAGCCGCATCCCCTGGCTTTGACAATACCTGGTCTGGATCATCCGCAGCGGTTACCGTATCCCAGCCGGGTATTACCTTCTCTGGTGCTAACTACTATCGGGTAGGTGCCGGGCTTCAGGTTCAAGGGGCCATATCCCTTGGCGGGAGCGATCACGGTGGCGTGAACGTTCGTATTTCCAGCAGCGATGATACGAAAGCGCGCATAGCACCGTATGCTGCCACGGCTGGATCATCATTTGTCGATCTTTTCATCCCGAATGGACAGAGCACAGGGTATTTTTACCTCCAGGGGGTAAGCCAGACAACGGGCAGCGTGGGTCTTACGGCTACCAGTGAGCTGTTCAGCGGTGGAGCAGCCACCGCTGACATCGTCCAGCCTGTGCTGGTGATTACCAATCTTGCCGCCAGTACGAGCACTCTGTCAGCGGATGATCCGTTCTATGTGAGGTGCGGTATCTTGAACACAGCCGGGACAGCTATAGAAACCTGGCAGTATGCAAGTGCAGGCACGGGTGGAGTGACGGTGACCTTAACCAGCAGTGATCCATCGGTCGGGCAGTTGATAACCAGCGCCGGAAGCGGTGACACGGTGACTGTGGTCATACCGGTGAATGATGATCACTCTCCCACCAGTGTAACAGCAGGCGGTGCGGCCCTCGATCCAGTAGGTGGCGGTACGGTAACGGTTTCTGCCACAGCTCCTGGCTTTGACAGCACCTGGTCTGGATCGTCCGCAACGGCTGCCGTATCCCAGCCGGGTATTGCCTTCTCTGCCAGTAACTATCGGGTAGGGGCCGGGCTTCAGACTCAAGGCTATGTATCCCTTGGCGGGAGCGATCATGGCGGTGTGACCGTTCGCGTCACCAGCAGTAATCCTACGGTAGCGCGTCTGGCATCGGGTGCTACTACGGCTGGAACATCTTTTATCGATCTTTCCATTCCTGACGGGCAGAGTACGGGTTATTTTTACCTCCAGGGGGTAAGCCAGACAACGGGCAGCGTGAGTCTTACAGCTACAAGTCCCTTGTTTAGCGATGGAGCAGCCACCGCTGACATCCTCCAGCCTGTGCTGCGTATTGAGGGTCTTGCTGCCAGTACGAGCGCTCTGTCAGCGGACGATCCGTTCTATGTGCGGTGCGGTATCTTGAACACGGCCGGGACGGGTGTCGGCGATTATCAGAATGCAAGTGCAGGGACGGGTGGAGTGCCGGTGACCTTAGCCATCAGTAATGCAGCAGTCGGGCATTTGGTAACCAGTGCAGGAAATGGCGGCTCGGTGACTGTGATCATACCGGTGAATGATGATCACTCTCCCACCAGTGTAACAGCAGGTGGTGCTGCTTTCGATCCTGTAGGAATCGGCACGGTAACGGTTTCAGCCACAGCTCCAGGCTTTGACAACACCTGGTCTGGATCGTATCAAACGGTTGCCGTATCCCAGCCGGGTATTACCTTCTCTTCCAGTAACAATCGGGTAGGGGCCGGGCTTCAGACTCAAAGGTCCATAACTCTCGGCGGGAGCGATCATGGTGGTGTGACCGTTCGCATCACCAGCAGTGACCCGACGATAGCGCGCTTGGCATCAGGTGCCACTACGGCTGGAACATCTTTTATCGATCTTTCCATTCCTGACGGGCAGAGTACGGGTTATTTTTACCTCCAGGGGGTAAGCCAGGCAACGGGCAGCGTGAGTCTTACAGCCACAAGTCCCTTGTTTAGCGATGGAGCAGCCACCGCTGACATCCTCCAGCCTGTGCTGGTAATTACCAATCTTGCTCCCAGCACGACCACTCTTTCAGCGGACGATCCGTTCTATGTGCGGTGCTGTATCTTGAACACAGCCGGGACGGGTATTGACAGTTATCAGAATGTGAGTGCAGAGGGTGATTTGACGGTGACCTTAACCAGCAGTGATCCATCGGTCGGGCAGTTAGTAACCAGCGCAGGAAGTGCTGACTCGGTGACTATGATCATACCGGTAAATTCCTTCCGAACTCCTACCAGTGTATCATCAGGTGGTGTGGCCTTCGATCCGGTCGCGGCAGGGGAAACGACGGTTTCGGCCTTGGCATCCGGCTTTGATTCCTTGTGGAGCGGAGCATCCCTGACGGTTGTGGTTTCTCCATGAGTCAGGATTTCTCCATGATACAAATCAGGAACCATGAACAATAGTATCTATAAGTAAGATCCACAAATAAGTAAGATCCATGAACAGGATCTTGTAAACAGGATCTTGTAAACTGGAGCAATTGAGGGGTGAGGCTCTTGAAAGAGCCTCACCCCTTCGCTTTGAGAGCCTCTTTCACGGCCTGAAGCAGGTTGTTGAGCGTGAATGGTTTTTTAAGGAAGCGAAAGTTTCTCTCCCGGATGAGCGGCCACTGTGATTTTTCATCCGTATAGCCGCTGCACAGTAGAACCCGGAGTTGAGGCTTACGGGAGAGAAGCTGCTCAACGAGTTCAAGGCCATTCTGGCCGGGGAGGGCTACATCACTGAAGACCAGGTGAATATTCCCCTTTTCTTTCTCGAAGATATCGAGGGCTTCTTCCGCGCTTGCAGCTTCAAATACACAAAAGCCGTTTTCGCGGAGCATTCTCAGTGTATATTCGCGGACCTCGTCTTCATCCTCCACCAGCAGAATCCGCTCTCCGCTCCCTCGGGATTTCAGCGGTGAAATAACCTTGAGAGTTTCGTCCTCCGGCCTGGTGATGGCCAGGGCCGGCAGGTACACCCTGAATGTTGCACCCTGTCCCGCCTCACTCTCGACATGGATAAATCCTTCATGCTGTTTCACGATGCCGTAGACGGTGGAAAGCCCCAATCCGGTACCTTTTCCCAGTTCTTTGGTACTGAAAAAAGGCTCGAAGATATGATCGATAATCCCTTTATCTATGCCGACTCCGGTGTCTGACACCGACAGGCAGACAAACCCGCCGGGGGCCGCTTCAGAAGCGGCGTAGCCAGGTTCTTTTTCCAGAACCATCCGAGTCACATTCTCGGTCCTGATGTTGAGGCTGCCTCCTTTTGGCATGGCATCCCTGGCATTGACGGCCAGGTTCATGATGACCTGCTCGATCTGGCCGGGATCGGCCTTTATTCGCTCGAGATTCGGTTCAAGGTGTGCAGTCAGGACGATATCCTCGCCGATGAGGCGGCGGAGCATCTTTTGCATATCAGTGATCAGCTCATTCAGGTCCAGGATTTTAGGCTGAAGCATCTGGCCGCGGCTGAAAGCCAGAAGTTGGCGGGTCAGGGACGCTGCCCGCTCACCCGCCTTTCTGATCATTTCGATCTCCCGGTACATGGGAGCGCCTTCTTTCATGCGGCCCAGCAAAAATTCGCTGTAGCCTCTGATAATAACCAGGAGATTGTTGAAATCGTGGGCCACCCCGCCTGCCAGCCTTCCGATGGCCTCCATCTTTTGGGCATGGAGAAACTGCTTTTGCAACTGTTCCCACTCGGTGACATCCTGAATCGTTTCAATGGCGCCTTTGACCTCTCCGCTGGAGTCCCTAAGCCTGTGTGCGAGAAAATACAGATTCCTCGGGGTTCCATTGATGAACAAAAGGTCCTTGGCCTCGAAGGCTTCCGGGATGGAGGCACTTTGGGAGAGTCCTTTATCTGTGTAGAACCTGCTCATAAGTTTGGTGTCCATGTCAAGAACAAGGTCAGCCAGAACCGGCCTTGTTTGCCCCTGATAGAAGATCCCCGAGTTTACCGGCTTGCCGAGAGCCTGCTCTTTGGATGCACCGGTTAATGCCTCGCAGGCCCTGTTCCACGAGACTACATTATGATTTTGGTCGATGACGAAGGTGGGAATCGGATTGCCGTCCAGAATGATCGAGAGCCGCTCCTGTTCTTCTTTGAGTTTGAGAGCTTCCGCTGCCTGCTTGCGCTCGGTGATATCGATAATGATTCCCTGATAGTGAGTGATCCGGCCATCGGCATCGTATTCGGCTAAAGTCCTGGCATCCACCCAGCGGACTTCTCCGGATTTGGTGATGATGCGGTACTCGTGTTGAAAATGCTGGTTTCCAAGGGCTGAGTTTTTTTTCGTTTCCTGCCTGACGCGATCCACATCTTCAGGATGTACGATCGAGATATAGGGGATTTTCCCGTCGAGGAGTTCCTGCGGCTTATAGCCAAATGTAGCCACGTTTTCGGAAACGAATTCAACCGGCCACCCTTCTTTTACCTTCCACCGGAACAGCACGGTCGGGCTGTTCTCGATGACCATTTTAGCGCGGCGCAAAAGTTCCTCGGTCCGCTTGCGCTCGTCAATATTCTGAAAATTTTCGACAATACCGGCTAGTTCACCATGGGGCCCTAAGTAGGGAGTGGCGGTCACCAGGCAGAAGATTTTCGTGCCGTCGCCACGCTCCTTTTCTATATCGCCTTCGATCCGCTGCTCACCGGAGAGTATTCTGGTCAGGCAGCAGTTGGGAGTATGGCAGAAAGGGCCGTGGAAAACTTCATAGCATTTTTTCCCAACCGCTTCGCCCCTTTTAACACCGGATAGAGTCGAAAATGTCTCATTGACGCGAGTTACCGTGAAGTTTTTGTCAATCACCCGCATCCCGCCGGCTGCGGTATTGAATAATTGATCGAGTTCTCCATAAGCGCGCTTGATTTTCTCTTCCGCGATCTTGCGCTCGCTCGTATCGCGGAAAACCAGAACCGTACCGATGACTTCTCCCTGATTGTTTTTAATCGGGGCAGCACTGTCATCGATCGATATTTGTTTTCCATTTTTGGCTACCAAAAGGGTATTATGCTCCAGCACGGTAACTTCGTTCTTTTCGATTACCTGGATGGTGGGATCCTCTCTGAGCTTGCCCGTCTTTTCATCGATAATGGTAAAGATATCGGTGAGATGTTTTCCTGCTGCCTCGTCCTGGCTCCATCCGGTCAGTGCCTGGGCAACGGGATTCATAAAGGTTACAGAGCCCTGTGTGTCTGTGGCAATCACTGCATCACCGATACTGGTAAGCGTAGTCGAAAGCCACTCCCTGCTTTCCTGCATCACCTCTTCGGACCGTTTGATGGAGCGAAAAAGAGGGGCAATCAAGGCGATTCCGGCCACCATAAGGACCGATGTGGCCAATGCCACCAGTTCAGCGAATGGATCGGGAGTGCTGGCGGGATTCTTTGTCACTATCTGGAGCAGAGGAATGAATCTTCTTATTTCCATGAGGAAAAGAGCTGATACGATCAGTATCCACGATGCACGTCTTTTGGTAATGCGAATCAATCTGAAGGCCAGAAACAAAGCCGCAAGCTGAAGCAGAGTAGAAATGGCCAGAATGAAAACGATATTCATTGATGCTTCCTCATAAATACCTTATGCTTTATGCCTTATGCCTTGTACTTTGTACACGATACCTTGCGTACAGTACCTTATGCCTTGTACATATGCTCACAGGGAAGAGCGGGGGACAATTTTTGTCTTTTTATATCATGGCAGGTTGGTAGATAGCAACATGAATGGAAGGTACCCCGCCTGTTTTTTTCTCTGGAATGGTATCCTTGCTGCTTCCAGCCTTTCACCTGCTGACAGATCAGTGACAGCTCAGTGAGAGCATCAATCCGATTACCTTGATTTTGTTTATGTCAATGTCATTTCCCATGATAGTCAGCAGGGCATTTCGAAAAGATGCTCCCAGGGAAAAAGCCTGGTAGTTCAGGTTATATCCTGCATGGAAAGACAAATTGCCTGTGGCCTGGCAGTACAGGTCGAGCCAGTAAAATGGCCTGGACTCTATAAGACACACCGCAGGGGTCAGCGTGAAAGATCCCAGCCGGTAAGAGAAAAGTATATCCGTTTTCAGCGGGATTTTCTGGGTATAGTCCTTGTATCCCTCATAGCCCCGGATGAGCGGGCGGTAGGTCTGATAGCCGTCGCTATCGTACCCTTGAGTATCGGAAGTGGCATCGGCAGTCGTGTAGGGAGTATCCTGCCAGTAGATCCTTCCCCCTATGTCTCTGAACAGGATATCTGCTTTGCATTGTCCGCTCAGGGCATAGTCGATTCCAAGATCAAAGCTGTATCCCCTGCCGGTGCCGGGAATCGTGGACTGTCTTTCATACACGAGGTTTCTGTCATAAGCGTAATCAATGAATAGATTAAACCAATAGCTCGTCTTGCCCGTGGGCATGAATTGCCCTGTTATATAACCTTCCTGCAATTCGTCTCCCTGAAGGTAGCGGAGCGTGATTCCCATGGATAATCCGGGAATCATACGGTCTAATCTCGATCCTTTTGACACTTCGAGGCTGAATGCTGAAAACCCGCTGGACCGAATATCTACGGTAAAGATTTCTCCAACAGGCAGATTCTGCTTCTTATTTATCATCCGCAGAACCTGCACGGTGTCCCCGTTCGCTTCCATGTACACCTCGCCCCGGTAGAATGCTGCAAACCGAAAGCCGTGGTAGAAAAGACCTGTACCAGTATTCCAGGATGCATCCAGCCTGTTTGCATTATCAAGGAGAGATGGCCCCTGGGGGCGGTCAAGGAATATGTGTTGGAGAGAGCGGGTATTCTCTGCACCGAATGCCTTTGCCTCAAGGAAGATACCGGTTTTTTCCCCTGTCAGGGATGCAGGATTGAAACCGGAATAAGGGTTCTGACTGAAGGCGGGTGACAGGAGGCCAAAAAGAAGATACCAATAAATGATAAGGGCGGCCAGAGCCGCCCTTATCCATATCAACACCGGCTTTATCAAAAGATTGTCTCGATGTAATCGTCTTCGAGGTACTTGACAGTCGGCATACCGTTCATGGAGTAAAGGTCTGCCATCTTTACACCGGTAGAAGAGGCGGTAATATCGCCGTGAAATGTATCCTCTTTGTTCTGGTTGGCGTAATTATAGGAAAAGGTTACGGTCATCTGGTCCTGATTGGAGAGAGTTGCCTGCGAAAGGTGAGTTTCATCATTGACTGAACCATTTCCTCCGAGAAGAATAATCGTTCCATCGGTATGTATCCTGCGGTAAGAGGCAGTGAGATCATATATCTGAAACTGGGTCTGGCTTACCGCAAGGTAGGTGACTATCGTCGGTCTTTGGGGTGCTTCGATAATGCCGTCGAAGGAGGCATTAAAGACAGGGAAGTTACCGGTGTCTTTTGGGGAACAGCAATTGAAGGTAGCCGCATTTTGCCAATTGCCCGTTATCTTCCCTGAAAATTTGGTGCCGCTCAAAGAACCATTTTTCCGCTCCTGGAATGTCCCATTGAAGGTGACTGCTTTGGGCATGAAGTCGGGTACACGGCAGGTGTCAGAATCATCCGCCAGATTCCTGACAATCTCCGGGATATCCAACACACCATCCAGTTGGGCGGTAGCGGTTGTAAACCTGCCTGAAAAGTACAGATTCGTGGGATAGTAATTTTTCCATTCCTTTTCAGATTGAGGTTCGTCATCGGGGATATGAGCAAACAAGACGGAGAGTTTTCTTCCCTCCCCACTGAAGTCGAATGAAAGATTGCCGGGAGCGGTGATCAGACCGGTGAGGGTTATGCCGGTGAGGGTATCTCCGTCATATGTTCCGGTATAGTCCGCACTGGCCGTAAGCTTATCGTTCATTGGCGTGGTCATGCGGGCAATAAACGTGCCGGAGATAATATTCCCGGAATCATCGGCAGTCAGGGTGAGGTTCCCGTCATCAAGGGTTGTTGCGTTGAGCTCATTGCTCACGTCCATGACCGTAAACTCCACCATCGAGAATCCCGCATTGTTTTCGGCTTCCGTTACGGTAATATCCAGCTTCAGGCCATCTTGCGTATAGGTATGGAAACCGGACTGTACCTTTCCATCCACCACCAGTTGATCGTGGATTTGTTTTGCAGAATCGACGATCCATCCTATCCTTTTGCCGGTGCTCGCGAGGTCTGAGCCAATTTTAGTTGTCAATTCCTCGGAAAGGTTTTTAAAAGGAGTCTCCAAGATGCCCTTCATTCCCGCGCCGTTATTATAGCCATAGATGGATAAAGCGGTATTGCGCAGGTCAGCCACCAGCTTTTTGGCCTTTATTAAATCCGTGGGGCCGGGGAGCGTAATATCGGGCACAGGATCGTGTTCGATGGCAAAGGCTATTGCCGTCTGGATGATTTGAGGCACTCCCCATATCCCTGTATGGTTTCTGGGAGAATTTTTCGTAAATGCATCATAAGCATCCAATATATCCTGCCCTTTAAGGTCGAGTTTATGATCCGCCATAAGGTCTTCGGCGATACTCTTGATGACGAAAGCTACCCTTTCGATTGCATCACCAGCCTGAGTGGAAGCCATTTGAGATATGGCCGCCAGCATAAGCCCATAATGGGCCGCAGTAAAATTGGCTGTACTTGCATTGATACCGTGGGGCATGGTTCTCACGATGTCGGTGATACCCAGGGCCTTTTCAACCAGGTGGTTGGCTCCCTCTATATTTTCGCCGGTCAGGACGCCCCCTGTACAGGCCACCGCAATATCGGTCAGGGGCGTAATGGCCACGGAAACAGATCCCTGCACATGAGCAAGGGCTGCCTTGAGAGGAGGTGCAGGGGTATCGGCATCCGTTGCCTCATCGATATACCTGCCGCCGACTACCTCGACGAGCACATTGCCGGTGTATGATCCGATAGGAACGGAGTATGCTCCATTGGGGTCCGTCACAGCCATGCCGAGCTCCTGGCCCTTATTCCCGTTCTGATCCAGGGCAAATACCGTTACATTTCCACCCTTGATCAGCCCTTTGGAAGCGATACCGCTGATCGTTGTTCCGTTTGTATCACTGCCACCGCCGCCGCCACCGCTGCCGCATCCTGCCAGGATAAGAGCAAGGAAGCTAAAGATAATCATGAACCTAAGACATGCCTTGAAAGCTTTCATAGGTAAGACCCTCCTTTTATGGGCTTTTGGGTAATTACCGGTTTTGGAGCTTTTGGGGGTATTTCGAAAGAGCTCCAACACTCTGCCGACTTTTCCTTGATCAGGGATATGAGCAATCTTTTTTCGTTCCTTCACCCGTAGTATGGCGAAGAGATGCTGAAAAAGACGAGAGGCGTATTCTTCTTCTTGCTGAGAGGTGTATTCTTCTTCTTGCTTAAGGTAGTCTGATATCAGAATTACAAAATAGTAATCATACCACAAAATGGTAATTGCCGTAAAGACAATTTTGAAATCGAAATCACTTTTAGACATTGTCACTTTTTGCCGGTATCACCATGGGATGCCGGAAGATAAGGTAAAATCAAACTGTTGGCTCATGTATGGTAAATCCGGTTTTTTCCTCCGGTCAGGAACAATATATGCGTCTTTTCTCAGCGAAGATCATGAAGGTGACTCGATACTCATGACCGATGATTTTATATTTTATAATTTCATCTTTTATATAAGAGAGGGAGGAAGAAAAAAGTATGCTCTCTGCCCTGAAAAAAGTTTTACTGAAAGCCGGGAACCCTGCTTTTCCTGAAAAAGGTTTTACCGTTGTGGAACTGATGGTTGCCCTCACCATTCTGGCTACTGCCATGTTGGGGATGGAAAGTATTATTTTTACCATATCCAAGAACAGTACCACGGCTCGCAGGATAACTACAGCCACTGATCTTTGCCAGGTAAAAATAGAGGAGTTGAAATCTCTGGGGTATAATGCCGTAGTAAATTGTCTGGAAAGCAATATTAACGAGAGAGGCGAGCCCGGAGGTATTTTCAGCCGCAGCGTAACTGTTTATACCACCCTGGTGCCAAGGACCAAAATGGTATTGGTAAGAGTCAGGTGGACCGATTTGATGGGCCCACGGACAGTAACCTTGCGAACCATAGTTGCCAATATTTAACCTGATTTACCTATAAAGGAATGTATTATGCTCAGGTATTTTCGATTGATCCTCCGCTTAGAGGCTGATGGTTTCACCCTGGTGGAAATAATGATCACCGTGGCGATTTTGCTGCTTGCCCTCTCAGCAGCCTTTGGGGTAATGATTTCCCAGCAAAAGACCTTTAAGGCCGGGAATGAGTTGATCGAGATGTCGCAAAACACACGGGCATCGGTTGATATTTTACTCAGAGAGCTTCGCCTCTCCGGCTATAAAGCCCTGGAGCCTGATTTTCTCGGATACCTCTCTGCCTGGATTTCCAGTGAGTATCTGCCTGCTTATCCCTACAGCGTTGATCTTTCCGCACAGAGCTGCCCCATCGTTACTGATGGCGGGGAAACAAGTCCTGATATGATTACTCTTTTTATCGCTGACCTTAAGGCGAATACTCTGGCAGCCGGTGCAACCAGCGGCAGTACGACCATTACTCTTGATCCCAATGCACAAGGCTATGCCGGCAGTGATAAGTTCAGGATCAACGATATTATCCGCATCGGTGATCATACTGAAATTGCAAAGGTCTCTGGTGTTTCAGGCAATACGCTGACCATTGATACCAACCCTGCCGTTACAGGAAATCAGGGATTGGCGAATAGTTACTCTGCACAGGAGCTCGTCAGGGAAATCAATATCGTGAGTTATACGGTAATTAATGAAGAAAATGACTCTTCCTGTCAGTATCACACCCAGGGACATCCAGTGTTAAAAAGAAAATACAATGAAGGCGACTATATGGATGTCGCTGAAGATGTTGAAGATATGCAGATCATACCCCATGCCCCTCCGCGCTATAAGCTGCAACTGACCACCCGCACCTCAAGCCAGGGTAACTACGCGGAAGGGGATTCGGATGGATATAGACGGACCGAGTTGACCGCTGACTTTCGAATGCGCAACTATATCAAGTCAAGCTGCCTGTCTGCTGAATCTCCTTCCATAACCTCACTGAGCGGTCTCGATGCTTCTGACCCATGTGTTATCCATGTCAGTTGGACAGCAAGTACCGCGGATATCCAAGGTGATAACCTCTCTACCGACTGTGCGGTCACCGATTATGTCGTCACTTATGCGCCAACGCCGGATACCCGCTTCTATACAGCCTATCCGGGCAATACTACCAGTTGTAATCTTAACATCAGTGAAATCCTGAGGGATGCCAACTATTCAACCAACATCTACTATGTCAGCGTTGCAGCGGTCAATGCCGGGGGGCTGAGCGCTTATTCGGCAGAGCAAACCATCAGCGACACTCACCAGCCAGACGCGGTGACGAATTTGACAGCCACAGCCAGCACCAGCAGCCATTCGATCACCCTCTCCTGGACGGATAATCCCGATTGTGATGTGGTGGCCTACCGCGTCTACCGGAGCACCATATCGGGCGGACCTTACAGCCAGATATTCAGCGATCCCAATGTCGAGATTGGAATCACCAAGACCTATACATACGAGGACATCGATCTTCCCTGCGATACCTACTACTATATCGTAAAGGCTTTCGATCTGAGGTTCGAAGGAGACAGCTCCCTGGAAGTTTACGATACCGTATTTGACAGCAACAGTCCTGCCGGACCGAGCAGCTTTTCCTTTACCCCATCGGGGACTGCCGTGACCCTCAATTGGACGATTTCAATTGACGATCCATTCGATGGCTGGGGAGATAATGATGTCGCAGGATATTATATTTACGGCTTAAGCGGCGGGATCGAAGTTTTGCTGGACAGCACGACTTCGGCAGGTCAAAACAGCAGAACCATCGATTCTTTGGGATATACCGATTTCGGTATTAAGACCGTAGATATATGCAGCAATACCAGCAGCATGATAACTCAGATGAGTTGCCCGACCCCCCCGGCTATCACCATAAGCAGCCCTTCTGCCGGATCTACCGTAGCAGGAATCGTAACTATAAACGGGTACGCGAACTCTTACAACCCCCTGGTCAGGGTTATCGTATGGATCAACACCGACCCTTGGAAACAGGTAACGGGAGACTACAATTGGAGTTATTCCTGGGATACTTCGGGCCTCGTGAATGGGACCTATACCATAACAGCCGAAGTTTTGGACAACGCAAACTGCTCAGGAAGAACATCCCTCGATGTTGTCGTTCAAAATGGGCCATAATGCAAAATGGACCAGGTATGACCATAGTATGGTCATACCTGGTCATAAGAGAAGGAATAAAGCGATGCCGAAAAAATATCCCAGCCTTTATCAGGATAATGAAGGAATGGCCTTGATTACCGTTATGATCGTAATAGTAGCTCTTTTTCTCGTAGGGATTGCATCCTTAACCAATACAGCAACCGAATTCATGATCAGCCAAAATTACAGGCAGGGTGTTCGCGCCTTCTATGACAGTGAGGCCGGATTAGCCGAAGCCATGGCCAAGATTAGGAACGGCACGATCGTTTTGGACAGTGACGGTGATCCAAACTGGATATCGACTTTCAATCCCTGGTATTTTCAATACCGATATTTCACTACCTATGATCCTAACAACCGCGTTTTTACCATTACTTCTGAGGGGACCGATCCCACGCAAAACGCCAACCGGCGGACAGTTGCTGAATTGAAGCGCCTTTTTCAACCTTCCGATATCAAATCGCCGGTCTATTGCGGATCAGGGGAAAACAAGGGCAATCCTAATTCGATCCATGGAGACTCGGTCTCTCCTGCCTGGGCGGATGATGGTGATTCCTCGAACGATGGCAGCGTCCCTTGTGTTGTCACCCCGAATCCATATGTCAGTCCGACCAATCCCATCAAAATGGATATGGATCAATTGACTACCACGAATCCCAGTAAACTGGAGTATGATACCGATCCCATCGATCTGGTGACAATGGCCACTTTTTATAAAGACCTCCCCCCGGACCGGACCGACATCCCTACCGGTACGACGGTCACTATCGGCTCTACTACAGACCTGCAGGTGGTCTATATCAATGGCAATCTGACCGTTGCGGGAAGTAAAACCGGCTACGGCATATTGGTAGTTACCGGTGATCTTCACGTTTCGGGGTTGCTTCACTGGTTTGGCGTGGTCATCGTTCTGGGCAATAACCTCATCCAGACCGGTGGCGGAGTCAGCGGTATTCAGGTTACCGGAGCTGTTTTGACTCCCAACCATTTCGAGATCCGGGGGAATTCGGACATTCAGTGGTCCGCCGATATCGTGAAGAAAGTTATGAATGAAGCCGGGGACCCCTTGCGCGTTATAAGCTGGAAAGAGGATTAATGCCTTGCCCCTTATCGAAACAGTGAAGGCACAGGCCCCCCTGTGCCGGAAAACTGTCTTCCCAAGCAAAATGTATTCATACGGCCCCCCTTGCAAGTTGAAAACCTCTCTTGAAGGTTGAAAAATCCCTCTCATCCTGTCCCTTCCTCCCTCCTTTCCGAGGAAGAAGGCAGGGTAAGCGGGATAGACTGATTACAAAAAAGTAATCGGATGAAAGACAATTTTGAAATCAAGGATTACTTTTTTGGTTGTCACCCTCTGGCAGCCTTACTCTCCGTGGGAAAAAATAGAAAAAATAAATCAACACCTTATCCTGTGGATGATGGATTTGGTTTTTCCGCCTCCGCTCAGGCATACCTTTTGCGATTAAGAAAAGAAGACAATGTCCAGGAGGGAAAAATGAGCACTCTCTATTTTTGGAATACGGTCTTAAAAGTCCCTGTGAAAATATCTGCCATGCTTCGATCTTTCACGCAATCCCGAAATTCCGGAATGACTTTAATGGAACTGGTGATAGCGGTGGCTCTCGTCGGTATCCTCTCGGCTACGGCTTTTTCCATCTGTCAGCCTCTGATTCTCCAATACAAGGTAAATGCCACTTCCAGGAAGCTGGCCATGGACCTTTTGGAGGCTCGCTTAAAAGCTATTTCGCAACACAATAATTTTGTGGTCCAGTTTTATGCGCCTGATACTAATGGAAATTATAAATATACGATTTTCAGTGACGATAACGGCAATGGAGTGAAAGATCAGAACGAGTATGGCAGAGAATTTCCCTTAAGAAAAGGAATTCATTTTATTTCAGAGCCAGAAACCATGTCTCCTTTCGGGGAAATCATAGAAGAAACGGACGGTGTCACGTTTCCCGGAAACAAGTTCACGTTCGCTCCACGGGGGTCATCGAGTGGATCGGGCAGCGTTTATCTGATTCCGGCGGAGGATGTTACCCGTTTTGTTCACTATGATCACTGCAGGGCTTTAACCATCACCAATACTACGGGGAGAATCAGGGTATGGAAGTACTGCCCGCAAGGTTCTCCCGTCCCATGGGAATGATATGACCAGTGACTCCAGTGAAGGTTTTACCTTGATTGAATTACTCATGACTATGGCTGTTTTTTCTTTTTCCCTGGTGGCGATTATGAACATGCTGACAGTATCCCTCTATGCCGGTAAAGTGGCAAACAGTATCACTCAGGCTACGAATCTGGCCCAGTATAAAATTGAGGAGATTAAAAAATTATCGACTCATGAAGAGGACCAGGGAGTTACCCTTTTAGGTTTCGATTATCTCATATCTCTTGCGTCATATGGGTATCTTTCAACGATGTACGATGACGGAACTCATGGAGATGAAGAAGAAGGGGACGGGATTTATACGAATCAGGAATTCATAGAAGTGAAAACGCAAAATATGACTGAAAGTGCCCAGGGTACCACAACCATGACCAGAACATGGTCTTTGCGGCCGGCGGACCAGGGGGATTTTGCCCATCCAAACACGGTAAACCTGATCGGGCTGGCGGTTACGGTTTCCTGGCAGGAACAGGAAAGAACGAAGAATATACTTTTGGACACCTTGATTCATCGGCGGCGTTTTGTCCAATAAACGGCTGCTTTTTTAGAAGGGGGAAGGACATGAATGATTCTCTTGAGGATTTTGGAAAATCCGTGCATGATGAGGAGGGAGCAGTTCTCATCACTTCCCTGCTTTTGATCTTTATCCTGACTTTGATGGGTATGACGGCCATGATCTCCGGCTCTATCAATGTTACCATAGCCGACAATTATAAGCAGAGCCGGGCGGCTTTCTATGCAGCCGAGGCAGGGATCGAGAGAGCGGTAGGCAGGATCATAGACACCTTCGAGGATCTTTCCGTTTACTCTAATTCCCAGGAGGACCCGAATGCCAATGGCCAGGGTACTTTTATCATCCCGGACCTGAATAATTATCAAATTACCTATACGATAAATAATCCCTTGAACCGGTTTCTCTATACGACTTTCATCGGTACGGCATCCACCCTGCACTGGGCCTATCCCTACCGGCTGGACAGCGAGGCAGTCAGCCTTTCGAATAAATCCAGGGCCAGGATTACCGAGCAGATCCGTATTCTGGAAACGCCGCTGGTACAGTACTATATCTTTTACGGAGGCAGTGGAAACGAGGCGGATCTCGAATGGCTCCCCGGGCCTACCATGAATAGCTGGGGACGGGTTCACTCAAACGGGGATGTATACTTATGGTCCCATAATACCCTGACCTTCCGCAATTATACCGACTCACTGGAATTTACGCCCCACTCCCTGACTGCCTGCGGTTCCATTTTCCGAAGGCGAAAAGACAGCAGTGCATCGATGAGCGGCCAGGTAAAAATCCGGATTAATAATGATCACACGATCCCGGGCCTTGTTACGGATTATAAAGAATTGCCTGCTGCAGGGATAACCCGTGACAATTGGGAAAGCATTCGCGGGCAATTTCATGATTATTTGATGATCGGAGTGAATGCCTATACCGGAGTCACCACAAAATCCGTGGAAAGAGGAGGGTTTTACGAGCACAAGGCAGAGGATCCGAAACGTGACACCGTCGATGGAATGAAGATAGTGCGTGATGGCGGCGGCGCCATCCGGGTTTTCTGCTCCCGGCCCGTTTATCAGGAAGTTACTGCCTGGATTACGGCTGAGCAACCTCTGGCCATCACGCAGTCGAGTCTTGAGAAAAATGATCAACGGGAAGGGAAACCGGTGGATTTTATCGTTCTTGATATGAATCTTTTGGAGGAGTGGTATGTGAATACCTACCTTGCGATCCGATACAGTGCAGGCCTGGCTGGCGAGGGGATTTTAATCTATGTTTCTCAGACCCCTGCAACCGGTTTCGTCGCAGGTCCCCGGCTGCAAGCCATTAAACTGGCGAAAAGTACCGTACCCCGCCTTTTGGACGAAACAACGCTGTGCACTGATAATCCCCTGTATATCGAAGGGAACTTTAATACGATTAATAAAAGGGGCTGCTGCCTGATTTCCGATGCCATTAATATCCTTTCCAATGGCTGGGCCGCTGCTCAGGCCGCATCTCCAGGGACTTTCACAGTCGCTTCGGCTACCAGCATTAACGCGGCTTTCATCAGCGGCAATGTTCCGACTCCCGCAGGCGGAGGGGCTTACAGTGGCGGGCTGGAAAATTATCCTCGCTTTCATGAGAACTGGTCTGGCATTACGTGCTCTATCAATGGATGCTTCATTAACCTGTGGTCCAGCGTGCAGGCCACCGGGCATTGGTACTATGGCAGCCCGGTTTACGAAGCACCAAACCGTAATTGGGGCTGGGATACGGCTTTTGAGGATTTTAATTTCTGGCCTCCCTTTGTACCCTCAATCTACAGCGTGCAAAGGGGCGCCTGGAAGGAGTTATAAAAGATGGTTCATATTCCTGGCATTCCTGACGATAGGCTTGGTTTTACCTTAATCGAATTGATCATCTCCCTGGCCCTGTCTTCCATCGTCATAGCAGCAGCAATAAACTTTTTTTCGAATATGGACAAATCCTTTCAAGCGCAGGCACAGGTTGGTACTGCCCAGCAAAACGGACGGGTAGCTCTCGAATATCTGGCCAGGTCCATTCAAAACGCCGGCTACAATGTCGTGAGAGGAAGACGGTTTCTCTGTGCATCGGACCGGTATCTCACCACCGTGTTCGATGAAGATGGAGATGGCACTATTCAGAATACCGAGGTAATTACCTACTGTATATCGAAAAAAGGGGCATCTGCAACGGAAAACCTTCAGATCTTCGCCTATTTCGATCGGGATGGGGATGGAGAGGTTGAGGCGGACGAGGGAGCAGACTGCACCATCGGCCTCGCTCTTTCCGGCCCGGTGTATAGTCTCTATCAAGCCATCCCGAACCTGACGGATGAAAATTCCGCCAAAGAGGAAATTGCCAGTGACATCGAGAACCTGATTATCCGCTATTACGATCAGGACAATAAGCCTCTGCCGGTAACCAGACAGGACCCGGACGATCCTAACAGCCCGAGAATAGCACCGACACCGCCGTATGATTTTTCTTCCGCTCCACAGGAACTCAACGCTATCCGCCGGATCGAGATGGAACTGATGGTTCGCTCTGACAGACCCCTGCCCGGCTATGCCGCCGGTGGCACCTATCCGGATGGTACCGCAGCTACCTATGATGAATCGGGGGAGCCGCGGACCGGCGTTTCTTATCAGGAAGGATATTATCACCACACGTTCCGGATCAATGTCTCTCCGAGGAATCTTATCGAAGCTCCCTGGGGGCGGGTTTTTCTGGAAGCTGACCCGAATTCCGTCCCCTGCTTCGGCAGCTCTTCGGTGATACGGGCCACCCTTGTCGACGGGAATGGTGATTCCCTGGCCAATCATCAGATAACGTTTTGTGTAAACTACGATGACGAAGATGGCTCAGCCGACGCTTATGTGAATCCGAACGTTGTCGAGACGAACTCCAGCGGAGTAGCCTCCACCACGCTTACCTATGACTGGTCGAGCGGTCCAAAAACGTTTACGGTTTCAGCCGTATCGGTAATCGATATCGACCCCGGCCCCATGTCGGACTACAAAACCCTCTATAATGCCATTGGAGTGGCCTTTCATGGGTTGACGATCAACTGGGACCCCAATAGTCCTCCTCCCTACGAAGCGGGTGATACGACTGTTTTTCAGGCTACCGGAGGAGTGGAGCCCTACACCTTTCAGGTTTCTCCCGCACCTCCCAATCCCCAAAGCTGGACCTTGAGTACACCGGCAGGATTCATCGACCATGACACCGGCCTCTATCAGGCCACGAGCGTCGGAACCATTCTGGTTCAGGCTACGGATTATTCCGGTTGTACGGAAGTCAAGCTGATCTGCCCGCAAATCGTTCTTTCTCACTCTCCGGCCATAGATTTCTCCATCGGTCAAAGCACTACCTTCAGCGCCAGCCAGGGAACACCTCCCTACCGATGGATGACGAACACTCCCTCGGTCGGGGTGATTGATCCCAATTCAGGTGTATATACTCAGGTGGGCGCTGGGATAACCATAGTCATGGCCATAGATTACAACAATTGTGTCGGCCAGGTCTATACCTGCCCGCAGATTAACATTACCCCGCAGGGTCCCAACCTGGCCCTGGGAGGATCGGTCACTTTTTCAGCCAGCGGTGGAGAGGCACCTTACACCTGGTCCAGCAGCGATACATCCGTTGGCACCATAGATAGTGATACAGGATCGTTCAGTATGGCCGGGTATGGACATACCGTCATTACTGCCACCGATACCAACGGCTGTTACGGCCAGATTCCTATCGATACCTGCCAGGTCCTGAATACGGTCCCTGGTTCGTCTCAATATCAGGAGGGAGAAACCATTACCTTTGTGACCTTCGACGGAACCGCTCCCTATACGTGGGCGAGCAGTCAGCCGCTCGTCGGGGAAATCGACGTATATGGCCATTTCAGCGCCGTAAGCAGAGGGCAGACCACGATCACCGTTACCGATGATAACGGCTGCCAGGGACAGGCAACCGCGACAGTGTGCGGCCAATTGACCATTACCCCGTCTACCTCCGATTACGATACCGGCCAGACGGTCACCCTGTCTGCTTCCGGAGGAGAGTCGCCTTATTATTGGATCAGCAGTGATCCCAATATCGCTTCTATCGCCATGGATGGAACCATGCACACCGAGTCCCAAGGCGAGGTAACGATTACGGTCGCCGACGCCTATGGCTGCCAGGGCAGTATTTCACTCACCATCACCGAAGCTTCCCATGAGCCTTTGTTTCGTGACGATTTTCTTTCTACAGACAATTGGGATGTGGTTTCAGGGAACTGGCATATCAACTCCGGTTACCTCCGGGGCATAGGACAAGGTGGCAACGCAATCATCGCCGTCAAGAGTTCGGTCTGGAATGCCTCCTGGGTTGACTATGTGGTAATTTTAAAAGTGTGGGAAAACACTCATGGCTCCGGTTACGATGATGTGGACGGAGGGCTCCTGACCCGCTACCAGGCTTCTAACCAGAATTACAAAGTCGAGATGGATGCCGATTCCGCCGGACTTCACCTCGACCGGTGGAACGGCGGAGAATACGTCCTTTCGTCAGCACCTTTCAGCTACACGACGAACGAATGGTACTACCAGAAGGTAAAGGTGGAGGGAAACGTGATCTCGGTGAAGGCGTGGAAGGCCACTGACCCGGAACCTGCAAGTTGGGCGATTTCCTGCACGGATAATACCTTCACCTATGGCAGGGTGGGCCTTAGGGTTTACTCGGCAGATGCAAAATTTGACAGCATCGAGGTCTGGGCAATCAATGATGCGCCATGAAATGAGGATGCATCATGAAAGAGCGGCTGCTTTACCAGGAGGATCTTTATAACAGGCTCCTTATGGTTGTTTCGACCTTTTGAGCAGTAACAAGATCCAGGCAATTGCGAAAGGTGCAATGTCGATCGAAGGCTGTCTTGTAGCACCCGAGGCAGTCGATCGGGGGCTCGAGGATCTTCCCCAGGCCATACAGATAAAATTCGCAGGATGGGAAGATATTGTTCAAAAGGACGATTTTTTTCTTCAACCCGATAGCTATATGCAAGGCCATGGTAACCGATGTAACGATAAGATCACAGCGCCCGATGAGCCCCATGAATTGCCGGTATGGGAAGACTCCGAAGTAGAGGGCGCCGGTTTTTTGAGCGAGATTTTTATTCTTGCCGTCCTCACCCGGTCCTCCCAGGAGGAGGACGGTAAGATCCTTTTTTAAAAGACCGATGAGTTCCATCCACCGTTCCTCGGACCAGATCCTCGTGGGCCAGATTGCACCGGCACCCGTGTTGAGACCGATAGTGGTCCGCCCATCTTCGAAGACGGGAATATCCGGGGCAGATGGTTCCGGCAGAATATATTCTTCTCCTGACCACTGAAATCCGCAGATTTCGAACAATTCTTCCACATAGTGCCGGGTATTCGCTTTCATTTTGTCGTCCAGAATGCCGGTGAGCCATTTAGGCACGGCATCCTGATCAAAGGGAACGATCGCTCCATCAGTGACGGAAAATCCCTTTTTCAGCTTAGCCTTGATAAGACAGGCCAGTGACGCTGCTTCGAGGTCCTTGTCCAGGCTGTAGATAATATCGAACTCTTCGTGCAGCAAAAAGATGAGCGATGCTAAAGAAAAGGGGAGAATTTTGAAAATTTCTCCCTCCGGCAGCAGTTCCGGATATTTGGTCAGCCAGTAAATTTTCGAATAAGGGAAATCCTGGTGAATTTTCCGGAGCAAGGGAGTATTTCTTATCACTTCTCCTGCCGCCTGAAGTTTGATAATAAGGATCTTTTTGTTGAATTTGCGATAATCAGGGCAATCCGGGCAATGGACCAGGGACTGCTTGTGGAATTTGCAGGGCTTATATCCATTGAAAAAGAAACAGTCGGTTTTTATCTCTTCCCTCATGCTGAAAAACATCCCCCCTGTTGCAAGGATAAGCGTGACAGTTGTAAGAACAAACATGACAATTGCGAGAATTAATTATGATAATTACAAGAACAAACATGACAATGGTTTGACAATGTTCATCGATAATGTTAAAAAGATACCCTACCCGGACTGAAAAAACAAGAGGGAGTATCCTTACGGCATGAAACTTTCCGTTATTATCGTAAACTTCAATTCTCTTTCATATCTCAAAAAATGCCTTTCAACCCTGCACTGGGTAAATCTTCCTTTCAATTTCGAAATCATTGTCGTAGATAACGGGTCCGGCGATGGAAGCCGGGAATGGCTGAAAACGCAATCTCAATGCAAGGTTATCTTCTCACCCGAAAATCTCGGTTTTTCCAAAGGGAATAATCTGGCCATACAAGAAGCCGAAGGGGAATTTATTTTGCTCCTCAATACCGATGCCTTCCCCTTGAAAGGGTCGATAGAAAAATTAATCGAATTCCTTACGGCCAGGAGCCGGGCCGGAATCGCGGGCCCGCTGCTTACATTTCCGGATGGCCGCTGGCAGAGGGGATATAACCGTACACCCTCGGTCAGGAAAGCATGGATGGTTCTTTTCACGGACATGCAAAATGTTTTTTATCCTTTGGTGTGGCCGGTCATTGATGCTCTGAATCTTACTCCGTTTGTCCGGCCCAAAAAGGTTGGCTATGTAGATGGGTGCTGCATGATGATAAAAAGAGCTATTATCGAAGACATTGGCCTTTTGGATGAATCATTCTTCTTCTTTGCCGAAGACGCGGAATTTTGCCATAGAGCCAGACAAAAGGGATATGAAGTCTATTATGTGCCAAAGGCCCGGGTCATTCATATTCGAGGCGGCAGTTCGGCCCGTAAGGACCTGGAAAAGGCGGTAATTTTGCGTCGGGAGGCAGAAAGGTTGTTTATCTCAAGGACCTTCGGAAATGACGAATGGGCAAGATACTCCCGGATCATGCAGTTCAATTTTCTCATTCGCTATCAACTGGCCAGGATCCTTAACCGGCCAAGCCAAACCTATTTTTCGTGTGCTCTGAAAGAGTATAAAAAAAGAGATTAACCCGATGCAAAGAAGATTAGCCGATCTTGTACCCTGGGATTTCAGTTGGCAGAAAGTCAAGGGTTTTTTACATCACTTCAACCTGGTGGATCATCTCTTTGCGGTGATTGTCCTTTCTGTGGTTGTCCCTTTGAGATTTTACTGGAAGAGAGTGAAAGGTGCCGCCAACAGCCAGAGCAGTTATTCTAAAGGTGCCGTTACCGTTCAAGGTGCTGTTACCGTTTCCATGATCTATGATTCAGTAAGGATTGCCACCGGCAGGGTGGATGCTGCCTATGACTACATCGTGAAACTCGACCAGAGTTTAAACAGTACCCAAAAGAGCCGGTCCCGGATACGGCTTGTGCCTGAAAGCTTACAGCCGGGAAATACCGCCTCCAGGGAGGATTCACATGCCTGGAAACTCAAAAATGCCCTGAAACGCGCCAGGGAAATAGCCAAAGAGGACTCTCAGATCGTTCATATCCATTACACCGTCGGCGCTTACAAACCGGGTTTGGCTATCTACTTTGTCCCACTCCTGATCAGGTTCTTCAGCCCACGGCCCAGGGTCGTGATTACCTACCACCAGTTTACCGAACATAAGCCCAGTTCCTTTTTGTTTCGCTCCCTCCTCCTGCTGCTGTGTCTGAGTGTGGATGGATACATTTTCCTCAGAACCGATCACAGCCGCGCCTTTGTCTTTTGGGAAACCTTCCTGAACAAAAATTACACCTTTATCCCTTCGCCTTCGAATCTTGAATGCAAAGAGTTGGCGCCGGATTCGGAGTGCCCGGAGCCTTCCCGGCGATCTATTCCCGATTCTGTGGTCAATCTCTCGCACTTCGGGACGATCCGACAGGGGAAAGGGCTCGAAATCCTGATCAGAGCCTTTGCCGCCATCCATGAAAGGTATCCGGCTAAAAAGCTGATCCTGGCCGGTGCTGTCGATGATTCCTACCATCGGAAACTGATGGGAAGGATATCCGCCTGTGATCCGACCGGCAGCCTGACCGAGGCTTTAGTCTTTACCGGTCAGCTTGCCCCTGACAAGCTCTACCGGACGCTGCTGGGAACGGTGGTTGTTCTGCCTTTCCCTGACGGGGCATCGACCTACAGGAGCAGCCTGATGGCTGCTCTCGGTATGGGACTGACGGTAATCACCACCATGGGCAACCATACGCCGGAACTTTTCGAAGATGGGAAAAATTGTTTTCTGGCCCGGTGCGGCTCCTGGGAGGATCTGGCCGCAGCGATGGACAGGGTCTTGTCTTTGCAGGCGAGCGACCGCGAGAGGGTGGGCATGGAGGGCTACAGGTTATACACCAGCTCTTTTTCATGGTCGAAGTGCCTTTCTAGGCACCTGGCTTTTTATCGAAACATTCTGTAAGGAGCGATCAGGGTGAGATCTGTCGAATCGTTCATTCACACCATGAAAGACAGATTGCCTGATAAAGCTTTGCTTCTTGTCTCCTATTTCTATGTATTCCTGCCACTTATCATATTTTTTGCAACATGGCTGAAAATGCCGCTTTCATTTTTCAGTGTTCTTCTGGTATCGACCGGCCTTATCCTGTCCATAAGAGATTTCGGCCATTATAAAAAGTATGTTTGCCGTAAGAAGAGCATTTTATTGATCTTTCTGGCCTGTATTATGATCACCGGCTGGGTGGCTTTATCCGGGATCGGAGGATTTGGATATCAAAACTGGGATCATGAGTTTAGAAACGCCATTTTCAGGGACTTAACCAATAAGCGCTGGCCGCTCTATTACGACTATACCTCTGAGACCATTGAACACAGCCTGGCAGGCCATAAAGGTGCCTGTGTCTACTATTTGGGTCATTGGATCGTTCCAGCCTGTTTTGGCAAGATGTTTGGATGGCGGGCTGGAAACATCGCTTTGTTTCTTTGGAGCACTCTGGGGGTATTATTGGTTGTTTTTCTGCTGATGAGGTATTTCGACAGCACCAGTATCGTCATACCACTCGTTTTCATCCTCTGGAGTGGAATGGATATCGCAGGCTATGACCGTAATCTTATTTTTGGCGTGCACTTAGAATGGTGGGCTCAATATTTTCAATATTCCTCGAATACGACCTTGTTATACTGGGTATTTAACCAGAGCATAACTCCGTGGTTACTATTTTCGCTTGTATTAAATCAAGATAATACAAAATCTATACTTATATTATACGCCGTTTGTTTCTTTTACGGCCCTTTTCCTGCTCTGGGGATGACGTTATATGTTTTATACCTTATCGTATTTGGAAAAAGCTCTCGTCTGCGGAACATGCTAACGCATAAGGAAGAGAGACCGGACTCTCATAAGGAAGAGAGACCGGATTTCTTGCATACGCTGGGTGCTGGCCTAAAATCGTCATTGACATTTCAAAATGCCGTGGTATCGCCGGTAACGCTTTTTATCCTGGGAATGTACTTTTTATCGAATCCAGGGAACCTTTCTCAAAAAGGGATCATCTGGCTCCTGTTTCCAGACAAGATCTGGAAACTTTTCAGAACGTATGTAAAATTCTGTCTCTATGAATTTGGACTTTACGTATTGTTGCTTTATGGGGATTATAAGAGGGAACCCATGTTTATCATAACCACCATTTTACTCTTCCTTATACCTCATTTCAGCGCCGGCTCATCGAACGATTTTGCCATGCGGGTATCAATCATACCACTTTTTTGCCTCATGACCTTTGTTATCCGGTTTATTCTGACTCATTCCGATGAGAAGGTTCAGAGAGAAAAAAAGAATGCTCTTGTTTTTTTTCTTTCTCTCGGTTCAATAACGCCACTGTATGAAATTTACCGTTCCATTTTAGCAGAAAGATGTATAATGGCAGATCATATTGTAACCTTTTCTCATCTGGGTCAGATCGGAAAGGAAGAGCTCTTTAAGATAACGAATTTTATAGCCAAAGACCCGGAGAAAACTTTTTTCTTCAAACTATTAGCCAGGAAATAAGGCTTTTCGGTTTTAACCTGCGATTGCCTTCCCGCGATATACGATATACGGTTATGATCACTCGGCAAAGGACTGGAAAACTATCACAATTACCTACGGGTAAAAGAATTGTCAAGAATTTTTTATCCTTGACTGTTGCTCAGTTTATCGGCAACATCCTGGGCTTTGTAACGACCGCCTATCTGGCCCGTGTTTTCTGTGCCCGCGGATTCGGGCAGATCAGCTTTGCCCAGGCTGTCATCGTCTACTTTACCCTGCTCACCGATTTTGGCCTGAATACGCTCGGTACGCGTGAAGTTGCACGAGATAAAGAAAAGATCAAGGGCTACGTCAGCAATATTCTCACCATACAGATTACCCTGGCTGCCGCTTCCTTCACCCTGCTGCTCGTATTCCTTGCACTTATCAATAAGCCGATGGATTACAAAGTACTCATAGCCCTCTTTGGCCTGTCTTTATTTTCTTCGGCCTTTTCGATAGATTGGGCGTTTCGGGGTATCGAACGGATGGAATTTATCGGCATCGCTCAAATCATGCGCTCAGCGATCTATACGGGGCTTGTCTTCCTGTTCATAAAGAGCCGCTCGGATATATTCGATGTTCCTTTGTTCAATTTTATCGCTTTTTTGACGATAGATGCCTTCCTGATTTATTCTTTCGTCAGGAATTACGGCCGCCTGTCTCCCTCATTTCATATAAGAACCTGGAAGGAGTTGTTAGTCAAGGCGTTTCCCATGTGTTTTTCTTACCTTATGATTATGATCTACTACCATATGGATACCATCATGCTCGGGTTTATGAAAGGGGATGAGGTGGTCGGATGGTATAATGCAGCTTATAAGATTATCCTGCTTCTTTTGGGCTTATTGGGGACATTTTTTCAGGTACTGCACCCGGTTGTTTCCTATCGGCATAAACATAGACAGGATGAATTAGGCAGGGATCTTTGCCTGGTTATGAAATACATAATCCTGGCTACTGTTCCGGTTGTATTCGGAGGGATGGCTGTAGCGGATACTCTGTTAACCCTTTTATTCGGGGGAGATTTCCAAAATGGCTCTTTGGCGTTTAAGATATTGATCTGGAATATCGGCATCGTAGGAATAAGCAGTGTTTACGGCCAATTAATCCTCCTTATGGGTGCGGGAGAAAGAGATTTTGCCATTGGAGTGACCATCGGGGGAATTGTCAATATCATATTAAATTTTCTGCTCATCCCGAAATGGAGTCTCTATGGCGCAGCGGTGGCAACCGTAACCAGTGAGATAGCCGTAGCTGTATATGTTTACAGGGCAAGTTCGAAAACCATGAAAGTTGCATGGGCCCGGTTTATGTATAAACCCATGATCGCATCAATTATCATGTTCGTCGTGCTTATCCAATTGAAGCATCTGCACCTTTTTGTTTTATTGCCGGCAGGCATAATTACCTATGGAACTTTCCTGCTCATGCTGAGAGGCATAGGTAAAAAAGACCTCGCGTTTATCAGAGACTTTTTCTTTGCACGATGAAAAAATGAGTATTTAGCACAATGAGAAAAATGAGTATAATGAGGAGAATAACCTTCATTATGATGGGATCTTATCTCCTGGGATTTTATCTCCTGAGATTTTATCTCCTGGGATTTTGTCTCCTGGAATCTTACCACCTTTTTGAGAATGGAATGATTGCATGAAAATCGATTATCTCATTGTCGGTGCAGGTCTTACAGGGATTACCCTGGCTGAGCGGATCGCTGCCCGGCTCGATAAAAGCGTACTGTTAGTGGAAAAGCGTAATCATGTAGGTGGAAATGCCTATGATTACTATAATGAAGATGGTATCCTTATCCAGAAGTACGGCCCCCACATCTTTCATACGAATTCAAAAAAGGTGTGGGATTATCTTGGGCAATTTACGCAGTGGAATGGATACGTTCACCGGGTGATCGCCCAGGTGGATGGAAAAGAAGTCTATCTGCCTATCAATCTTGAGACTATGGAGCATCTGTATAACCGCACTTTTTCGCCGGAAGAGATGGAGGAATTTTTAGAGCGGCGCAAAGTACGGGTTCATGAAATCAGGAGCGCACGAGATGTCGTGATCTCTCAGGTCGGGGAAGAGCTCTACGAGCTGTTTTTTAAAAACTACACCAAAAAACAATGGGGCGTATACCCCGATGAGCTCAATGCGGAAGTAACGAAAAGACTGCCGGTACGATTTACACGGGATACCCGTTACTTCACGGATACCTATCAGGGCATACCCCGATACGGGTACACGAATATGGCTGAAAAGATGCTCGATAATAAAAATATCCATATCCTGCTCAATACGGATTATAAATACATTATGCACCAGGTAAAATTCGGAAGACTCATCTTTACCGGTGCTCCGGATTATTTTTTCGATTACCGCTACGGCCAATTGCCATATCGGAGCCTCGATTTTACTTTTGAAACGATCGGTGCGGAAAAATACCAGAATGCAGCAGTTGTCAATTTTCCCAATGACTTTGATTATACGAGAGTAACGGAGTTTAAACATTTTTATTTCCAAAAACATGAGAAAACCACTATTTGCCGTGAATACCCGAAAGCCGAAGGTGACCCCTATTATCCTATTCCAAAACCCGAATACCAAAAGATCTATCTCAAATACAAAAAGGAAGCCGAAAAGCTGAAAGATGTATATTTTGCAGGCAGGCTGGCAGAGTACCGGTATTTGAATATGGACCAGGTAGTTGAAGAAGGACTGAAGCTTTTCGACAGGTTGGAAAGTGAGTGAAAGAATTGGAAAATGATTGAAAGAAAAAGAGAAAAGGTCGCGGCCATTGTCGTTACCTATAACCGGAAACAGCTATTGGCCGAATGTCTGGACGCATTGTTAAACCAGTCCTATCCGCTCGATGCCATTTTCCTTATCGATAATGCCTCCACGGATGGCACAGCCGAATACCTGCGGGAAAAAGGCTTCATCGATAAAACATTGCCCACACGTCCGATGGAAGAAGCACAATCGACTGTTTATAAAATTAACTACATCAGGATGCATGAAAATACCGGCGGGGCGGGTGGTTTTTACGAGGGAGTAAGAGTAAGCAGCGCAAGAGGATATGATTGGTTGTGGCTGATGGATGATGATGCAGAGCCGAAAGAAAATTGCCTGGAGAATTTACTCTCAGGAATTCATTCACTTCCAAAAGCAGCAGCAGCAGCGCCTCTGAACGTGGATGTTGAAGGGAATATTCAAAAATTACACCGGGGATATTTGAGAAAAGACAGATGGCAGATGGTGCCTTTATCGGAGCAGGTATATGCAAATAATGAAAGGTTTATCGAAATAGGGTATGGTTCCTTCGTTGGTTTGCTTATTTCGAATAAAGCGGTCGAAAAAGCCGGACTCCCCGATAAAGACTTCTTTATTTATTGTGACGATGTCGAATATTGCTGCAGATTGGCAGAATATGGAGCTATCTTCCTGGATAAACATGCTGTTATTGTTCATAAGGACAGAGTGGAGAAAGAAACCGGAATAGCAAATACCGAAAGTATTGAACAGTTGTGGAAGATGTATTATGGAACGAGAAATAAACTCCTGTGTTATAAAAAATACAGAGAAAACAAATCGTTTCTCTTGTTTGAATTAGGGTATTCCTTTGCGAGAAGTGTAGTGAAAATAAGTATTTTTGATAATCACAAACTTACCAGGTTGAAACTGCTCGCTCTTGCTTATGCGCATATTTCCTTAAACAAAAAAGGGAAAAAGATATGTCCTTCAGCCTGGATAAAAAAGTTTAAGAAAGAAAAGCAGTGATCTATGCTTTTGCACTTTTTATTAAGTATTTGAAAACGCTTATAGTTTCGCAATGTCCATCCGTCATTCCCGCGAAGGCGGGAATCCAGTCTTTTCAAAGGCTTCTGGATTCCCGCCTTCGCGGGAATGACAAAAAGTGCAAAAGTATAGGCAGTGATATGCTGTTCGTATTTGTCGTATAAACTTCAGGAGAGAGACTGATCATTTTTAGGAGCATGAAAAGATGCGTTGTTGCAGGATTTGCCATAACTCAGAAAATAACGACGTATATGAAGTACGGGAAATGATGTTTGGATATAGAGATACGTTTTTTTATTTTCAATGCTCGCAATGTAAATGTTTACAGATTGCTGAAATCCCATCAGATATGTCAAAGTACTATCCATCCGATTATTATAGTTACTCCTCCCCGTCCTCCATCCAGGGGAAAAGTGCCATAAGGAAATTGATCCGGAAAAAGAGAGATAAGTATGCCCTTTATAATAAAGGGGTTATTGGTAAACTCATTTACAGGAAATTTCCTTATGATACGCTACGTTTTTTATCAGAAATCGGAATGGCAAAAAGTCTACGTATAGTAGACGTTGGATGTGGGACAGGTTCCCTGCTTTACGAACTGAGAGAAATTGGTTTTAAAAATACACTGGGAATCGATCCCTATCTGAAAGAGGATATCAAATACAAGAATGGATTAGAAATCCTCAAAAAGACAATTCACGATCTTGGTGGAAAGCGGGACCTAGTGATGTTTCATCATTCTTTTGAGCATGTCCCCGACCCGGTTGAGACTATTCAATCTGCTTCAAACGTATTGACTGAACAGGGAGTTATTTTGATGAGAATTCCAATTGTTTCTTCATATGCCTGGAAGCATTACGGGATAAATTGGGTTCAGCTTGATGCTCCGAGACATTTTTTTCTTCATTCAATTAAGAGTATCAATACATTAGCTGCAAAGGCAAACCTTAGGATAAAGAAAATTATTTATGATTCAACAGATTTTCAGTTTTGGGGAAGCGAGCAATATACAAAAGATATCCCGTTGAAATCGAATCGATCGTATGCCATTGACCCGTCGAATTCAATTTTTTCGGATGCAGAGATTAAGGAATTCAAACAAAAGGCAAAAGAGCTCAATTTAAAAAATTGGGGAGATCAGGCCGTTATCTATTTGAAAAATAATCATGCCGATGATCCTTTGTTCGGCCAGGGTCATGATTAAGTCCTCCTTGTCTTTACCTAAGCCCGTTTCAACTATTTCCTTGATTTCATCCACTCTCACCCCATCCGAGAGACACCGATAATATATTAGTGCCCGGATGCCGCCTTAAAGAACTGGTTGAACCAGGGGATTAACTGATCGCCATAAAATTTGTGGCCGCCCTCTCTGATGACCAGTTTCACCTTTTCTGCTGCGCCTTCCCGTGCATAAGCGCTTTTAAGCTGCTCAAAGGCCGTTTTGGCGTTTTCCACCGGGAACTCCCGGTCTGGGTATCCATGCTCGATGAGAAGCGGCCGGGGAGCGATCAGAGCTGCCACATCGGGTAATTCTCCGAAGTTTTTGATGCCTGGGATATAGTTATCGGTGCTCTGGCGCACAGGCATGATCGTTCCCTCGTAGGTGCCAAAGTAGCAGCTTACATAGGCAAGCTTCACTCTCTCGTCAATGGCGGACAGGTAAAGGGCCAATCCTCCTCCCATGGACCATCCGACCACACCGATCCGGTCATGATCGACCCTGTCGTAGTTTTCGAGAAAAGTGATGCACCGCACAAGGTCGCGCAGTCTTTCTCCGGTCAGGGATTTGCCGTACAGCAGGAAATTTAATCCCATTGGGTCTTCGAGCCGCCATATATCCTGAGAATATCGGATATCAGGGACCAGAGCAATGTAGCCCTCCTGCACCAGCGTGAGTCCATAATTGATATTGTAGGGAGATGAGGTTACACCGGCAACATTCTCTTTGGTAGAGTGATGACCATGAATGCACAGGGCAGCCGGTAATTTTGAAGATGCCGAAGATGCCGCCGGAGATTTGGGAATAAGCAGATAGGCCGACAGGCGCTCATCTTCGTCCAGACCGGTAAATTCCAGTAACTGCTCCGTATAGGTTGGATGATCGGTCTGTTTTTGGATCTTGAATCCGGACCATGCCGATGGTCCTTTCTGGAGGCTGAGGATTGTTTTCAGTTTCTGACGCTGCATGCTTTTTTGGGAAACGAGGCCATTAAGAATCGCCTGGTAAAGGTTACACTTGCCCTGAACCAGAATTCCCAGCCCAAAGGCAATGATGAAAAGGAGGATGGAAAGCCCAGAAAGAAAGCCCTTTGGTTTGGGGGCTTTTTGAGTATCTTTGTTTTTCAATTTTCTCTTTTCCTTATCTTCTTCGGGACCAGAACTTAGGTTTACGGTACAGAAACTATTTTACTATATCAGAAAATGATGAGCGAAACAAATTGATTTTTTCTCTTTTTTATGGCCATTACATAAAATCAGTACTGAATTGAGCAGGAAAGTACACCCTCCCTTGCAGTGTATTGATTATTGCTTTTTTCTCCGATTGTTGGTAAAATAACGCAAGCGCGACAAATTAAGTAAGGAAAACAATCGGCTATAGACTCTCACCCGGACCTCAACGGTTTTCACACCTTTTCCGGCTCTTTGTGGGTTGTGGTACAACATATGCAGAATTGGGAAACTTTACAGCCATCGAGAGTAAAGAATATTTTAGTGATACGGTTCGGGACGGTTGCTGAAATCCTGGCTGCCACTCCCCTGGTGAGAGTTCTCAGGGAGCGGTTTCCTGAGGCACGGATCAGCTTTTTGCTGGAGGAAAGGTTCGCTGAACTTCTCGCCGGTTGTCCATTTATCGATACGGTCATTTCCTGCCATTCCACGGGCAAAAAAAAAGCGGTCAGGGAATTCTGGGTATTATGCCGGAAGGTGAGGAAGGAACGCTACGATATTGTGATTGATTTGCAGGCAGAAAAAAGAAGCCGCCTTCTCACTTTCCTGAGCCGGGCTGAATTTCGAATCGGATATGGGGTGCAGGGACGCAAGAGCTGGGCCTACACTTTTCAACGAGAGATTTCCCCGATTAAAAAGCACCTGGTTCTGTTTTTCCTGGATCTGATCAGGGAATTGATCGGTTTTGGGGGAAGTTCACCGGATTTAAGCCTGTTTGTAGCCCAGACTCAAGGTGGGGATCAAAAGGAACCTCTTCAAAACATCATGAAAGGGGGCAAGGTGGTTCTCATCCATCCGGGTGGAGACAGGGAAGCTGAAGTCTGGCCTGGTGAAAAGTGTGCCCGGTTGGCGGACCGCCTTATCAGGGAGTGCAAAGCGGAGGTTATCCTGGCAGGTTCTGATACGGATGCGGATCGTGAAAGAGTAGGACGGATCAGTCAGTTGATGTCGGAAAAGGTTCATCTTGCGTATCACGCCACCTTGTCGCAATTGACTTCTTTACTGAAGATCGTGGATGTATTCGTCGGGAATGACAGTGGCCCGATGCACATTGCCGCAGCGGGCGGGAAGCGGGTCGTGGCCCTGTTTGGTCCTTCCGACCCCAGGGTGCGACACCCGTGGGGGAGTGGACACGAAGTGGTCTGGCATCAGTTCCCCTGCTCTCCCTGCAACCGGTACGACTGCTTCAAGGGCGCGGCTGGCTGTATGGCCAGTATTGATGTGTCCGAGGTGCTGGAAGCGGTGGCCGGTTTTTTGCGCCAGACATAAGCAGTCTTACAAAAGGCGAATTTAATAATACTGTAGATGCTTATTAAATAGATGCTTATCAAGTGGATACATATACAGTAGATACATAATGCGCTAAGAATAAGCAGCAGCAACCGTTCAGGGAGAAGAGAAAAATGGGGCAAAAAATTATCCTCTTATTAGATTCAAACCCAACCATTCAAAAAATAGTAGGATTGACCTTTACCAGTACTGAATATCAAGTCATTTCCCTGAACGTGAATCTATCCTCGGTAGAGGATGCTCTGGAAAAGATCCACAATATCTCTCCGAACATGGTCTTGCTGGATCTTGATTTGCCTGGTATCGGAGGGAAAAACATTTGCAGGAGGCTCAAGAACGATCCCTCTTTAGCCCATTTGCCGGTGATTCTCCTGGTACGGGAGCTTGACAGATACTCACTGGAAAAACTGCAGGAGTCCTACGGGCCGGACCGAATTCTGGGGAAGCCCTTTGAGACATCAGACTTGATTCGGGTGGTGGAGGAGTGCTTTGATCCCTCGAAAAGGCAGGGGGATACTGACTCGGTTCATCCTTCCGGGCTTTCCGGAATGGAAAGCTGGCTTCGTCAGATTATCGAAGAGAAAGTGGAAGATTTTGTTCGGGGTCATCTTGAGGAAATTATTGCTGAGCGGGTAGACAGGTTTTTGCAGAGTGATTCTGGCATTCGTCAGTTTCGAGAGATTTTCAGCAGCGGTGAGGATGAAATTTCCCAACGATTCATGGATAATTCAAAGAGCATCATTGAAAGTGTAGCCAGGAAGGTTGTCCCTGAGCAGGCCAGAGTGGTGATTCAAAGAGAAATTGACCGGATTAAAAGTGGCGGATAACCTCCAAGGGAGAGAACTTTATGGAGAGTGAATTTTTATCGAAAGCATATAACCCTCAAGAGATTGAAGGAAAATGGTTTACTTTTTGGGTGGAGCGCGGCCTTTTTAAGCCCTCGGTGAATGAAACGGTGGATGAACCGGGCAGGGAAACCTATTCAATAGTGATTCCTCCTCCCAATATTACCGGGTCATTGCATATCGGCCATGCTTTGAATAATACCCTGCAGGATATCCTTATCCGCTGGAGTCGGCTGGCAGGGAAAAACACCCTGTGGCAGTTCGGTATCGATCACGCCGGTATTGCCACCCAGAATGTAGTCGAGCGGCAGTTGGCTGCCGAAGGCAGGCGCAAGGAGGATCTGGGACGGGAGGAGTTCGTCCGGAGGGTCTGGAAATGGAAGGCCGAGTCCGGCGGCACCATTGCCGGGCAACTCAAAAGACTCGGTGCCTCCTGTGATTGGGACCGGGAGCGGTTCACCATGGATGAAGGATTGTCCAGGGCAGTGCGGGAAGTGTTCGTTCGCCTGTATGAAGAGGGGCTGATTTACCGGGGTGACTATATGATCAACTGGTGTCCCAGGTGTCAGACTGCCCTCTCCGACCTCGAAGTGAATTTCGAGGAGCTTCAGGGCCGCCTTTACTATCTGAAATACCCCCTCCTTTCCGAGGAGGACCGCTCGATCACCGTAGCTACCACGCGGCCTGAAACCATGCTCGGTGATACGGCCGTGGCTGTGCATCCTGAGGATGAACGCTACCAGGACCTGATCGGAAAAACCATCCGTCTTCCCCTGATGGACAGGGAAATCCCCATTATCGCAGACGCCCGCGTGGACCGCCAGTTCGGCACCGGCGCAGTCAAAGTGACTCCTTCCCATGATCCCAACGACTTCGAAATGGGCAATCAGCATCATCTGCCGCAGATCAAAGTCATTGACGAACAGGGCAATATGACTGACGAAGCAGGCAAATACAAGGGCATGGACCGGGTTTCCTGCCGGAAGAAGGTGGTCAAGGACCTGGAATCCCTAGGCTATCTGGTTAAAGCGGAAGAATACCGTCATGCAGTCGGCCACTGCTACCGCTGCCAGACCATCATCGAACCCCTGGTTTCCAAGCAGTGGTTTTTAAAAATGAAACCTCTGGCCGAACCTGCCATAGAAGCTGTGAAAGATGGCAGGGTCCGCTTTATTCCCGCTCACTGGGACAATACCTATTATGAATGGA
The DNA here is from genome assembly GCA_040752695.1 of bacterium. GTDB lineage: Bacteria > SZUA-182 > SZUA-182 > DTGQ01 > DTGQ01 > DTGQ01. The sequence goes on from JBFMGO010000001.1 coordinate 81,057, forward strand.
TGTACAATATCCGCGACTGGTGCATTTCCCGCCAGATCTGGTGGGGGCACCAGATCCCGGCCTGGCATTGCCGGGATTGCGGTGCAGTTACCGTAGCCAGGGAAAATCCTCCGGCCTGCTCCTCGTGTTCGAGCTCCAATATCGTGCAGGAAACCGATGTTCTGGACACCTGGTTCAGCTCTGCACTGTGGCCTTTTTCAACGCTGGGCTGGCCTGACAAGACCCGTGAGCTGGAATTGTTCTATCCCACCTCGGCTCTGGTTACCGGATTCGATATTTTATTCTTCTGGGTAGCCAGAATGATCATGATGGGCTTGAAATTCACTGAAGATGTGCCTTTTACGGATATTTATATCCATGCTCTCGTCCGGGATGAGCATGGCCAGAAAATGAGCAAATCGCGGGGAAATGTCATCGATCCCCTCATCATGATGGATCAATACGGCACGGACCCTTTCCGGTTTACGCTTACTGCCCTGGCTGCTCAGGGGAGAGATATCTGCATGTCAGAGAAGAGAATCGAGGGGTATCGCCATTTTTGCAATAAAATCTGGAATGCCTCCCGCTTCGTTCTGATGAATCTGGCCGACTTTGATCCGACCGCGGGCTCCGTGATGCTGGCTGATGAGTCTGATCTGACCCTGTCCGACCGGTGGATCCTGAGCAGGGCCAACAGCCTGATTCTCCAGGTAAATGAGGCTCTGACAGAATATAAATTTAATGATGCTGCCAACGCCATCTACCAGTTCTTGTGGCATGAGTTCTGCGACTGGTATATAGAGCTGGTCAAGAGCAGGCTCTATGCCAAGGATGCTGTTCGGGCGAGGGCTCAGGGCCAGGCCGTATTGGTCGAGGTACTCCGCAATACCCTGATCCTTTTACATCCTGTTATGCCTTTCATTACCGAGGAAATATGGCAAAAATTGCCCCGCTTGACCGCGAGCGATGGTACTGACCTCAAAGCGCCTGTCAGTATCATGGCTGAGCGCTGGCCTGCTTTTGACCCGTCGCGGGAAGATAAGGATGCGGAGGAGAAAATGGGCCTTGTCATGGACGTCATCAAAGGTATCCGTAATACCCGCTCCGAGATGAATCTGCATCCTACGCTCAAAGTGGAGGCCCTGATTAAAGCGAAAGGGTGCGAGCAGAGGGATGTTCTCACCACCTACTGCGAGTATATCGTACTTTTAGCCCGATGCGAGGACGTGCGGATCGCACCGGATATCGAGAAGCCGAAAAATTCCGTCTCCCTGGTAATCAGGGACATGGAAATCTATATCCCCTTGGAAGGGCTCTTTGATTTTGAAGAAGAGCGCAAGAAACTGCTTCGGGAAATGGATAAGATCGACGAGAAGCTGATTTTTCTCAACAAGAAGCTGGCCAATGAGGATTTTATCCAGAAAGCGCCAAGCCATATCGTGGAAAAAGAGCGGGATACCGTGGACCTTTTGAACAACCAGAAACTCAAACTCCAGCAAAACCTGAAGCTGATCTCGGGGGAGGAGTAAGGGAAAAGGAGTACTATAGCGGTTTTCGCTTAAATAAGCTACTGTATCGCATTGATATACTGAGAGAGATACGCTGTATATGGAGCACATGAAACTGAAAACCGCTATAGTAACCAGGGGAGGAGGAGTAAAAGGGTGTACGCAACACTGAAAGACCAGATCATTATCCTGGCTTTGCAGGAAGATATCGGCCACGGCGATATTACCACCGATAGCATTACACCCGCAGGGCTGCAGGCGGAAGGAAAAATCCAGGCGCAGGAAGACCTGGTGCTGTGCGGCCTTGAGGTTGCGGAACGGGTTTTTCACCTGCTCGATCCATCGGCCCGGTTTCGGGCCATGGCCTGCGATGGAGAAAGGGTCCAGGCGGGAAAGGTAGTGGCCGAGGTCACCGGAAGCGCCAGAGCATTGCTGACCGCAGAGCGCACAGCCCTCAATTTCCTCCAGCGCCTGTCCGGTATTGCCACACAGGTTTCCTCCTATGTGACCCTGCTTCTGGGAACCGGAGCACGCCTTGTGGATACGAGAAAAACCACTCCAGGCCATCGCGACCTTGAAAAGTACGCTGTCCGGTGTGCAGGAGCCCAAAACCACCGCTTCGGCCTCAGCGATGGGATACTGATCAAGGATAATCACCTTAAAATTGCCGGAGGAATTGAGCGGGCGGTCACCCTGGCCAGAAAATGCGCCCCTCACCTTTTCAAGATCGAGGTCGAAGTTGACTCTCTGGATCAGATTGCCGAGTGCCTGGCCGCAGGCGTGGATTGCATCCTGCTCGACAATATGAGCCTTGATCACCTGCGAGAGGGAGTAAAACTCATCAACCGCCGGTGCCTGACCGAGGCGTCCGGCGGGATTCAGAAAGAAAGGCTCCCTGAAATCGGCAGAACCGGCGTGGATTTCATCTCCGTTGGCGCACTGACGCATTCGGTCCGGTCCGCTGATCTCAATATGGAGATCGGGTAGGCGCGCCGAGGGGGCGCTTCTTTTCAATCCTGGTTCCAGTGCTCTGGTAAGTGGCTTTTATCTATTTGGGTGATTCATATATAAAGTGATTGCTGTTAGGTTATACCCTTAAAAATGAGATAAAACCCATGTGGGATATGAATGAAGTTGTAAAAATCGAATATAAGGGTGGGGATATTTATCATATTGTTTTTGACAACTCTGCCAGCGGGGATATCGATTTTTCAAAGTATCTCATAAAGGGATCTGTGTTTAATGCCTTAAAAAACCTGGAGTTATTCAAAAAGGCTCGTGTTGAGGGTGGGACGATAGCCTGGCCCAATGGCGTTGATATCGCCCCTGAAACTATTTATGAGGCTATTGAAAGCGCTAAGAAAACTTGAGTAAGGTAGAGAGCTATAAATAGAGAGCTATAATTAAGAGGGAGAGCAGCCAGACAGTGCTTTTGGTTATAGATGTCGGAAACACCAATATCGTTCTTGGCATATTTAAGGACAGTGATCTATGGGGGCAGTGGCGTATTTTTACCAATAAAAGCATGACCTCTGATGAGATCGGGCTCCTCATGGCCCAGTTACTGGCGAACAGGGGCGTTCATAAAGAGGAGATTTCCGATATCATTATTTCTTCGGTCGTGCCTTCGATGGACGATTCTCTCCACAGATCGTGCAGGGTCTATTTTTCCCTCGACCCATATTTCGTGCGGCCGGGGGAGGAAGAATATATCTCGGTAGCGTATGAAAAACCTGCCGAATTAGGTGCGGACCGGGTGGTCAATGCCGTGGCTGCCTTTCATTTGTACGGAGCTCCCGCCATTATCATAGATTTTGGAACGGCTACGACTTTTTGCGTGCTCTCACGAGAGGGAAAATACCTTGGCGGGTGCATTTTCCCCGGTTTGCAGACTTCCGCATCCGCCCTGTTCAAGGCCGCTGAAAAACTGGTACCCGTGAAAATCGAGCAGCCGCAAAAAGTTATCGGCCGCACTACCACAAACGCCATTCAATCCGGTTTCTTCTGGGGGTTCTCGGCCATGGTGGAAGGACTGGTGGCCAGAATTGCCGGAGAGTTGCAGGATACTCCTCTGGTAATCGCCACAGGAGGAAACGCTCACCTTTTCCAGGCCGGATGTCCTGCCATCAACATATTCGACGAGCACCTTACCTTAAAGGGCCTGAACCTTATTTATAAAAATAAGAACAAAGGTAAAGGTGAGGGATCGCTTCATTGACGCTTTCGGTATTTTCATTCCGGCCGCTTAGTGATATTATAACAGTGACAGAAGGGGACTCTACTATATCCACTTATCAGTAAAAATCTCCCGCGGGTATGCAGATAACCCGAAGAGTGAAAGAGTAGAGCAAAGAAGATGGAAAAAGAGCATCTTGAAATATTGATAGAAGATTTTATTAAGCAAATGGCCCTCATAGCAGAGGGCCAACAAATGATTAATAAAAGGCTTGATAACCTTGAAAAAAAGGTAGACCAAAAGGCCGATGCCAAAGATATGTATGATTTCATGCATGGTATCCATAAGGACTTAGATGGTAAGATAGGCGATCTGGATAAGAAGATAGACGCTGTGGCTGAGAGGCTGGATAAGAAGATAGACGCTGTGGCTGAGAGGCTGGATAAGAAGATAGACGCTGTGGAGGGGAGGCTGGATAAGAAGATAGACGCTGTGGAGGGGAGGCTGGATAAGAAGATAGGTGCTGTGGCGAAGAGGCTGGATAACACAGGCAGAAAGCTCAGTGATAGAATAGATCAATTGGATAAGAAATTGGATACCGTACATAAGGAATTGAAAGGAGATATCCAGCGAGTGGAGACAAAAGTAGATGCACTTGCAGGTATCTGTACGAACCATGAAGAAAGAATAACCAATATCGAAAGAGCACTCCATAATTGATTGGTTTAATGAAAGCTTGAATTTTTATCAAGTCAAAGGTTTTTGAGAGTTAACGAACGGAGATTGAGTGCGCTCACCGAAAAGGGTGGGTGAGGATTGAGCGAGATGCGGGAGTATAAGGACAGAGTAAGGGAGTATTTTTCGCATAAGAAGGGGGAGGGGTTGATTCTTTCTCCTACGAATTGGATAGTAATAGAAAAATGGGAGAAAATGGGTATCCCTCTGCATGTCGTTATCCAGGGGATAGATAAAACTTTCGAGAATCTTCGCTCCAGCGGACTTCAACACAAACGGGTCAATTATCTTGGTTATTGCGAGCCGGAAATTCTGAATGTATGGAGGGAGTACCGGAAAAAAAGTCATCCCGCATCGTGTCAGACCGGATCGGAGCATCCCGGATCGTGTCAGACCGGATCAGGTTATACTGGATCGGCAGCGTATGCATGCACCGATGTCCAGGCGGCTTACGCGACATCAGATGCCCGGACGGAAAAGGCCCCTGTCCAGGAACAAAAAGAAATTCGGGAGTATGTTGACCGGAAAATTTCTCTGCTTATCGAGCAGGTAACCCGGTCAGGAGAGACCTGGGAAAAGAACAAGAGTGATCAAAAGGCCGTTGGTGCCGGTCAAGAGCCTCGTGGTGATCATCGCGAGTCCGGTGACGATACCATGAAGGGCATCCTTCACCGAACCTTCTGTGTAATTCGACTAGAGGAGGAGTTAGCGGATTTAAGGCAGGAGACTCAAAAGGCCCTTCGCATTGATGTAGATTTAATTGAAAAGCGGTTGCAGAAGTTGGACAAACAATTAGTACAAAGTTTGTTTGCTGGTCTTCCCCCACATAAAAGAAACGCTCTTCTTTCATCTGCGGAAAAGCAGACCCGAAGGTATAAAAATCAAATGGAGATCGCTGCCTATCAGGAAACGATTCAGGCATACACCATTGAGCTGTTGCGGCGAGAGTTCGGCATTCATCACTTGAGCCTTTATCAATAAATTGCATAAGCTGCCAAGCTGCGTAGAGTTATCTCATGAGAAGTTGTGTATGAGGAGGTTAGGTAGTGTATCCTTTTGGGTAACCTTTTCCTAAAATAATCCCTGTATTTTGAATTAATCAATATGATTTGAATTCATCAAAATGAAAGGATGCACGCCCAAGGCGTAAAAAATCCAGACTGGAAGCGGAAGGAGTACCGATAAAGAGCACCTATAATGTAAGTTGGAGTTCAATTGGAGGCTTAATTATGATTATCCGTAACGAGAAGGAATCAGACATTCAGGCAATATTCGAGGTCACCAAAGCGGCTTTTGAAAATCATCCCATTAGTAACCATACAGAACAATTTATAGTCGATGCATTGCGTGCTGCCAATGCACTTACTATTTCTCTGGTCGCTGAGGTTGATGGAAAAGTGGTTGGCCATATTGCCTTCTCGCCTGTAACCATTTCCGATGGCAGTCATAATTGGTATGGACTTGGTCCTGTTTCCGTGTTGCCGGAATTTCAAAAGCAGGGGATCGGGAAAGCCCTCATTCATGAGGGCCTGTCTTTACTGAAATCATTGGGAGCCCAAGGCTGTGTTCTTGTAGGCGAACCTGAATACTATAAACGGTTTGGCTTCAGAAGTTTTCCGGACTTAACTTTTGAAGGTGTCCCACAGGAAAACGTTCTCGCCTTATCGTTTGATGAAAGGAGAGCCCAAGGCTCCGTTGTCCATCACCAGGCATTTTCTGCAAAGGGCTGAGTTCAGGCCGAGTCGGGTCGAGAGAGAGAATTACGAGTCCAGTTACCCAGTTCCCCTGGAGTGCCTTTTGGGATAACTGGCCGCGTATTTATTACGCAGTGTTGTTGGTTACATAAGTTACATAAGCTACGTAAGCTACATAAGCTACATAAGTTGCGTAATGTGAATAAGTCGAACCGAGATTCCGCTTGAAATCTCCAGCGAGGATTGATTGGTCATGAAAGAGGAAAACGGTGAACCTCAGTCCGTTTCTGACGTAAACTGCCCCACCTGTGAAGGCACTGGCTGGGAGCGAGTCGTTGAGGATGGTTTTGAGAAGGTCAAAAGATGTCAATGCTTCTATCAGGTGCGAAGAAAGCGGCTGTTACTGGCAGCGCGGATACCACGAAGGTATTCTCATTGTACACTGGCTAAGTTTGAGGTTGGGGAAATAGATTCCAAGTCCCCTGCCGATGGAAAACAGGTCAGCGCCGCTATTGCCAAAGATGCGGCTGAGTGCTTTATCCGGCAATATCCTCATCAGCTCCAGCAAAAGGGTATCCTGTTTATGGGGAGCTGCGGAGTGGGAAAGACGCACCTGGCTGTAGCTATTGTTCGGGAACTCATTGAAAAAAAAGGTATCCCTTGCCTTTTTTACGATTTTCGGGATCTGCTCAAAGAGATTCAGGCAAGCTATGATCAGCAGTCACAAATCTCGGAACTCTCTATTCTGGAACCAGTGCTGAGCGCGGAAGTTTTGCTTCTGGACGAATTGGGAGCGGCAAAGGTCACTGACTGGATGCGGGATACGCTCACCTATATTCTCAACACCCGCTACAATGAAGACTTGAGCACTCTTATCACTTCCAACTGGCTGGATGTCAAGCGAAAGGATAAGGAAGGGGAGGAAACCCTGGAAGAGAGGATAGGGACACGGTTGCGCTCCCGGCTCTATGAGATGTGCAAGGTTTATGAAATCATCGGTGACGATTTCCGGAAGAAGAATGCTGGTTTCTTCTCTTAGACTGGAATCGTTTCTTGCGTGGTTATAGGAAAAACAATTACGTATAGATGTGTTTTAAAATATAGTCGTAATAATAATTATATTATATAGTTATACTAATAGTCATATTATATGCAGGGAGACATTGATTATGGGCATGTGGGTTGGCAGAGGCAGAAAAGCCAGGCGCTGCTACGGTTTCGACGAAATTGCCTTGGTTCCTGGGAGGATTACCATCAATCCGAACGATGTAGATGTGAAATGGAAATTGCGGGATGTGGAGTTTGATATTCCCATTCTGGCTGCGGCCATGGATGGAGTGGTGGATTGCAGGTTTGCCATTGAGATGGGAAAGCTCGGCGGGCTGGCTGTCCTGAACCTGGAGGGGGTGCAAACCCGCTATGAGAATCCTCAGGAAGCGGTCGACAAAATTATGAATGCGGAGATGCAAGAATCCACGAGAGTTATTCAGGAAGTTTACAGTAAGCCTGTACAGGAAGAGTTAATTATCCGCAGGATCGGGGAAATTAAAGCTGCCGGCGTGAAGGTGGCTGTTTCGAGTATTCCCATGAAAGCGGAGCGCTTTGGCCGGATCGCTCAGGAAGCCGGTGCGGATGTTTTTGTGGTCCAGTCTACGGTCACCACGGTAAAGCACTACTCTACGGAATATGAAACCGTTGATTTTTTTAAGCTTCGCCGGCAGATTGATATTCCGCTCATCATCGGCAACTGTGTCACCTATGAGACTACGCTTGAGCTTATGGAAACCGGCGCAGATGCTTTGCTGATCGGAGTCGGCCCGGGTGCGGCCTGTACCACGCGCGGAGTGCTGGGGATTGGAGTGCCGCAGGTAACAGCCACGGCGGATGCTGCCGCTGCCCGGGATTTTTATTATAAGCAGACGGGAAGGTATGTTCCTGTTATTACTGATGGAGGCATGTCAGTAGGCGGTGACATTTGCAAGGCTTTTGCCAGTGGAGCCGATGCGGTGATGGTGGGATCTTCTTTTACCAGGGCTGAAGAAGCACCGGGTAAGGGATATCACTGGGGAATGGCCATGCCTCATGCAGCCCTGCCACGGGGCACTAAAATCAAGACCAGAGTTACAGGAACCTTGAAGCAGATTCTCTTTGGACCTGCCGAATTGGATGACGGATCCCAGAACCTGGTGGGAGCTCTGAAAACTTCGATGGGAAACTGCGGAGCCAGGAATATTCGGGAAATGCAAATGACGGAGCTGATTATAGCCCCGGCTATCAAGACCGAAGGGAAGGTCCTCCAGCAGGTACAGCGGGTTGGGATGGGGAAATGATGAGCAGCAATCCTGATCAAAAGATTTTAATCTACGATTTCGGGTCTCAATACACTCAACTGATTGCACGCTGTGTCAGGGAGAGCAAGGTTTACTGTGAAATCGTGCCTTACACCTTCAGCATGGAGAGACTTAAGCAGGTCAATCCCATGGGACTCATCTTCTCAGGGGGGCCTTTCAGTGTATTCGACACAGGAGCACCTCTTTTGTCGAAAGAGATTATGGATTCAGGCATCCCCATCCTGGGGATCTGCTACGGCATGCAACTGATAGCCCATCTGTTCGGGGGCGAAGTGGTTCGCACATCCAAACGGGAATATGGCAAATCGGAGCTTCATATAGATGACAGCGGTGATCTGTTCCAGGACTTTCAAAATGAGCATAATATCGTCTGGATGAGTCATGGAGACCGGATCGCCTGCCTGCCTGACCATTTTACTGTCCTGGCTCATACTGCCAATGCTCCTTATGCCGCAATCAAGCACAAGGAGCACCCTATCTATGGGGTGCAGTTTCACCCTGAAGTGGTTCATACGACACAGGGGAGAACAATTCTGCAAAATTTTGTGCACAAAATCTGCCAATGTGCTCCTGATTGGACTATGGCTTCATTCATCACGCATGCCATCCATGAGATACGGAAAAAAGTGGAAGATAAAAGAGTCATTTGCGCCTTGAGCGGCGGTGTGGATTCTTCGGTAGCCGCTGTTTTGACTCACGAGGCCATTGGAGATCAACTGACCTGTATTTTCGTGGATAACGGTCTTTTGCGGCAGGGAGAGGCTGAGCAGGTGCAGGAGGTCTTTGAGAGACATTTCCACATCAGGCTGATCTATTGTCAGGCCCGTGACCGGTTCCTGAAAAAGCTGGCAGGAGTGACTGATCCGGAGAAAAAGCGTAAGATCATCGGGAATGAATTTATCTACCTTTTCGAAGAAGAAGCCAGGAAGATTCAGGATGCGGAATTTCTGGTTCAGGGAACTCTCTACCCGGATGTGATCGAAAGCGTTTCCGTCAAAGGGCCTTCGGCCACAATCAAGAGCCATCATAATGTGGGGGGACTGCCGGAGAGAGTAAACTTGAAGATCCTCGAGCCGCTGCGGGAGCTGTTCAAAGACGAAGTGCGTCTGGTTGGCAAGGAATTGGATATCCCTGAAGAGATCGTATGGCGGCAGCCGTTTCCGGGGCCTGGCCTGGCCATCCGGATCATCGGAGAGGTAACCGAGGAGCGGCTCAGGATTTTGCGGGAATCGGATGTGATCGTTCACGAAGAGATCTGGGCTGCAGGATTATACCGGCAGATCTGGCAATCCTTCGCCATCCTGCTTCCTCTGAAGACGGTTGGCGTCATGGGAGACGGGAGAACGTACGAGAATGTCATTGCCCTGCGGGCAGTCAATAGTGTCGACGGTATGACTGCCGACTGGGTAAAGCTGCCCTACGATGTAATGGGGAAAATCTCCAACCGTATCATCAACGAAGTGAACGGCGTGAACCGGCTGGTGTATGACATCAGTTCCAAGCCGCCGAGCACCATCGAATGGGAGTGACCTGGCTTTTTTAAGTATTGGATATTATCCTGGATAAGGTGGTGGAGTATGGCAGGGTTTTTATGAAGCGATGGTGCTTTTTCAAGACCTACCCGATAAATGTCGTATTTATCGTATGGAGCCTGACTGACCATGCGTTGGCTTTTAGCCTTCAACCTGTAACTTTAATCCATGAATAAATAAATGAATAAATAAAGAGAGAATGAATAGTTCAGATTTTGTTCACCTGCACACACATACGCAATATAGCCTTTTAGATGGCGCCTGCCGGATCAACCGGCTGATCGAGAAGGCCAAACAGTGGGGAATGCCTGCCGTAGCCATTACTGATCATGGCAATATGTTCGGAGCGGTGGAGTTTTACCAGACGGTTAAAAAGGCCGGCTTGAAACCGATTATCGGCTGTGAGGTCTATGTAGCGCCGAAGAGCAGAAAAGAAAAGAGCTCCACCCGGGGGATCACCGATGCTTCTTACCATCTGGTCCTATTGGCCAAAGACTGGAGCGGCTATCAGAATCTGGTCCGGCTGGTCACATCCGGTTACCTGGAGGGGTTTTACTATCGGCCTCGAATCGACAAGGAATTGTTAAGTCAACATGCTCAAGGGTTAATAGCCCTGAGCGCCTGCCTGAAAGGGGAAATACCCTACCTGCTGGCCCGTGGAATGAAACAAGAGGCACGGGAGGTTATCGTTCAGTACCGGGACATCATGGGGAAGGAGAATTTTTTCCTGGAAGTACAGAGTAACGGCATTCCGGAGCAGGACCAGGTAAACCGGGAATTGGTTGCTCTGGCCAAAGAGCTGGACCTGGCCCTGGTGGCTACGAATGATTGCCACTATATCGAAAAGAGCGAGGCTTTCAGCCACGAGGTGCTCTTGTGCCTGCAAACAGGAAAGACCTTGAATGATCCAAAGCGAATGAGGATGTCCACGGACCAGTTTTATTTTCGCCCTCCTGAGGAAATGATCGCCTTATTTCAGGAAATCCCCGAAGCTGTGAAAAACACTCTTGCCATTGCTGAGCGCTGCACTGTGGAATTTCAGTTTGGCCAGTATTTCCTGCCAAATTACCAGCCGCCAGACGGTTTTACCCTGGAAAGCTATCTGGAAGAGCTCGCCTGTCAGGGAACCATGAAACGGTACCATGGTGTCCTGGGGGATGGCTGTGATCCAAAAATCTATCTGGACCAGATACGGCAGGGCACAGCATCTTCCTCCGAAGGGGGCGGTGTGAAGAGTATGTCTTTTCAGGGGACACCGCAGCAAAGGATTATACTGGAGCGGCTCGACACTGAGCTGAAGGTTATCAAAAAGATGGGCTTTCCCGGTTACTTTCTGGTAGTCTGGGATTTTGTCCACTATGCGCGGAGCAAAGGCATTGCCGTAGGCCCTGGCCGTGGCTCGGCAGCGGGCAGTCTGGTTGCCTATGCCTTAGGCATTACCGACATTGACCCTCTGGCCTATGATTTGCTCTTCGAGCGGTTTTTAAATCCTGAGCGGGTGAGCATGCCGGATATCGATATTGACTTTTGTATGCGCAGAAGGGATGAGGTCATCAGTTATGTGGGGAAGCGGTATGGTCAGGAAAACGTGGCCCAGATCATCACCTTCGGGACTATGGCTGCCAAGGGAGTTTTGCGGGATGTAGGCCGGGTTTTGGATATGGATTACGCTGATGTGGACCGGATTGCCAAACTTATCCCCGCTGTTTTGAACATCAGCCTGGAAGAGGCCCTTCAGCAGGAAGAGCGCTTGAGGAATCTGATTCAGGAAGACGAGAAGGTAGCGCGTCTTTTCGAGATTTCAAAAGTCCTGGAAGGATTGACCCGTCATGCTTCCACGCATGCGGCTGGAATTGTGATCAGCCCAAGGCCATTGGTAGAATTTCTGCCCCTCTATAAAGGATCGAAGGAAGGGGACGAAATAGTCTGTCAGTTTCAGATGAAGGATATCGAAAAGATCGGACTTCTCAAGATGGACTTTCTGGGCCTGCGCACCCTGACCGTGATCCAGGATGCCCTGCAACTGATTTTTGAATCCCGCAAAGAGCAGTTGGACCTGAATGCCATCTCCATGGAGGATGAGGCCACTTTCAACCTGCTGAAAGAGGCCAGAACCGTGGGTATATTCCAACTGGAAAGTTCAGGAATGAGGGATCTTCTTCGGAGGATGAAACCCGACCGGTTTGAGGACCTGATTGCCCTGGTGGCTCTTTTCCGGCCCGGGCCTTTAGGCAGCGGCATGGTGGATGATTTTATCCAGCGTAAATTCGGCAAGGTGGCGATCCGGTACGATCATCCCTGCCTCGAGAGTATCTTAAAGGAGACCTACGGCGTTATTGTCTATCAGGAACAGGTTATGAAAATTGCCAGCGAACTGGCCGGCTTTTCGCTGGGAGATGCGGATTTGCTGCGCCGGGCCATGGGGAAGAAAGATCCGGCAGTCATGGCCAGGCAGAAAGACAAATTTATGTCCGGTGCATCAGCCAGGGGAGTGGACTCCCAGATAGCGGAAAAAATCTTCAACCTGATCTTTCATTTTGCCGGATATGGATTTAATAAGTCTCACAGTGCAGCCTATGCCCTGATCTCTTACCGGACTGCCTATTTAAAGGCTCATTATCCGGTGGAATTGATGGCAGCTTTGATGACCAGTGAAATGGAGAACACTGACGATGTTGTCAAATTCATCAATGAAGCCAGGGAGATGGGCATTGCCATTCTGCCGCCTGATGTGAACGAAAGTCAGACCTATTTTAATGTCGTTGATGGCCGCATCCGGTTTGGCCTGGCAGCTATCAAGAATGTCGGAGAAAATGCCGTGGCTGCCATTATCAGGGCGAGAGAAAAGGGAGGAAAGTTTTCCGACCTGTTCGATTTTTGCCGCAGGGTGGATTTGCGGCCGGTCAATAAGCGGGTCATGGAAAGTCTGGTCAAGTCGGGAGCTTTTGATTCTCTGGGCGGCCATAGGGCCCAGATGATACATGCTCTCGATGAGGCCGTGGAGTTTGGCCAGATGATGCAAAAGGCCAAAAACAGCCGCCAGACCTCTTTGTTCGACTACGACGAAGAGCAGGAAAACGGCGGCGATGGCGGCCTGGCACATGCGCTGCCCCAGGCCGAGGTATGGCATGAAAGCCAGCTTTTGCAATATGAAAAGGAAGTGATAGGGTTTTACATCACAGGGCATCCCCTGAACCGGTATGAGTCGGATTTGAAGTTATATACCAGGCACACCACGCAGGATATTTCCTCCTTGCCTGCGAAGCAGGAAATTAAGATCGGCGGTCTACTGAAACTGGACCGGGAAATTTTGACTCATAAAAAGGGGGAGCGTATGGCATTTGTTACCCTTGAGGATATCTACGGTACGGTAGAGGTCGTTCTTTTTCCTGAGGTATACAAAAGTGCAGCGGAACTGGTGAGCCAGGAAGTGCCGGTCCTGATTAAAGGTCAGGTAGATATCAAGGACGAGCGGACAAATGTTCTTGCTACCGAGGTTATTCCCCTGGATGAGTTGCGCAAGAAATTAGTCAGGGAGTTACACCTCAAACTCCCTCTGGAAGGTCTCACTTCGCAGGATCTTCAGGAGCTGCATCATATTTTCCATAACCACCAGGGGCGGTGCAGGCTTTATTTGCATTTTTTGTCTGAAGGGGAAAAAGAACTTATTTTTTTGGCTGGTCCCGGTATCCGGGTTGAACCATCGGAAGAGCTGATCATGGAAATTGAAAAGCGACTGGGGAAGGGTTCTGTTCTTTTGGAAAGATAAGGAAAAAGCCCTGGTGCCTGCGCGAATTTATTTAAAAGTCACTTTGATTTGCACAAAAAGCCGAATGAATACAAATTCGATACTTTAATCATCAGGCTTTGAAGGGAGAATGAAAAGAATTGGCTATTCTGGATTTTGAAAGACAATTCATCGAATTGGATGGAGTCATCCGAGAGATGCGGCAACTGGCTGCGGAATGGGGTGACAGTGCTCGTCAGGAACTGAAAAGGTTAAAGAGAAAACGCCAGAAAATTTTTAATGACACCTATGTCAAACTAACCCCCTGGCAAAGAACGCTGTTGGCCAGGCATCCGGACAGGCCCTACACCCTGGATTATGTCAATTTAATCTTTTCCGATTTCATTGAGCTGCGTGGGGACCGGAAATTTGCAGACGATTCAGCTATTGTCGGGGGACTGGCCAGGCTTGATGATCAGAAAGTCATCATCATCGGTCATCAAAAGGGGAGGGGGACAAAAGAGAACATCAGCCGCAACTTCGGAATGTCCAACCCTGAAGGGTTCCGTAAGGCGCTGCGGATTATGAAATTGGCTGAAAAGTTTCGCAAGCCCATCGTTACCTTTATCGATACTCCGGGCGCTTATCCTGGTCTTGGTGCGGAGGAGCGGGGGCAAGCCGAAGCTATTGCACGCAATATCTATGAGATGATGCTGCTTCGTGTGCCTATTCTTACGATTGTCACCGGAGAGGGAGGGAGCGGCGGAGCTTTGGCTCTGGGAGTTTCCGACCGGCTGCTTATGCTGGAAAACAGCATCTATTCCGTGATTTCCCCTGAAGCATGCGCTGCTATTCTCTGGAAAGATCATACCAAGGCTCCCGATGTTGCCAGCGCCCTTCGAATGACTGCGCAAGATTTGCTCAAGCTCAAGATTGCCGACGAAATCCTCAAAGAACCTATTGGCGGAGCCCATCGGAATCCTCTCATGACTGCCCATATTGTTCGCCGGGCCATTATACGGCATCTCAGGAAATTATCCTCTGCTCCGGAAGATAAGCTGCTGGAGGATCGTTATATGCGGTATCGGCAGTATGGCGTATTTCGGGAACTCCTGGAATAATCTGAAACTTCCTGGAATAATCCGAAACTTTTTGGAAGGCATAGTTGTCCGGTTCTCCCCCGTTATTATCTGCTCCTGCCCTTTTTTTGAGCCCTTTCAATCCTCTAAAAGGGGTACCTTGATATCTTTGATTGCAGACGACAGGAAAGCGCACACCCTGCTGATCAAGCTATCTGTCCGGGCCAAAACCACGGCCTATCGGCATCATTATGATGCATTTATACATGATCCTCATTGAGGAAGAAGCGCTGATCCCCACCGTAAAGACCGCCTGGGAAACTTTTGACCAGATGATCAGTGGACGAGTGCTGTAAAGGTACAGACTGTTTATAGGGAATGATATAAAATTACCCTTTAGAGAAGCACTTCGCGGATTAAGTGCTAACGATATTGTTTCGCATATTATGCTTTATAAGTGAAAAAGCGTTCTTTTTTATCGCTAGAATGTAAGTTTTGCTCCTTTACTCTCTTCCCGTCTCTTAAAATCACCTTGGTTTGATGCACAAAAGAAAAGCATCCCGGAAAGGCCGATTTCTTGCGATTATCTGGATCAAATCATAACTATTTGATTTTCCATTTCTAAATTTTTTTTCTATTCTGGCAGTAATTTTGCAGTCTTCTATTTATGGTTCCGTTATCTTTCTAGCTGCTTCTGTTACTAACCATTAACCTTATTTAAGCCCTTTTGTTAAGGGGATTGAAGGGGGGAAGAATCTTGAAAGAAAGAAAGTATTTCCTCGTTGCCTTATTCACCCTGACGCTGTTGATGTGCTCTTCTACTCTGGGTCTTGCAGAAAATTTTAAATCTATCAGCAAATCCGGTGGAGAAATGGAATCTTATGCGAGCGGCGGTACCGACGGAAGTAGTACCGTACCAAAAGGTTTCCAGCGTGCTTTCAATGGAGGGAATCGTAATTTTAAATGGGTCACAGATGGGAGATCTGCAGTCGGCGCAAGTGATAAATCGTCCAGAGGCGCGCTGGACGGCACAACTTACTCCAGTAAAGACAATACGTTCAGGACCACGGTTCTTGCGGACACCATAAAAGTCGGCCAGCAACTTATCGGCAGCGAATATCATGTCTATAAAGGTTTCTTATCCTTTGACACATCCGCTCTCGATGATCCGAATAGTATTATCAGTTCCGCGAAGCTGGTTATTTACCGAAAGGGTAAGAATATTACGAATTCCTCCGATGATTTTCGTATCGACGTGTATAAGTCCGTTTACGTGGAGCCTCTCTGGAATTCCGATTGGGATGCTGTCTTGAGTAAAGCAGGAAGATCGGATTATGTGAATGGCCTTAGCTACCCGAATCCTGGTACACCTATACAAAATGTAGCCTTGGAAGTGAGTTCCGATCCTAATGTATACAGATGTATTATTGATCTTTCGAGTTCAGTGATAGTCAGGGGAGGAGTCACCAAGCTGGCACTGCTCAGTT
This sequence comes from bacterium, assembly GCA_040752695.1. Classification (GTDB taxonomy): domain Bacteria; phylum SZUA-182; class SZUA-182; order DTGQ01; family DTGQ01; genus DTGQ01. The sequence continues at coordinate 97,325 of JBFMGO010000001.1, forward strand.
CAAATACCTCTGCAGAGACCACTCCTTCCGCCAATGAATTTGTGGAAATTTATTCTCCCAATGCACCAGTGGCATTACGGCCATCGCTGGTTCTTGAGTATGGAGGAACCCCGCATCCAAAACCGGCGCTGAGCTGGCTCATGGGTGACGCTTATTACAAGGATACCGGTGCTCAACCTGATAACTTATACGAAGGGACTACGAAAGTAACTTTCCGCGTCCGCTATTACAGTGGTGAGACTGATGGAAGTACGCCGAGTACTCCCTCGTTAGCTAAGGTGTGGATTGATAAGGATGGAAACGGAATTGCCGATGAGGTAGAAATGTACTCCATGACTCTTGATCCCAACGATACCGATTATACTGACGGCAGGGATTACCAGGCAACGGTAGATGTTGTTTCTACGGGATCGGATGTCAGATACCAGTTCCTGTTCAAAGATCAAAATGGAAACCCGGCAGGGGGCGGGACTCCTGCTTCGGTCCGTGTGCTTACGGCTATCCAGTCATCAAAAGATTCAGACAGTGACAGCGGTAAGGTCTGCTTCATATCCTCCCTTAGAGGGTGGTAAGAAGCTTTTGCCTTTCGTCTACTTATTAAAAAGGGGCTATCCTTGCGATAGCCCCTTTTTTTTAGTAAGCTTCAAAATGCGGATTACTGCTTTTTGTGTGCTCTCCATCCGCACGTTGAAAGATTCTGTGCAATACGGTATAATAAAAGTGATTTTAACTTGATTATAGCTATTGGTTCACAGCGGGCCAATGATGCGGGAAGGGTAACAAGTAACAATGCATGAGCTGTCGATGGCCCAGGAGATGCTGAATATATTGGAAGAGCAGGTGAAGACCCATAAGGTGAAAAAGGTCCACCGGGTGAGCCTGAGGGTAGGGAAGATGATGTCCGTAGTTCCCTCTTCGTTGATCTTTTGTTTCGAGATCTTATCCAAGGGGACGAGTCTTGAGGGTGCAAAACTGGAAATTGAGGAAGTCCCGGTAAAATGCAGGTGCAAAGATTGCGGGGAGGAATTTATTGTTGAATCATTGAGTTTTTTTTGTCCGGAATGCAAAGGTATCAATCTTGAGCATCTTTCGGGTCATGAATTTTTAATCCACCATCTGGAGGTCGATTAATTGGAAATTAAGGTGTTATCCAACATTTTAAAGGCCAACGAGGCTATCGCCGATGAGAATCGACGGCTGTTTTCTCAAAAAAGGATCCTGACTTTAAACCTGATCAGTTCACCTGGCTCAGGAAAAACCTCCCTTCTGGAGAGAACGATCGAACAGGTAAAGGGTGATTACCGGCTCGGAATTATTGAGGGGGATGTCCAGACGAGCAAAGATGCCGAACGGATTCACGCTCTGGGGATTCCGGTCGTTCAGATCAATACCGACGGGGGGTGTCACCTGGACGCCAACATGATCAAGATGTCCCTGGACGGCCTGCCTTTGGAGGAACTCGACTGCCTGATTATCGAGAATGTAGGCAATCTGGTTTGTCCGGCAGGTTATCAACTGGGTGAAGACATGAAAGTTGCGGTTTTAAGCGTTACTGAAGGCGATGACAAGCCCAGCAAGTATCCATCGGTATTTCATGAAAGCCGCGTCCTCATTATTAACAAGATTGACTTATTGCCGTTTACCAATTTCGATTTGGCAGCGGCCAAAGATTCTGCCTTACACATCAATCCTCATCTGAAGGTATTCGAGATTTCCTGCACAAGCGGCCAGGGCCTCGACATCTGGACGGACTGGCTTACCTCGGAGATAAGGACCCGGTCTGCCACGAGATAGAGGCACGAGGTAAAAGGGGGCAGCGAGGTACCAGGCTGTGTATGATCATCCGGTAAAACAAAAAGAGGAAAATCCCTCCTCCCGCCAGGGAAGAGTGAAGGCAAGGGCCAGGTTACTGGTCAAAGGGATAGTTCAGGGTGTGGGGTTTCGTCCCTTTGTGGACCGTTTTGCCAGGGAGAATCACCTGGCTGGGTGGGTTTTAAACTCTTCTTCCGGTGTTGAAATAGAGGTAGAGGGGGAGAGAGAGGATGTGGAAAAGTTTGTGCGGGGTTTTCCTGGAAAAGCGCCCCGAAGGTCATTGATAACCCATCTGGATGTTTCCTATTATCCCCCCGTTGGTTATGACTGTTTCACCATCAGGCGGAGTATTGTTCAGCCCCAGGAGTTTACCCTTATCTCGCCAGACCTTGCCATATGCCCTGATTGCCTCAGGGAGCTTCAGGACGAAAGTGACCGCAGGGCAGGCTACCCTTTCATCAACTGCACCAATTGCGGGCCCCGCTACAGCATTATCAAGGACATTCCTTACGACCGCTCGAATACGACCATGGAAAAATTTACCATGTGTCCTGAGTGTGAGAAAGAATACCGTGACCCTTCGGACCGAAGGTTTCACGCACAGCCGAATGCCTGCCGGGTTTGCGGCCCTCGCGTGTGGATGTCCGACCTGAACGGATCCGAGTGCCCGAACAATGCCGTCGAAGCGGCAAAAAATGCACTGGCCGAGGGGAAAATTCTGGCGATCAAGGGGTTGGGAGGTTTTCATCTTGTCTGCGATGCGCAAAATGATGATGCAGTGAGAATGCTGCGGACGCGAAAAAAGCGCGAGGAAAAGCCCTTTGCTCTTATGGCCAGAAGCATCGAAGATATCAGGTCGTTTTGCTTCGTGTGCGAAAAAGAAGAATTGAGCCTTACCAGCCCGACAGCGCCGATCGTTCTTTTGAAAAAGAAGAATGATTCACTCATTGCCCCTTCGGTTGCACCAAAGAGTCTGCACTTTGGCGTGATGCTCCCCTATACGCCGCTGCATCACCTGATTATGAATGGCCCCTGGCTTGCCCTGGTCATGACCAGCGGCAATATCAGTCAGGAGCCGATCGTGATTTCCAATGAGGACGCGGTGAAGCGGCTAGCGGGGATTGCCGATTGCTTCGTCTTCCATGACCGGGACATATACACAAGAAGCGATGATTCGATTGTCCAGGTGGTGGAGGGAAAAGAGGCCCTGCTCAGGAGGTCCCGCGGCTACTGTCCTATCCCGATTTCGCTGGGGGAGATTTCTCTTGAGGAGATCCCTTTTGAGCCGGTTCATTCCGGCTCTTCAGACAGGCAGGAGATTCTGGCCTGCGGTGCTGAATTAAAAAACACCATTTGCCTGACCAGGGAGAACAATGCCTTTGTCAGTCAGTATCTTGGTGATTTAGAAAATCTGGAGACCTTTCGGTTTTTTGAACATACAGTCAGCAAAATGAAGCGTATCCTGAAAGTCGATCCGAAGATCATCGCCTATGACCTGCATCCGGACTATCTGAGCACCAAGTATGCTCTGAAAGCATCGGGGTTTGATCTCAAGATCCCCGTGCAGCACCACCATGCCCACATAGCCAGTTGTATGGTGGAAAACGGATTAAAAAACGAAAAGGTAATCGGGATTGCCTGGGATGGCACCGGATACGGAGAGGACGGGTGCGTCTGGGGAGGGGAGTTTCTCGTTGCCGATTACACCACTTTTGAACGCAAGGCATTTTTTTCTTACCTTCCCCTGCCGGGGGGCCATATGGCCATCAGGGAGCCTTACCGCATGGCTCTCAGTTACCTCTATCAGGTATTCGGGGAAAAGATGACCGATCTTTGTCTGCCCTTTTTGCAAAGGATCGGCCTGGAGCGGCAGATGGCAATAATGGAGATCATCCGAAAGGGAATCAATTCTCCCCTCACTTCCAGTGCGGGAAGACTCTTTGAATCCATATCGGCACTCCTGGGCGTGAGGGATAAAAACACCTTCGAGGGCCAGGCAGCCATGGACCTGGAGTATCTTGCCTCTTCGGTCCCCAATATGCCCGATACCCCTGATGTGCCGGGTTCGCCGGGTGTCCTCGATGCTCCCGATGCTCCCCATGATCAGGGTATAAGGCCGTATCCGTATTTGCTCCATGCAGAGGGAGGAGGAGGTCACTATCGGATTGATGTAGCTCCCATGATCAGGCAGATGGTGCATGAGCTTGCCGGTCAGCCCCATCAACACTATCAGCCCCATCAACACCATCAGCAGTCCCATCTGCATCAGCAAAAGGACATGGCAGGGGCTGCCTTTCGTTTTCACCTGACTATGGCCGAAATAGCCGCTGAAGTCTGTCATAAGATCCGGAAAGAATACGGGATCAAGAGCGTTGTCTTGAGCGGCGGCGTCTTTCAAAATCGTTTATTAACTTCACTCCTTTCCAAAAAGCTTCTTGACCGGGGATTTGATTGTTATAAGCACTGGAAGGTTCCTCCGAATGATGGAGGAATAGCCCTGGGACAGGCAGTAATTGCCCATTTTATATCCAACAAATCGTAGGAAGTGATAAAAAATGATGAGCCAGAATATCTTAGCATGCATTGGATCGACCCCTCTGATAAGATTAAGAAAGGTAACTGCTTACACTATTTTTGCCAAGGCTGAATTTCTCAATCCCGGCGGGAGTGTGAAAGACAGGGTAGCCAAGTACCTTATCGAAGAGGCCGAAAGGGATGGAACGCTTAAAGAGGGTTCGATCATTGTGGAGCCCTCATCCGGAAATACAGGGATTGGAATGGTTTTTGTGGGAGTTCAAAAGGGTTACCGGGTAATTATTGTTATGCCCGAAAACATGAGTGAGGAGCGAAAGAAAATCATTAAGGCTTTTGGTGGAGAGCTTATCCTTACCCCGGCTGATCAGAGCATTCAGGGAAGCGTGGACAAAGTCAATGAAATGGCCCGGAACGATCCTAAGGTTTATGTTCCCCAGCAGTTTGAAAACCCAAGGAATCCGGAAATTCATTACACCACGACCGCGCGGGAGATCTGGAGCCAGACCGGGGGCGAAATCGCCTGCTTTGTTGCCGGCGTGGGGAGCGGCGGGACCCTGGGAGGGGTTGGGAAGTTCCTTAAGGAGAAGGACCCAAAGATCAAGGTTATCGCTGTCGAGCCAAGAAACAGTTCAGCCCTGCTGGGCCAGGAGCCCGGCCTTCACCAGATTCAGGGTATCGGCGATGGTTTTATTCCTGCCGTACTGGATGTGTCCTTAATCGATGATGTCGTGACGGTAAGTGACGAAGAAGCCATTGAGACTACCCGTCAGTTGGCCAGGGAAGAGGGGCTTTTGGTCGGCACTTCCTCAGGGGCCAATGTCTGGGCCGCAAACCTTGTCGGGGGAAAGGTGTCCGGCCCTCTTGTCACTATATTGCCAGACCGGGCGGAAAGGTATTTCAGTACCAGCCTGATCTAGGGCTTGCTGGGTAAGGATCTGAATGTGAGCTTGCGGTGTACTCAGGATGCCGTATAACTCATAAGATTGCCGTATAACAAAAAAGGCAGAGTGAAATATTTCACTCTGCCTTTTTCATAAAGAACATATGGCCCATCTAATAATCATTTCGCAATTCTATAATACATTTTTCTCCTTTTCTTGGTTTAAGATCTGGCAACGTACTTTTCATTAGAAAAGCCATATGGAATTTTTGTCTTCATTCTGCCTTATCAGGCGAAGGAAACAGGAAATAGTTACGCTTTAAAAGTCAAAGCGGGATTATTTTATGGTCTTTCCCTTGTAGACGACCTTATCGCCGTAATTTTCGCCTTCATGACAATTATCGCAGGTGGCTTTGGTAGCCTTGCACGCTTCCGTGTGGCATTCGGTGCACTGCACATCCCCATGGTATTCAAGGATGGATGTTTCATCGTCCGTTAAATGCACCTGAGGATGTTTCGGATGGCATAAGGCACAATTGGCAGCCGTAATATCACGATCTGTATGGCAGAGAAAGCAACTGCTCTTCATATCGGGGAGGAATTTTTCTTCACCGTGAGCAATATCCCGATGGCATGGCATACATTGGTACCTTGTACCTATTTCTTTCATTACTTTAATATGCTTGGCATGGTTCAGGGTAACCGTCTGTTCCGGTCGGCTGGCTCTGTCCAGATCCTCGACCTGGTGGCATCCTTCCCGAACGCATACTACCGGTTGAGTGGCCTCAAGATGATAGTTCCCGCTAATATGATAGCAAAGAGAGAAAAGACCACCTATTTTAGCCTTTAAAAGCCCAAGCAACCCTGGCTGG
>JBFMGO010000001.1:103433-144352 GCA_040752695.1 bacterium
TACAATTGTGCATTTCGGGGTTATCCGGACCATGCTTTGATAATTTCCAGGTAGCACCAAGTTCTTTCATTTCATGGCAGCTAAGGCAGAACCACGAAGTACAGGTGAGTTCGATTCCCGCGACAGCTATTACACCAAATAACACGATGCCTATAGCGACTAAAACTAGCTTCTTAGTCATGCTCATCTTTTTTTTCTCAGCCACAGCTCTTTGCCCTCCTCATTTTATGTAATTAAGTGAACGCTCCTCTGTTTTATAACACTTAGTTTTACAACCTGATTTTTTCTTTGTACTTCTGCTGGAGTGTAGGATCTGCTTCATGGTTTTGATTGATTTTTCCCGGAAAAACACTTAAGATTATAGCTCATTAGAACAATGTTTGTAAAGTTAAAATTTTTTTTTCTCCTTGTTTCAAAATGAACTGATTAGTTTACATTTTCTAATTATCTGTCAGTTTATTATTTCGCCACCATGTTTGCAACTTATACATCCAGACACTGACCGTCATATCCGTAAGGTGAAAATTGCCTTTTCTCAGGTAATTTTTGTCTTATAGACGGCCAGGTTATCCATTGCTGAGAGGTCTCATTAATATTCGGTTAATATATCGTTTGATCACTAGCGGAACAGACAAAAAAGTACACAGGACCTTCATGTATGAGGAGTGATTCATATGAGGATTGATTCACCGGATAGTCGGTCGTTCCCTTCATCTTCCGTGGCTGTAAGAGCAGGGTACCAGATGAAGTACCTTATCCTGAGTATGCGTCCACATCAATGGACGAAGAATATCGTTATTTTCGCAGCCGTCATCTTTTCACGGAACATTTTCCGCTGGGACATGGTCGCCATGGTTATGGGGGCGTTCCTTCTTTTCTGTGCCTATTCAGGATGTATTTATATTATCAATGATCTTATCGATAAGGAGACGGATCAGAAACACCCGCTGAAGTGCCAAAGACCTCTGGCTTCGGGCAGGCTCGCCAAGTCTACGGCCATCTGGGGAGCGGTGGTCATCGGTGTGAGTTCATTTTTCCTGGCCTGGTTTATGAGCGAATCATTTTTTCTTATTGCCCTCTCTTACGTTGTGCTCCAGGTAGCCTACTCTTTGAGATTGAAGCATATCGTTATCCTGGATGTCTTCTCCATTGCCGGAGGATTCGTGCTTCGCGTCATTGCCGGGGCTGAAGTCATTCATGTCCCGATATCCTCATGGCTTTTGATTTGCACGATGCTGCTCGCACTCTTCCTGGCCTTGAGCAAGAGGAGGCATGAACTGGTTTTTTTAAAAGGAGACGCCACGAGCCATCGGAAGATCCTTCAAGAATACAGCCCTTATTTGCTGGACCAGATGATTGCCGTTGTGACCCCGGCAACCGTCGTTGCCTATGCCTTGTATACGGTGGCTCCTGAGACAGTCCAGAAGTTCCATACTTCCCGCCTGATCTATACCGTGCCTTTTGTCATATATGGGATAATGCGATATCTTTACCTGATCCACCAGAAGAAAGAAGGAGGCAGACCTGAGGAACTGCTGGTAACGGATAAGCCCTTACTCACAAATATCCTTTTATATGGTTTGACCGTTGTTTTCATTTTGTATTGGTAAGCAGCCATGGTGCCTTGAATAATCGTTTTCTTTCCTCGCCCTGAAAAGCGAGAGAAAGGAAAAAAGGCCTGTTTGAAAAACAGGCCTTTTCACCGACTACAGCGATACTATCGGGGTAATGCGGAATGCATAGTTTAGATAATCGCTGAAGGAGTCAAGAGAGGAATTGTCGTGGCTGCAGGTGCGGTTGTCGGCACCGGCGGGACCGGTGGAACCACGGTGGTAGGAACTGGCGGAACCGGTGGAACAAAAGCAGCAGTGGGGACGATGGGGGCTGTTGGAACCGGAGGGACAGGGGGAACGAAAGTGGTGGGAGTGACAGGAGAAGGCGGTAGAGTAAATTTTGGCAAAGATTTCAGATAGAGTGCATTGGCAAGGGGTACGAACGTGCTGAGCCACAAGCTGCTGGTTGGTGCCAGGTTGGCGTAATTGGGAGGCAGGGCAATCGGACCTAAGGTCAAATAGCTTGGTGGCCATAAATTTATTCCGAATAGGGGATCATAGTAAGCCATACCAGCAGGGGTGTTGTACAAAAGCCAGGGATACAGGCGGCTCGGGTCCCAGGTCAACCCTGGCTGCACGGGCAGTACGGTAGACGGAGCGAGATTGGATACGACAGGAGTAGGAAGCCCTGTGGTTGGGTTAACAGGTGACAGTGCAGGTGACCACAGAGGCCAGAGCGTATTATATGGCAAAAGGGCCGCCCAGTTCGCACCTGAACCACCGGGAACAGCCTGAACCGCTGATGAAAACAGGATAAGACTCAATCCAAGAAAGAGAGAAAAAAGTATTCCCGCTCTACTCCATTTGCTGGGTTTTTTTGAATGCATAATCGTTTTCCTTCCCTTACTATTATAAAAGGAATGATTGTTTTTGAAAATTCATAAGGTTATTGGCGTCCCCTTGTTTCGAATAAAAGACTTCACCTCCCTCATGGTGTATACCTGGCAGGAAAAATGAACCCGATTCAAGAGCCAGGTATTCTCGTGGTTAAATCAAAAGAGCGCTGAGAACACTGGCAATCGTGGTCGGTGATACTGTTGCAACCAGGGGGACAGGAGCGGGAGCTGTTACAACCGGAACCGGAGCGTAGGTTAACCCTACCAGACTCAAAGGAGTATAGGTGATCAGGGGGGCAAGCGGAGTGGTAACGAGCGCGGATGCCGGGACGGTTACTGCGACGGGGACTGTCGGGATAAGAGTAGTCACACCGACTCCGGCGACAGTGGCAGCCGGCGTCGTGGGTAAGGTAGGTGCCGGGAACAAAGATGAGGTGGTCGAGGTAAGGGGAACATGGGCGTAGCGTCCTGCCGCGGTCAAAGGAGCTGTAGAGGATACTGGTGGCGGAAGAAAGAGCGGGTAATAAGCGAAGGGACAGAAGTAAAGGTTCGTAAAAGGATTCCACTGAGCCTGGGCTAGTGGGGCTTTTGCTAAACATATGGTTGCTAAAATGGTCAGGATCAGCAGAAGCTGATGGAGTTTATTTTTCATGGCTGGATCTCCTGAATAAAATAACTTATTACTCTATTACTCTTACGAGAGTTTATTCTATTTATTCATAGTCGACTGAAAATACAAAAGCGTACCTTGAGTATTATTAAAAAGATCAGTATTAAAAAATCGGACTGGAGTGGAAAACGTCCAGTCCGATTTTGTCTTGATCTTGATTATATCCACAAACCAAAAAGGATGGACCTTTTTTGTTCGTCAGGGAAGAAGGGGTCCTAATCCCAGGATAAGAGCCGGTGTTAACAGGGATTGCAGAGGAGGAGGAGGATTCAGCAAAGCGGCGAAGATCGGATAACTGGCCAAGGTTCCTCCCTGGAGGATCTCATAGGCTACGGCATAAGCTGGATAAGCATTGATAAAGGCATTGTTGGCCACCGGCACATTGTTGGTTAACCAGCTCTGGGCCGTGGGCAAAAGGAGACTCCAGCCCTTGATCAGGGAAAGATTGATCGGAGCGGGAAGTCCGGTAATGGGATCTTTCAGGTAAGCCGGAGGCCAGGTATTAATGCCATATAGGGGATCATAGTAAGCCATCCCAAGCGGAGTATTGTATAAAAGCCACGGATAGGTCTTGCGAGGGTCCCAGGTCAGACCAGGCTGTACGGGCAATACCGTGCTGGGTTTCAAGTTACTGACAATGGGTGTGGGCAGACCGGTCAGTGGATTCGTCGGTGAAAGAGGTGGTGACCACAGAGGCCAGAGCGTGTTGTATGGAGGAAGGTTTATCCACGTAGCTGCTGCTGAAGCGGAAGAGGTAAATAACAAACCGGCTCCAAGAGCTAAAAACAACGCTAAAACAAAGATGCTGGATATTCGTTTTTTAAACTGCATAATATCAATTCTCCTTTTTCTTCCCTTAACCCAAGTGGTAAAACTTAAAAGAGCGATTTTCATTTTTTTGAATCACCAAAGCTCGACCAATGTATATTTGATCTCACGACTGTATTAAATGAATAACCTACCACCTCCTTGAAAAAATAGTATTTGTTCTTGAAGAGTCCCGAAAATGAAAGGACAGAAGAAAAACACTGATATTTGTACGCTTCAATCCCTTATTGTGTATATGGTTTCCCAGGCGGTCTAAACGTCCTTCCTCACTACGCTCTTTCCCTCCCCCTTTTCAGGGAAAGAGACGGAGGTGATGAAGGTAGTAATTCGAAGCTTTTCGTGCAAAGAATGTATTTACTTGACTTCACTCTCGGTAAAAATGTTTGATGTAACCATGATATAATTTTTTAGCAGCATGATTCTGTTTCGTTGTAATAAGCATATTTAATGCCAGTGGTCCAGCGCCTCTTTTGAAATTTCCTGGAAATAGAATTCTCCTTAAGTATCTGAAGACAGATTCCCTATTATAGAAGAACTTATGAGCCTTGTTGATCAGGCGGCGATGAGAGAGGAAATGCGGCTTGTAGGCAAATCCATAATTATCGGGAGGTAAAATGCGTCTATTTTTACTACGTAGTCTAAAAACAGGAGTCTTTTTTTACTACAGGGCCACAAAACCAGACAATTGCCTGAAAAATTCGGAATAGATCAATTCCCGCTTGTTTTCGATAGAATTCCTCATTTGGCTTATTGAAAGATATCGGTTATAATTTTGGAAATAACCATGCAAAATTTAATAAATCTGTTTACACCCTTCAATAAGGGGAATCAGAGAGTTTACATTGAGGGATCGGATATGGCCTTTAAGATTTTGGTAGTAGATGATGAAGAGAGTATAGGTTTGGGCATATCACGCTGGCTGGCTAAGGATGGGTATCAGACATCATGGGCCAACAGCGGAGAGGATGCCCTGGAGAGGCTGATCAGGGAAGACTTTCACCTGGTCTTTCTCGATCTGTTTTTACCCGGCATCGGTGGAATACCTCTTTTGGAGCGAATAAAGAAGGAATTTCCGGACATTCTGGTCATTGTTCTTACAGCTCATGAAGATGTTCAGTTAGCTGTGCAGGCTATGAAAGTGGGAGCTTTCGATTACCTTATAAAGAGTTCCGACATGGAGGAATTGAGACTGGTAGTTAAAAAAGCGCTGGAAACAAAAAGACTGCGCAGAGAGGTCAGGGTCCTGCGCGCAGAGATCGACCGGCAATACGAAGCGATGGCTCTGGTAGGCAACAGCCCCCGGATTCAGGAGGTCTGCCACTTGATCAAAAAAATATCCCAGATTGATCAGTGTACGGTTCTGGTAGTCGGAGAAAGCGGAACCGGCAAGGAACTCGTGGCCAGAACCATCCACCGGCAGAGCTCCAGAGCGGGACATCCCTTTATTGATATCAGTTGCTCCGCCTTGCCGAATTCTCTGATGGAAAGCGAGCTTTTCGGTTTCGAGCGCGGGGCCTTTACTGACGCCAAAAGCAAAAAACTGGGTCTGGTAGAACTAGCCGATGGAGGAACCTTATTCCTTGATGAGATCGGAACTCTCGACTTTGCCATGCAGGCAAAATTGCTGCGTTTTTTGGAACAAAGAACATTTCGCCGGATCGGAGGAGTCAAGGACGTCTCTGTAAATATCAGTGTCATTGCAGCAACCAATGATGAGCTGGAGAAAATGGTAGAAACAGGAAAATTCCGGCACGATTTATTTTACCGGCTCAATGTCTTTTTAATCAGAGTTCCTCCCCTGCGACACAGGAAGGAGGATATCCCTCTGCTCATTTATCATTTCATTAATAAATTCAACCAGGATTTTCATAAAAACGTCCAGGGGATTCATCCTGATGCCCAAAAGGTTATCATGGAATATGATTATCCCGGCAATGTCAGGGAACTGAAGAATATCATCGAGAGGGCGATGATCATGGAGGAGGGAAGTACCATAACCATGGACTCACTGGATTTTTTCAAAACCCTGAAGGTAGATATCCAGCCCCTTCAGTTGGCTTCGGGGGATGGGAAAACGACAGATGAGACAAGGGCAAAGTTGAAATTGGAAGAACTGGAAATGCGCTATATCCTTGAGGTGTTGAAAGAAAGCGGCGGGAATAAGGCCCAGGCCGCTCTGGTACTTGGCATCGCTCGATCGACTTTGTTCAAGAAAATTAAAGAATACCAGTTAAACGATTACCTATAATTATATATAGATCAATGTTCATAAGGGAATTTCTTAAGAAAGCCAATTTTAAAGCCCTTTCTATTTATCTGCTCGCTGTAGGAATCATTATTCTGGTTGCCCAGGGGCTTCATATCAGTGCCGGCAGAGAGATCATTCGTGAAGTCAACGATAGTCAACTGATGATTATCAGGGAGATTGCCTCGGATTTAGAGTCGTTAATGAAGGATCTGGAGGAAAAGCTGAGCACCCTGGCCAAACTATACCCCATTCAGCGGCTGGAAGCGGATGAGGTACTTTTCGATCTGCAAATCTATTACGAACTGCTGCATGACAAAGTCACTCACATCGGAATAATAAATAGTCAGGGACATTACGAATACTTTTATCCCCCAATCCCCCAGTGGACACAGATGCAGGAAAAAGATTTCTCGAAGATGGATTTTTTCCAGAACGCCCTGAGCCAGCTTCATGACAACTATGGGCAGGTGCCCTTTATCAGCAACCGGTATGAGCAAGGGTTTGGCATTACCGGTATCCCTGTCTCACTGCCTTTATATACGAACCAGGATGGGGAAAAGGGCATAATAAACGCAAAAAAAATTTTTTTAGGTGTAGTGGTCATGTTCCTTGATGTGGATGTTATCGATAATATCTGCCAAAACCATTATTACCACCTCCATGACTATTCCTCCTTCTGGCTGATTGACGATCAGGGGAATCTCTTGTCCCATGAGAATAAGGCCTGGGTCGGTAAGGGGATTTTCCAGGTGCGAAAGAACACCTTTGCCAAAAAGCGATCCTCTCAGAATCTTGATTGGATTATTCAGAACAGAATGCTGAAGGGAGAGGCTGGTACGATGGTCTATTTCGATAGATCGTCCGGTCCAAAAGATGAAAAGTATTATTTAAATTACGCGCCGGTTCAGCTTTCCGGGAGAAAGTGGTCAATTGCGGTAACCACGCCTGCCGTCAAGATGGATCACTGGGAGCGCAGGGTTTTAAAAAGTGCCTGGCAGTGGCTGCTTTTTATCATTTCCTTTATCCTGGTTGCCTTGTCATTTGTGCAGGTTGTCATTATTCTCATCCACAAGAGGAGGATTAATTGGGAAAAAGAACAAAAGGCAAAATTCCAGTCTGCCTTTGACGGAATTACGGACCTGGTGTATATGATCGACGTTGACTACAATTTGCAAATCGTGAATAAGGCTTTCATAAAGATCTGCGGCCGGTCAGAAAAAGAAGTTGAAGGGAGAAAGTGTTTTCGGTTTATCCGGGAGAGGGAAACCCCCTGTGCCGACTGCCCTATCCCTAAAACAAAATCAACCCTGAAAACTCAGAGACTGGAACAGATCATCTTTCAGGAGACTGCTTATGTATATGCCTATCCCTTGATCAACGGGGAAGGAGAAACGACAGCAATCGTGATTTTTGCCCGCATCATTACCAAGGAGAAGATGCTGGAGCAGGAATTGCAGCGCAGGGAGCGGCTGAGCCTCCTGGGAGAGTTGGCCGCCTGCATCACACACGAAATCAAGAATCCTCTGGTGGGAATTGGCATGCTGACGGAACTGGTTCGCGAATCCGTGCCGCCAGGAGGGGTCATTGCCGAAGACCTGGACAGGATTTCCAGGGAATGCCGCAGGCTAGAGCAGTTGATCTCTCATCTGTCGAGGTTTTCCCGCCCCTCTCCTCTATCCCTCGAAGAAGGGGATATCCATAAGCCTTTGGATCTTTCCCTGGCCTTACTCAGAGAGAGGCTGAAAAAACAGGGGATTACGGTGCAAACTGAATACCAGCCCACTATCCCTCCGGTTCATCATGATGCTCAGAAGATACAGCAGGTATTTTTGAATCTTATCATTAATTCGATAAATGCCATGGCGGAAGGGGGCAAATTGATTGTCCGAACCTATCTTTGCAGTGCTCAAAGGGGCAGTGCTCAAAGAGGTGGTAACGCTCAAAGAGGCAACGCTTCCCAGGCTTCCCAGGATGCGCGCTGCGGCTTTAATGATAACTGCCGCGGCGGCTCCCAAACGGATAGTCAGACAGTGTGCATCGATATCCAGGATACGGGGATCGGTATTCCTCAACACCTGCAGAATCGGATCTTTGATCCGTTTTTTTCTTCATCCTCCAAGGGAACAGGACTGGGCTTGTCGATCGTTCACAGCATCATTCAGCAGCATGGCGGGCACATCAGCCTCAAGAGCCAGCCCGGACAGGGAACCCTCATCACCATCTGCCTTCCCCTGAAGCCCAAAGATGCTTCTCTCCCTCTTACTGGAACCCTCCCTGATAACGAACATTATTAATGAACAGCGTAGGAGATGCATGGATATTCATTACCTGTGCCCTGGTCAGATTTTCCTTGAACGCCTGCTGGTTCTCCCTGGCTGCAATCAACCCTTCCATCTTTTTCAGGTCGATTCCTGCTTTCGTGGCGCATTCCTTCCAGTCAGTGGTTTTGATGTTCTGATTTCGAAGATTAAGGTAAGGCAGTAATTTCCCTGGAAAATACTTTTGGATTAAAACCTGTCTGAAATCTTCTTCAACCTCTTGCGGACCGTGAAGGCTGGAAAATGAGTCGGCCAGTTGACTGGCGCTGCCACTCTCAGGTGCCTTGGAGTCAGCCTTTGCGTCTTTGGATTGGGCAATAAAGTAAACCTGAAGGTCGAGTTTCGAGCCTAATTCGGCCATGACCTTTTCCATAGCTTTTTCAGCCCGGATGGCAAAGGGGCAATAGCTCATGACAAAGAGTTCGAGTTTGGCATTCTGGCTGCTCTTCAGCTCGTTTTGAACTGCTTCCAGCAAAGAGGGGCGAGACTGCCGTACGTTTCTCCCAGATGCAGCCACCGCTCCGGGACCATAGATCTGCCGTATGGTTTCGGTGATTTTTTCCTCCGGAACCTTTTGGTTGACTAAAAGCTGAATAAAGGCTTTCATGGGAAGGCATTGTCCGGTATTACAGCCTGCCAGATTCTGGGCGACGTTGTTCAGAACGAAGTTATAGAGCGGAAAGAGCTTCTGTGCCTGGTCACTGTAGACGAGCTGAGGTAAAGATGCCTCTGAATTCCGGGTATTCCTTGGCTGCTGGACTCGTCCGGTTATGTGGAGAGTGACCTCGGGAGTATGGGAATTATTCGTACCGATCATCACCTGCCCCCAGGTTTTTTCTTTCATTAAAGCAGCATCCACGCCTACCTTGAAACTCATTTTTTCATTATATTTCAAGGAAACAGGCAGTTTCTGGCCTGTCAGATCGATGTTGACGAAATCGTGGGGAGAAGTAACGGAACTGACCTTTAAAAGTTCATTACCCATATTTGTCACTTCTATGGTTTGCGATTTCTTCTCATCGGGCAGGAGTTCTCTGAAGTTTACCGTGCCCGGATTAACAGCAACTTCTACCTTGACCATAGCCTTGACCTGCAGTTTATATACCGGGCTATTCGGGTCATTGGAGTTTACATAAATCGTCTTTAACTGTTTTCCCTGATAGGATTTGGAATGAAACGTAGCTTTGATTTCCCCGGTCTTTCCCGGTGCTATATCTCTCTCCGAGAGATTAACGGCCGTGCACCCTCAACTGCCTTTGACGTTCTCAATCTTCAGAGTTTCCGTTCCTGTATTTTTAAATTTAAAGATATGGCTTTTCTCTTGATTTTGGTACATCTCGCCAAGATCAAATTCCGTTTCTGAAAATTCGATTTTAGCCTTTGCTGCCGCCGGCCGGGAAAAGAGCAAGAAACCTGACAGAATGAAAAACAGGAACAACAGGGGTAAACCGAAAAACTGAGATCGTCTTTTCATAACTATCACCTACCTCACGTTAGTTAGTTAATTGGCATGAGCGGAGGCAATCGCCTGAGATTGTCAGCTCATACGCCGGTTGGTTAACAGGTAGTAAAATATAATAAATACGTCAAATAAAAAAATAATTATAGTCAAGATGCAAGAGATTTGTCCAGAGAAAAATGTATGTCTGCCTTAAAAGCCGCTCCTCCTGAATGATATTTTCAAGAAATATTCCTTAAGGTAATCGGATCATTTAGCTTTTTTCGAGGAAGTTTTGATCATGGCAACAATGCCTGATGAGAACATTCTTCAGTGTTTTTTTTAATTTTTCATTGTTCTTGACAGGATAGAGCAAATGTTCGATTCTTGCTGCCTGATCAGAAGTTATTTCCGGTTTTTTTTTCACTGCGGATGACAGGTACGGGTAAGGGCGGGTGAAAGATGGAATCTTTCCCAGACGCAGTTCAATGTCAACCGGCTGGTCTGATTTCAGAAATTCATTTACTTTCCTTTTCAATATCCCCTCAATCTGCTGGAGGGCCGCCATCCATCCCGGCTCGTTAACAATCACGATGAGCTTTTGCTCCTGCATGCAAGGCGCAGTATGTTCCGCAAGCTTGGGGCCGACAATTTTTATCCAGTTCTTGACCAGGGCTTTTTTTTGAAGCCTGGCCTTGACGGCTTCCATAAATCCTTGATTGTGCAGAAGAGGAAGTGTGCAAAGGATGTTGTAAATAGTGGCGGGAGCGCCAATCGAGGCATCCTCGGCAGGGGCGGTGGAAGAAATACCGGCGGAAAGACCGGCAGAGTGACCAGCGGCAGAAACATCTGAAGAATCAGCAGGATGAGCAGTATTCACGTCATTGGATTTTGTTGCGGTATCGTGGGATTGGGCGATGCCTTGGTTCATATGCAGTATCCTTAGCGATCAGGTAACGAAAAAAGCAAACGAGATTACGGAAAAGATGTATATGATGTATATATTGATACCACGAAAGGATGAACAAAGCAAGGGGGGAAAATAAAACGCGAACAACGCACGGGGGAAAATAAAACAGTGAGGGAGAAATGAATGCAGCCGCCGTCTTGCCTTTTGCCTGGCCAGCTTTGTAACTCTTTTGAGCGAAGCGAAGAGTCTTGTTCCCTCGTCAAATGTCGAAACGAGCGAAGCGAAAAGGCATACAGATCCTTCTGCCGCGAATTTTCTCTCAAAGCAGGTCTCCCCGCTTCGCTCGGAATGACACTCCAATCCAATATACTATAAATAATGAAATAACAATCTAAATGAAATGGAAAATATAATGTATTACAGAGATATAGTACAAAATAAATAGTATTAAAGGTGGCAAAATATACTTAATCATACGTTAATACCCCTCACTTCCCCCAGACAAGCGTTTGTTTTTACCCTGAAAAATAGTAAGCTGTCAGAAATTTGAGAACTCTTCATCGGATAGGTCATAGAGTCTGCACTGCGCCGAGCCATGATAAGGCTTAAACGCCTCTATGCCTGCCATCAAGTAAACATCAAAGGTCAATAAACAGCCTGTCACCAGTATCTTAGGAGTTACGCCGCTTCCATAAATCTATCAAAAACAGATTGACATGATGCTCAAGCTCATACTGATAGCTGGGGTAAAAAAGCTACAACAGTCTTGTAATAATTATAAACTGGAAGGAGAGTAACAAGCAAGAAAATCTGACATCGAATTTTTATTGTTCATATTTACCGCATTATACGCGGCATATGATTCACAATAATTACGAAATGGTTGACTTCCCCTGTATTGATGAGTTAAATATAGGTTTTCCGGAAAATGAAAACAACAACTCCATGATGATGAGGAGGGCTGATTTTTTTTCACTATGAAAAGAGTTCTCTCGGGCTTGGAAGTTCTTATGGCGCATGGCTTTCGAGGGTTAGGCAAAAGGGTTGGTTTATTGGTCCATCCAGCCTCTGTTGCCTCGGATCTCACGCATGCGGTGGATATCTTTAAGGGAAAGCTAGGGGAAAGACTGGTTTGCCTTTTGGGGCCTCAGCACGGCCTGTACGGCGAAACCCAGGACAATATGATCGAGTGGCAGGATTTCCATGAGGCAACCTTCGGTCTTCCGGTGTACAGTCTGTATGGCAGGAACAGGAAACCGCCCAGGGAGACTTTGGAAACCCTCGATACCCTGGTGATCGACCTGCAGGATGTCGGTGCCAGGTATTACACGTTTATCTGGACCATGGCTTTGTGTCTTGAGGCATGCCAGGAGCATAATGTGCGGGTCGTGATCCTGGACCGGCCAAACCCATTGGGGGGCTTGAAGGTTGAAGGGAATGTCTCGCTCGATGATTTCCTCTCTTTCGTAGGGCTGTATCCTCTCCCTGCCTGCCATGGTCTAACCATGGGAGAATTGGCCTTCTTACTGATACGCGAATATCGGATCGATGTTTCTCTGGTTGTGGTCTGGATGGAGGGGTGGAAACGCGCGATGGGTTATTCGGATACCGGCCTGCCCTGGGTAGCCCCTTCACCGAATATGCCCCGGCTGGAAACGGCCCGGGTTTATCCGGGCATGTGCCTTTTGGAAGGAACCAATATCTCGGAAGGAAGAGGCACCACTCTGCCTTTTGAACTGTTCGGAGCGCCCTTCATTCACTCAAAAGACCTGGTCAGTGAATTAAAGCACCATAACCTGCCGGGAGTAGTGTTCCGGCCCTGTTACTTTCAACCCACCTTCCATAAATTTCAGGGCCAGTTATGCGCAGGCGCCCAACTGCATGTAACGGACTGGGATTCCTTTAAGCCTTATCTGACGGGAATCGCCATCCTGCAGGTGATTCACCGGTTGTATCCTGACAGACTGAAATGGAAATCACCTCCCTACGAATACGAATACGAGAAGCTTCCTATTGATATTTTGTGTGGCACGGATCGGATTCGACACGAGATCGAATCGCAGGTTTCCCCCGCCGAAATAGAAAAAAGTTGGACAGAGGGGCTTTGCGATTTCTTGAAGATCCGCCGGAATTACCTGCATTATGAATAAGAGACGATCTGCGCTTTCGAACAGGCTGCCTGACTTGCGAACATCTGCTTGATGAGGGAGGAAAGATGACGATGAAAGCCGTTATTCTTGCCGCCGGATTTGGAAAGAGACTGCGCCCCCTGACCGACTATCTTCCCAAGGTACTGGTGCCGGTTTTAGGTGTTCCGGCCATAGATCATGTGGTTGAGCGCCTTTTGCTTCAGGGTGTGCAAAAGATAGGGGTCAATGTACACTATCGGGCAGGGCAGATCAGGTCGCATCTGGAATCGGCCTTTTTGGAGGGAAAGGGGAAAGGGAGAGGAGAAGTTTGCATTGCTCATGAGGAAGAAATTCTCGGAACCGGAGGTGCCATCTATAATTTCCGCGATTTCCTTCGGGGAGACGAGCCTTTTTGGGTTTATAACGGGGATATCGTCTCTGATATCGATCTTCCTTCCGCCTTGCATTTTCACCGGACCAAAAAGCCCCTGGCCACCTTGATCCTCTGGGATTACCCGCCGATCAACACCGTTTCGATGGATTCAAAGGGGAATATCCTCAGCCTGTTTTCAAGACCGGCGTCTTGTGCAGATTCTCTCCCTTCGGCAGGGAGTGTGGGCCAGAGCACATTGACCTTTACCGGGATTTCGATCCTCAGCCCCCGGATACTTGATTATATGCCGGAAGGATATTCTGAAATACCTGGAATCTATCAGAGCATTATCGCAGCTAAGGGGCAGGGGGCGGGAAAGATCTGCGGTTTCAGAGGGAGGGGGAGGTACTGGGCGGATTTCGGGACCGTTTCCAGTTACCTTGATGTCCACCGCGACCTTTTGCTTGATCGGCCGCAAAGCGCAATCAAAGGGGCAGGCATCTGTTCCCCGGAAGCCGGCAGGCGTTCCATCGGCTGTGTTTACCGGAGCGGAAAAAGGGGGACGATCGCACGTTCGGCACAACTTGGGGGCTTTGTATCCATGGCAGATGGATGCGTCATCGAGGATGATGTTTTTCTGGAAGATTGTGTCTTGTGGCCCGGAACGAGAGTTCTTGCCGGGACAAGAGCGCAAAGGGCCGTATTGAGCCAGGATTTTCTATGCAGGGAAAAGGAGAAAGATGGACGAAGAGAGCCTATGTCGTGAATCGATCCTGCAGGACCCCCTTTTGAAGGATGCCCCCGGCGGCCGCTTCAGTGCCAGGGCGCAGGTATATGCCCTGACCGCAGGCGGGTCAGATCGAATTTTTTGCCGGATCAAGGAGGGGGACCGCAGCATTGTTTTTTTGTTTGACCAGAATCAGGAAGAATTCTCAGCCTATATTCAGATCGGCCGCTTCCTTCGGGAAAACCGTCTTCCCGTTCCCCTCATCTACAGCTATGATTACAATTCTCGAAAGGCCCTGCTGGAAGATCTGGGGGATGAGACGCTTTTCCAGAAAAGGACAGAAGATACCTGCCACAGACAAAAAAACTATCAAAAAACGATCGATGTCCTGATCACCCTGCAGGGGATCGGTGCCGAACAGATAGCCG
The DNA here is from genome assembly GCA_040752695.1 of bacterium. Lineage (GTDB taxonomy): Bacteria > SZUA-182 > SZUA-182 > DTGQ01 > DTGQ01 > DTGQ01. The sequence continues at coordinate 117,952 of JBFMGO010000001.1, forward strand.
CGTGTCATCCAATTCAGAAAAAGGCCTTCGATTATGGGCAATTGAGATGGGAGACCGCCTACTTTACCCGGTACTTTTTGGGAGAGTACTGCCATATGGCCGTGGATGAGGGGGAATTCGAGGAAGGATTCCATCAACTGGCGGCAAGCTTTGCTAAAGAGCCTTTCTGGCTGATGCACCGGGACTTTCAATCCCAGAATATCATGTGGAAATCCGGCGGGCCGTATTTAATCGATTTTCAAGGCGCACGGCGCGGTATCGCCGCCTATGACCTGGCTTCTCTCCTGAACGATTGCTATCTTGTTCTGGAGGAGCCGCAAAGAGATTTTCTGATCTCTTACTACCTGGATCAGCGACAGCGGCGGCTGGGATTTTTGCAGGATGGGGCTGAATTCAGGGACCTGTACACAAGAGCTGCACTCCAGAGGAACATGCAGGCACTGGGGGCCTTCAGTTTTCTTTCCCTGGTTAAGAAAAAGAAGCAATTCGAGCAATTTATTCCTTTGGGAGTTCACTATTTGAAATCAAACCTTCCTCGCTATGCGCCGCTGCGGGTTTTGGAAAGGAAGCTCATAGCCCTGAGTATCGAATAGCTGTGTTTTTGCAGAAAAAATCTGTAAGTGAATCAATCAGGCCAGAACACAGCTGATTTGTTGAATCATAGCCATGAGTTTGGCAATGGAGAATGGCTTGTGCAAAATTCCGTAGATTCCTTTCAGCAGGTTGCTTTTCGTGTTTTCTATAGGATGTCCGGTCATCATGATAGCTTTGATGTGCGGCTGTAAAGACCTTACCTGATGTAAGGTTTCAAGGCCGTTTATCCCTGGCATTCTTATGTCGATCAGGGCAATGTCATAGAGATTGTCTTTGGCCTTCTCAATAGCGACGTATCCATTTTGAGCCTGAGCGACCTGTAAGCCTTCCAGTTCGAGTATCTCGGCCAGGCTTTTTCGTAGTTCCTCTTCATCGTCAACGACAAGAATATTAGTTGCTCTGCTTTCATTCATGTTTCGCTTCTCCACTTTTCATTTAACTTTATTTTTCTCCCCCATTATTTTATTTTTATGATTTTGACTGCGAATGTATAGATAACTCCCAAAAAAAGACGATGGAAAGAATTATCTCTTATGGAAAAATTTTTGCTTTGTGGAGGAAGTGAGGTAAAATAGAGAAGACGAAAAGAGTCCTTTTTCAGTTTTTCTTTATAAAATATGGTGAGACAAAATGAACAGATGTAAAATTATTACTGGCCTGTTTTTATGTATTTTCCTTTTCCGGTCATCACTCATGGCTGCCGGGCCTTTGCAGAAAGAGGAATTTTCCGCAGAGCAGAGTGCAGGACAGGCGACGCAAACTCCCTCCCTGAAGATCGGGGAAAGGTTTACCTATACCCTGTCCTGGGGAATCGTACCTGCCGGTTATGCCACGATGGAAGTCGATTCCCTCATCAGGTGGGCAGGCGGGGTGAATTGCTATCAGATCAAGATGTTTACCAGTACGAATCCTTTTTTGGATAAAATCCACAAGGTTCGTGATTCGGTAATCTCTTTGATTGAAACTTCCCTGAAACGGTCGCATTACTATCGTAAAGAGCAGCGGGAAGGATCGTTTTCCCGGGATGATGAGCTCACCATCGATTATCAAAACGAAGAGGTGACTCTGAACCGGAACGGAAAACTGAAAAACATTATTAAGATCCAGAAAGATGAAGATTTACTGGATCCCTACGCTGTGCTATATTATGTAAGGAGCCTGGATCTCGAAGTAGGAGACCAGATCAGCGTTCGGGTGATTGATGGAAATGACGTGTATCAAATACAGATTAATGTATTGAAGCGAGAGAGGGTCAAGAGCTGGGCAGGATATTTCGACTGCCTGAAGGTAGAACCCAAAATGGAAAAAGTAGAAGGGGTATTCAATAAAAAGGTTCAAGCGAAACTGTATGTCTGGTTGACTGATGATGACCGTAAGATCCCGGTAAAAATGCAGAGTGAAGTCTTGATAGGCTCTATTTCTGGTCTTTTAAAAGAGATTCACGAGCCCTGGGAGAGGGTTAAAATACCGAAAAATCTCCCGGAGAGAACCGAAAAAGTATCCGGGGGGTATTAATGATCAACCAACCGGCCCATCCCCAACACGGTTTGGTTTTGGGGTAGGCACGGATGAGGTAAACAAAAGATTAAAAACATTTATGGAGAGATTCAGGGCCTTGGTCCCGGCAGTCTTAAGCGGCTTGAGCGGATTTACCGCCGCAGGGTCCCGAGTCAGGAAATTATCACATCTGAGCTGTGCAGGTACTTGACTGAGGTATCATTCGACCTTGGCCGTCAGGTCGGTGTCCTTATCACGAGAAGGGGAGAAATAGCCTATGTCGTTGTCGGAAACCAAAAAGAGATCCTTATCCCGCCGCTCGACGATTACCGGCTTGGCCACAGGCGATTTCGGGGATTGAGATTCCTTCATACCCATTTAAAGGGAGAACCTCTTTCCAAAGATGATTTGACAGACCTGGCCTTACTGCGCCTCGATCTTATCGGAAGCATCGGAGTGGGAGAAGCAGGGCTGCCCGCTCAGGTTTTGCTGGCACACCTGCTCCCTGCGAACAGAGATGGAAAAACCTGCGAGCTTCTGCCTCCCCGCGAGACGCACCACCTTCATGATATCGATTTTGAGCAGCTCATCGGCGAACTTGAAAAGGAAATCACCCGTGAGGAAAAAAGCGCCCAGGAGGTCGGGAGTACAGAGCGGGCGATTTTGGTCGGGGTAAGAGACGGTCAAAAAATCGATGCTTTAGAAAATTCTCTCGAGGAATTAAAAGAGCTGGCCCGCACCAGTTCGGTCCATGTCCTGGATACGATCGTTCAAAATGCCGACCGTATGAATCCCAAATATCTTTTGGGAAAGGGCAAGTTACGCGAGTTGATTATCCGTGCACTTCAGTCGGGGGCCAGTCTGTTGATTTTTGACCGGGAACTGACCCCTGCCCAGGTCAGATCCATCAGTGAAATTACGGAAATGAAAGTGCTGGACCGCACTCAGCTTATTCTGGACATCTTTGCCAGACATGCCCATACCCTCGACGGGAAGATCCAGGTGGAACTGGCTCAACTGAAGTATATCCTCCCCCGCCTGAAGGAAAACACGGCAGCCTTTTCCCGGCTGGCTGGAGGTATCGGCGGAAGAGGCCCCGGAGAGCAGAAGCTGGAAGTGGACCGCAGGCATATCCGGAACCGGATTTCGTATCTTGAAAAAAAACTGGAAGCAAGCAGCAAGAGCCGCAGGCAAAGGAGGGCGAAAAGGTCAAACGCTTCTCTCCCCATCATTTCTATTGTCGGTTACACCAATGCCGGCAAATCCACGCTGCTCAACGCTCTGACCGACAGCCATGTTCTGGTTGAAGACCTGTATTTTGCCACTCTCGATACCGCCACCAGAAGGCTGCGCTTTCCCCGGGAAAGAGAAGTGATCATAACCGATACGGTCGGCTTTCTGCGTTCACTGCCGCCTGATTTGCTCGGAGCATTCCGCTCGACGCTCGAGGAACTGGAGGACGCCAACCTGCTGCTTCATGTCGTTGATGTAAGTAATCCCCGCTTTCATGAACAAATGGATGCCGTAGGACAGATTCTGAGCGATTTGAACCTGTCCCGCATTCCCGTTCTTCAGGTGTTTAATAAAATTGACAAGCTTCCGCAAGAGATGCTTTCTGCATACCAGAAAAGGTATCAGGGGGTTTTTATCTCTGCCCGATCTGTCGACACCCTTGCTCCCCTTATCATTCAAATGGAAAGGATACTTGAGGACCATGGATGCTTTTACCCACAGTCTGGCCGGAGTAGTAATTGCCAGAGCCGCATTTGAACCCTCTTTAGGGAAATGGGGCGTCATTACAGGCGTAGCAGTGGCGCTTTTGCCGGATGTCGATTTTTTGCTGAAATTTGTCAATAAGCAGCTCTATATCAAGTACCACCGGAGCTTCGCCAATTCGGTTTTTTTCATCATTCCTTTGTCTCTCTTCTGGGGAGGGATGTTCAACTGGTTTTCCGGCCTCCATAATTTCCCGGCCTTTTTTACATTAGCCTTTACGGTGCTGTGCAGCCACGTCTTTTTCGACATTCTGAATCCGTTCGGGACCATGATCTTTGCGCCCTTTTCAAATTACCGCTTCTCGCTCGATCTGGTTTACATTATTGACCTTGTTTTCACCAGCCTGCTTCTTTTTCCCTTGATCGCATCCTTTATCTGGCCGGATTACTCCAGGCTCATCTGCCTGGCTTCTTTAGCCTGCGTTTTTTTGTATATCGGCTTTCGCTTTCTCAATCATACCCGCGCCCGGCGGCAAAACCAGCACTATATCGAGACTAATCAGCTAAGCGCAGCAAACTTTGCTTCACTGCCCACCCATCTTTCCCCTTTCCGGTGGCATAATCTGATCGAGACCGATCAGTATATCTACAAGAGCGGAGTCAATACCTCAAACCGGAGCAGCCATGGAGATTATAAGATCCTGCCAAAGATCAGCTATCAGGCACCCGGCATAAATTCGGCCTGGATTCAAAAGGCTCTGGATCTTCCCGAGGTAAAGACCTACCTGTGGTTTGCCCGGTTTCCGGTCCTGAAGTACCACGGCTTCGTTCAGAATACCCACCGCCTCGCTTTTTACGATTACCGTTTCGAAGGCTTTAAAGGCAAACTTCCCTTTGTCTACGTCGTTGACTTTTTTCCTGATGGAAATTTAAGTTCCCACTACTTTCACCGTAACTGGGACCTTCGAACACTGGCCAGAGATCTGAAAAAGCCGAGCGTACAGGAGTATTAGGGGATTTTCAGAAGCTGTCACCCTTAATTCCCTTTCTCTTAAATGAGGAAAAACCTACACGCCACTCTCCCCCCCGGCAGCCAGGAGAATGGCCTTGTCCTCAGTATAGGTGTGCATATCGATGGCTTTGATCTTGCCTTCGGATATGGTGTAGAAATAGTCGCCGATATAAATGATTCTTCTGATATCGTTTTCCCCGCCGAAGAAGTAGCCTGCTTTTTCCACTGCCTGATCGGAATCGTCATAGTGGGTTATGGCCGCTTTTTGTTCAAACCCGCTGGTCAGGTCAAGGTTATAGAAATACGCGCCCTGGAAGATGTATTCATAATCGAGGTATGGACTGGCCGGATTTGCGATCTTGCGGGTAGCGGTGGCAGGGAAGGCCATGAGGTTTTTCTCTTTGCTGAACAAAAGGGCCTTGTGATCCCTCAAAAGTTCCGAGTCTGTGTTCCGGTAGCCTATGATTTCCTTGTGAAGCAGTGCTGGATGCTCGACGTCGGTGACATCGAACAGGGAAATTTGTATGCCTAAGAGGGCAGTGGAAGGCAGAGGGGTAGTGGCCTTGGCAGGATCGAAGCTGACATCGACATCGCGGCCAAAGCCGATCAGATGGTTCTCATCGTACGGGTGGAGGTATTCGCTGTATCCCGGGACCTTCAGTTGCCCGAGAATCTTGGGCTTTGCGGGATCGGTGAGAGAGATTACAAACAAAGGGTCAACCTGGAGAAAGGTCACCAGGTAGGCCTTGTCCCCCATGAATCTGACCGATTTGATGTTCTCGCCCGGAGCGATCCCCTCGATGCTTCCAACCTGGCTCATGTTCTTATCCAGGACATAGAGATTACTGCTGGACAGATTTTGCTCATCCCGGACATTCCCCCTGCTGGTGGTAGCGATCCTGAAATAGGCGCTCTTCTCATCCATGGCGAATTGGTTGATAATCGTTCCCGGCACTGTGGCCTGGCCTGAATAGCTGATCTTATCATGATCATTGAGGCTGAACCGATATACCAGGGTAACGGGCCCCGGAACAGAGCCCTCTTGTATCATTGCAGCCGTATAGCTGCTCTGGGCGATATAGAGATTTTCAGGAGAGGCATAGAGATTTTGCCCTGCTCCCAGAATGATTTCCCCGCCGATCTCCTTCGTCGGGTCATTGATCGGAATGGCAATTACCATGAGATAAGAGGAGTCGCTGGAGGCAGGGACATAGGACACCTCATCACAGTCACAGACTGGCTCCTCTTTGACCGATCGGGTGGAATCGGTGTAGGCGGGAATCATCGCCTGCGGAGTATTTTCGGTTATAGGATAGTGAGGGTACTGGTTCATGATCAGGTAAAGGGTATCGTCCACTCTTCTCGATTGCAGGTAATCGGCCTCGAAGGTGAGATTTCGCACTTCCCTGACCCTGGTCCGCTCAGTGATGTCGTAAATGATCACCCTGGTCGCGGAGGAGTAATAGTAGGGGTAGATGAGGGTCTTCGACGGCCCTGTAAAGGGTCCCGATAGTCTTGGATTTGCGATCACCGTATCTTCTGTGTCATCCTGGCGATATTCATGGCCGATGACGATCAGCTTGTTCCCATCGACATATAAGTAATCGGGTGTGAATGAAGAGTCCGAAAAATCGATCATGGGAAGCTCCGAAAGCCCGGTCGCAGGCCAGACCCTGACAATTCTGACGCTCTGGCCTTTTACCAGGTAGATATACGATCCGTCATTTTTGATCCGGTCCGCTTCATCAACTCCGGCTACCTGAACATTGGTGTTTGAGTGACCGTCCGCATCGTTTTTTTCATTGTCGGTGGGGAGCCGGGCTCCGAAAACGTCACCGAAGGTTTTGTATACAGGAGGTGTGGTCATCTGGTTCAATTTTACTCTCAGTGCCCTGCAACCGGAAAATCTGGGTAATGAGCCGGGTCTAAAGCCGTTCATCCTGCCTGGGACGAATGGACGTGCCGGAATCAATGATCTTCCTGTTCTGGACACCCGCATGTCCTGAAGGCGGTTTCTGGCCTGAGAAGGCGGGGTGAAGAAAGAGGAAAAATGCAGGGCATCTTCGGAGAGACTGCCAAAGGTGTCAAATAATATCTCATTTTGTTGGGCTCTTGCCTGAGCCTGCAAGAGCAGACTGCCTGCTGACAGCAGGACGACCACTGATACCAGGACAAGCCTTTTCATTTTATCCCCCTTTAAAATATGGTGAGCATGATAGAATAGCTGCTGCGTTCCTTAATATAAGGTATATCGGCATTTATCGAATAAAATACCATTTCGTTTTAAGAAGCACATTGGTCGGGGACAAAGATGGTCATATGATCAGGGTATGAGACCACCGTACAACCCGTTTGCAATTTAGGAGAGCTTGGGATAAAATCCGCTAAAATCCAAAAAAGATCCGTGCACGGGTACATTGAAGCCTTGGCTGAAGTGGATGAAAGTGAATGAAACTGAATGAAAGTGAATGGAACGAAGGGGGAGAAACTTCATGGAGAATGGGCCGGTCAGACAATTCCTGGAAAAGAGCAGACTTGTTCAAGGTGTGTATGAACGATTTCACAGACATCGGAAGATTCCGGCAGCAGGGGAGAAAGATGAGCAAAAAGGTTTTGGCACTTTCAAGGGCGTCTACCTTCCCAGCATTCTCACTATTTTCGGTGTCATCATGTACCTGCGGCTGGGATGGGTGGTCGGCAACGTCGGTCTGTTCCTGACGCTGGTGATTGTCACTATGGCTTCTGCCATTACCTTTTTGACCGGTCTTTCGATTTCGGCTACGGCCACCAACATGAAGGTAAAAGGCGGGGGGGCCTACTTCATGATCTCCCGGTCCCTGGGGGTCGAGGCGGGTGCTGCGGTCGGTCTGCCTTTGTATCTTGCTCAGGCGGTGGGGATTTCATTTTATATTGTCGGCTTTGCCGAATCGGTACATAATCTTTTGCCCTGGATTCCCCTGCCCGTGATCGGAGTAGCGAGCCTTTTGGCCCTGACCGTTCTGGCCTATATCTCGGCTGATCTGGCCCTCAGGATTCAGCTCATTATTTTTATCATGATTACCAGTTCGCTCGTTTCTCTTTTCCTGGGGGGGCCGCCAGCGGGCGCGGTACAGACAGCCCCTGTTACCCTGGCTTCACGGGCCCCTTTTTGGGTTGTGTTTGCTGTTTTTTTTCCTGCGGTTACGGGAATCGAAGCAGGAATTTCCATGTCGGGTGATTTAAAAGACCCGTCCAGGTCACTGCCCCTGGGAACACTTGCCGCCGTCTTGACGGGATATGTCGTTTATATGGTCATCCCTGTGTTTTTATCCTCGGTTGTTTCCGGGGAGGCTCTTCGTTCCAATCCCCTGATTATGAAGGACGTTGCCCTGGTGGGAGGATTGATTTTAGTCGGCATCTGGGGAGCGACCCTGTCGAGCGCTCTTGGCGCTCTTTTGGGAGCGCCGAGGACTTTGCAGGCGCTGGCCAGGGACCGTGTCGTACCCCGTTTTTTGGGCAAAGGATTCGGCCCTCTGGATACACCCCGGATTGCGACTGCTGTTTCTTTTTGCGTCGCCCTTTTCGGTATCCTCATGGGAGATTTAAATGCCATAGCGCCGGTTCTTTCCATGTTCTTTCTCACCTCCTACGGAGTTTTGAATCTGATTGCCGGCCTTGAAGGGCTGATCGCCAATCCCTCATGGCGGCCTACCTTCAGGACTCCATGGCCGCTTTCTCTTCTTGGCGCAGCCCTTTGTGTGGCGGCCATGTTTATGATCGATCCCGGATCGACCTTTATGGCTGCATTCGTTATTGCGGTTATCTATTACCTGATGACCAGAAGAGAACTGCGGCCAAGCTGGCCCGACATACGCCGCAGCATTTTCATGTCCATGGCCAGGTATTCGATTTATCGCCTCGAAGATTCCGAAGTCGATACCCGATCGTGGCGTCCCAATATCCTGGTACTCAGCGGATCTCCCACGCAAAGGTTTTACCTGATCCATCTGGCGGATGCCCTTACACACGGCAAGGGCTTTCTGACCGTGGCTTCGATCATTCCATCTGGTGCGGATGGCCGGACAGAGAACCTGAAAAGATCGGTAAAGGAGTTTTTAAGGAAGCGCAACATACCCGCTCTGGTCGAGATAAACCTGGCCGATACCGTCATGGAAGGAGCCAGGGAACTGGTGAGAACCTATGGATTAGGGCCGCTGGCTCCCAATACTTTTTTATTGGGTGAGATAAAAAGAAAAGAAAGTTTCGTTCAGTTTGTCGAGCTTGTGCAGCAGGTTCATCAATCCAAACGAAATATGGTCATCGTACGTGAAGGGCAGGCGAGAGGGGATCACCGGAGAAGGAAAAAAATCTATGTCTGGTGGGGAGGCGCACGAAAGAACGCAGGGCTCATGCTGGCCCTTGGGCATGTCCTTCAGACGAGCCCTGAATGGAAAAGATCCAGACTGGTACTGAAAACTCTTGTCAAGACCGAGGAAGACCGTGAGAAAGCTCAAAAGCAGCTCGAAAAATTTCTGATGGAGGGCAGGTTGAATGCCGAGCCGGAGGTTATTCTCATGGAAAACCGGGAGGAAGATATCATCGCAACCACCATCAGGCGCTTTACTCAGGATGCTGACCTGGTGTTTCTCGGTATGAGACCGCCGGCATATCAGGAATCACCCGAAGAATATGCCTCTTACTATGAAGGGCTTATGAAGCGTACGGAAAATTTTCCTCCCACAGCCATCGTTCTGGCCGCAGAGGAAATCAAGTTCAGCGATATTTTTCGATGAATTCTCCCTTATGTCATCCTTAATCCCTCATCCCTAACCCTTAAACAGCAAAAAGGAGCACACGGTAAGGAATGAAAACCGGACACATGGCATTAGCAGTTACACTCTTCATCAGCGTTGCAAAGGGAGATCGCCGATGAGCGAAGGTCGTTCCATGGGTCTTTTGGAAGCGACCGGTGTCGGAGTCGGAGCGATCGTTGGGGGCGGTATCCTGGCCCTGGCCGGGGTAGCGTATAAAACGACCGGGCCGAGTGCCATTCTGGCCTTTGCGCTGAATGGCCTTATCGCTGTCCTGACAGCATTCAGCTTTGCCGAGATGTCTTGTGCCTTTCCCGAATCAGGGGGGACCTACACCTTCGCCAAGAAGGTTTTGTCCGTTGAGGCTGCCTTTATGGTCGGATGGGTGGTCTGGTTCGCCTCGATCGTCGCCTGTGTCTTGTACGCCATAGGCTTTGCTTCTTATGGTGTTATCGTGTTCGAACGTCTATGGCGGGCGGTTTTGGGGACAGCACCGAACTGGCTCATAGGCCGGCCTATGACCGTTACCCTCGCTATCGGAGCCACCACCCTCTACACGGTCAGTTTGATCCGAAAAAGCACAGGCCAGGGACAATGGCCGACGATCGGCAAGGTGATCGTGTTTGCCATCCTTATTGCAAGCGGTTTTTGGGCGCTCTGCGGCCGATCCGCAGGCTCCGTGGCCGCAGGCCTCAGCCCCTTTTTCGCAGGCGGGGCCATGGGGCTGTTCCAAGCCATGGGCTACACGTTCATCGCACTGCAGGGGTTTGACCTCATTGCGGCAGTTGCCGGAGAGGTGCGGGATCCGGGCCGCACGATACCCAGGGCAATGTTTTTATCTTTGGTCCTGGCCCTTGCCATCTACCTTCCGCTCCTGTTTGTCGTGGCCACTGTGGGTGTCGAGCCGGGCCACTCCATTACCGTGGCCTGCGCCGGGCATCCCGAGATTATCATAGCCGTGGCTGCCCAGAGGTATATGGGGCCGATTGGCTACTGGCTTGTTATGGTGGCAGCCATCCTCTCCATGCTCTCGGCTCTTCATGCCAATATCTTCGCGGCATCGAGGGTAGCCCTGGCTATGGCGGGGGACCGGACCCTTCCACCCCTGATCGGGATTGTCAGTGAACGGCGGGGTACGCCGCTCGCTGCCATTCTGGCTAGTGCTGTCGCTGTCACGGTTATTCTTCTCATGGTGCCCGATGTAGCTGCGGCTGGTGCCGCTTCGAGTCTCATCTTTCTTTTATCTTTCGCCCTGGTGCACTGGATGAGCATTCTGGCCCGCAGGCGCGGCTGTGAGCATCGGGTGACCTTTCGAGTGCCGTGGTTCCCGGTCATTCAGGTCACCGGGGCTTTTGCCTGTGCAGTGCTCGCCATTTTTCAGGGCATGGCCGTGCCATCAGCCAGATCTATTATTCTTGTCTGGCTGTGTCTGGGAGGAATTCTTTTCCTGACCCTCTTCAGCAGCCGGGCCAGAGTGGCCGATGCTCTGGCCGAGGCGCAGGACCCCACGCTGGTGCAGCTTCGAGGCCGAAGTCCTCTTATCCTCGTTCCCATTGCCAACCCTGCCAATGCACAAGCCATGGTGGCCGTGGCCAATGCCCTGGCCCCATCCGAGGCAGGGCGCGTCCTTTTGCTTTCCGTGGTGAATGCACCGGATGTCTGGAAGCAGGGAGAGTATCCACAGCAGTTGCTTGACGCTCAGGCAGTGCTGCGCGAATCGCTTGCCGCCTCTTTTGCTGCCGGTCTGTTCCCTGAGGCACTGACGACGATTGCACCGCAACCCTGGCCGGAGATCAGCCGGGTCTCCCGGACCTATCATTGCGAGAGCCTGCTTTTGGGATTCAGTAATCTCACGGAACACACGGTGGAAATACATCTTGAAGAAATCATCAGTACCGTTGACTGCGATGTAGTGGTTCTTCGCGCCTCCGGGGGGTGGCTGCTTTCGGATGTACAGCGGGTCCTCGTTCCGGTCGGCGGTCGCAACGAGCATAATGAGCTTCGGGCACGTCTTTTAGGCAGCCTCTGCCGGAGCCGTGACCTTGAGGTCACTTTTCTGCGTATTTTACCAAAGCACGAATCACGAAAAGTCCGCAAGAAGGCATGGAGGGATCTGACCAGACTCGCTCAGGACGAAACTCCCGGCTACCCTCATGTCAAGGTAATTCACAGCAGCACAGTCGCCGAGGAAGTCGCACGGCACGCACGTGAAAACGATCTGATTATCCTCGGCCTTCAGCGCATCAACCGGCGACATAAGGTGTTCGGGCATATTCCCCTCAGCATTGCGGCCTCTACGACCTGCCCGATTATCATGATCAGCAGGCGAGGCTGATGATCTCCAGGCGGGGCTGATGAATCCCCCCGTGAAAAACGCGACTGCTCTTAAAAAGGCCAGCCTTTCATATTTCCAATGTACCTTGAAAAATTTTGCATGTAGCCTGCAACAAAATGCATATAAAGGATGTATTTTAAGATAACTATAATCACGTAAACGATATATAGTGCTGCAAAATACGTATTTCAATTGACATCAGGGGTTGGTATATGATTTGCATGCTTTTTATAAGAGTCAATTCGTATTCATTGAGTACCAAAAGGGCTTCGAGATATCCTCTTTTTGGTGAACCGGTTAGAAAAAAATGAGAACGAGCAGTAACTAACAGCAACATAATCCCGTCTTTAATAAATGGATTATTTCAGATAACAGTATACAGCAAAACTGATCCGGCTTCCGTCGATTTTTCCGGCACTTCAAGCACCTCTTACCCTGACCATACTGAGAGTAAGGAACAATATTTTTTGTACAACCTTAGATGAAAACTTTTTTATCCACTTCATTATCATATCTATCACACGTATCATGCTATGAGCACTTAGTATCATGCCACCGGGGAAGCACGAGAAAAGGGGCGTGGTAATTATCTTAAGCAGGGGAGGTGAAGATTTTTTATTCAAAATTAACGTTTTAATGATATTTATTTTTTCTCTGTAGGCTTTTAAATGTTTGATTAAATTTTTGTTTCAGTAACTTTTTATTGATCTCTAACTATGGATGGTATTATTTTAGGTTTAAGGGAGTTTAACATGAATTCAATGAAAAAAAATTGCCTCGTTTTTAGTCTGTTCGTTTTACTGTTCGTTGCTTTTACCACCGCAGCCAGTGCTCAGTATCTCTTTCCCCCAATCGTTCCCTTCTACGGATATGGAGCCGGTTTTGGGTATTTTCCGCCAGTTCCTCCTGTTCCTTACGCAAATCCAGGTACGCCCTATCGCGGCGCTCACGCTCTGCTCACTACCCTGACTCTTTTAGGATTGTTGCCTACGACCACAACCACCAGCACACTTTTGCCGACTACGTCGCTTTTGCCAACTACGACTACAACCACTATCGGAACCACCACTGCTTTGCTTTTAGGGGGATCTTCCACAACTTCCCTGCTCCTGGCATCTACCCTGACGCCTACTACCACTACGCTTCCTACGACAACATCTACCATCGGGACCACAACGGCGCTCCTCCTGGGAGGAACATCCACTACTACACTGCTGGCCCTTGGACTCATTTAAGCTTATAAAATAAAATACAGCTTATATTCATCGTTCGCCTTTTTCGGGGTCCGGTTGAAAGGCCCCGAAAAAGGCGAATTTTATTTTCCAAACCATCATCAGCCAGCCCTTGAGCCGATCAGAAAAGAAAGGCAAAGGAATCTCTTTGCTTGATTTCCTCTGCCGTCAATATACAAAATCGAATGAAAAAATCTCCGGATAAAAAAACCACATAAAGAAAGGGATACGTGAACTATGCGGGTTAACCATGATCGGCGAAGACAGACAGGAACTTTTCGTTGGTGTATGGCCCTTGTTCTATTTATCGCGAGTACAGGTATCATGAGTATAGCCATACCAGGGTGTATTCACTCCCGGAATGGAGAAGACACTGGCTCTGCACCTTGCCGCACTGCGCCGTCCGATAGTGTGAACAACGATGCCGCTTCATTTGTTCCTTCCGAGCCCTGCAATGTTGTGCTGATTACCATTGATACGCTCAGGGCCGATCATCTTGGATGCTACGGCTACAAGGGCGTAAAAACACCCAATATCGATGCCCTGGCCCGGCAGGGAATACTGTTTTGGCAGGCTTATACGCCGGTGCCGGTCACCTTTCCTTCTCATGTGTCCATTCTCACTGGAACGTACCCTCCCTTTCACGGGGTGCGCAATAACGGCAATTTTATCCTGGACAACAAGGTGGTGACCCTGGCCGAGATTCTGGCTGATCACGGGTATAAAACAGCGGCTTTCATCGGGGCCTATGTCCTGGACTCCTATTATGGATTGGATCAGGGATTTCAAAGGTACAATGATGATTTTTCCGAAGGGGCAAACAACGATGAACTCCTGTTTCAGGAAAGAACCGCTGAACAGGTCACCAATGCCGCATTGAAGTGGCTGGCAAAAAACGGCCAATCCCGCTTTTTTATCTGGGTTCACTATTTCGACCCTCATTCGCCCTATGCTGCACCTTCGCCCTTTCGGGAGGAGTATCTACAGAATCCCTATGACGGAGAAATCGCTTATACTGATCACTGGCTGGGGGTTTTGTTCCGTAAGCTGCAAGAGTGGCAGCTCGATGGCAAAACCATGATTATCCTTACTGCCGATCATGGTGAGAGCCTTGGAGAACATGGAGAATTAACCCATGGGATATTTGTCTATGATTCCACTCTGCGGGTCCCCTTGCTTATGAAAGGCAGTTCACTTTCCTCTTCGAAAACTGATTCTTCTTTGGAAACAGACCCGAAAGCAGGCTTCGAAGCAGGACTGACAACAACAGGCATGGAAACAGAACCGGAAACAGGCACAAAGGCCGTTTCGCAACTGGTTCGAACCGTGGACATTATGCCCACCATTTTACAGGCGCTGGGGATCAGCTACCAGGGTCCGATTCATGGGGAGAGCCTCCTTTCTTTGATCGATGGTCAGCCGGATAAGGAGGAGAGGGTCTTATATTGCGAATCGTATTTACCCTATTATAATCATGGCTGGAGTTCTCTGGCAGGGCTGCGCACCCTGGACTGGAAATATATCAAGGCACCCGAACCGGAAATGTATGACCTTGGGAAGGATCCCCTGGAGAAGCAGAACCAGATTCTGAAGTTTCCGGCTGTCAGGGAGAGGATGGAGGGAAAGCTTCAAGCCCTGCTTTCTGCAATAACTTCTCCTCCCGCTGCGAAAAGCGGCACCGGCAGCGCGCTGCCGGACCAGGATCAGATGAATAAACTGATGAGTCTGGGATATATCCGCACCACCACACCCCCAAAGCGGGGTAACGAGCCTTTGGCGGATCCGAAAGACAAGATCGGGCTTTTAGAGTACCTGGATCGAGGTTTTGGATTTTTGCAGGCACAGGACCCCAATCGAGCCATAAGAGAGTTTACCGCCTTGATCGAGCTTGATCCCGGAAATCTCTTCGCCCATCTGATTCTTGGCTCAACCTATTGTAACAGAATGTTGTATGATTTAGCTTTGAAAGAATTTCAAAAAGTGGTCCAGATCGACGATACCTATATGGACATTCATTGCCGCCTGGCCTCTGTATATCAGGCAAAGGGGTTGCATGACCGGGCAATCGAGGAGTACAAACTGGCCATCAGGAACTATCCCAGGTGTGCAGAAAATTATAACCTCCTGGCCGCCGCATATATACGCCAAAAGCAGTACGACCAGGCCATCGAGCAATTGAAGGAATGCCTCAGAATAAAGCCTGACTTTGTTCGGGCACATAATAATCTTGGCCTGGCGTATGGAAAGAAAAAAAATTATGCACCTGCCATAGAAGAATTCCAAAAAGCTTTGAGTGAGAACCCTGCGATTGCGGAAATATATAATAATCTGGGCTGTGTGTATCTGGAGGTGGGAATCCTGATCGAGCAGAAGGAACATACCTTTCCGTTTCCCATTTCATCAAAGGAGATGGAAGAGATTTACCTCTTGGTTCCGCAGTTGAAAGACCATCCGGCCATTGCTTTCGATCTGGCCCGGGATGCTTTCGAAAAAGCCTTGAAGATCGATGCCCGCTACAAGGATGCCAGGATAAATCTGGGGCTGGCCTACTTGAACGGCGGCTCTGTGGAAAAGGCAATTTCCGAGTATCAAAAAATTCTGGCTGATGACCCTGCGGATATGCAATCCCGTTTGAATCTGGCGGTCGTGTATTTACAGGGAGGTTTGATTGAGCAGGGAAAGAAAAGTTTTGAGAAGGTCCTTGAGATGGACCCTGACAATATGATGGCCCATTACTACCTGGGATCGATCTATTCACAAATGAATCAACTGGAAAAAGCTGCGGCACAATTCCGCCGGATGACCGAGATCCAGCCCCGAAACCCGGATGCACACTTTTATCTGGGAGAGGCTTACAGAGCCAACGGCCAAACCGCGAACGCTATCGAGGAATATCGAAAATCTCTTGAGTATAACCCCCACCACAAAAGAGCGCAAGAGAGTCTTTCCCTGTTAAGTTCGTCCGGGAATGTGGAAAAAAAGTAGCTATCAGGAAGCGCCCCTTTTTTCGAGGTCGATCAAATTTTATGAATGTTCCGATAAATATCCGTAAGGGGCATTTTTATAAGCAGGCACTGAAAAATTAGGTGAGGGGAAAAGGGGGAGCTATGGATAAGGAACGATATTATCATAATTATCGTACGAAAAATGATCATATGAATTCCGGGTACATAACGAAGGGAGAAGAATCAGAACAAAGAGGGGAGATGGAATTTTCTGTCTTGCCGAGGGAAAGGTTAGTCAGTGATATTGAGAGACGGCTATTGACGATCGAAAAAATTTTGCGGAAGTTGAGCAGTGGTATATCCATTGATTCACCACCCATTGATTCAACAACTATTCATTCAAGGTGCGAGTCATTAAGGGCTGTAAATCCAATTGAAGTCCACACTATGGTATCCCGAAGTATCGAGGGCTTGTCAATCGAATAGTAAGGGATAACCGGAGCTTTCCCTCAGAATGACGAAAGGTGGACAAATTGAGCCCATGGGTCATCACTCTCCCCATAGATTGTTGCTTGACAGGGCACCAGCTTGCAGCAGGAAATATTCCCATCCTCCATTAGAGTCCATTGTCCGGATAGTCCGCAAGTCCAGAGGCTGATTTTAAGGAACCTGCGATTCCTGATCTTGGGTGAATGAGTGACAGTTATTCCAACCCGGGATGAATAAGCGGTATTTATTTTGTTTATTGAAGTGCAAAAAAATTGACAATTTGATCCCTGCTTTAATATAATATTAACATAATACTAATATAAGCATTGTGGCTTTCCTGCACACTGGGCATGCTGTCTTGGAAAAAAGACAGTATTTTTTGAGCGAGTACCTATCCAAAAACTATAGTCAGAATCTTTTCATGCGAACTGCAGGGCACGCAAGCACAAGCAAAGCACAAGGACATGCTCTATGCAATTATGGCATGGAGCATGCATCTTCTAGCATAGATGTTTGCATAGAGGAGGCCGGAGGAATAGATACATTTTGAAATGTGATCTCCATATCCTTGGGCTCAGAACAAGGGGATGACCTTTAAGGAGGCGGCGGGGGAATGGGCCGGTTGGGCTGGCTGGCTAAGAAGTATTACTTTGGATCCGGCTTTTGCCATTTCGGGTGGAGCGATAAATCTCCCCCCCGAAAAGCATAATTTTTCGCCCCTGCCCCTTTTGTTTTTCTCGAAAGTCTCTTCTGTTCGATCGGCAGAGCAGTGTTTTGTTTTACCTTCGGAACGACAGGTAGTAATCTTCGAATGACATCTGAATGACCGCTTATTGCATGCCCAGTGTACAAAAGGCGGCTTTCAGGGGGAGACGCCCTCAGCCGGAAAAACCGGATACAGTGAGGACGGGTATTACTGTTTTAACGTCAAAGGTGCTTTTTTATATTTTTATTTCTTTTAAGGTCGGCTAAAAAAGATAAATTTATTTACTGGTTAGACGAGGTTTACGATGGCTAAAGCAAAGAGCATGAAAAAATGGGCAGCGATGCCCGCAGTAACTATCCTCTCTCTGATTTTTTTCTTTTTATTTCCGGCGATATGTTACTCTGCCAGTCCGCAACTGTTATGCACTATGCATACAAATGATCCACGGGGGCCGCAGGTCAGTTGTACTTATTGCCACGAGGACCCTTATCCCGGGCATCTGAATGATTATGCGAATCTGGCTGACACCGGTGTTTGTAATCAATGCCATAGTCCAACCGGACAATTCGACGGGGTAAACAGGAGTGACACAGGGGCCAAGGCGAACTGGCTGAGCGGTGTATATGATGAGAACGGCAAGCTGAAGGAAGGCAAGGAAAAATGGTGTGTTGGCTGTCATGATGATGGTGTCTGTACAATCCTTGATGTGCCGGCGCCTAATATTGCAGGCTTATCCGAGGATGGAGATTGGCAGAGCCCTGCTGCTATCGTCGCTCCGAGCGTAGCAGGTGCGGATCTGTTGCTGGACGGTGACCTTGAGACCGGGAGTACGGGCGGCGGGATAATCTTTGATCTAGGTTCTTCAGATGTGCATGTTTCTCACGTCAGGCTTTATACCTCCTCAGCCACTGGTGAAACAGCCAATTGGGAAATCTGGGGAACAAATGTTCCTGAATCCTCCTGGGATGAATCCTCGTGGACCAGGATTTTAATCGGACCAGATATACTTTTGACAGCAGCTACCTGGAAAACGGGTGAGCAGGAGAATTGGAATGAGATCGGATTGGACAATTTTATTCCGGTCCGTTATCTCAAGCTGGTCAAGAAGAGTCCATGGCCTTTAAGCAGCCGCTACCTTCGTGAATTTGAGTTTAAGAGGGCCGTGCGGTACGGCTACTATGTTACCGGCCATAAAATCGGGTGTGATAACTGCCATGACACGGGCTCAACCACGGCCAGCACACACGTCGATGGTGTAGCTCAAACCTACAGGGCCAGTTTGAATAACCATCAGATTGGCTACCGGCTGAAAAGTGTGGAAGTGAACGGGGAACCTGTACCGCCTCTGGAAATTCCCCGAACCGGCTGCAACAGCGGGGATAATCCCAGGACCGGCAACGACTTTGCCCTGTGCTTTGCCTGCCACGATAAATACAAGCTGCTGGGCGATGCCTATGGTACGGACCCCCTTGGCACGGACGAATTCGATCAATACCCTCTGGCAACGAACTTTCGAAACGATACCCACACAGATGACAGTGGTAACGTGAGCAATGAGCATCTTCGCCACTTACGGGGAAGAGGCTACTGCGGAAACGGCCTGGACTGGGATTCCGACTGGGACGGCACTGGAGATTCACCGCAGAGCTGCCCTGCCTGTCACAATATTCATGGCTCTCCCAACCCTGCCATGACCAGACGTGGTGAACTGGCCAGCAAAACGGACACGTCAGAAAAATCTCCCATGTTCAATTTTCAGTATCTGAATGCACAGGGGAAAAGGGATCCTTCCCTCAATGTCACCAGGAGCACTGGCGGCCAGACCCAGTTCTATGCACCAGGACCGGGAACAGTAGCGAAAAACAAAATTTGCAATATGTGCCACTGTGACTTGATAACTTACTACCGCACTGATGCAGTCTCACCCATTGCCCAGTGTCAGGATTGCCACAACAATATGTCGGACACGGCAATTCATGGTCCGAGCCACGCTACTCATCTTGAGGCAGATCATCGGGGACCAACCATCGGCTGTACGATTTGCCACAGCGATTGCGGTCCCGATGCCGGCAGCCCGCACTTGAAACTGTTCCTCGATGGCAAACCACTGGCACAGACTACTGTCTGCGATCCCTGCCATAGTAAGGATGGTGACTTTGATGGTGTAAATGATCCGGTGATTGGAGCCAAGGTCAACTGGTATGATGGAGTATATCAACAGCCCGATCGACTTGTGCTGAAGTCCAGCGCGGAAAACAAGCTGGAAAATTGGTGCGCCACCTGCCACGACGCAGGTACATCGGTTTGCAGCGGAATCACGGCCCCGAACGTGATGGGGGACAATGCCACCTATGGCTACAACATTACCGGTCACAAGATTGCCTGCTCGCACTGCCATGACCTGACCGCTGTCCATACGGATGGTGATAGCCGCAGCTATTCCCATAACTCTGATCCTTCGAATAGCGGTGATCTCCATAACTATCAAAATGGATACCGGTTAAAGTATTCGATGACTATTCCCTTAGGTGCTCCTGACGGGAGTGCCGAGCAACGATTCGCCCTCTGCTTTGAGTGCCATGAGTACAGTAACATCATGGGCAGTATCGAACCATATCAGACTAATTTCCAGGATTATGATCCAGCCACGCTCAACCAGATCAATCGACACCGGTCTCACGTAACTGCCGGGGCGATTGCATGGGATTCCGATTGGGATTATTTGCAGGTTGAGGCGGACGAGGCACTGGATTCGCGTATGAGCTGTCCTGCCTGTCATAATGTCCATGGAGCTCCCAACCCGGTCATGATCCGTCA
Source organism: bacterium (assembly GCA_040752695.1). GTDB lineage: Bacteria > SZUA-182 > SZUA-182 > DTGQ01 > DTGQ01 > DTGQ01. The sequence goes on from JBFMGO010000001.1 coordinate 138,084, forward strand.
TGGCGAGCTCATCAGCACTTCCGGAACCAAGGACAAGGTTCCTGCTTTGAGCTTCCGCTGGTACAAAGATGATGGATACACCGAGACCATCTTTGGCGAACTGAGCCGCTATGGAGATATGCCATCGCTTGGCGGCGTAGGAGGAGGAACACTGCAAGAAAGCAAGGTATGTATCGGCTGCCACGGTGGCTCCGTTCTTCTCAAATACGACCGTGACCATGATTACCAGATCCTGCAAATGCCACTGACCGATTCCCAGGGCAATGGCTGGGTCAGACCTCCGCTTCCGCCCTCAATGCGGGTCTTGAATCCGGCCCACGGAAGCGAGGATATTGAGGTAGATCACGAGGTGAGTTTCATACTCCTGTCCAATGGGGTCAATGCGCTTGATCTGAATACTCTCTCGGTCTCCCTTGATGGGACGAGCTCTTCCTCCCAAACGTATGAGTATGGTAATAGCGGTATCATCGTTGATGAAATACTTCTGTTGAGTCGTCAGGGCTGTTATATGGTGACCGTCCATCCTTCAAGATTTGACGATCAGGAGAGAATCACCGTGACGGTACATGTCCGGGATGTCGTCGGCAACGAGCTGACTTCTCCCGTGTGGTATTTTGAAACTGGCGATTCCTCTTCCGTAATCTGGAGGACTCCGGTAGCGGTTCGTAATGAGAGTAACTACTGGTATCCGGATCTCTTAATCGATGATAACCCATTGACTGGAAATCCTTACTCTCCCTTCGGCTCTCATTGGGCGGTCTACGATCTGGGAGATACTTATGAGGTAGGCCAATTCCGGGTTTTGATTCCCTCTCCGCAAGGCAGAACATGGACTATCTCAGTGAGCACTGCGGCTGATCCGGAAAACTTTGTTGCTGTAAAGACAAACTGGTATGCCGAGCCAGTCTCGGTTACCGTAGATAACCCCGAAGCCACTTTTACTGGTGTCTGGTCCGTCGAAAATACCGTTATCGGCTATTATGGGACCAATTATCAGAAGGCTACAGCCGCATTCGAGGATACTACCGCTACCTGTACCTGGACGCCCCAGATTCCCGCTTCCGGCAACTATGAGGTCTACGCACGATGGACAAGCGCTGCCGACCGGATCGATGATGCAACGTATACGATTAACTATGATGGCGGCTCAGAAGATAAGGTCGTGGATCAGAAGGTGAATGGAGGCCAATGGAATCTTCTGGGCACCTATTTCTTTGTTCAGGGGACTTCCGGCAGTATTGTTTTAAGTAATCAAACCTCTTCGGTGGATGCTGGGAGCCTCTACGTGATAGCTGATGCTGTGCGATTGATACCGGCAGGCTCTCTTCCAGCCTGGGTCAGCACTCCCGTTACTCCTATGTATGGAAGGTATCTCAAGCTCTATACAGGATTCGGGCCTTTACCCGCGGACACCCTCAGGGAGTTGGATTTTGCCGAACCCGCTCCATAACCAAAAGGAGTAAGTGAGGAGAGAGTATGGAATGATTCACCGGGATATGGTAAGTGAGGTAAGCATTGATCCTTTGGTGAGCATCCATAGGTGAATAGAGGATAATATTGGGTTAGTACGATGCAGCAGATTCCCTGCAACGAGCGTGGTGGGGGTCTTGCTGAATCAAGAAAAGCATAAGGGCCTTGTCCTCCTGCTCCTTTAAAGGAGGAGGAGGACAAGGCCCTTTTTTTATGCTCCCTCATCTATCCATTGGAGGGGAGACCAATTTGATCGGGGCAATGTCTCATGAGCGCGAAACAGTGAGTTCCAAAATCCTCCTATCCCGCTATACAAGAGAAAAGCTTTTGCCCTTGCTACCTTTCGAGGATTTTTTTACCGTTTCCTGGTGATGCTTTGAATCCGGTGAACCCGCCTTGTGGTGTTTTGCCCAATGCCCGCCTGCCATTTGACCAGGCAACACTCGATCTTGGCGGGGCAAAAGAGCCCACCCTACAGAGTATCATTTATTTCATCCCGCTCTATTGACCCATATTAATCCATGAAGGTGTGACCCAAGGAAGCGCAGTGTACCGGAAGATAATAGACTCTTTGTTGGAGGGGTAATTATTAGGGCCTTGCCTCCCGCTTTTATAGAAGCCGGAGGACAAGGCCCTTTCCACAATCAGGGGAATAAGGGGGGGATAGGAAAATTCCCCTGATTTTTATGGCAATAGCATAGAGAACCTTTTAATTTTCCGGAGATCATTTAAGTCCCCCCAATTCTCAGGTCATGCTAGATTATTCCCAATCCCAGTAAAGACAGGCTGGATAAGCCTACACCAGCCAATCCAAGGCCGCCAAGGCCGCCCAGCCCGGCCAATCCGCCATACGGATCTAGACCATAGGCACCGTACAGTCCGCCTAAGCCATACATTCCAGCACCATACAGTCCGGCACCATACAGGCCGGCACCGTACAGTCCGCCTAAACCGTACATTCCAGCGCCGTATAGACCGGCACCACCGTACAGGCCACTTAAACCGTACATTCCAGCACCATAGAGACCTGCACCGTACATTCCAGCACCACCATATATTCCAGTCAACCCTCCTCCAATGCCGGTATATCCACCGCTGCTATAGACGTTTCCATAGGGACTATAGCCATATGTGCTGCCATAAGTGGAGGGGTATCCGTATCCAGTGCCGTAGGAAGAGTACCCATAGCCTGTGGAAGGATATCCATACCCAGTGCCATAGGAAGAGTATCCGTAGCCTGTGGAAGGATATCCATACCCGGTACCGTAGGAAGAAGAGTATCCGTAGCCTGTGGAAGGATAGCCATATCCAGTGCCGTAGGAAGAAGAGTATCCGTAGCCTGTGGAGGGGTATCCGTATCCAGTGCCGTAAGAAGAGTATCCGTAGCCTGTGGAGGGGTATCCGTATCCAGTGCCGTAAGAAGAGTATCCGTAGCCGGTACCGTAAGAGGGATATCCGTATGAGGTGCCATAATAGCTGCTTGCATAAGGATTATAACTGCTATAGGTAGTGGTGTAATCATATTGGGCCCAGCAAAGGGGTACGATAATCATGAAATTCATAATCATGAATAATATCCATAAGCTCTGAGAGCTTAAAGGGTAACCTTTTTTCTTCATTCACTTGCTCCTTGATTAAATGCTTTTAGTTTCAATAACCAGTATTTACCCATATTTTTATATACCTATTTATCCATATCTATCCTTTTCCCCCCTTTTTATATCTGTCCCGCTGGTTCGCCGTAAAGTCACTTCAGCCGCGATATTCTGTGGAAGGCAGCAAGAAGAGTGCCACTGCAGATTTATTCAATTACCCATTTCATAGCCCGATGATAGCAGTAGATGCGCATGAGTCCCCTTGGTCTTTGAGACAAGGACAATTCAATGGCGAGACCCAAACCTTTTCAGTTTTTCCTTGAGGCTTTCCCTTGAAAATCCCTATAGGTGCTGCTTTACAGGAGATCATACAAAATATACCTTAATCATAAAATCTATGTCATTATTTACTACCTTTTGTACATTACATTCCCTCCACTGATGGTGATGATACTTTTTCTTCTGGGGTGTAATTCTTCAGAAGATCAGGGTTAACCTGCAAAAGAAAATTTTTAAAACCGGACCTGGTTAAGTATTTGCATAAATCAATATGGCAGGTTGAGGGGTACTTCTCAAAAAAAGCATCCCTCTTTTTATTCGAGGCAGGCTAAATACAGGCAGCGGGAATTACGCGGCCAGAAGTTGAATGGGGCCATTTGTCGAAAATTCCCTTTAATCCCCTTTACGAAAAAGGGGGGATTAAACCCTCATTACCCATAGAAGGGGAGATGATGGCCAGCCGCCTGTTTCATGTGGCGGTGTACCGAGTTAGTCTGATAGGTCTGATAACCTTAATGTATTATAAACATTAAACGTATTATAACCTTCGACCATTGACCTCTGGAGGACTTTTGACACTACCGGAGATATTTTAGAAATAAAGGAGGTGCAGATAACAAGCGACTTTTACTCTTTGCTCCTAATTAATGTTCAGGTTTTAGGGACCGTTCGGGTTAATTCTCTTTTTTGAGGTAGAGATATGAAGAGGGAGTTTTTAAGTCTTTTCAAATTAGGTTTGGTTTCGATTCTTTCTGTATTGTTGATTTCGGTTATGGGTGTTAAAAATGCCCAGTGCTATTATGGTGGCCTGTATGGCCTCAGCGGGCTCTATGGTGGATTAGGCGGGCTCTATGGTGGATTATATGGTGGTCTGTATGGCGGTCTGTATGGCAGCAGCTTATATGGCGGTCTGTATGGCAGCAGCTTATATGGCGGTCTGTATGGCAGCAGCTTATATGGCGGTCTGTATGGCAGCCTGTATGGCGGTCTGACGAGCCCCTTCAGTTTGCAGAATATGTATTTTCCAATTCAAACCGGGACCGGATTGACCTATCAGGTACCATTCCTTCAGATTGCTCCTCTTCTCGGAATGGCGGGATTGTATAACGCTCTGTTCCCAGATTTGTTTAATTCCACTACCGGTTATGGAAGAGCTTCTCAGCAGGTTATTGCTGCTCTGTATGACGCTTTGATTGCAGATCTGCTTTTAGGGCCGGTTCTCTTAGCCGATCCGGTTACTTTGGATATTTTAGCATCTGATGCTGCCCTGGCAGCGGTTGTGGCCGCAAATCCATTATGGCTGTCTTTCCACACTTGGCAGGTTTTACCTCCAACGTTGCCTACTGCTCAACCTTTATTACTTTCAAAGGTGGCGGTATCCTGCACTCAGTGTCATGCCAATGTTAATTCCGGTACTTTATTGCCGGTCGTTCCTCTGCCGACTCAGTTGATTTAAGTTTGAATTGGAAGAGGATGTACCGAATAATCATGTAATTATGAGGGAGAATCATAACTGATTGATAGAGCACCCCTTTTATTAAATATCAAAAGGTAGTGTCAAAAGGTTATATGCTCTTTTGTAAAAAAGAGCGAGGGGTGTTTTGCGAAGACCTGGCAACCTTCATGTTGCGGTCAGCGGACCAGGGCGATTGCCAGGTTTTTTCTTTTCAATCTGAAAACGTGAGAAAACAGTAAGATTCCTGTTTAATCAAACAGGAATCTTACTGCTCCTGCATTATCGAGACATAGCCGTAACAGCTCTTTTTTCCTGAAGATCTTTTCTTCGTTTTCCTGTGTCCTCCTTGCCCACCCACCCCATAGTAATGAGGAACATAGCGGCGAGATGTATAAGATTAAGGAACATAAGGAGGGCAGCGATAGAGTAAGGGTATCGATAGAAGAGGATAGAGATAGAGAATGTTACTCCAACTACTTACCTGGAGATCTCTATCATCGGGATTCTTTTACAACCTCAAAATGTATACCTTCCAGTATTGATTCGTCCTTGTGACAACTCAAGCAATTAATTTTACCTGCTCTATGAACATTCAAGTGGCAATCAATGCATGCAAGGTTCTTTTTCTGATGGATTGGGTATAAATCCGGTATTCTGCCTTTAATTTGAAGATGCTTAGGATGACAGGATATACAATTCTGATTGCTGGTATTTTTCCCGGTATGGCATATAAAACAATTTTCTTTCATATCGGGCATATAATTTAAGGCTCCATGGGCAACTTCTTTGTGGCAAGGCATGCATTGGTAGCGAGTACCTATTTTATTCATTATTTCAATGTGAACTTTATGATTGAAGTGGAGAGTAGATGCTTTTGCTGATGTGGTTGCATCGACTTTCTTGATATTGTGACAGCCTTCTTTTACACAGATGATAGATGGAGTATATTCCACATGGGTATGGCCACTGATATGCCACAGCAATGGGAAGATTCCTCTCACTTTTGCGTTTATGAAATTGATGAATAAAGGTTTAACATGGCATGGGATGCAATCGTGAATGGGTTTATTGTTTTTCGTGCCTTGTGGTGAATTTAGTAATAAGCTGTTATAATATTTGTTCATCTTACGGCATTTCTCACAAAAATACTTGCTGTAGACAAATTCCATGCCTATTGCAATAATAGCCGCAATGAGACCAGTTATGATTACTCCAACGATCATTTTTATCGATAAGCTCAGCTTTTTGAGAGATGTCAGCACTTCTTTCATTTCCTCGATGTACAAGTCAAATTGTGGTTCCCCGGCCTGGTTGTCGCTCTGGCAGACGAACGCACCATGAGGCCAATATTTATAAATTATATATCAGTGAGTAAAATATGTCCAACTATTACCTGTTCTTATGGCACTGCCGAGACGAGAAGCTGGAGATAATCGATAGAGACAAGCGATAGACGTGAGAAAGAAGGG
>JBFMGO010000002.1:0-82563 GCA_040752695.1 bacterium
AACCTTTCAGAACTATGAGCATGGACTGAAGCTCATAAAGAAAAAGACCGGTACAAAAGAATTTTCCATCTCTGCCGGTAGTATCGATGACCCGGAAAACTACCTGAATGAATTGATCAGGGAAAGCTACAAGGCTTAATGTACAGCTCAGTATAGTGCGCATTAGTATAGTGCGCATTAGTATATTGTGCATCAGTATACTGAGCGACATAATATTGCGCGATGGCATATTGTGCGACGGTACATTGTTCACCAGTATATTGCGCGCTCAATGTGTGCCCGGACGCGCCCTTTGTTTTGTCTTTCCCCCTTGTGATAAGGGTTTTTATCTCCTGGTGTCGAGGAATGATCGCGGGACCAGGATAAGCGCTTCATTGCAGGGAACACTTAATTTCAGGAAATATAAAGCAAACGACAATATCCGTTACGTGAGGGATTACCCAATGAACAATGTTACAGCAGTCATCCTTGGCGGTGGACGCGGCACCCGGCTTCTTCCGCTCACACTTGAGCGTGCCAAACCCGCCGTCAGTTTTGCCGGTAAATACCGGCTCATTGATATTCCCATTTCAAATTGCATCAATTCCGGCATCAAGCGGGTGTTTGTACTCACCCAGTTCATGTCAGCGAGTCTGCATCGGCATGTCATGCAGACTTATCAATTCGACATGTTCAGCGGCGGGCTCGTCGATATTCTGGCTGCCGAGCAGACGCTCCAGAGGGAGGACTGGTTCCAGGGCACGGCTGATGCGGTACGGGCCACGCTGAAACATACTATGTATTATCAGGCCGACCAGATGCTGATTCTCTCCGGTGATCACCTGTACCGGATGGATTATGCCGACCTCATCCGCTTTCACCAGGAAAAGAGGGCAGATATCACTATTTGTGTATATCCGGTTTCACCAGAGGAAGCACCGCAGATGGGGCTGCTCAATGTGAACGCTTCCGGCGTAGTGGAGGAGTTTGTAGAAAAGCCCAAGTCCCCCAGTGTCATCGAGCACTTTTTCGCCCCTTCACATGTTTTTCAATCACGAGGGCTTCGACCTGCTTCAAACAGATGCCTGGCCTCCATGGGTATTTACGTATTCGAACCGAAGATTCTCATCGATGCCCTGGCCGACCAAACTCAAAACGACTTCGGGTATGAGGTCATCCCTTCTGCTATCAAGCGGCATCGGGTCGTGGCTTACCCGTTTTTCGATTATTGGAAAGACATCGGAACAATCGCCACCTTCTTCGATGCCAATCTCAGCCTCGCCCAGTTTGAGCCCCCTTTTAGCCTGTACCGGCGTCGGTGGCCTTTTTACACGCGCTACCGCGCCCTGCCGCCGAGCAGAATCGTACAGTCCGAGATTCTCGACAGCCTGGTGGTGGAAGGCTCGGATATCCACGGTGCCCATATCGCAGATTCAATCGTGGGAGTGCGCAGCGTCATCCAAAAGGGCAGCCGCCTCGATAAGGTGGTAATGCTGGGTGCCGACTTTTATAACGGTGAAGAAATACTGAGCAGCTATGAAAGGCTGGATAAAGACCTGCCTCCCCTTGGTATCGGAAGAGACTGCGTTATCGAGCGAGCTATCATTGACAAAAACGTCCGCATCGGGGATGGGGTGATAATACAGGAAAAGCCGGATATCAGCGAATTGCGGGGAGATAATTACTGGGTTCGAGACGGCATTACCATCATCCCGAAAGGATCAGTCATTCCGCCCGGCACAAGGCTCTAGAAGCTTGTCGATCGAATATTGAAGGGGTAGCCCCGTGTCCCCTTGAGCTTTCTGTATACCACAAGAGGATATGTTTACGTGATCGGCAGGGTTTTCCGACCCTGCCGATCGGTACTTTATGACGGGGGATTTTTTAATCCTTGATTATACGATACCTCAGTAATACGATACCATGAGTTCACTTGCAGCGCGCTTGATTTCTATAGCCTTATCGATCAAGGTATTTCTTCGATAGATAGTAAGCGCTGTATTTGCCTGATCTTCCAACTCCCTGGCTTTTTTCAGGAGTTGCACGGCATCCGGATACAAAAAAACCCCGGCATCGAGAACCTCGATGGCATCCTCGGTCTCGGAAATCGCTATATCGAGAAGTTTTTTCCCTCGTCTGAGGGATTCACACTTAACACGGCTTTCATAGCTGTCGGAAGAGCGGATATTATCCAATGCGTTAAGCACGCGAAGGAGCGCGGCGACCGCCTGCACCTGTGTAGATTCGAGATTAACCAGCCCTTGATGCGTGATTCCGCTGGGAGAGTCGTTGAAGACATCATCGTTATAAAAGGCGACTGCTCCTTCAAGCGTATTGACTGAATTATTATGGAAAAAGGGTGGAGTGTCCGCAGCCTCAATCAACGAGGCGATGTTGAATGTGCCGTCACCGAAGCCGCCGTGAAGATTAGGATCCCTTCCGAACCCGCCATCGATGGGGACAGCCGGGTCAGTAAGTTTTGCCGGCTGATCCTCCAGAGACTCGACACCGGTATCGCGGTTAGCATTAAAGAAGGTCGATGTACTGTTTGCCCCGGCATTCCCGTGGCAGCGCTGGCACTTGCCTGCCCGGGGATTGTCAAAGGTTTTATTCAGAAAAATTTCCTTGCCAAGCTCCGCTACCTCCGATTTGAAATGCATCGATTCTAAGTCTATCTCCTCATGACGGCCCAGGGAAAGCTGAAAGGCCTCCAGCGCATCCAATTCATTATCGGTGGGCAGCCTGAAGTCTACTCCAGCGACCCTGTTCAGGCTCTTGGTAAAATGCTGCACTACTGCACCAGTCGCAAAATGCCTTAACGAGCCTGTGTCCGGAACTCCGTATAATGGAGTACCGTCGGGTAACCAGACAGTTGACGGATATTCGACCGGGGCACCATCGCCTGACCAGCCGGTTCTCTGCACCGGGTAATCATAAGGTCTATTAGGATCTGAACGGATAGATTGCGATATGCCAAGTAAATGGGGAACGCCGCGCATGACATATTTATGCGTTGGATCCTCGAAACCGTCCATGTTTTCCAGGATAAGGGCATACTTATGCATCAGCTCTGGATTCTCAAGCCCTGCCAGCTTTGGGTCGTATTCGGCTACAAAAAGCGGGTCGCGAGGCGGCAAAGTCGCAATGTAAGCTGGATCCAGGGTAAAATTGTTGGTAGCCGGATGGCAGCTCCCGCAGGTCCGGCCATTTCCTTTGAATTTTTCATGAAAAAAGATCTGCTCGCCCCTATCGATGAGTGTTTGGAAACGGGTAAGTATTCTCCCCTCATTTCCGCCTTCATAATCCGCTTCATAATCCGCATATGCCGGAGCCGGAACAGACAACCGGCGCACAGCAGAATAAAAAGCGCTGCCCATTGAGGTGGAATCCGCAAGCTTTTTACCCCCGCCGAGCATGGCCAGTTGCCCACGGTTTTCGCTGTAATAGATCTTTTGGAAAAGACTGGGTGCGCCAAAGAGCAAACCGGCTTTGGCGGGATCATGGCCAGTCCTGGCCACGACCATATAGTCTATCTCACAGCCTGGCGGTATTTTATCTGCGGCTTGAGCCTCAAGCCGGGCCATACTCTCCTCGCTCTTCAGGGTGCCAAGGTTCACCCTGTTCTTATCAGGGCGGGGCCCCTGGCTGAACTGACGATAGCCGATCATCCAGACATCGAAGCTTTCCCTGGCGGGAAGACCAGATATCTTGACCGACACCGATCCATCAACCAGGCCAATCACTGCCTCGCCCCTTGCTCTGGTAAACGCGGCAGATGGACCTTTGATATAAGCGAGCGGAAGAATCAGGTTTTGCTTCCCCACGGCCCGCTCCCACAACATCTTCCAGCGGCTGTAGGTGATCAAAAGCTTTTTGGCATCGCCAATGCCAATGGCACGGGACTTATTATCTTCTGCTGTCAATTGATGACTCCAATGCGACTTGCATAGTGACATACTGATTACTGTAATAAGTATCGCGAAAATCATGCTTATTAATTTTTTGCGCCTGGGTTGCATAACCGTCCTCTTTCGAATATGTATAATGCGGATACACATAAACCAGTTCTGTTTATCAGTAAGGAAAGTACTTTAACACACCCTGGATTGAGTTTACTACACAGAGAATGGATGCATGTTTTTCACCTCTTTCCCTGAAGACCTGGGGCATGTATGCAAACTGATGGGTTTCCTCATCAGGAAACAGTTTAGAGTGTAGCGGAAACCTCATCAAAGGGGCCTTGCATACACAGCCCGGTACTTTTTCACGATCAAGTTTGTAAAGAGTGGATGCGGGGGCTGACTTTAAATTCAGTTATTACACCAACTTCGTGCCAGTGGAGGCTTATAATCCAGAAGCTCTTGAAAAACCAGGATTCCCGACAGGCTGCCTGCTTCGCGAGAATGACGAAATGACTGAAGCACAGATCAGTGCCGAAAAAGCAGTTCCGCCTCCTGTCCAAAACGGCTTTTCCCTACAGTTTTATCCAATCCGAGATATCAATAACATTGATAATCGGCTAATTGCCCACGAAACATGGAGAAAGAAAAATAAAAAACTATAATTATTTCCATAATTCTAAAAGTGTTAAGTTCTTGGCCGCTTAAAAGTATAAAAACCTTGACGAATTTTCGAATATTCTGTTAGTATTTACAATGAATCCGCTTAAGTCTTTTGGTTATAGTGAAATACGTACTGATGTCAAAGGATTATACAGCTTATGAGATATATGAGATTTAAGTGGCTCACACGACTTTACTATAAGCGCCGCAGGCCACCGTGATTTAGTTAAAGAAATAAAAATAATAATAGAAATAAAAATAAAAACAATATGTTAACAGGTTTTATGAATTTTAACTGGAACATAAATTTTTAACTGAAAAGGAGTATGAGCCATGAAGTCAAAATGCAGATGGAGCAAGCTTTCCCGTTACGTGGTTTCTTTGATTGCCTTACAACTTTTAATCATATCAGCTCTTGCCCGGCAATCTCATTCTATAGAGCCTGCATCTTTCGCGAGCACACCGCTATGGGGCTTGGTATCTATAACGGCAGCACAGAATCCTCTGTTCTCTACCAATTATGACCCGGCGGTTGCCTTCAGTCTCAGCAGGGCCAATGAATACTATGGATATGGATACTCTGATAATTGGTCCAGCAAATCTTACAGCAGCGGTCTTTTATCTGGCTGGACAAGCCATCCTTCTGCCAGCAGCGATCCGGTTGATTTGTCTGGCTATGCTTTTGGTTACTACAGCAATATTGGCTGGATCGGCCATCCCTTTTTTAAAGCTGATATGGTAAGCCATACATCCGGCGGGCATACTCACATGCCTCCGCTCGATGGCGGGAAACCGGGAGATCCTATAGGACAGCCTAATCCAGCCGCGGTTTTTTGCACGGAAAATGGCGGAGATTACGAGATCAGAACAGCCGAGGACGGCAGCCAATACGGAGTTTGCATCTTCGGTGATGGAAGTGAGTGCGATGAATGGGCTTACTTCAGGGGTGAATGCCAACCTTCCGGCAGCCAGGAGGGAGTCATAGGAATGGATACCTATTACTGCTTAGAAAATGGCGGAACCATTGCCATCAGAACGGCCGAGGACGGCAGCCAATATAGAGCCTGCGTCTTCAACGATGGGAGTGAATGTGAATCATGGGCCTATCAAAGGGGTGAATGCCAACCTTTCTCTGTCCATTAATTATATTACACAAAGTTGATATGCGGCTCTCTGCCTTCGGCCTTTCCGGTTTCTTTTCCTTGCCAGCTAATGAACTTCAGCTAGCTAATGAACTGCGCTATAAAAGATCCTGTTTGGCTGTGTATTTAATGAGCCGTGTCCATCAGGCGTTAGGCATCGCGGCGGGGCATTGCTGCCCCGCCTTAAAGGGAATTATTATGGCCCGCATTGCCACTTTGATGATTGATGATACGGTTTTACCGTGAACGGGTTTGCCGCTAATAGGTACTCAAAGTATCGAGTATATCCATTTCCTGTTGCAGGGTTGTATCACTCATAGCGTCCATTTCATCCTTCAGGTAAGTTTTAAATTCAGTAAACAGCGTCTGATATTCTTCAGATACCCTAAGCCCGGCTGATTGCCGCTCCCATTCACCCAAGACTGCGGGACAAGGACAGGGAATAGGGAGGATGATGCCTGTTTCATAGGTAATGGAGGGTTCTACCGGAACCTTTTTAGCCAGGCTTTTTCGCTCATCGATGATCCAGTTTTTGAGCAGATCTGCATAACGGGAGAGCAAAATGGCTTTTCGAATTCCGGTGTTGGCGAAGTATTCCGGTGTAAGATGACTAAATTCAATCTCTTTGGTACTGCTGTTGGCCACTCCCTGTCTGTCTTCGTAGGATACGGTCAAGTGCATGCTGGCATCGTCCGATAATTTCTTGAGCTTAAGCAGTACGATGCCTCCTCGCGTCCCGTCCGCATTCTGACGGGATGGGAACAGGGTATTGATTTTCATAATTTCACCGGTTGCTTCACTCGCTTCAGGCGATCCATATACCTTTTCAATCTCATAACCAGAGGCAGCGAGTTTCAGTTCCAGGTTGAAGACCAGCGGAGTAACCATATACTCGAAGTTTTCGTCCATTTGTTCCTTGAACTGAGTTGATGAGTGTACAGAATAGTAATTGGCGCCCCGTACCTTGGTTATGGCCTCGGCCAGCTCGGAATTAAAATCAACCCCGATGCCGATGAAGGTGCTGTATATCTTGTTATTGGCATTTTTCTCCATCATCCCCAAGAGCCCTGTTTCACTTGTCTCACCCCTGTTGGGCATGGCATCGGTCAGAAATATGATTCTATTCTCATATTGGGTATAGTCTATGTTGCGGTAATTATCGAAAAGTTCAGTACCTTTTCTCATCCCGGCAGACATATTTGTCCCTCCGCGGTCATTCAACTCCAGGACATGGTTTTTAATGGCCTCCATATCCGTTTCTCCCACCAGTCGCAACGGTTTGGCTAGATAGGCGACATCGTCAAAGAGAACCATACCGAAGCGGTCATCAGCCTCAAGATGGTCGATAAGGCCTACGATGGACTCTGCTGCTACCTTGATTTTGGTCTTACCGCTGTCTTCGCCTCTCTCCAGTTCGTGCCTGACGCCGAACTGATCGTAATAGTATTTGTCAAAAGCCGATCCCATCGAGCCTGAAATATCCAGGACAACAACCAGGTTCAGCTTTTTTCTTTGAAAATCATTTTCCTTGATTCCCGAATTTAATCCCACTGACATATAGTATTCCGTTCCTTGAGAGAAGATATCCCGTGAAACAGCCAAACTGTAGGAAGGGCAGAAGAGCTGCTGGCACTCCTCCTGCCTGCCGGTATCAAAGTAATAATCGTAAAATAATCCCTCGTAGGTTACATCGGCAGGAATGGGTAAATAGTCATTTTCTATGTTGGTGCGGAAGTTGTTGATATCCTTAGCTCCACCCGTTGAGTATCCGATAGTGGCCGGAGCAGACACACCAGCAGAAAGAGCCCCATAGGAGCCAGAGAGAGGTGACATCATGGGGGCAATGCCGGGTATTCCAGAGGCAGGGGCAAATGATGTGGCATAGGATGTACCTCCATAATATTCGGGCACAAGAGTGGTCTGCCAATCGTCAATTTTGGTAACTCCTGAGCCTGCGCTTGTGCTTGTGCTTGCTCCATCCAGACAGGAGATCTGGCCGAGGTATTTTCGGAATAAGCAAAGGGCATCATCGGGAGTAACCTTTCCATCTGTATTAACATCGGCTTGTGACAAACAGGTGTTTGTTTCGAGATAACATTCAAAAGCGATGAGGGCATCATTCGGAGTAATCTTCCCATCTCCGTTAAGATCACCGGAAAGAGCCTGGGCTGTTCCCTCACGAGGGATGGAAATGGATAAGAGTGTACCGATAAAACAAAAAAGAATACCGAAAACGAAGACCTTTTTCATTATTTGTCTCCTTTCTTCCTGTTTACTTTTTATCCTGTTACATTTGGCACTTTACCTGTGCAGGTAATCGTGCAGGAGGGTGACTTCGTGGGGGGATAGCGATAAATTATGATAAAAATTAACCTATATATTAAATATAGTCAATTCCATTGCGCCTTGTCAATATGCAATTACGATAATAAAACCGCGGCTCATCTTATCCCTCACTCCGAGAAGGAGTCGAGGGATAAGATGAGAGCCTTTCAGGGGTTGACTGGCCCTGTAACTCCTGGCGTCCTGTCTGGGGATTAGGGGTTCCATCCGGCGATTCTGGCCATCATCCACCAGAAAGCGCGGGCCTTGAGGTCACAGTTGAGAGACCGGGAATGAGCGCATTCACACGATGAGCATTGGCCGGGATGGGCAGTGCACCACTCCGTAGCCCAGTTTCTGCTTCCTCCGTCATAGAAGCACCCGTCGTCGGCACCCCGGTTGAGGAAATAGCGGCCGTCAGGATCGTAGCTTTCGATATCGGCGAAATCGAAGAGGATTTTCCCGTTGGCGCGGCAATACTCCCTGATCTGGTTATTCCGGATGGCCAGATTTCCGCTCTCACCCGTTCCATCGAGATGACCGGTCATATAGATGAAGGTGACCTGCGGATAGGCTTTCTCCAGTGCATTCATGGCATTGAGATAGATATTAATCCCCTGGAGCGTGTTATCCGAAACCCCGCCACACCATGACCACATGATCACATTCCGGTCATTGCCTGGCCGGGTTAACTGATCGATGGTCAGGTCCCGCCAGCCAAGGTCGCCTTCATGACCAAGATCGGTCCAATCGACCTCCTGGTAGGAGAGGGAGCCGGGAACTGAGCTCTCGTCTGTATGGAACCGGAAAAGGCTGTTGGCAAGAGCGTACATTCCGCTGGTGATCTGGCTGCCATGCGAGGTATGGCCGTACCAGACCTTTAGCTTGTTTTTAGCGGCGTTAATCCAGTCGGCAGGTACCACGGAAAGATTGGTACAGGTATGACCAATAATCATGCCCGGTATCGTGGTCGTTCCCGTTCCCGTGCTGCCCGGCGTCGTACCTGTGCCCGTGCCTGTCCCGGTGCCTGTACCCGGCGGCTGTGGCGGTGTGGTACTGCTCAGGGAAAAATCAAACAGGATGGTAGTTTTGGCCTTAATGGTAATCGGCTGGCTCTGGGAGGTGTAGCCGGTGGCTGTGGCTGTAATGACCTGTGCACCCTGCGGCACACTCTGGATCAGGTATTCTCCCCTGCTGTTGGTAACAGCTTGCAGCCCCTTGTCCTGTACGGTAACCGAAGCACCTTCGATGGGATTGTGTGTTATGGCATCCATGACCATGCCCCGGACGGTGCCCGTATCTTCAACCGGTACCTCGTCCAGGCATGAAGGATTTCCCATGAACTTTTGAAACAGGCAAAGAGCATCTGCCGGAGTAACCTTGCCATCCTGATTTACATCGGTGCAGTCTGGACAGGACCCGGCGTTCAGATAGCACAAAAAGGCGATGAGGGCATCGGCAGGGGTAATCCTCCCATCGTTATTCAGGTCGCCTTGACAGTGATTCGGGGTGGTGCTGCACTCTCCCGAATAGGCAACGTTGATACCGCTCGACGCTGCAATACAGGCGTTGGAGTAGGTTTTCCCATCGCATCCGCAGACCGGAGTATAATCATGTGAACACCTCGTCGGGAGGTCCTTACATACTCCCTGTGCTGTGCAATCACCAGAGTTCTTCTGGCAATAATCGCCGGACGGGCATTGATCGTTTCTGGTGCAGGTCCCTGTTGCCGGTTCCGACTCATAGACGCCGAGATCACACCAGCCGGTCTGGGGACGCGGTTTGCCTTCCAGGTCAAGAGCCGGTGCCCCCTGGGCGATACCGGCATTCAGAGCCGGGCTTTGGGGCTGAAGGTGGTAATCCCCTTCGGTCCCCCAGGCTCTCTTGACAAAGAGGGGCTCCGCAGAAATGTTCCCCGGCCCAAGCTCTCCAAGCTGGGTGGGGAGATACTCTCTTCCATTGGCGAAGATTATCGGTGCATCAGATTCAGAGGGTCTTTCAGGAGAGTTTCCTGCACGATACCAGAGATTGTGATCAGCCTGAAGGGTGACCGAATCTCCCAGATAGATTATCCCGGAGCCGTGGGCGATGATACAGTTTCTTATCAGTACCGTAATCGGCTCTCCCGTATAGCTGCCCAGGTAAACGGGGTGACCTTCTCTTCGTTCTTCGTTTTCATCGATAGTCACATTGATAAACTCAAAATGAGCAGCCCGGTCGGTATCGACCTCAAGGCTGCAGGCCCAGCCATTGTCGGGATCTCCATCTCCGTCTCCATAGATGAGCACATTTTCCGCTCTGCTTCCGTCTTGCGTAAATGCAAGACTGCTGCCCTGGTTGTTGGCCAGGATCGTCTCATGGACAAAGGTATTTTTGGCCTCGCTCCTCATTCCATACCCAAGATTATGCTCGATAGTACAGGAATCGAGTTCCACCGGCCCTTCGGATCTGTCTATCCACAGGCCGCTTGGCCAGCTCTCCTGCGGTATTCGTTCCTGCCCGTGAAAGAAATGACCGGCGTATCCGATCTGGCAGTTGCGAATCACCACCTCTTCCCATCCCCTGCCTTCACCCCCCGTATAGCCGCTGATTACCGCTCCTTGCGTATGGTGAAGGTTAAGATTCTCGATCGTGACCTGTTTGACATTCCCATTCAGTCCCAGGCCGCACTCTTCGAGGTGATGAATATCCATGTTCCTGATGACAAGATGAGAGACTGCTTCCGCCTCCCCATTCTCTGCGCTTCCATCCCCTCCGCAGATATCTATGCCGTTTCTTAATCCGCAATCGGACCCGGAGCACGGAACGCGAACCCCACTGGTTATTTCAAGGTTTTCCACCCGGATATAACTATGACCATGGATGGCTACGGCTGCTGAAAGGTCCTTAAATCCCATCAATCTTGGCTTATGGCCATCTTCCCCTTTGATCGTGATCCAGGCGTCTTGGGAGCCGGATACCAGGGGAGTGATCATATCATCCCAATAGACGCTCATCGCATATTGGCCATCTTTGATGATCAGGGTATCTCCTGGCTGAAGCTGTTTTGAGCCAAAACCGGGAGTTCTCCAGGGTTGGGATTGCGTACCCGGATTACTGTCCAGCCCATCCGGTGCAACATAGTAAGTGCGGGTGGCAGTGTAGCCAACCGAAAGAAAGGTAAAACAAAAGAAATACACTATCAGGAACAAGGTTTTTTTCTGCATTTTTTCTCCTTTTCTTTTTCCTTTTCTTTTTCCTTTTGATTGAATGGACGTACCAATGGGTATCTTATACGCGGATATTTTATGCATGAGTACCTTACGCGTTGGTATCTTACTGATTTAGCTCCATTAATATTATACTAAAGTGAATTAAAATTGTCGAATTTAAGGGATGCGTGAGTATAGCTTTTCAATTCTTGTATGCTTTGGATGAGGTAAAAGTTGACAATTGGTCTATAATTTTTGTATATATAGTTAATTAGTCTTAATTATGGTTATTTAATTAAGATCAGAGCGGAGGAAAATCATGAAGGTATCGGATTCCCAGGCAGGGCATAGGTTCAGATTACGTGAGAGATTCCTTAAAAGCGGTCGATCCGCTTTTGCCGATTACGAACTTTTGGAAATGATTCTGGCCTACGCTGTCCCCAGGAAGGATACTAAACTCATGGCAAAAGACCTGATTGCCACTTTTGGCACCTTTGCCGCCGTTTTTGATCAGCCTTGTGAAAAACTGCAAGCCGTATCCGGAATAGGGCCATCGGTTGCCGCATTTTTGCTTTCCATCCGGGCTGTTATGACCCGTTACCTGGAACAAAAGACGGTAAAGGCAAAAACCATTTCTTCACCCGAAGATGTAGCGGATTTCGTGCGCCTGGCCATTGGAGCCAATCAGCGGGAATGCCTGATGCTTCTGTGCATGAATGCGGCCAACCGCCTGGTTCATCACGAAATCCTGGTGGAAGGGACCGTAGATCAGGCCCCGGTTTACCCCAGGGAAATTTTGAAACCAGCCTTGATTCATAACGCCACAGCCCTGATTCTCGTCCACAACCATCCCAGCGGACGGGCTATCCCCTCCGAGCAGGATCATCACATGACCGATAGAGTTACCGCTCTGGCTTCAGAATTTAACATTGTCCTGCACGACCATCTTATCGTCTGCCCCTCTCAGTCCTACAGCATCAAGACCGGTCGATCACTGTGAGTTGACTGCACAAAATAAACTACCCGCCAATGGCCGCCTTGTCCAGACGCAAGTCCTGGACAAGGCGCAATCATTTTCCCCAATAAAGGGCTGAACTTATGCTCGGGGGCAATAATCAATGCCCGGTGATGAATGCCACAATAAATTCCGACTGGATAATGCTCCTGCCGGTCTGAATACTCTCTCCGGGAAAAACATGGACTTTCAAGAGCGCCAGCCTGAATTGTAAGAACTAAAGTCGCTTTCAACATGATTCTTCCTGCACTCTCTTTTGTTCTTCCAGCCAGAGTTGCGATGGTATGCAATCCAAGACAAAAGGCGATATATGGTATGGAGAGAGGAAGTAAAACGTGGTTGATAGAGGCTCATAGGAAGCATATGGCTGTCCCCCGATGGACAGGGCCGCCGTTCCTCCTATGCCTGCCGGTTCGAAGGATTTGCCACTCTCCCATGGAGTGTAGGTGAGGGAATCTGATTTTACTATAAAAATTATTTTTCTTCCTTTTTCGATTTGACAAATGAACTGTGAGGATAGTAATATTATTTTAGACACTCCGATTAGAGTGTTATTAGAGTGTTAAGGGTTGGACATTTCATGTAAGGAAAATATTCAAAAACAAGGAGGATTCCCATGAACAAGAGAGGAAGGAAAGTATCGGGCGGTTTGCTGGCTGTGAGTTGCATTGTAGTGTGCCTGCTTATTGGTTCGGCTGTTCAGGCGGGCCGGGCAAGGGCCAAAGAGTCGGCAGCTATGGGAGAAGGGGAGGAGTTGGCAGGCACCATCGCCATATCGGGAGCCTGGGCGCTCTACCCCATGGCGGTTAAATGGGCCGAGGAGTTCCAGAAGATCCACCCGAAGGTGAGGATTGATATCGCTGCCGGAGGTGCAGGAAAAGGTATGGCCGATGCGTTGGCCGGAGTAGTGGATATCGGCATGGTTTCACGGGATATTCATCCAGCCGAGATCGAGAAAGGGGCATGGTGGATTTCGGTGGTCAAGGATGCGGTAGTACCCACCATCAATGACCATAATCCGGCTTTAAAAGAGATCCTGAAGAAGGGAGTCAAAAAAGAAATTCTGGCAGGCATCTGGATCAGCGGAACGGTCAAAAGCTGGAGCGAGGTTATCGGTGGTAACGTTTTGGGGAGCAAGGTGAGGAACGTCTACGGGAAAAATGACATTATTCATGTCTATACGAGGTCCGATGCCTGCGGCGCTGCTGAGACCTGGGCCAAGTATCTGGGAAAAAACCAGGAAGACCTGCTGGGCATTGGCGTTTATGGAGATCCGGGTTTGGTCGAGGCGGTCGGTACCGATTCTCTGGGTATTGGTTTCAACAACATAAATTACGCCTATAACGCCAAGACCAAAGCGCAGGCCAAAGGGATACTCGTCCTGCCGATTGATCTCAACGGTAACGGCCTCTTGGATGAAGATGAAAATTTCTACCGTGACCGGGACGCAATATCCAAAAATATAGCCGAGGGGAAATATCCTTCGCCTCCTGCCAGGGCATTGCATTTCGTTTCACAGGGGCGGCCCCGGCAAAAAGTAGTCTCCGCCTTTATGGCCTGGGTCCTGACTGATGGTCAAAAATATGTTCCGGAAGCGGGTTACATTAATCTGACTGCGAAAAAGCTCCAGGAAGAGCTGAAGAATCTGGGAGGTGAATAATTATGGATACCCCCTATACCATTTCCCAGCCAATGTCTGACCGGGGAGAAGCAGCAGGTGAAAATGGGAGCAGGCTGATCAAGGATAAGCTGGCCAACGCCTCGATGCTGCTCCTGACCATTTGCTCCGGTCTTGTGGTTTTTTCCATTGCCATTTTGCTCTATCAAAGGTCGAGGCCAATCCTGGCCATGAATGGGCTTTTTGACGTGCTCTTTTCAACCTCCTGGCACCCTTTGCGGGGAGAGTTCGGCTTTTTCCCTTTCATCATGGGCACCTTCTGGGTGACCGGAGTGGCAGTGGCCATAGCTGTGCCCCTTTGCATCCTGAGTTCAATTTACCTTTCCGAATATGCACCGAAGGCGGTGCGGGAGTGGACCAAACCCCTCATCGACTTACTGGCCGGGATCCCATCGGTAGTCTTCGGTCTGTGGGGTATACTGGTGATTGTGCCGCTGGTCAAAAATTATATCGCTCCCGGCTTTGATACCTTCTCGACCGGATACAGCGTACTGACTGCCGGGGTCGTTCTGGCCATCATGATTTTCCCGGTAATCATCCATGTTTCGGTTGAGGTGTTAAGGACCATACCACGGGAAATGAGGGAGGCATCCCTGACGCTGGGAGCGACCAGATGGCAGACCATAAAGCATGTCGTCCTGCGCAAGGCTCTGCCGGGGGTAATCGCTGCCATTGTCCTGGGGCTTTCGCGCGCTCTTGGGGAAACCATGGCCGTGCTGATGGTAGCCGGCAATGTAGCCAGCGTGCCATCGTCGATCCTCGGCCCTGCCTATCCCCTGCCCGCCCTGATCGCCAACAGCTACGGGGAGATGATGTCCGTGCCCCTCTACGACTCGGCGCTCCTTCTGGCATCCCTCATTTTGCTGCTAATCGTTTTATTTTTCAATATCCTGTCTCGTATCATTCTGATGAGGATCGAAAGGAGCATTCAGTAATCATGAACAGAAGAAATCTGGAAGAAAAAATCGTTAAAAGTCTGATGATCGCCTCCACACTGATCATCCTCCTGTCTCTCGTGCTTATCCTGGCTACCGTAATCATCAAGGGGCTGCCGACCATGAATCTGGCCATGCTGACCCAAATTCCAAAAGGCGGATATTACCTCGGTGAGGGCGGCGGGATATTGAATGCCATTGTCGGCTCCCTTTACATAGGCGTGGGGTCGGTCCTTTTGGCTATTTCGATCAGCCTGCCGGTGGTCTTGTATCTCAACATCTATGCGAAAAAAAACTCTCACCTGGCAGCTTTCACCCGCTTTTCCTTCGATGTCCTCTGGGGTGTGCCATCTATTGTCTATGGAGCCTTCGGTTTTTCCATCATGCTCTTTCTCGGACTCAGGGCCTCGCTGCTTGGGGGCATACTGGCCGTGTCCCTCCTTATTCTTCCGATTATGAGCAGAACCATGGATGAAGTGGTTAAAATGGTGCCGGCAGAACTTCTGGAAGTGTCCTACTCCCTGGGAGCGACCAGACTGGAGGCCGCTCTGAAGGTGGTGGTCAGGCAGACACTGCCGGGCCTTTTGACCGCTGTTCTGATCGCTTTCGGGAGGGGCATCGGAGATGCTGCCTCGGTCATGTTTACGGCGGGGTTCACCGATTATATCCCGAACTCCCTGCTCAGACCGGCAGCCACCCTCCCTCTGGCCATTTTCTTTCAGTTGGGGACACCTATCCCTGAAGTTCAAGGCAGGGCTTATGCTTCCGCCTTTATCCTGACCGTACTTATTTTGATCATCAGCATTGCGACCAGAATGCTGACCAGGAGATTTACGAAACATAATGTGAATTGAACATAAATTGAACATAATGTGAACAAAGCATGGTGCGAACGAGAAAACGTAACCTAAGGAGACTATCGTAAAACCTAAGGAGACTATCGTAAAACGTAAGGAGACTATTGTAAGGAGAGTTATGACCATGGAGTTCAGATCCCACGTAAGTGTTAAAAATCTCAATGTGTTCTATGGAAACGAGCAGGCACTGAAGGATGTGACTGTTGATATACCGGAAAAGAAGATAACCGCTATTATCGGACCCTCAGGCTGCGGCAAGACAACGCTCCTGCGTTCATTTAACCGTTTGGTTGATTCGGTGGATGGGGTCAAAGTTTTCGGCCGGATTCTGGTTCATGGAGAAGATATCCTTGATCCTAAAGTAGAGGTTACCGAGGTCAGGAAAAAGATGGGGCTTCTCTCCCAGAAACCTTTTCCCCTGCCAATGTCGATCTATGACAATGTCGCCTTCGGTCCGAGAATACATGGCATTAAAAAGAAAGAAAAACTGGACGGAATTGTAGAACACTACCTCAGAGAGTTGAGTCTCTGGGATGAGGTAAAGGACAGACTGCATTCACCGGCATCAAGACTGTCCGTAGGCCAGCAGCAAAGGCTTTGCCTGGCCAGAGGACTGGCTGTCGAACCCGAAATCATCCTCGGCGATGAACCGACCTCGGCACTTGATCCGAAATCGAGCCAGCACATTGAGCAAAGATTCCTCGAACTCAAGAAAAAATATACCATCGTCATTGTCACCCACATCCTGCGCCAGGCCAGAAGACTGGCCGATTATGTGCTTTTTCTCTACTTCGGCGAGCTCATAGAGCATGGACCGGCCAGGGATATCTTCGAGAATCCAAAGGAGGAGATGACCAGAGAGTACATCAAAGGAACCATAAGCTGATGCTGGCGGATGGATGCAGCTTTAGGCTTGCGGATGAATGCAACTGATGCTGGCGGATGGATGCAGTTGATGCTTGCGGCTGATGCTGGCAGGTGGATTCAACTCAGGCAGGCGAATGAATGACAGGGGCCGGGCCGGGGCCAAGATGCCTGCTTTCGCGGTAATTATTAGAGCTCCTTTTGCATAAAAAAAGCGGCAGAAGTGAATCTGCCGCTTTGTGGAGCTCGATATCAATAGTACGTCAAGAACAGTCAAAAGCACTTACTGTACCCGTACATTCACGGCCTGTGGTCCTTTGGGACCTTTCTGAATATCGAATTCTACCAGTTGATTTTCCTGGATACTTCGGAATCCAGACCCCATAATTGCTGTATAATGTACGAAAACATCTCTTTCTTCACCTGCAACTGTGATGAAGCCAAAGCCTTTCTGGTCGTTAAACCATTTCACTCTTCCCTGAGCCATACCTATATCCCTCCTTTCTGAAATTTGTGTTTCTTAAGCCGGGATATTTCTGTAAAGCTCAGGAAAAACTACAGGCTTCCAAAGTCTCAGAAAACCTATCCACAACTTAATTATTTTCCCCAATGAGAAAAAATTTCCCCATGGGCAATCCTCTCAATCTCAGGATAAGTCCCTCATTGAGAATGTGAGGGGGAGAATACACTATTTGGGACAAATTGTCAAGGATTATATTTTATTTTTTTCAGTTATTGCCATAATTCAGCTTATCACAACCTCACAAGGTGGGTTACCCACCGGGCACCTTTTATTTTTCATTGTAAATATATCCGCTATTTTCAATTGGTTACAATTGATTATTTTGGGCCGGCATACGTCCAGCGTAAGTCTTTTTCTTAGCCAGCGAAAAATTGAGAAACCAAAAAGTGGAGAGGAAAGGTCTTAAAAATGGATCAGGGAGAGGAAAATTTTTATTTCTTGTTAAATTAAAATATTAACTTGACAAATTTATTATATAATACTAAATTTAAATAGAATAGACATTAAATTTAATATCTAACAAAATTATTCATATAAAATGATTAATAATAATATATTCAGATTTTACCAGTCTCAAATCAATAGAAAGGAGGAGGGACAGGAGGCTTTATCTTGCACTTCTTAACGCTTTATCAATTGTACCAGCGATTATCATAAAGGGAGAGAACTATGAGAAAGGCAGTAGGTTTAAGCGTAGTTTTGGGTCTTGTGCTTGTGGTCATGCTGGTAGTATTAACAGCTCATGTTGCAAAAGCAGAGACGATCCGTGTACCCGATGACTACATAACCATTCAGGCAGCGATTGATGCTGCCGGTGAGGGTGATGTAATTATGGTAGAGATGGGGACCTATTATGAAAATATTCATTTTTCAGGCATTAGCATTACCGTAAAGAGTAGAGACCCGAATGACCGGGATATCGTGTCTGCTACTGTTATTGACGGGCATCAGGCAGGGAGTGTAGTTACCTTCAGCAGTGAAGAGGAAGCCAGCTCTGTGTTGAGCGGATTTACCGTGCGTAATGGCGCGGCTGTCGCTGGCGGCGGGATTTATTGCGAAAACTCTTCGCCTCGTATCACCAACTGCACCATAAGCGGAAATTCCACCAGCTACGGCGGGGCCGGGATTTTTTGTGAAAAATCCTCACCAAGCATCGAAAACTGTGTCGTATATGGAAACTCTGGTGGCTGGGGCGGCTCCGGGATTTTTTGCAGTGATTCCTCCTCGCCGACTATCACCAACTGTACCATAAGCGGCAATGACGGAGGAATTAGCTGCTGCAGATCATCTTCTCCATATATCCTGAATTCAATTTTTTGGGGTAATGTATCACCACCCTACTACCATACCTCACCGATAGAGGCCACCTCATTATCCAACCCGAGATTGAGCTATTGTGATATTGAAGGTGGTTATCCGGGGACGGGCAATATCAATGCTGACCCGCTCTTTGTTAATCCTGCGGATGGTGATTACCGCCTTAAAATTGGTTCTTTGTGTATAGATGCTGGTCATCCGCGAATGTATGACACAGATCATTCCCGCTCGGATATAGGAGCCCATGGAGGAGGTGGAGGATCGGATAGTCCGATCACTATCACTGTTGCAACTGATGGTAGTGGAGATTTTAACTCTCTTCAAGAGGCTTTTGATAACACGGTTACGGGAGATACGCTTACTGTTTTACCAGGAATATACAGCGAAAATCTGGTTATTGGTAATAAAGAGGTCTCTATTATCAGCGCTAACGGTGCTGAGTCAACGATTATTGATGGCTCCGGATCAGGATCGGTTATCGTCCTGACCAATCCAGGATCAGGATGCATATTAGATGGGTTTACTATCCGGAATGGATCGGCTGACTACGGTGGTGGAATTTTTTGTTCCTCTTCCTCTCTCAGCATAACCAACTGTATCATTACCGGGAATTCGGCTAATGGCATCAATGGCTCCGGCGGCGGCGGGATATTTTGCCGATCATCCTCGCCGACTATTGCCAACTGTACAATCACCGGGAATTCGGATACCAAGGGCGGCGGTGGCGGCGGGATATTTTGCCAAACATCCTCGCCGACTATTGCCAACTGTACTATCAGCGGAAATTCGGCCTTGAGCGGAGCAGGGATTTTTTGCGAGGGGAATTCTTCACCGGCTATTGAAAACTCTATCATCAGCAAGAATTCGGGTATTGACACTTACGAGGACTGCCACGGCGGCGGGATATTTTGCCGATCATCCTCGCCGACTATTGCTAATTGTACTATCAGTGAAAATGTAACGAACGATGGAGGAGCAGGGATTTTTTGCGAAGGGAATTCTTCACCGGTTATTGAAAACTCCATTATCAGCAAGAATTTGGATACTGGCGTCGACTTTTTCAGCTCCGACGGCGGTGGTGGCATTTTCTGTACGGGGGATTCCTCGCCACGCATCACAAACTGTACTATCAACGAAAATTCGGCATCTGCCAGAGGGGGCGGTATTTTTTGTACGGAGGACTCCTCACCAAATATCAAAGACTGTACCATCAATAGTAATTCGGCGGACGTTGGTGGCGGGATTTATTGCCTCGGAGGATCGTTGCCAACTATTGAACACTGTACCATAAGCGAAAATTCAGCGACCGGTTATGGTGGTGGTGGAATATATGGTGAATCCTCTTCGCCGACTATCACCAATTGTATCATCAGCAAAAATTCGGCTCTCAGCGGTAATGGCGGCGGGATATTTTGCAAGGACTCATCACCGTCTATTACCGATTGCACCATCAGCGAAAATGCGGCCAGCGTCAATTCAGCTTTACGCAGCAGCGGCGGCGGCGGGATTTATTGCATGGGAGATTCATGCCCACGTATCATCGGCTCTACCATCAGTCAGAATTCGGCTAACGGCAGCCAGTGCTACGGCGGCGGGATAGCCTGTGATGAGGATTCCTCCCCAACTATTGAAAACTGTTTCATCAAAGAGAACCTGGTTGCCACTGCCAGTACCTACTCCGCCTTCGGCGGCGGGATCTATTGCTCACTTTCATCCTCGCCTGATATCTCTCATTGTACCATCATCGGGAATTCAACGAACAGCGGCAGCGGCGGCGGGATTTTTTGCTTATCCTCCTCTTCAGTTACTATCAAAGATTGCACCATCAGCAGTAACTCGGCTCTCGACGGCTATGGCGGCGGGATTTTTTGCTCATCCTCCTCTCCAGCTATCAGCAATTGCTCCATCAGCCAAAATTCGGTTAATGGTGACTATGGCAGCGGCGGCGGGATAGCCTGTTCCGACTCCTCTCCAGCTATCAGCAATTGTATCATCAGCCAAAATTCAGCTTCAGGATCTACCGGGGCTGCCCTCCATGGAGGTGGCATCAGTTGTATTGGTTCTTCACCAGCCATCACTGACTGTACTATTACCGAAAATTTAGCCTCTGGTGATGGTGGCGGTATTCATTGTTACCACTTTTCATCGCCGACTATCACTGATTCTTCCATTTCCGGAAACTCCGCCAGCCGCCATGGCGGTGGCATTCGTTGTTTTTACTTCTCCTCGTCCAAAATAACCAAAAGTATCATTTCCGGGAATTCAGCATCCCTTTCCGGCGGTGGAATTGACTGCAAATATTTTTCCCCTCCGCACATCGTCAATTCTATTTTTACTCTGAATTCAGCTTCTCATTTCGGCGGCGCTATGGCTTGTTTCGATAATTCCTCGCCGGCTGTGAGGAATTGTACGGTGACAAAAAATTCAGCTTCCAGCCACGGAGGCGGAATTTATGGCAGTGATTCATCTTCTCCAAGAATTATAAACAGCATTCTCTGGCAGGATACGCCGGATGAAATATATGCCAGTACAGCCAGCGTAACTTACTCTGATATTCAAAACGGCTATGGCGGAGAAGGTAATATCTGTCTTGATCCTGAATTTATCGACCCTGACGGAGGAGATTACCATCTTGGGTCTCGCTCGCCTTGTATTGATAAAGGTACCGGCGATGGTGCCCCTTTTATCGACACAGATGATCTTCCAAGACCCGGAGGCGCAGGATATGATCTGGGAGCCTATGAATCTCAAGCAGCCGTTATTCACTCTGTTTTTTCAGGAGACAGTATTCAGGAGGCTATTGACGTGGCCAATAACGGGGAAGTGATTATCGTAGGAGAGGGAATCTATCGTGAGAATATCCGTATTGTAAATAAAAATATTACGCTGAGGAGTACCGACCCTGAAGATCCGAAGAGAGTGGCTCAAACCATTATTGATGGAAACCAGACAGGCAGCGTCGTTACTTTTTCCGGCAGCAACTCTGTGCTGAGTGGATTTACTTTACAAAATGGCCACTCTCTTTATGGAGGCGCGATTTATTGTTCCGACTCTTCCTCCCCAGGCATTCATAATTGTACTCTTACCGGAAACTCAGCGTCTCAAGCCGGGGGAGGGATCGCCTGTCAAAATTTTTCTTCACCAGGCATTACGAACTGCATCATTACGGGAAATTCGTCTGCCTTATCCGGCGGCGGTATAGCCTGTAGCGATCATTGTTCTCCGTCTATCATTAACTGCACCATTACCCAAAATTCAGCTTCCGGTAAAGGGGGAGGGATTTATATCGAGGATTTACTCTATTCTCCGCGAATCATAAACTGTATTCTCTGGAACGACATACCGGATGAAATATCCAGTTGGGCGCCTGTGATCATCTCCTATTCCGATGTTCAAAACCTTCTTTTCCTCACCCTGAGGGGAGAGGGTAATATGTCTGTTGATCCCGGGTTTATCGATCCAGGTGCCGGAGACTACCACCTTAGTTTCCTTCCGCCCTTTTCACCCTGTATCGATAAGGGAACAAATGATACAGCACCCTTTTCGGATAAAGACGGGCAGATCAGACCATCGGGACACGGATACGATATAGGGTCCTATGAGTTAAGTGTCAAGGATCGGTATGTTTATTATTCTTATCAAAGACATCGTTGTCAAGAATGCCATATCGATATCATTGAAAATGATCAGCCGGGTCATGCTGCCCATATCGGGACCAATCCCGGAGGGGCAGCCATAGACTGTACTGCCTGTCATGCTGATGATCCGGGGTCTTCTGAGCATTACCGTCAAGAGCTCGTATTATTCGCTGACGGCAAAACTTTTGATGAAACTGCCATTTGTGATAGTTGCCACAGCCCTGACGGCGCCTTTGATGGCGTGAATGATCCAGTTATTGGAGCCAAGGCCAATTGGGAAAACGGAGTATACCAAAAGCCCTCCCGTCAGCAGTTAACCCCTGGCCTGGAAAACTGGTGCGCAGGCTGTCACGACAATGGCACATCGGTCTATAGCGGAGTATCTGCCCCTGCCGTGATGGGAGATAACTCTACCTACGGCTACAATATTACCGGCCATAAGATAGCCTGCTCTGCCTGTCATGATGTAACCACGAGGCACATCGATGGCCAGGCCAGAACCTATTCGTCTTATTCCGATCCCTGGAAGTCATGGGATATCCATAATTATCAAAATGGATACAGATTAAAGTACCGGATGATTATCCCTCTGGATGTCGGGCCTCAAGGGGGAGAGGCCAAAGATCAATTTGCTCTTTGTTTTGAGTGCCATGACGAAAACACCCGCCTGAACAAGGTCCCTCCGTATCTAACCAATTTCCAGGATAATGGAATTAACCGGCACTCATCGCATGTAAGCTCCGGTCTCAAGGCATGGGATTCTGACTGGAATTATTTACAGCCAAAAGATGAAGGTTCCATCATAGGGGGACATCTGCCAGGTGAAGATCCAATAATTGATTCACGCCTCAGTTGTCCTGCCTGTCATAATGTACACGGATCCCCAAATCCGGTCATGATTCGACATGGGGAATTGATCAGCAGCCCAGGGACTCAGGATAAGGTAGCGGCCCTGAATTTCCGATGGTATAAAGAGGATGGATATACACCGACCATCTTTGGCGATGAAAGCCTGTTTGCCGATGTTCCAGTCATGGGAGGGCCGGGAGGTGGCGATTTGGAAAACAGCCGGGTATGTAATGGCTGTCATGGCGGCCCCATGCCTGTCAAGTATAATCGAACCTGGCAGAGTGTGGATAAGCCTAAAGGCTCCTGGGACAGACCGGCTCTTCCGCCTTCACTGCGATTTTTGAAGCCGGCGCCGGGCAGTAAGGATATCGCTGTTGATACGTCTTTGAGCTTTTTGCTTCTTTCCAATCAAGAGGATGATCCTGATTGGAGCACCTTTTCGATTTCTCTCAAGGACTCTTTGCTTTACTCCCAAACCTATACCTATGATGACAGCGAGGTTATGGTGATACCCGTTCAGGGAAGACCCCACTGTTATGAGGTGACGGTAAATCCCTCGGTCGATTTTGGCGACCAGCAAAAAATCAGGGTGGATATCTCTCTTCAAGATACGGCTGGCCACAGGCTAACCTCTCCTGAGTGGTATTTCGATACAGGTGTCTCTTCTCCGGTAATTTGGAGAACTCCTGCGAGGGTTCACTCTGAAAATATTTTTTGGTCACCAGAGCTTTTGATTGACGATCATCCAGAGACAGGCAACGCGTATTCCCCTTTTTCTTCTCACTGGCTCATCTTCGATTTAGGCCAAAGCTATCAGGTTGGTCAGGTTCGCTTTCTCCTTTCCTTTCTCGATAGTCGGTTATGGAACATCTATGTGAGTGATGATCCAAATGATCTGGGTCCTGCGGTAAAAATGAAATGGCTGGCTGAACCGGATCCTGGTCTGGCTCCTGATACCTATCTGCCAGCCTGGGCAACCACGTCTTTTGATCCAAAACAGGGTAGATACGTGATGATTGAGACAGGAAGAGGCCCATTAGAAAAAGATACCCTCATGGAGATGGATTTTGCACCTTAACGAGGGCCAGTGTGCAAGCTCATGGTTCCCCGCATCAGGAAGCGATTTTAAACTTTGTAAGAACCCCCATCAATTTGAACTTTGTAAGAATCCCCATCAAAGGGATTTGCATACACAGCCTGGTATTTCAATATTTCCTCAGGAGGAAAAGGGAGAGAAGCATATCTATTCGAAAGAAATTCCGAACAGGAGAAGGCAAGCTAGAAAAGGCGGGGAGATGACGCGAAGAGGAGATGACGTGAAAAAGTTATTACATATTATAGCCACACCGCGCGGAGAGAATTCACGAACACTGAGAGTGAGCGGGATATTTCTGGAAGAATTTATGAAAACCCACCCGGATTGGATTATCGACGAGTTGGATTTATTCAAAGAGGATCTCCCCAAACTTACCGTCAGGAGAGTCGACGGTAAATATCTTCTCCTTGATGGCAAAGGCTTATTTGGGGAGTTGAAAGAGGCATGGGAAGAGATCGTTGCCCACATAGAGAGGTTTTTGTCAGCCGATGCCTCCCTCATAAGCACTCCGATGTGGAATTTTCATATCCCTTACGTGCTCAAGCAGTACATTGATATTATTGTGCAGCCGCGATTTCTTTTTAAATACACACCAGAGGGTGTCGTAGGAATGGCCAAAGGGAAAAAGATGGTCATCATCACCAGCAGGGGCGGAGATTACAGTTCAGACCAGATGCAGCCCTTTGACTTTCAGGAGCCATATTTGCGTGCTATTTTTCAATTTGTCGGGATAACCGACATCAGCTTTATCATCGCCCAGCCGATGGATGGTGTGGAATCCAGGATACGAGACCAAAAGATATTCGAAGCCCAGGCCTTAGCCAGGAAGATAGCCACTCATGTTTAAGAAAGAAGCCATTTTGCCGGGAGAAAAAGCGTGCCCCGCGATATTCCCATAGGGAATGGAAATATATTGATTGCCTTTGACAGGGATTATCGCCTGCGGGAGTTTTCCTTTCCCCATGTCGGGCAGGAGAGTCACGTCGGGCCGGAACCCTTCCGCTTTGGTGTCTGGATAGATGGGATCTTTAGCTGGATTCCTGAAGGATGGAAAATACGCAAGGGTTATCTTGAAGATTCCCTGGTTACCGAGGTGCATCTTATCCATGAAGATCTTGACATTCAATTTATCACGCATGATCTGGTAGATTTTCATGAGAATATATACTTAAGAAAGATAACCATTGAAAACATGTCGGGCACTGACAGGGATATCCGGATCTTCTTCTGCCATGATTTTCACATCTATGGAAATAATATCGGAGATACCGCAGCATTTCGTCCGGAAGTTCGTGGCATTGTACACTATAAAAATGAACGATATTTTCTCGTCAATGTCTATGCAAATACAAAGTATGGTATCGACCAGTTTGCAACGGGAAATAAAGAGTACGGCGATTTTATCGGTACCTGGAAGGATGCCGAAGATGGAATCCTCAGCGGGAATCCTATATCCCAGGGCTCAGTCGACTCGGTGATTGCCATTCATCTTACCTTAAAAGGATACCAAAAGGAGGATTGTTACTATTGGATTTGTGCTGGCAAGAGCTGGTCGGAGGTAAATGAGCTCAATACGGTTATCATGAAGAAAAAACCTGAGACCATCCTCAAGCGAACCCTGGATTACTGGACATTATGGCTGAATAAGGAAGAGTTGAATTTCGATCTGCTGCCTCCGAACGTAGCCTGGCTCTACAAAAGAAGCCTCATTATTTTGCGCACCCAGATCGATAATTGCGGAAGTATTATGGCGGCAAATGATTCGGATGTAGTTTATTTTAACCGGGATACTTACAGCTATATGTGGCCGCGTGATGGGGCATTAATTGCTTATGCGCTTGATCTGGCTGGTTATCCGGAAATTACCTGCCGCTTCTTCAATCTTTGTGCGAAGATTATCGAGAAGGAAGGTTACTTTTTCCATAAGTATACTCCATCGGGAATGTTAGCCAGTTCCTGGCATCCATGGTTAAAAGGAGGAAAATTTCAGCTCCCTATCCAGGAGGATGAGACTGCATTGGTTATCTGGGCGCTCTGGAATCATTATCAACTCTACAGGGATATAGAATTTATTAAATTTCTCTACAAGCCCTTGATTAAACGTGCGGCAGATTTCATGATGAATTATCGTGACTCTGAAACAAAGCTGCCTTTACCAAGCTATGATCTTTGGGAGGAGCGCCAGGGAATTTTGACGTTTACCGTGTCAGCCGTATACGGCGGGTTAATGGCAGCCGCAAATTTCACCCGGGCATTTGGAGAAACTGAATTAGCCGGTGAATACCAAAAGGGTGCTGAAGAGATCAGGGAAGCGATGGAGCGATACCTTTACCTTAAAGGAGAGAAAAGATTTGCCAGAATGGTTCATTTCAAGGAAGATGAAAGGGTAGAGATTGATGCTGCCATCGATGCCAGCCTCTATGGTGTATTTGCTTTTGGTGCTTTTTCCGCTCATGATGAAAAAGTAGCTTCTACGATGCAACAGGTTTATGAGAGATTATGGTGTAAAACTCATGTCGGCGGAATAGCCAGGAATGAGGACGATTATTACCACCGGGTAAGTCGTGATCTTCCGGGCAATCCATGGATTATTACGACCCTGTGGCTTGCCCAGTATGCCATCGCCAAAGCGGAATCCCGGTCTGAACTGGATAAGGCCATGAATAGTATCCAGTGGGTTGTTGACCGAGCCTTACCAAGTGGTGTGCTGGCCGAGCAAGTGCATCCTTATACCAACGCACCGCTTTCAGTTTCACCATTATCCTGGAGTCATGCTGCATTTATTATGGCAGTCCAGGAGTATCTGAATAAGTATACCGCAATGGAAAGATGCCCAAGCTGTGGTCAATCAAAATTTCTAAAAAAGAAAAAGTAATTTTTCTCACTTCCAAAGAATGTTTGCATACGAAAACGATCAGTGTATTACTAATTATATTGTTGCAGTTTTTGGCACGTGACAGGTGAGTTGCCCGCCGGGCAACTTGTGATCAGCAGCTCCCTCAGGAGCTTCTCGGGTTTTCGCTATACACGGATGAACTTGCACTACCCGCGGAAGGATACTGGAGTTGCCAGGGGTACGCCATGTATGAACCCTGGAAGAGGCTTTGAATGAACGACATATCCTTTGTATTCCAGTTCTGCGTAATCGAGGGGGAAGAATAGCTCGTCCCTTGAGAGGAATAGGATGGCAGCGCAAGATAAGGCATTGTCTGATAACTTGTATAGGAAACAGGAATAATGCTCTGAATCCATGATGAATTATTGGTGGTTTGCTGAACGGGAGTCTCTACCTTTTTCAGTTTGGGAATCTTTTTGGGATCAACCTTTTGTGTTATCGGAAGCCCTGTGTCCATCCAGGATACAGAATCATTTTCATTCTCGATCTTTTCAGTGACCGTAGCAACTTTAATTGAGGAGGAGATGGACCCGCTGGGAAGCCTTCCCGGATATCCCCTGTATCCATAGAAATATCCGTTGGTTTCAGCCTGATAATTTGAGCCCTGTAATCCACCCAGGCCGCCGGTGCCCTGAGGGCTTGACATTTCCTTGAGTTTATTATCAACCTCGTAAACAGTGGTAAATCCGAGTTGCTCCAGACGATCCGCTGCGTACGTACTTCGCACTCCAATGGCACATATAACAATCAGCGTGTCGCTTTTCCTGCTGCCGAAGGTTTGCTCAACCAGGGCATCGAAATCGGGATTATCTTTATAGATTGTCTTGCCATTTTCATCAATGCCGTCGAACAGCTTCCAGGGTATGAGATAGGCAATGGGTTCACCACCGGCATCGAGTGCAGGACTTCCCACGAAGGTATATTCCTCCAGTGTTCTGACATCGAGAATTGTCGCCTGGCCGCTTTTCACCATATTGTAAGCCTCTTGCGCGGTAATCTGGTCAAATGCTTCCACGATACCGGGAAAATTCATCAAAAAAGACACATTAAAAAGAAAAATAAATAAGCTGAATAGTAATAAGTTGAATATCTTTTTTTTCATATTTGGTCAACCTCGTATTTCTCGTTTACTTTTCAATAGCCTAAAGTTTGGGCGCTATTTAATGATAATCTCTTTCACATCATTCTGTCAACCATCATTCATCCTTTAGTCAATATTTATTTACTGAAGCCAATTTTCATGGTGCTCATACCCTGTTTCTCTCTGTACCCATCAGGTGAGTGTTGAGCAGATGCCATGATGAAACCGCATCTTGACAATCGGGAAAGTGTATGATTATAGTTAATGAAAATATTCCATGATCTGGTAAATGACCCTTTCCCTGGAACCGGGACCATGAAAAGATCTTTTTCTGCGAGCGGTCGCCGTATTGTTTTCATGAGCGGTACACTCGTGTGTTTCTTCACCTTTTATCTGCTTTTTCGGGTTTTCCCGGCTGACCGTAAAGCAGGGGCGGCGCAAAAATCTGTCCTGTCCTGGAGCGGTGAGCCGGGTTTTGCTGCGGACGGGATCGATCCGCAAACCGGTGTTCCGGCAGACACCCTTTTTTCCTACCGCATCAAGTATATCAGTGCAGATGATGTCCCTCCGGCGCCGGGATATCCGAAAGTTCACATCAAATCGGCAGGGATTGAAATCCTGGGCAGCCCCTTTTCCCTGACCGAGGATGCTGCTGCTGATATTTCCCTGAAAGATGGAAAGCTTTATACCTTCAAGACCACGCTTGCGGAAGGAGAGGATTACACTTACTGTTTCGAAGCCCTGGACGCGAATGGGGAACAGGCGGACGGAAATCCCACGGACCCGGTATGCGCACCGCGAGTGGCAGGCAGCATTTTTGTCGACACAGGCGGGGGAAATGACACGACCGGCAACGGGAGCCCTGCCACGCCATACAAGACCATCAGCGGGGGACTGAAGCTGGCCGTAAGCGGTCAAACTATCCGGGTCAGGCCAGGGGTCTACGAAGAAACCATCATCATGAAAAAGGGGGTCAGTGTGGTCAGCGAATCCGGCGCTGCGCAAACCGTTCTTACTGCCAGCGGAGAGGGGGGGCTGATTCAGAATGGTGCCGTTGTAACCTTCGCCGGCAAGATCACCGGCTGCACCCTGGCCGGTTTTGATATTTCCAAAGGAAGAAATGGCGAGGGCGGCGTATTCCTGAAAGCTTCGGGCGAGGGCATCAGTGGGATCACCATTTCGAACTGCATAATACATGATAATACCGGTCCAGGCATCAGGCTTGCCGGACCGGTGTCCGTGACCATAAGCGATAATGAAATTTTCAGGAACAGTTGCGCAGGAATCAGCAGTCTGGCTGCATCAAGCGAAAAGCAGGGGGAAGATGCCGCCAGTCAGCAGCAGTGGGAGAATGCCATCGGAGAATTGACCATAACCTCCGAAGACCGGGAGTTGCCTCTGACCATTTGGAACAATACCATTCACCATAACAGCGGTGCAGGCATTGCTCTTAAGAGTGCGGATGGAGGTATCGGCTACCGGCTTGCCATCGGTGGTCCCGACCCCCGTAAGGGAAATCAGATTTACTCCAATATCAGGGCAGGCATTGCCCTGGGGGGGATCGGGCAGGCGACGGTTCAAAACAATTTCCTTTCGAGCAACTGCACCCCACGGCACACCTATGCAGCCGGATTGGTGGTTCAGGATGTTTCTCCGGAAGGTTCTCTTGTCAGCCTGATTCAGGATAACGACATCAGCAACCACCCAAGACCGGCTATCAAGATCGAGGGGGCATCAAGTCTCATAATTAAAAATAATGACCTCTTCAATAATGGGGGAGGTATCGTTTTCCCTGCACACAAAGGATCTGCTTTATGGAGCTTACGCCCCGTTGTGATCAGGGGAAACCGCATCCATAACAACAGCAATTGCAGCAACGGCATAACGAAGAGTAACGGCAGCCAAAGCAGCGACAGCAATGCTGTCTGGGGGAGCGCAGAAGCCGGGTCAGGCATTATCCTGGGCTCTTTCGATGCAGTAGGGGCAAGCTTTCCGGCCAAGATCACCATAACGCGCAATGAACTGGCCCAGAACCTGGGAACCGGCATTGCTATCTGGGTTACCTGTGAGGCGGAAATCACCCAAAACAGTATCTATGGAAATCTTGGTGGAGGCGGGGGGATTTTTACTGGCGGAGGAAATCCGTTTTTGATCATCCGGAACAACAAGATTCACCATAACCTCATTTTTACCTCCGAGGCGGGAATTGATGTGCGACATGCAGGCGGTACCATTGAAAATAACCTGATCTTCCGTAACAGCCGGGGAGGAATCCGGTTTGGGGATGGCATTTGTGCCATTATCCAGAATACTGTTGTCTATAACGGCAGCCAGACAAGGGGTGGAGGCATCGTCTATGGCAGTCTTTCGGAAGACCCCAATGTAAAGGCCGGTGAAAGCTCGGACGGCCTGGTCATGATCCGTAACAATATCAGCGCGTTTAACGAGACCGAGGGGCTGCTTCTGGGCGGTGAGGATGCGCTCTGCCCTGATAATCCGGATGCTGGAGATGGGGTCCCCTATCGTGATTATAATCTGGTATACGGCAATTATCGTACCAGCGACAACGATGACGGCAATGATACGGCCGCCGATGACTGCGGATGGGCAAAAGGCCCCCCCTATGTAGTATCCTGCATCCAGAACCAATATGGCAGATGCGGCCTGAACGAAAGCACGGGGAGCGCAAGGGGCGCAGATGGCACAGGCGGGGCAGATGGCACCGAAAGCTCAGGGGATACATCTTTTATACTCACTAATCCCGACGACATCATTGCCGATCCCCTGTTCGTCAATCCTGCCGGAGATAACTATCACCTGAAAGCTGTATCTTTGGCCATTGGTGCAGGGTACGGCGACAACGACATCGGGGCCTATGGCGGAGAAAACCCCCTGTCAGATGGAGAACTTTTAAGGCAAAAGAGCAGGAGAAGCAAGGGAGCGGTCTTTAAAGAGCCGGTTTCTTTGGCCCCTTTGGCGGTTTCCTCACCCTTTTCTTTCATCTCTTCGGGAACTGCCACCAGGATTATCCGGGTGACCGACAATTTCTATCAGGATGCCTACCCACATCTGCAAGGGGACTTGCTGACCTGGCAAGCGTTCCTGTATCCGAGCGCTGCTGAAGGCAAAAAGAAAAACTGGGAAATCTTCGTTTGCCACTTACCCACCGAAACCTGGCTCAGGATCACGGACAATGACACAGACGATAGAGCCCCGCAAACTAATGGACAGTATGTAGTCTGGCAGGGCCAGTGTGAAACCGGCAGTGAGATTTTTCTGTACCGATGGAAGACATGGGAGAGCATCAGAATCACCAGGGATACCAGCGAGGATTTTTTCCCCCGGATCTGTGGAGATTGGATTGTCTGGACATCCCGGCAGCGAAAGAACGATATGCTCCAGCCTGGTGAAATACTGCTCTACCGGATTCCTACCCAGGAAACCTTTAACCTTTCCGGCATGGTGGATCAAAACAATATCCGGGACGATACTTCCCCCCGCATACAGGAAACCCCGGAAGGGACCCTGGTAAGCTGGAGCAGGGAGGAAGGCGAAGACAGCCTCCTTTACCTCTATAACCTTGACTTCCTGGGAGAGCCTGGAGTTTTTCCCCAGGCCGCTCCCCGTGACTTTCTGTGGCCGGAAGATCGGCAGACAAGCGGAAGTCTTCAGGTGACCAGCCGCAGCGACGGCAGTGAGCGGGAGATTTTTGTCTACCGGCCCGATGTAAACCGGTACCGGCAATTGACCAATAACGAGTATGACGACCGATATCCCAGCCTGCACGGAAATCGTGCCGCCTGGATGGCGGGAGATGGTGAGGGTGCCGAGATATTTGCAGCTTTCCTTGATCCTAACTCATTTTCCGATGCGCCCTATGATCCCAATCCGCTCATAACAGATGATCCCCCGCCTGATCCTCCGGTCACTCCACCTCCCGCTTCCGACCCCAATACACCGGAAACGCCGGGGCAAAAGCCCCCTCCTGAGGTGAGGAGTATAATCGAAGAGCCTCCCACCCGATGCTTTATCAGCTCCTGCTGTGCCGCTGGTTGCCGTTGGCTGGTTGCCCCCTTAATAAGACTATTACGACCAGACAGGGCTATTTACGACCAGACAGGCATATTGCGATCAAGCAGGCGCATAGCAATCAAGCAGGCATAGTGCAATCAAGCAGGTTTATTGCGAGCAGATAGGGCTATTTCGGATAATGTGAAAGCAGCAAATCAATGAAACCGTAATTTGGTATAACAAAAAAAATACTCCTGTTCTTAAAAAGCTATGTAGACTTAGAATGATATATTTATCAATCGGTTATCACAAGAGTAACACCCATGGCCGAGTATGGAAAGAACTCACCGCAACTCCAATAAATTACAATTCCTACAGATTTGATTGACCCTTATCCTCTCTTTTGGTTATTATATTGCATAGTAGGAGTAAACAAAAGAAAAAAATTGATTATAGAATTATGACCAGGGGATATGATAACTCAAGATAACTGCCGTTCCCTTTTGAAGGGACTTTCTAAGGGAGGTGATTGGCAAGAGGCATAAAAAAAATGCTCATTGACACAAGAATTCATGAGAATTAATGCACGTTGATCGAAAAAGGTTTTGAGCGTTACAAGGTTCGTTAATGCATGCGTAATCGGAGAAGGAAAGGTTTATGAGAAGGTATAGTTGGTTAAAGAGATTTTCCCTTACGAGTGTGGCAGCATTGTTTCTCTTAACGGTAGCTGCGACAGTAATTGCTTCTGCCCAGGGTCTGGTGACAGCAACTGCTCTGTCCGGCCCGGGGGCGGTGGAGAGTGCCTGGCCATGCCGGGGGTACGATTCAGGCCGCACCAGTCAAAGTCCCTATGTCGGGGCGCAATCGAGCACTTTGAAATGGAAATATCAGATCGGCGATAAGCTGCATTCCTCACCAGCCATAGGAGCTGACGGAACAGTCTTTGTCGGGGGCATGGACAAGATACTTTATGCCATTAGATCCGACGGTGTTCAGCTCTGGAAATATCCGGTTGAGGATGTGATCTATTCTTCACCTGCCATAGGAGCGGATGGCACGATTTATGTTGGAAGTTACAACGGCAGGATTTATGCTGTAAATCCTCATGGCATCTTGAAATGGAGTACTCTGATCGGATGGAATACTGAAACCTCCCCGGTCATAGGAGTGGATGGTACCATCTATATCGGAAGTCATGACGGCAAGGTTTACGCTCTCGACCCGAAGGATGGAAAGCTGAAATGGGCCTATCAGGCAGCTCCTTTATATATGTATTCCTCACCTGCCATAGGGACTGATGGCACAGTCTACATAGCAGGCTATAACGGCAAGGTTTCCGCCTTAAGGCCGTCTGACGGCAAACTGGTCTGGAACTGCCAGCCAGATGAAAAAGATACGGGATCAGCCCTTTTGGGGCTGGCTGTCGGAGAGGATGGCACAATCTATGTCGGAAGCCAGAATGGTAAAATTTATGCTCTTGGGTCCGACGGCACGGTGAAATGGAAATTCCAAACCGGTGACGAAGTCCGATCCGCACCAGCCGTAGGCAGCGATGGTACCATCTATGTCGGAAGCTATGATTGCAAGATTTATGCTTTAAGACCCGATGGCACCAAGAAGTGGGAATACACGACCGGAGGCTCTGTCTACTCCTCCCCGGCCATAGGAGCCGACGGAACGGTTTACTTTGGAAGTTTTGACGGCAGGGTCTATGCCGTGAGACCGGATGGCAGCCTGGGATGGAGCTATCAGACCAGAGGTCAGATTTATTCCTCCCCTGCTCTTGGAGCTGACGGAACCCTTTATATTGCAAGCTATGATTATCGGCTTTACGCATTCGGTGCAACGCTTTGCCTGGATAACAGTCAATGCGGTGCCGGAAGTTTTTGCCAAAAAGGTATAGGAGATTGCCTGGGGCAGGGAGTTTGCTCAAGTATACCGCAGACCTGCTCTGCTACCTACGATCCTGTCTGCGGCTGCGATGGTAAAGTCTACCATGATTGGTGCCAGGCCGTATCAAAGGCCCAGAGTATTGGCTCGTTGGGCGGATGCGGGTCAGCACAGCCAGAGGTTTGCGACGGCAAGGATAATAACGGCAATGGCCTGGTGGATGAAAATCTGACCAGGACCTGCACTACTGCGTGCGGCACAGGAGTAGAGACCTGTCAGAATGGCAAATGGGTTGGCTGTACCGTGTCCAAGCCGCAAACTGAAATCTGCGACGGCCTGGATAATGACTGCGACGGCCGGGTGGATGAGGATTTGACGGGAATCTGTACGAGCCAGTGCGGGTCAGGGCAAACGACCTGTCAGAACGGCAAATGGGTTGGCTGTACCGCGCCCAAACCGCAGGCTGAAATCTGCGACGGCCTTGATAACGACTGTGACGGCCTGGTGGATGAGGATTTGACGGGAATCTGTACGAGCCAGTGCGGGTCAGGGCAAACGACCTGTCAGAATGGCAAATGGGTTGGCTGTACCGCGCCCAAGCCGCAGACTGAAACCTGCGACGGCCTGGATAATGACTGCGACGGCCGGGTGGATGAGGATCTTTGGAAACCCTGTGCCACCCAGTGCGGCTCAGGGCAGGAGACCTGTCAGAATGGCAAATGGGTTGGCTGTACCGCGCCCAAGCCGCAGACTGAAATCTGCGATGGCCTGGATAATGACTGTGACGGTGAAAAAGACGAGGGAGTAAAGAAAACCTACTATGCGGATAATGATGGGGATCAGTATGGCAATCTCTCCGTGAGTGTGCAGGAGTGCACTGCTCCGCAAGGCTATGTTGAGGATAGTACCGATTGTGATGATTCAGATGGTACTATCAATCCCGAAGCTTTAGAAATCCCCTGTAATGGTAAGGATGATGACTGCCAGGGAGGGGATGATACAACTGTTTGTGACCCGATCGGGCAGGTGGAGAACGAGACAGGAGATCTGGACATACCGGGAACCATGATCAATGCAGGAGAGGAGATTTGGATTCCGGTGCGGATTCAGAATGCGCCCAATGGAATCCATAGCTTTGGCTTTACGGTTATCTATAACCCGAACACTCTGAAATATTTGGAAGATTTTATGCTGGGAGATCTTATGAGCGGTTCTTCTTCTCAGGTCAGTGTAAATCCTGTTGTCCCTGGAAGAATCAATGTAAGTGGATCAATTCCTGAGGGTGAAGCCGGTATCGGGCAAGGATCGAGCGGCATTCTGATTTCGCTGAAATTTGAGCCTGTTGACGGCAGTCAGGAAGAGACTCAGAGCTACTCGCTGCAACTGCAAGACCTTATGGATAACCTGACATCTTTTTCCACCACAGGGGGCATCCTGACCATCGATCATACTATTGATCAACCCGTTGACCAATGCGATGGTGGAGGGGAAAAGAAAACCTACTATGCGGATAATGATGGGGATCAGTATGGCAATCCCTCGGTGAGTGTGCAGGAGTGCACTGCTCCGCAAGGCTATGTTGAGGATAGTACCGATTGTGATGACTCAGATGAAAACGTCTATCCGCATGCTTATGAAATCCCTTGTAATGGCAAGGATGATGACTGCCAGGGAGGGGACGATACGACTGTTTGTAACCCGATCGGGCAGGCGGAGGACGAGACAGGGGAGCTGGATATCGCGGGGACCGTAATCAAGGACGGGCAGGAGATTCTTATTCCGGTACGGATTCAGAATGCGCCCAATGAGGTCCATATCTTTGGCTTTACGGTTATCTATAATCCGAACACCCTGAAATATTTAGAGGAATTTGAGCGGGGAGAGCTTCTTCTGAGTGATACTTCTCAAGTCAGTGCAAATCCTGTTGTCCCTGGGAGAATCAATGTAAGTGGGTCGATTCCTGAGGGTGAAGCCGGTATCGGGCAAGGATCGAGCGGCATTCTGGCTTTGTTGAAATTTGAGCCTGTTGACGGCAGTCAGGAAGAGACTCAGAGCTACTCGCTGCAACTGCAAGACCTTATGGATAACCTGACATCTTTTTCCACCACAGGGGGCATCCTGACCATCGATCATACTATTGATCAACCCGTTGACCAATGCGATGGTGGAGGGGAAAAGAAAACCTACTATGCGGATAATGATGGGGATCAGTATGGCAATCCCTCGGTGAGTGTGCAGGAGTGCACTGCTCCGCAAGGCTATGTTGAGGATAGTACCGATTGTGATGACTCAGATGAAAACGTCTATCCGCATGCTTATGAAATCCCTTGTAATGGCAAGGATGATGACTGCCAGGGAGGGGACGATACGACTGTTTGTAACCCGATCGGGCAGGCGGAGGACGAGACAGGGGAGCTGGATATCGCGGGGACCGTAATCAAGGACGGGCAGGAGATTCTTATTCCGGTACGGATTCAGAATGCGCCCAATGAGGTCCATATCTTTGGCTTTACGGTTATCTATAATCCGAACACCCTGAAATATTTAGAGGAATTTGAGCGGGGAGAGCTTCTGAGCGATACTTCTCAAGTCAGTGTAAATCCTGTTGTCCCTGGGAGAATCAATGTAAGTGGGTCGATTCCTGAGGGTGAAGCCGGTATCGGGCAAGGATCGAGCGGCATTCTGGCTTTGTTGAAATTTGCACCCGTTGACGGCAGTCAGGAAGAGACTCAGAGCTACTCGCTGCAACTGCAAGACCTTATGGGTAACCTGAGATCTTTTTCCGCCACAGGGGGCATCCTGACCATCGATCATACTATTGATCAACCCGTTGACCAATGCAATGGAGATGTTAATGGGGACGGAATCGTTTCCCCCAGGGATTATGTGATAGTCCTGGGGTGTTATAACGAGGCCGTTACCTGCCCTCGATGTTTCGATGTCAATAAGGACGGGACGGTCAGTCCGGCTGATGCTCAGTGCATATTCAATAAATATATGGGGAATCCTTCCTGTCTGGATCAACCATAGGCACAGCCTTGATGCACCAGGCGTAATGATGCATCAGCGAAAAAAGAACATGATATTTCAACTGGCGGGGTTAAAAACCCCGCCTTTTTTTCGGCCATACATACCAAGGGTAAGGGGGAATAGTTATCCCAGGTTCAGGATATGCCGGGCAATTTCCGGCAGAGGAGCGATGATTTCGGCTGCATCTCTTTTAATGGCTTCCCTGGGCATGCCGAAGACAACGCAACTCGCTTCATCCTGAGCAATCGTGTGTGCGCCGGCAGCCCGCATTTTTACCAGTCCTTCCGCTCCATCGGCTCCCATGCCGGTCATTATTACGCCAACGGCATTGGAACCGGCGAATTCAGCCACGGAATCGAATAAGACGTCCACGGCCGGCCTCTGATGATGAACCAGGGGGCCGGTTATGATCTCCACCGAGTATCTGGCTCCGCTCCTTCTCAGAACCATGTGATAATTGCCCGGAGCCAGGAGCGCCCTTCCCGGAATGACCGAATCTCCTGTTTCCGCCTCCTTGACTTCGATCTTGCACAGAGTATTGAGCCTCTCGGCAAAAGCGCGGGTAAAATAGGCAGGCATATGCTGGACAATCACCATTCCCGGAGCGCCCGGAGGCATCCGGGTCAACACATTTTTAATGGCCTCGGTACCGCCGGTAGATGCGCCTATAGCGACTACCTTTCCTGTGGTCTTGCCCATGGATTTTTTGACTTCCGAGGGAGGAGAGGGAGTGTGCTCTTTTCTTTTCAGCCAGGATTGGATATTGATCCTGGCAGCACCTTTGATTTTTTCTGCCAACTGCTCACCCATGTCGCCAATGGAGTATGATTCTCCCGGTTTGGCTATCACCTCAACCGCACCCAGGTCAAGGGCCTCAAGAGCCACGGAGCTTCCTTTCGCAGCCAGGGAGCTCACCACGATGGTCGGCAGGGGATAGTAATGCATCAGTTTTCGTAAAAAAGACAGACCATCCATTCTGGGCATTTCAATATCCAGCGTAATAACATCCGGCTGCAACTGGACGATCTTATCACGGGCTGCATAAGGGTCGGGTGCAGTCCCAACCACTTCGATTTCGGGATCCCGGGCCAGTTCCCGCGACAGAATAGCCCGCACCACCGCTGAATCATCAACGATCAGGACTTTGATCTTTTTCATTACCGATGGCTCCAATCTGTTCTTCTCAATTGTTTGACTTTTAAAATTACCGCCTCTCCGGTCAGGGTATTGAAAACAACCTTTCGTCCCAACTGCCCTTCCACATCCTCCGAGATGATATGGATTCCAAAATGATTAAGGATCTTTCGGGCCATGTCTACATTCTCTCTGCCGATGTCCATTGCGATATTTCGGACTACCTTGCCCCCGCCGAAAATCTGTGCTTCCAGATCGGCCAGGGATGTTCCTTCCTCCTGCATCATCTTGATCAGAAGAGGGGTGGCCACATTGCCGAATCTGGTGGTCATCTCCTGCGAATCCTGGGACTTCGGAAAGACGAAATGATTCATTCCTCCCATTTTTTTTCTTTTATCCCACAGGCAGATTGAGACACACGATCCCAGGACGGTTGAGATGAGAGCCGGCCTTGTAGCCAGGTACAGGAAGCCGGGTTCCAGAAAGTAATGTATCGGTTCCAGACTGGTATTATTCACTTTTTCTTTTGCCCTCGTTGGGAATCTTATGCCCGGTGGAGGTTTATGTACGCTTTCTATGGTAACGGATCAGGGAGAGA
Organism: bacterium; assembly: GCA_040752695.1. GTDB lineage: Bacteria > SZUA-182 > SZUA-182 > DTGQ01 > DTGQ01 > DTGQ01. The sequence goes on from JBFMGO010000002.1 coordinate 38,609, forward strand.
GACTGAAGGCATTGAGACTATATGAATGAGGAGACAATGCGTCCCGATTGCAATAAGGCTTTTAGACAAACAGCATACAGCCAACAGTCTACCAACAGTCTACAGCCAACAGTCTACAGCTAGCAGGCCTTACAGCACCAACAACCTGAGCAGTTACACTTTTTGATAAATCGAGGGCCGGACGTAGCGAAGTCCGGCAGTCATTCCAAGCAAACTTTCCGAATGGCCGACCAGTAAATATCCTTCGGTTCTGAGCAGGTTCCAAAACCGGTCAATCACCTTCCTGCGGCCCTGGTCATCGAAGTAAATCATTACATTGCGGCAAAAGATCGCGTCCAGAGGTCCCCGAAAGGGATATTGCTCACCCTGAAGGTTCAGATGGTTGAAAACAACCATCTTCCGGATAAGATCCTGCACTTCCACACGATCCTTTCCCGCGGGCCGAAAGTATTTACTTTCCTGTGCCGGAAAATCGACCAGTTTTTGCTTATCATAAATCCCTTGCCTGGCTGTGCTTAAAACCTGCCTTGAGATATCGGTAGCCAGGATTTTTATATCCAGAAATCTTTCTCCTTCAAGAGCCTCCAGGAGAGTAATGGCTAAAGAATAAGGTTCTTCTCCGCTTGAGCATCCGGCGGACCAGAATCGAAATTTTCGCTGACCTGCCTCGACCCATTTTTTTATGATAGAGGAAATGAAATCGAAGTGGTCCCCCTCTCGAAAGAAACTGGTAACATGGGTTGAGATGGCATCCAGCAGGAAGGATAATTCCCCCTTTTTTTGATCCCGGACTACATATTCATAATAGTCCTGATAATCGGAGATACCCAGAGCATTCATTCTCTTGGCCACTCTGGCCTGAACCAGTTCTTTTTTGGTTTCTCCGAGATGAATACCACTCTGGGCATAGATAAGGGTCGCGTATTTGGTATAGGTTCGATCGTCCATTTGGTTTTTCAGTCAGGAGTCACTGTGGTCAGCGATGGTCATAAGGTCCACTGCCTCATTAGTTTTTCGTGCTTTTGGTTTTTTGGAGAAGGGAGCCAGGAATCCAGCTTAGATCTTGTTTTCTTGAAGTTTTTGAATTCCTGGATTCTGGCCCCTTGTTTTTCGGATTCCTGCTTCGAGCCTTCTGACTTTCCGGCCCCCCGGCCCTTTTTTGCCTTTGTCTTACCGCTTACCCATTACCCATTAAAGTCAGCGAAATCGTTATCATCCAGAGGGATAATTTCTTCAGGTTTGACCACCCTTCCTCCCTTTGGAGGAGTCTGCCCCCCCCTGGATCTTCTCTCGATCATTTCTCTTTTCGGCTCTGTCATTCTTGGAAGGTAGTGCTCAGGAGCAGCCTCTTCCCCGTTGGCTAATTGCCGTGCCGAGTCACTGCCGCCGACAATTCTGGTTAAATCGGCCACCATCAGCTTCAGGTTTTCCGACTGCTGGTGCAATTTATCAGCGGAGTTAGCTCCCTGGGAGGCATTGGCTGCGGTTTGCTGGGTCACTTTATCCATCTGGCTGATGGCCATATTTACCTGGTCTATGCCCTGGGCCTGCTCTTTGGATGCGGCGGCAATCTCACTGACCAGGTCTGCTACTTTCCCGGCACTTCCCGCCACTTTTTCAAAGGACTCAAACGTGCGTTTGGCCAGGCCGGAGCCGTCATTGATCTTGCGGACCGTATCTTCGATCATGCCGGAAGTATTTTTGGCTGCCTCGGCTGCTCTCTGAGCCAGATTGCGGACCTCATCCGCAACCACGGCAAAACCCTTGCCCGCTTCGCCTGCCCTGGCTGCCTCGACTGCTGCATTGAGGGCCAGGAGATTGGTCTGAAAGGCGATTTCATCAATGGTTTTGATGATTTTGCCTATTTCCTCGCCGGCAGTGGAAATTTCGGTCATGGATTTACTCATGGCCTGCATCGAGTGACTGGCCTCTGCAACTACGGTTCTGGTTTCCTCCATCAACTGGTTGGCCTGGTGGGCATGGTCTGCATTATTCTTGGTCATGGAGGTAATCTCCTCCAGGGAAGCTGAGGTTTCCTGCAGGGAGGACGCCTGTTCCGAAGCACCCTCGGCCAGTTGCTGGCTGGCTGAAGAAATCTGCTCCGAAGCAGAATAGACATGCTGGGCTCCACCGGACAGGTTGAGAATAATACGCCGCAGGTTGCCTACGATGTTGCCGGACAGAAAGAAGGCTATCAGGCAGCCGAGAGCCAGGGTAAGCAGGGCGGCTATGGGAATGAATTTATTGGCGAATGAGTAGAAGGATGTGTACTTTTCGGCGATGATCTTATTATGTTTCGCCAGAATATCATCCGCCTCGGTCAAAGATCCCATGACCAGATCGATATTGCGGAGGGTCGAATCCTGAAAGATCTGAACTGCCCGGTTATTATTTTCGATTATATTGTCTATGTAACCCATAGTCTCCCTGTAGCAGGCGCCAATCTGTTCCAGAGCAGACAGGGTTTCCCCTTCATAAATCGCCATGGCTTTATCTTTGTCTCCACTCTCATAGGCATCGATAATACTCCGGGCTGAATAGTGGAGCGCCTCATGGGGTTTTTCCCATTTTTTCAGCAATCCCTCAAGTTCTCGATCCTCTGTATGGAATGTATAATACCATTGGCCAAAGGCGCACTGGCGGGGGTCCAGGGCACCGGTAAACCTCTTTGAGGTTAACAGGTAGTTACTCAGGCCGTTAACCCAATTCAGGTGATCGACCCAGCGCTCAGCCAGCATGGCATCAATTGTCCGGTCAAATTCTACATACAAGTCATCAATCTGTTTGGCTGAATCATGCATCTCCTTATGGGGTTGTTTGATTTTATCCAGGAGCCGGGCAATTTCCGGATCGACGCTGGCTAACTGGCCGTTTTCTTCACTATAGAGCCACTTTCCGAATCTACATTGATGATCATCGGTCTGAACATGCAGCTCAGTGACATCTTTTCTCAAAAATAAATCAGAGACAGCATTGATCCATGCCTGATGGTCTCTTTCCGCCTGATGGATCCGGGCACCTTGATCCAGGGTGCGCGCATTTGCCTGTCTCAAGGCTTCCATCCGGTGAATGACATAATAACTGGTACCGCCCATGGCCGTAAGAAGCACAAGAATGACCGCAAACCCGACTCCTATTCTCTTCCCTATGGTATCCATCATTATTTTTCCTCCTCCTCAGAATAATCACGCGCATCGTTCGCTTCACCTGACCGCAAGCCTTCCATCAGCATCATTCCCTCAGCATTGAGAACCTGATTGATATCCAATAAGATGATTACCTTCCCCTTGATCTTGGCCATGCCCATGATGTATTCGGTATCCAGCTTCACGCCGAAATTGGGGGTTATTTCCATTTCCTCCACTTTGATATGCAAGACTTCGGATACCGAATCAACTACCATACCCATGGGTATGGTTCCTGATTTTCCGTTGATTTCCGTCACGATGATACACGTGCGGTCGGTATGCTGAAGAAACTCCATGCCAAATTTCAGGCGCAGGTTAATCACCGGAATGATCTTGCCCCGAAGGTTGATTACACCCTCCACATAGGAGGGAGTTTGCGGTACAGCCGTTACTTCCATGGCCCCGATAATTTCTTTTACCTTCATGATTTCCAATCCGTATTCCTGACGAGCCAGGGTAAAGGTCAGGAATTTTCCCTCTTTCCCGGTCAGTGATTGATTGCTCTTCTCTAACAACGCTTCCGGCATGGTGTTTTTCTCCCTCTATTGATAGAGTATGAATATATATAAATACTTATTTTTAATTGTCCGGAAATCTCCTGAGAGTTGTCTCCCTCATGGTATTTCCTTGTTTGTTCATCACTCCCTCGCCAGATTCCCTTATTGAAAAGATGATTCGGAGCGACAGGACAGATCAGCACGGTAATGCGAGGAGTAATATTCGAGTAATCCATGGGCGTCCAAAATCAGCCCTATCCGGCCGTCGGCCAGAATGGCACCACCGGAAATACCCATAAGACCCTGGAATGCCTCGCCTAACGATTTAATGACCACCTGCTGCTGGCCGATGAGATTATCCACAAAAAATCCGACCCGGTTCGCTCCATCGCGGATGACCATAACCAGTCCTTCGGATTCCAACTGTTCTTCGGCCGATGTGCTCATCCCCAGGAGCTGGTCCAGACAGATCAGGGGAATGATCGAATCTCTCAGGTGCAGTACCTTCCCCCGGCTGTGACAGACAACGATCTGTTCTTTTTTGGGTTTGAGAGATTCTTCAATGCAGTAGGTGGGGAATATGTAGCGCTCCTTTCCTGCCTGGATCAGCATGCCGTCAATAATGGCCATAGTCAGGGGGAGCCGGATGCAGAAGCTGGTTCCTTCCCCCTCTTTACTTTCCAGGGATATTACACCCCGTAAGGCTCCCACCTTTTTCTTAACCACATCCATTCCCACACCGCGGCCTGAGATATCGGTGATTTTCTCAGCCGTAGAAAATCCGGGATGAAAGATAAAATTAAGGATTTCTCCTCGCGAGTATTCCTTTCCTTCAACGATGAGCCCTTTTTGCAGGGCCTTTTCATAGATTTTTTTTTCGGACAGGCCCCGGCCATCATCCCTCACTTCAATGATGATATTTCCCGCCTCGTGCCGGGCCTCCAGATGGATGTTCCCCACTTTATCCTTGCCCAGGGCGGTTCTGGTTTCCGGCTCCTCGAGTCCATGGTCTACTGCATTGCGCAGCATATGGACCAGGGGATCGCCCAGGGAGTCTATAACCTGCTTGTCGAGCTCGGTCTCCTCGCCCTTTAGGGTAACCTTCACTATCTTGTTGGCTTTTCGGCTTACATCCCGCACCAGCCTCTCCATCCTCTGGAAAAGAGGGCGGATCGGCAGCATATGCATGGACATGGTCAGGTTTTGCAGTTCCCTGGTGATTTTGCCCAATTGGGCGATATTCTTGCTGAGCTTCTGATCGTGGATATCACTGCTGGCCACCTGGATTTGAGCGATCACCAGTTCTCCGACCATATCTACCAGGCTGTCCAGTTTATCTACGCTGACCCTGATTCCCTCTTCACTCTGGGGTCTTCGGCCTTCCGGCGAAACTGCCTGCGTCTGGGAGATTTTCTGTTCACGGATCGCTTTGGCCACGTCCCTGGATTCTACCTTGCCGGTTCTGATCAATACCTCTCCGATTTTGCCTGGCTTGCCTTCGGCCTGTTGCTGCAAGGCATCCTGAATGTCATCCTCGGTGACGGTTCCCTGTTCCACCATGATTTCTCCGAGCTTTTTGCTGTCGTCATCCATGGTGGCCAATTTCAGCCTGCTGATCAATTGAGCAACTTCAGGAGGGACATCCTCCTGGGAGATGCTTCCTTTATTTACCTCTGTCAGCACCTTTCCCACCAGCTTGCGCAGTACGTCCACCGTTTCAAAGAGCATATCGATCACGATGGATCGCAAAGCTATCCCCTTATCCCTGGCCGTAACCAGGATGTCCTCCGCCACATGGGTCAGTTGGCCGATGGCGGCAAGGTTAAAAAATCCCGCTACACCCTTGATGGTATGCATAGGCCGGAAAGCCGCATTAATAGCTTCCTTATCCTTTGGATTCTCTTCCAGAGACAGAAGAGCCATATCCATATTGTCCAGATGCTCCTTCGCCTCCGCACAAAACTCCATTATCAATTCCGCATCTTCTAACATAGGAAACTCCTGTTTTTTTCATAAGGATAGTATCAGAAAGCTGGGTATTGAAGACTGACCGGGGGGAAAATGGTCCTTTCTCCCTTTGATTTCTCTTTACGGTTAAAAGGTCAGGAGACTTCTGAAAATTTGTTATGGATAAACGCTGTTCTGTATTCATGGCAGTATTTTTAAATATGTGGCGAGTAAAAAAAGCCATATATCCGATCACCGATCTTTGCTTTCCGAATAATAAAGCAACCTTATTTCCTGTAAAACGACTCTATCGTGTGCACCTGTTAGTAATTGGGGATTATGAAAATACGGAGCTTTACGCAAAAGATCGTCATCAGCTTCCTGACTGTGCTCCTTTTGATAGCCGCACTCGCTTCTGTTTCCTACCATGCCTTTATTAGGATGGAAAGGCTATCCGAAGAGCTGAACCAAATGCTCCTTTTGGACATGTTTCTGGACGAGAGCATGGGCTTTCACCGGAAATGGATGAACGATTTAGCTCAGGTTTTCCTCCTGGACCGAAAGTTTCAAGGAAATCTGGACCCCAGTAAGTGCGAATTCGGTAAATGGCATCGGTCCTTCGAACCTCCGGATGCAGAAATTGCGGAACTGCACAAGGGAATTGAGAAGCCTCATCGGATACTTCACGAGTCAGCCAGAGAGATCCTTTCTCTCATCTATACGCCTGGCCTTGAAAGAGAATTGGCTCACCATCTGGAGGATCAAAAGAATGCGTATTTGTCCTGGCTGCTCACCCTTTCCAAGGCCATAGGGAATAAGGACAAGAACCTTCTTGCTTCCTGTGAAAAGATAACTTACTCTTTCGACCAGTTGTATGATGGTTTTGCCGAAGGTGATGAAAAGGGCATTTCCGGCCTGCAGGCGCTGGAAGAATTTCGCCGCTGTTTGAGCAGCACCACCAGGCAGGTGTTTCAACTGGCCCGGCAGGACAGGTGGAAGGAAGCTGACAGGATATACCGTCAGGATATCCTGCCGGTTAACGAGAAATTCCTGGAGTGCTTTTCCGCGCTGGAGAAATTGATCCATCAAAGGATCGATGGCAACCGGCGGGCAAGGGAAATTTTTGCCAGCCACACCATGCCGGCCATGGAGGATCTTCAGCAGTTGGTTGACCGTATCCGTATCAAGCTCATGGGACGAATTGATAAAATGGAGAAAGAATACACCCGGGTGGTCAGAAGATCGAAAACCTTTATTGTCTGGTCAATTGTGCTCATTTTCTCTTTGGCCGTTTTGTACAGCATCCTCATCCCTCAGTCCCTTACCAGGCCGATCAAGCATCTTACTCAGTTCGCCAACCGGATTGCTACAGAGGGGGATTTATCGGAAACCATCGAGATCAGCAACAGGGATGAAATCGGCCAACTCGCTTCCTCGTTTAACCGGATGGTTCAGGCGTTGCGAAAGTCCAGGGAGGAACTGGAGGAGTGGGGGAAGACCCTGGAGAAAAAAGTGGAGTCCCGAACCAAGGACTTGAAGGATGCTTATCAGAAGCTGGAGACGGCCAATGCCCACCTGATTCAATCGTCCAAGCTGGCCTCTATCGGTGAGTTGGCGGCAGGGATGGCACATGAAATTAACAATCCCATGAATATCGTTATCGGCTATGCGGAATTGCTGCTCGACGAGGTTACACCCGATACGGAGAGCTCTACCTATATTCAGGGCATACTGGAGGCAGGTCAAAGAGTCAGCGTCATTATTAAAAATCTGCTGATTTTTGCCCGCCAGGGCAAGCAAGAGTATAGCAGTTTTTCTGTTCACGCTCTGATCGATCATGCGCTTTCATTCGTGCAAAGGCTTCTGGAAAAGGAGGGTATCCGGATTGAACGGAACTATGAGCATGACCTTCCCCTCCTTTACGTGAGGGGCAGCCAACTGGAGCAGGTATTTCTCAACCTGATTATGAACGCCAAGGACGCTTTGCTGGACAAAGCTGAAAAAAAAGGAGAAACCTTCGATAAAGTGCTCAAGATCCAGGCCCGGCGGGTTCAGGAGAACCAAGTCCCCATGGTCCGGATCACCTTCCGCGATACAGGAGCAGGGATCAAGCCGGAAAACCTTAACCGGGTGTTTGATCCTTTTTTCACCACGAAGAGAGAAGACAGAGGAACGGGGTTGGGATTAAGTATCAGTTACGGAATTATCAAAGACCACCAGGGGAGCATCCGGGTCGAGAGCCGTGAAGGAGAATTTACGGAATTCACTGTTGATTTGCCGGTAAAAGATGCTCCTTTACGATCCTGAGGAGACGAGGTATGCAATGTATTCTCGTAATTGATGACGAGCCGGGAATTCGTATTACCTTCTCCAAGATGTTGGAGAGGGAAGGATATGCAGTCAGGACTGCTTCCGATTTAAATGATGTGCAGGAGATGTTAAAGAACCACAGCTTTGATGTGATCATCAGCGATATTTTCATTCCTGGCACGAATGGCATTGAATTGCTGAAGCTTATGAAGCAGCACTTTCCGGAAACTCCTGTCATCATGATTACCGGAGAACCGAATATCGACACTGCTATCGAATCAGTCCGACAGGGAGCTTATGATTATCTTTCCAAACCGATCACCCGCCAGCAATTGTGCCAGGTTGTGGGCAGGGCTGTAGAGAAAAAGTGGCTCACTGACGAGCGCAAAAGGCTTGAAGAGGAGAACCTGAAGTATCAGCGGGAACTGGAGAGCAAAGTCAGGGAGCGAACCATCGCTCTGGAGGAGCTGAATACTTTCGTCACGAATGTTATCGAGAGTATCTCGTCCGCTCTGATTACGCTGGACCTTTCGGGGAATATTACCATGGTCAATACCCACGCTCTCGAGCTGCTCGGTATTGAAAACAAAGACCATATCCTGGGGGGAAATTATCGAACGGTATTCCCCCCCGACCTTGTCCAGGCAATGCACACGATTTTCCACGAAGAGGACTGGAACACCTCTCATGAATTCGAGTTGCAGAAACAGACCATTGGCTATACCATCTCGCTCCTTCTGGATAACGAGCAAAAAGTGAAGGGAAATGTGCTCGTTATGAGAGATATTTCGGAAAAGAAGAGATTGGAGCAGGAATTAATTCAATCGGAGAAACTGGCTACCATGGGGCTTTTAGCGGGGAAAATCAGCCATGAGATGGGAAATCCCCTGTTTGGCATTATGGGATATGCGGAATTACTGGAGTCGAAATATCCGAAGGAAAAAAACATCAGGTTCATTATCAATCAGGCACTTCGGTTGAAAAAAATGACCAAGGATCTGCTCACGATCAGCAAACCCAAGCCGCCTCTGATCAGCGCTGTCGATATCAATCAGGTTCTGAAAGACACCATGGACTTTTTGCGGGAAATCACAGGCCAGATTAAATACCATGAGGTTCTCCAGGAATATGCCCAAAATCTGCCTTCAATTCAGGGAGATGCGGAACAGCTTAAGCAGGTTTTTGTGAACTTGATCGTCAATGCTTCCCAGGCCATGCGCAACCGGATCGAAGGGAGCGTTCTGACTATAGGGACCGCCCTGGCCGAGGGAGGCCAAAAGGTGCTGATCTATGTCCAGGATAATGGCTGCGGAATTGCTCCTGAGGACCTGGACAGAATTTTCGATCCTTTTTACACAACGAAAGGAGATGAGGGAACAGGCTTGGGTATGGCGGTGATCAAGGAGATCGTTCATAAGCATCACGGACAGATACACATTGAAAGTAAGGTGGGAGAGGGAACCAGGGCTTCGGTTATTCTGCCGGTGGAGAGGATGAAGGACCTCCTTTAAGCCGCTGATCCTCCTTTGCCTTTTGTCTTTTTCAGCTAAAATTTCCTTTTTCAGCCTCATAGCTCGTTTTAACATTTTCAGCTAACTGGAGAATATCAAGTCCCGTGATTCCCAGGATCTGAACTGATTTGAGTGCCTGAAAATCGATATCCGTCCGGGGTTGACGATAGCCGATGCCTAAATAGATGCATATGGCATCGCTCAGGTTCAAGAGAGCTGCAAATTTAAGTATTTCTACCTCCAGAGGATCAACCCCATCGAGGTTGTGGTGATAGGTAACCGCCTCTTCCAAATCCTTGGAAAGGTTCCATTTTTGTACGATTAACCCGCCTACTTCGGCATGCGTAAAGCCCAGTTTCTCTCTTTCGGCCTCGACAAATGGGATATCTTCATTGTAAGCTACCTGTACAATCTCGCTGAAATCCTCGTTTAATTGGTTATTCAGAATCACCTTGCCGATATCGTGCATCAATCCTCCAATAAAGGCCTCTTCTGCATGGCAATGCAGTTTTTGGGACAGGATGTGAGCAGCTATGGCTGATGCGACCGAGTGTTCCCAGAGCATTTTTTCGATAAGGTTTATCCTTCGGTAAAAACTCTCCAGGGATGCAGCCAGAGCCAGAGTCCTTATTCCCTTGAACCCGATCAAAACGATAGCCGCAGCCAGGGTATTGATGGCCCTGATACATCCATAGAAGGAAGAATTGGCAATCTTCAGGATCTTTGCGGTCAGTGCCTGGTCCGCGAGAATAGCCCGCTCCAGAACCCTGGCGTCCGTATTGGGATCAGAAGCTAAAGATACGATCCGGTTGGCCACTAAGGGCATCGGAGGAAGATCACAGGTGGAATCGATGACTGCCTTTAGTTCCCTGTTTATAGGCATGATGATAGCCTCCTTGAAAAACGATGCTGGACTAACGATCCATACTCACTATGCATGTGCGCAGTTTTTAACCTTACTTGAATATCACAAAGTAACCGCTAAGGCAACAGCAATTCTCATCTTTTCTCTTCTTGTCACGGAGCGCTTGTCAAAAACCTTCATAGGGAATGGTTGACGCTTTCCCGAATTCAGCCCATTCCGGCAGATATTTCCGATCTGCCGATGATCGGCTGTTTCCAGGCCGAAAAAGGAAAATATAGCAGTGGACGAAGTACCTCATGAATGGATACTGCCATCATCAACCAAGGAGGACGGAATGAGTATAAAGGTCATGATAGTGGATGATTCTCTGGTAATGAGAAAGCTCGTTATTAAAAGTCTCAAGCAGATCGGTGTTGATGTTGATCCTGTCGAAGCCTCCGACGGAAAGGATGCGCTGAAAAAATTGGACCCGAAATCGATACAGTTGATCATCAGTGATTGGAACATGCCCCAGATGGATGGATTAACCTTTGTCAAAAAGGTGAGAGAAACCAAGGATAAAAAGCATATTCCGATTATTATGCTCACTACCGAAGGGAGTATGGCCAAATTCGAGGAGGCTCTCAACTGCGGGGTCGATGACTATATTACCAAACCCTTCACTCCTGATAAGCTGAAGAAAAAGTTTGATAAGGTTATGGGCAAGGCCTGATCAGGAAAAGGAGAGGGAGATTCATGAACGAAAAACTGTTCCAAAGTATAGTCCGGTCACTTATCATCGCGGCTCAAGATGTTTTCCAGACCATGATCTCCATGGAGGTAAAGCCTAAGGAGCCCTTTGCCAGAAAAGGGTTGGATTCTCTGGCAGATATCACCGGTGTCATCTCTCTGACAGGAAACATCGTCGGCTCGGTCATTCTCAGTATGGATGCCAGGACCGCTCAGAAAGCGGTTTCGAATATGCTTGGCGACCAGGTCGAGGTCGAACAGGAAATCGTCGATGGAGCAGGTGAAATTACCAACATGGTCGTTGGTATGGCCAAAACAGAACTGTCCAATATCTCCTGCGACTTTGAAATTTCCGTACCCGTCATGATCCTCGGGAAGGGGTCTGTCATCAAACACCTCTCCCTGGAGGGAAGCTCATTAACGACTATTCCCTTTGAAACGGAAGATGCCGACGTCTTCCACCTGGAACTGTATGCTAAAGATGCTCCTTAAAAGGGCATCTTTAGCATGGAAAAGTGCTTCCAGCCGCTTTCCGCTTCCCTTTCCATAATGCCGGGCAAAAGAGAAGGAAAGGGAGTGGAATCAAAAAAGGTTTAAAAATCTTGTTGACTCCTCATCGATCTTAATGTTACTATAGTTTCGTTTTTGGTAGGGTAATTTCTCTTCGAAAAGTCTATCTCTCAATGCAATTCAATATCTATTAACAATCATATGAACCTGGATGCTGCTTGAAGAGTAAGCGGTATCCTTCTGACTAAAGATGCAATGCCAAAAAAACATACTCCTTCTATGGGTTTCATATTCATCATAATAAAGATAAACGGGGTGGACTTCAGTCAATGTCGGATGAGTCACATGCTCGGGAGCAAAAGAAAGAGGGCATTCTGGACGTCGGGCTGGTGATAATCATCCAGCCAAAAGGCAGTCTTAAAAATATTCGTTATAAATCTTCCATTATCGGATGGAAGACTGATCAGCTCATTCTTATCGATATGCCAATATTGAATGGAGCCTATGTGAATCTGACAGATGGATGTACCTGCATTGTGCGGTATATCCATTGTGGTAGTGCCTGCGGGTTTGAAACAAAAGTGCTGAAGAACATCAACGATACCAGACTTCCCATGATCTATCTGAGTTATCCAAAGACAATAGAAAGAATCTCCCTCCGAAAATACAACCGGATCCAAACACTGATACCGGCACGTATCGAAGTAAAGGGAAGGGGAAGTGTTCAGGAACTGGAAGGGATCATAGTGGATCTCAGTGTCGGAGGATGTCTTCTTGACATTCAGGATTCAAAGGAGGTCAACCTGGATATCGAAAACAAAATTAAACTCTCGTTTGCTCTTGCCAATACCGGTGAGCAGGTAGAGGGAATTTTTGTTACTATCAAGAGGGTTCAAAAAGTTCGAGGCAGTACGATGGCTGGTGTGCAATTTGTTGATTTGCCTTCAGACGTTTTTGAAAAGATCCGCTATTTCTGTGAATCGTGTAAATCCGATTGATTTTAGGGTGCCTGTTACTGAAGACCTCATACGTATGCACAATGCGGGGGGTTGAAGGTAAGAGCCGAGAGTTTAATCCCCCAGCAGGAATTTTGTATGGCCAGAAAGAATCTTCTGTTAGTTGATGATGAAAAATGTATTCACGATATCTTCGCTGAATACTTTGATAATAAGTCTTACAAGTTAATCAGTGTCTTCGATGGCACCGAAGCATTGAAGAAAGTCGAACAGGAGAAAGTTGATATCGTTCTTCTGGACATCAATATGCCTGGCCTGAACGGTCTGGAGACACTGAAGGAACTCAAGAAAATTGATTCGCAGATTGTTGTCATCATCATAACCGGATACGGAACAGCGGACACAGCGATCGATGCCATGAAGTGTGGCTGTTATGACTATGTTACCAAACCCTTCCGTCTGGCAGAAATCAAAAACGTGATTGAAGCCGCCCTCATTGACAAGGATTATAATAAAAAGAATAAAAAGGGGAAAGATGCCCTTCCTCCCTACAAATCCGGCTCGATACCAATCATCGGACGGAGCAAGAAGATGCAGGAGGTTTACCGCCTTATCGCCCGCGTCATCAATACCGACTCCACGGTCCTGATTCAAGGGGAATCAGGTACGGGTAAAGATCTGGTAGCCAGGATTCTCCATTATAACGGCCCCAGGGGCAATAAGCCGTTCATTACCGTCAACTGCGCAGCTATCCCTGAGGCTCTTTTGGAGAGTGAGCTTTTCGGACATGAAAAAGGTGTCTATACCGGAGCCCACATCGCCAGAAGAGGAAAATTTGAACAGGCGGACGGCGGTACCATATTCCTGGATGAAATCGGCGATATGAGCCTCAATACTCAGGCCAAGATCCTTAGGGTTATGCAGAGCAAGACCTTTACCCGGATCGGCGGAGAGAAAAATATTTACGCGGATGTACGGTTGATTACAGCCACGAACAAAGAACTTCGTAAGGCCATGAAGGATGGTTCATTTCGTGAAGATCTCTTCTACCGGCTGGATGTCCTGTCTTTGACCCTCCCCTCCCTGAGGGAAAGAAAAGAGGATATAGCCGATCTTGTCAACTATTTTATTGCGCGCTATAATGAGATCGTCAATAAAAAGGTCTCCTTTATTTCTCCTGATGCCAGGGAATTAATCATGCGGCATGACTGGCCCGGAAACGTGCGGGAGTTGGAGCATGCCGTCGAGCATGCCATTGTTCTGGCCAATGGCTATGTGCTGCTGCCCGAACACCTGCCTGACAGCCTCAGGAGTCAGACGAAAAAACCCAGCTCCATCTCCCTGGACGTGGGTCTTTCCCTGGAGGAAGTGGAAAAGGTCTATATCCAGGAAACCTTGAAGATGGTCAACGGCAATCAGACCAAAGCGGCAAATATCCTCAAGGTCCACCGCAACACCCTCCATCGCCTGATGGAAAAAATGGACATCCGGCTCTCCAAAAACGATTACGCGTAAGGACAGGCTTAAGTGCATTGCGCGGTAAATACGCGACCGGATAAATCCACATCCACACAGTACGCATTCGTCTCTCGCCGAATGAAAAGAGTACCTGCCGGACCTTTCCCATGAAATCTCTGAGGGGAACAGGGCCAAAGCTCCGGCTGTCGTGAGGTCCTCCTGCACCAATCCATGGCCATTCCATAGCTGAATCCATAGTCAATGGTAATTGGAAGGTTTCATACTCAGCGCATATTGTCAAGACACCGCGGCCTCACTCTTTCAGCATTCTCATTATGGAAAGCGGGGTATGCAATGAGGAAAAAACATGTATACCTATGCACCTGACGACTCATAATAGTTCATAGCCGCTTTCTGTGAAAAACAGCATCTTACGGTAAATCAGCCTGCTTTTTCCTCCTCTTGGGACTGCTCATCGCGCGATAGTGCTTAAGAATAAGGCGAAAGGGATAATGTTTCAGACTGCCCACCTGTACAAATGGATTGATATTCCAGCATCTTCCCATGAGGAATGAAAATTGCTAAGAAGGTGAGAGGAAAATTCGATACACAATGTATGGACAAGGAAACTCACCATGAACGACATCATCAAGATACTTGTTATTGAGCGGGAACCAGTCGTAAGCAGACAACTCAAAAAGAGCCTGAACAGGGAGCAACACATTGTTTTTGGGGTCTCCAGCGTCATGGGAGCGGTAGAGCGCCTCAAATCCATTTTTTTTGATATCGTGGTTGTTGACGTTTATCAGGACTGGAACGACCAGGAGGACTTTTTTCTTCTCCGGTCGATTACGTGGATGGCACCCAAAACCAAAATTATCCTTGTGGCTCCTGAGGATAAACAGAATCCGGCACGCAATGTGGAGGGACTGAAAATATTCGATTTCATTCATAAGCATAAGAAATTTAAAAATCTAATTGCATCTATCAACCACTTGAAAAGATGCCTTCTGATGCCTGCCTCCTTCTTCTTTCTTTTCTCTTTATGCATCCTTTCCTTTCCTGTGCATCTTGTTGCTGCACCTTCCACTCTCCCGCCGATCGATTCCGGTGCGGCAACTTCCAGTACATCAACATCCGGTTCCAGTGCATTAACATCCGGTAGTGCATCAACATCCGGTTCCGATGCGTCGGCTTCCGCTGCGGTACTACCCGGAGCGGTACCTTCCGGTACACCGGCCTTTGATGCCTTACCCTCCACGGTTACATCCGTCATTTTCAAAAAGGCCATGAGTGACTTGCAGGCCAATAACCTGAAGGCAGCCAGGAAAGGTTTCGAGGAACTGATCTTCAATCACCCTGAAGCCCCGGAAGTGGTGGACAGTTATATATATCTTGGGAAAGTTTATGAAAACCTGAATCTGCCCTATGAGGCCACGGCCGTATATCATCAGTTTACTCAGGAATATCCTGACCACCAGTCAGCTCCAGAGATTTTAATGAGGCAGGGGGAAATCGCCTTTCAATTGGGCGAGATCAAGAAAGCGAAAGGGATTTTCAAGCATATTCTCTTTCAGTACCCGAATACCAGTCTGGCCCCGAGTGCAGCTTTTCGCCTGGGGGACAGTCTCTATGAATTGGAGGATACCACTACTGCCCGCCTTTACTACGATGAGGGGATGGAGCACTCTCCTCAGTTTCTTGATGATCATCCGCAAACGGCTTTCAACATCGGCGGGCTCGCTCTGCAGGATAAGCGCTTCGATCGGGCCTTGAATATCTTTTTGGCCCTTGAGAAGAATTATCCGCAACTCGAATTGACCAGCAAGGCAGTGACCTTTTGTGGTGATATCTATGCAGAGCAGGAGAAGATTCCTGAAGCTGTTCTCGCCTACCAGAGAGTCATTGATAACTATCCTCACTCTATCGGGGCGCAGGTCAGCCAGATCCGCATGGCTGACCTGGGAGTGGAGCATCCCGATGTCGTAATCGAGAATCCGGCTTCCCCCCTGGACGCATTTCGCAATCCGATTCAGGCTTATCAGGAACTGCTCAAAAAAAAGACTACCGACCTGGTGCTGGCTCATCTGGCTGAATACAAACTCGGCCTGGCCTTTCAGAAGAAGGGGGACCATGGGGCTGCTGTTGCCGCTTTCCGGTCCCTGTTGGCCAAGGGGCCTGAAGAGAGGATCTATCAGAACGGCCTCTATGCTCTTAAACAGGAGTTAACCAATGAGCTCGATCAGTATTTCCGAAAAGAAGAGTACATGGCAGTCATCAAGAGCTATGAGGCGAACAGGGACCTGTTAGACCCCTTCTGGCACGAAGAAAAAACTCCTCTTCCCTATTTCAATGTGGCCAGGAGCTATCAAACCATGAGCTTTTATCCACCGGCCATGCGCCTTTATCAAGAAGCGCTCGGATTTGGAGCACAGGATACTCTCCATAGCCAGATACATTTCCACCTGGGACAGATTTTTTTCAAGACAGGGGAATATCAGAAGGCCCTCGATACGCTCAAGGAAGTTGCCCAAAAGTCGAAAACGCCCGGCCTGGCTTTTGCAGCCCTCTCACTCATGGCAGATGCCTACCGGGAGGCGAAGGATTATACCAAAGCTCTCGATTACTATCAGGCCAGCCTCGCTATGCAGCCGCTTCAGCAGGGGCAGGAAAGAGAGCAACTCTTCAAAGCGGGACGGTGCTACGAGAAGATCGGCAAAATTCCTGAAGCTATCCAGTCCTTTGCCAAGGCTGCGGACCGTGCCCAAAAAGAAAAAGAAAAAGAAAAAGATAAAGATTCTCGATACCTTGCTGAAATCTACTTACATCTGGCAGATTGCCAGTATAAAATCGGTGAGTATTCTGAAGCACTTAAATCCTATCAACACGTGCAGAATTCCTCTCCTTTGAAGGAGGACCTCGATTGGGTGCTTTTCCAGATAGGTAACTGCTCTTTGAAAACGTCAGAACCAAAAGCCGCGCTGGATGCCTTTCAAGAATTAAAAGCATCCAATCAGGACTCCATCTGGCCGATTGTTGCCGGTCTCAAAGAGTCAGAAGCCCGAATTCAAGGGGCAGAAGTTACAGAGCAGTGAAGAGGGGAGTAAGGAGTATTGCAACACAGGTATGTTTCACTCATCAGCGACCAGCAATCCAGTATCCAGCATACAGTTCCAGCAACCAGCATCCAGTATCCAGCAACCAGCATCCTGTATCCGAATATTCAAAAATCAGCAACCAGCGTCCAGCAGCCAATATCCAGAGGCTAGAATTCAGAGGAGAAAGACAGATGAAGCAGATCAGCCTTATCGACCTAAAGCCGGTACTTTTCAATCAACCGTCACCGCCAGCATCTTCTCCAAAAAGTGAGGATGTACCCTCATTTAGTGAAACTATCAAGGAAGCGATTCAGAGAGTGGATGATTTGCAGTCTACTGCGGATCAGAACCTGCAGGATTTTATAACTCATAAAAATAAAGACCTCCATGATGTCATGATTTCCTGGGAAAAGGCGGATACGTCCTTGAAGCTTTTAATGCAGGTCCGCTCAAAGGTTCTGGACGCCTACCAGGAAGTCATGCGGATGCCTGTCTAACTGAGACACTCACGAAAAATAAATTGATGTTAACAGGGAAATGATGAATAATATGTCCTGAAGAGGAGCAATATTTAAGTATATTATACATATAATTGAAAGCAAAATTCCTTTGGCAAGAAGAGGAATGTAGAGGTAAGCGTGGTTAAGTCATGTGGTGCGGTGTGATGGCGTGTGATGTGGTGTGAGATGATGCAGTGTGGTATTGTATTGTGTGCTCGTTGAACGTGACGATGGAAGCTGCCCCCAAGATAGGGAAAAAACGGGATGCCGACTATTTCTGAGGCGATAACGAAATTTATCGACTCGTTTCGAAACCTTCCTCTCAACAGAAAAGTTACCCTTACCCTGGTACTGGTGCTTTTGGGAGGAGGAGTGGCAGCTCTTTTGAGCTGGGCCTACAGAACCAATTATCAGACTCTTTACTCCCGTCTCGATCCGGAGAATGCCGGAGCTATTGTGGACAAGCTGAAGGAAGCCAAGGTCCCCTACAAGCTCACGCAGGGAGGCAGCACTATCCTTGTTCCGGAAGGGAAAGTATACGAGCTTCGGCTGCAACTGGCCTCTGATAAGGTTCTGCAAAAGGGAAACGTCGGTTTTGAACTGTTCGATCAGACCAATCTGGGAACCACCGAGTTCGTCCAGACCATTAACTATCACCGGGCACTGCAGGGAGAGTTAAGCCGCACTATCGGCAGTCTGGCTGAAGTCGAATGGGCGAGGGTCCACCTGGCGATCCCTCAGAAGAGCCTGTTCGTCGAGAAGGAGCAGCCTCCCACCGCCTCGGTGGTTATCCGGCTGAAAGAGGGGAGCCGTCTGCGCAAGGCCCAGATCAATGGTATTGTCCATCTGGTTTCATGCAGTGTGGAGGGCCTTTCTCCTGAAAATGTCCAGATCATCGATGATCAGGGAAGGATCCTGAGCGAGAATTCCAATGATTATTCCAATCAGCTTTTACAGGCCACCAAGGTTGAATATCAAACCCAGGTGGAAGAAATCCTGGAGAAGAAGGTCACCAGCATGCTGGAAAAGGCTTTGGGAGAGAACAAAGTGATTGCCAAGGTTTCGGCCAGCTTGAACCTGAAACAAGTGGAAACGACAGAGGAGAAGTATGATCCTGACAGAACGGTCGTAAAAACGGAGCAGCGTACTCAGGAAGCGGCCCAGGGACAGACGCCGGTCACCCCGGCGGCCAACAATAATTCCAATTACCAGAAGTCGGACGAAATCATCAAATATGAATTGACCAAGGCCACCAATCATATCATTGAGCTCCCCGGCCAGATCACCCGGTTATCCGTAGCTGTCCTGGTGGACGGAAAATACGAGAAACAGGATAAGCAAGGGGCCGATGGTCCGGGGGAAAAATACATCGCCCGCACACCGGGGGAGATGAAAAGCA
Organism: bacterium; assembly: GCA_040752695.1. Classification (GTDB taxonomy): domain Bacteria; phylum SZUA-182; class SZUA-182; order DTGQ01; family DTGQ01; genus DTGQ01. The sequence goes on from JBFMGO010000002.1 coordinate 57,577, forward strand.
TACAGACGATTGCGGAAAAAGCGGTTGGCTATGATGCCAGCCGTGGAGACCAGATTGAGGTGGTCAATATTCCTTTCCACTCGGATTCCTCCAGCCAGCAGGGCCAGTCATCTTTCGATATAGCCAAAAATTGGCAGCTCTGGCTGAGTCTGGCCAAATATGGAAGCAGGGTGCTGCTGGTTCTTCTTGTCCTGCTCTTCATCTTTCGTCCCCTGTTAAAGTGGCTTTACCGCTTTGCCCCATCTCCTCCCGTTGAAGTGGCCGAACAAGGGCAGATCGGACAGACGGCAGCAGTTGCAGAATTGACCGACGATACGGTGGTCGAGGAACTGCAGCAAAAACTGCCTGCACGGCTCGACAAAGTGGAAGAGGCTTTCAATTTGGCAAATAGCGAGGAAAGTAAATCGCTTGAGGAAATGGTTAAAGTTATCCGGGAAATTGCCAAACAGGAGCCAAAACGCATTGCGCAACTTACACATGAATGGCTGTTAGAGGAGAGAAAACAAACATGAGCAGGCAAATGACCAATTCGGAAAAAGCTGCCGTTCTTTTTCTTTCCCTGGGAGAGGAAATCACCGCCGAGGTCTTCCGCGGCCTGGAAGAGTCGGAAATACAGATAATCAGCCAATATATTACCAACATGGAAACCCCCTCCCTGGCTGATATCAGAGGTGTGCTTCAGGAGGCCATGACACGGATTTCCTACAGACATGTCCTTCCTCAGGAGGTGGCCGAGTACGTCAACAATGTCCTGATTAAAGCCCTGGGAGAAAAAAAGGCTGCGGAAATTTTTCGAAAACTGCAAGCCCCGATGATGGGTAAAGCCGGCAGCCTCAAGGCTGTCAAGGATCTGGATTCAGAAACCCTGGTCAACCTGATCCGTGGGGAGCATCCCCAGATCATGGCCCTGATTTTGACCCACCTCTCACCGGACAAGGCAGCCGAGATACTCTCCTACCTGCCCGAAGAGGTCCGGACTGATGTGGCCTTGCGGATCTGTAGCCTGGAGAGGATCCGTCCCGGAGTGATGCAGGATATCAACGAGTTTTTCAGGAATAAGCTGATGAGCTTACAGGATTCGGAGAGCCAGATAATAGGAGGAGTCAATAAGATCGCCGAAATCATGAACCACATCGATCGGGCTTCGGAAGACAGCATCATGTCGAACATTGAAAAAATGGATACTTCTCTGGCTGAAAATATCCGGATGCTGATGTTTACCTTTGAGGATCTTGCAAGTGTTGGCAATATGGAAATGCAGGCCCTCCTCAAAGAAATACCCAAAGATGAACTGGTCCTGGCCCTGAAAACGGCCAGCGTCGAATTGAAGGATTTGATCCTGCGGAATATGTCAGAGCGCGCCGCACAGATGACGCTCGAAGATCTGGAATCCATGGGAGCGGTAAAACTCCATGATGTGGAAAAAGCCCAGCAGAATGTTGTCAAAATTGCCCGGCGGCTGGAAGAGGAAGGAAAGATCGTCCTTAAGGGTGGCAAGGGCAGTGATGTTATGGTGTAGGAACCGGGAAATGATCCATCCGTTTGGCTGCTTTTGCCATTTCGAAGGGAGCGGATATATGAATGAGTAAAGTGAAGGTCGAACGGTCTGCACTGGAAGGCGATTCATTCAAGACATTCATGGAAAAGAAGGATCCTCTTTTTCAGTGTATCCAGCCTCCGCAGGATGCACGCTTTCGGCTGGTTCCCTTTCTGAGTACAAAAGGTGAAGGGAGTGCAGGTCCAATAACTGACAGCGGGGGGAAAAAAGAGGAGGAAGCGGAAGAAATGTCTTCACTGAAGGCCGCTGACGACATTATCCGGCAAGGCGAAAAAATCGTCGCCGAGGCAAGGCAGGAGGCTGCCAGGATCAAAGAAGAGGCGTATCAAAAGGGTCTGTCTCAGGGCAGGGAAAAAGGGCAGAAGGAGGGCAGAAAAGAGGTGCGTGGCCGCTTTTTGCCCCTTGAGGACACGCTAAGGAATCTGATCAGGCAGGTCGAGCAGGTGCAGGAGGATATCCTGATCAAACAGGAGCAGGAAATCCTCCATTTATGCACTAAAATGGCACAAAAAATCGTGCACACCGAAATCAGCCAGAACCCTCAGGTCATTTTGGCTACCCTGCGTGAGGGGCTGAAATCGGTCGCCCGGCGCAAGGTGGCAGCCATCAGGCTGAATCCTCGCGATCTGGAGCTTTTCCAGGGCATGAGAGAGGAAATCTCCCAATCGATTCTTAATCTGGAGGGGATTGCCCTGGAAAAAGATCCGGGTCTTTTACCTGGAGGATGCCTGATTCAGACCGATTTTGGGCATGTGGATGCAACGATAGAGACCCAGCTCCATGAGCTGGAAAAGACCTTTCCCACAATCGCTGACGATGGCGTGGCTGCTGACGATGGCGTGGCTGCTGACGATGGCGTGGCTGCTGACAGTGCCGTGGTTGCTGAAGGTTCCCTGGCTGCTGATCGTTTTATGATTGCTGACGGCTCCCAGGCTGTTGACGGTGGCGTGGTTAGCGGCGGTCCTGTGTTCCCTGACGGTTCCGTGCCTGCCGGCAGGAGCATCAGCACTGACAGTGGAGAGAAACGGTGAGTCAGGGCGGGCTTAATCTGGCCAAATACCACCGGTCCCTGCAAGGACTGAATCCCATTAAACGGTGTGGCAGGGTCAAAAGAGTCATCGGTCTGGTAATCGAGGGGGCAGGCCCTGAGATTCCTCTGGGAGGTATGTGCGAAATCGAAGGTCCGGCGGGAGCGCCGCCGATCAAGGCGGAAGTTGTTGGCTTTCGAGAGGACAGGGTCTTGATGATGCCCCTTGGAGAAGTGCACGGCATCCAGCAGGGGAGCGTTATCCGGGCGGTGAAGCTGAAAGATGCCGTCAGAGTAGGACCACGGCTTCTGGGCAGGGTCATTGATGCTCTGGCCAGGCCTATCGACGGAAAGGGAGAAATCCCCTTGCAGGAGGAGTATCCTTTCTACACCAATCCCTTACGGCCTCTGGAGAGGGAGAGGATCTCGCAGCCCCTCGATGTCGGAATCCGGGCTATCAACGGCCTCCTGACCATCGGGAAAGGCCAGAAGATAGGTATTTTTGCCGGCAGCGGTGTAGGTAAAAGTGTTCTTTTGGGGCAAATGGCCAGAAATACCGAGGCAGGTGTCAATATCATCGCCTTGATTGGAGAGCGGGGGAGGGAGGTCAGGGAGTTCATCGAGAAGGATCTGGGAGAGGAGGGGCTCAAGCGATCCGTTCTTGTCGTTGCCACTTCGGATGAGTCCCCCCTTTTGCGCAGGCGGGGGGCCTTTGTAGCCACCACCCTGGCCGAATACTTTCGGGATCAGGGAAATCACGTCCTCATTATGATGGATTCCCTTACGCGCTTTGCCATGGCTCAGCGGGAAATCGGACTGGCTACGGGAGAGCCGCCTGCCACCCGTGGATACACGCCGTCTGTCTTCGCTTATCTTCCCACGCTTCTCGAGAGGGTCGGAGCATCCAGCAGACCACAGAGCCCCTGTGGCGCAGGGAGCCCCTGTGGCGCAGGGAGCCCCTGTGGCACGGGAAGCATCACCGGCATCTATACGGTGCTGGTTGAAGGAGACGATATGAACGAGCCTGTTGCAGATTCCGCCAGATCGATTCTGGACGGGCATATCGTCCTGTCACGCGATCTGGCTGCCCAAAATCACTATCCTGCCATTGATATTCTGCACAGTATAAGCCGGGTCATGGGAGACATCACTCATGCGGAGCAAAGAGAGGATGCCCACCGCTTGCTCGAAATGCTGGCGACCTACAAGAGAGTCGAAGATCTGGTGCAAATCGGTGCTTATAAGAGGGGGAGCAATCCGAAGGCTGACCGGGCGTTGAGCATGATTGACCCTATCAACGAATTCCTCAGGCAGAAAATCGGGGAGAAGGCTGACCTGGACGCCAGTCTCAAAGCTTTGCGCAGCCTGCTTGCTTCCGTGAAGGACACCGCTCGTTAAGCCGATAAAAAAGATAAAAAATCCTGGAGACAGGAATAAGGATTCAGCAGTTCTGGTTTTGTTTTATGACTGCCAGATCTTACCTTTAAAAAACCATGAAAAAGTTTCGCTTACAATCCATTCTCGAATACCGCCGCAGTCTGGAAGAGGAGATTCAACTGGAATTTGCACAGTCACAGACTCTTTTGGCAAGGGAAATGGAGCTGAGCTCTAAAATTCAGCACCAGATTGACATCTGGCAGCAGAGGTTACAGAAAAAGCAACATGAAGCAGGGAGCATCTTTGACAGCAGTTATCCGGTACAGATCGACCTTCTTCAGAAGTTTTTGCAATTTCTGACCGCAGAGGCGAAAAGGCAGGCTGAAAAAGTCCGCTCTCTTGAACTGGCTGCGGATAAAAAGCGGCAGGCGCTGCTAGAGGCCAGGCAGGAGCGAAAGGTCATGGAAAGGCTGAAAGAAAAGACCCTTGCGCTTTGGGAAAGAGAAATGCTGCAAGAGGAGCAGAAAATTCTGGATGAAAGAGCCATCAGTCAATACCGGGGGGTGCTGGATGAAGAAGGATAGCATGATGAAAAATTCCCCTGCCCCTTTGAGAAGAGGGGGAGGAAACACTCGGTCTGGCCGGTCAATGGCCAGGGAAAAACCTTCTGGGACCTTGATGAGGATACTTCTTGGTACAGCCGTGCTTTTTATGGCTCTTTACGCCTCCTTCATGAGAGGCTCCAAAATGAGCCGCCTGACATGGGCGCAGGAGAATGCAGCGAGTCCTGAGCCGCAATCAGCCTCGCGGTCAGCAGACTCAACAACAGCGGCGAAATCCGGCGGCGGGCAGCAGAAGAGCGGGGTCACCTGGGACAGCCTCCGGGAGGTTCAGGAATCCTTGAATAAAAGAGAAGCCAGGATCAGGGAAAGTGAACAGATGCTGGAGCAAAAAGAACAGCGGATCGCCGGCATCGAGCAGGAGATTGTCAAAAAGATAGAGGAACTCAAGCTCCTGAAGCAGGAAATTGAACAAATGGGAAAGCAACTGGATGAGCAAAAGGAGCAGCGCATCAAGGAGCTTTCGAAGATCTTCGAGGGGGCTCCTCCGGAAAAGGCTGGCAGCATCTTTGCCCAGACTGACGCCTCGACTGCGGCTGCAATCATTATGCGAATGGATAAAAGAAAAGCAGGACGACTCTGGGGATTCGTAGACCCGAAGCTGGCGGCTGAAATTACGAAGAATATTATAGCCGAAGACGCCAGGGCAAAGAAACTTTCTGACAGACGATCCAGTGGGCAATAAGGTATGGCAGTCTGGCAGGGGTCAGCCCTTAGTAGGTGCAATTTTCAAAAAGGAACAGCCGTATGGACATCGCCACCGTAATCGGAATCGTTTTCGCCTTTGCTCTGGTAGTCGTTGCCATGGTCATGGGCGGAAGTGTTTTGATCTTTATCGATATCCCCTCGATATTGATTACCGTCGGAGGGACAATCGGAGTGAGTCTCATGCACTATCCTTTGGGCGATGTCATGAGCGTAATCAAAGTGGTTAAGCACACCTTTTTCCAAAAGAAGCATGATCCGCAGGAGTTAATCAAAAAAATCATCGAAATGGCTAACATGGCCCGGAAAGAGGGACTCTTAGCCCTGCAGAATACAGCCAAAAGTCTTGAGGACCCGTTCATGCGGGTAGGAATCCAGGCTTTGGTCGACGGTCTGGAACCCGATGCCATCAGGGATATCCTGTCCACCGATGTCGATCAGATGGACGACCGTCATTCCCACGGCGCTGAACTCCTCACCAGTATGGCTGGCTATGCACCTGCCATGGGGCTCATCGGAACACTGATCGGCCTTGTGCAGATGCTGCAAAATCTCAACGATCCCAGCAAAATCGGCCCCGGTATGGCTGTTGCCCTCCTCACTACCTTTTATGGAGCACTTATGGCCAACATGATTTTTCTCCCCTTGAGCGGGAAGCTCAAAACGCGCGGCGCAGAGGAATCCCAGTATCGCCAGATTGCCCTGGAAGGCATCATCTCCATTTCCGGGGGCGCCAATCCACGCATTATTGAACAAAAACTCCACGCCTTCCTGCCGCCTAAGATGCGGATATCAAGCTTCAATTAATTGTGCCTCAAAATGCATGCACAATTATAATGCTTGCTTTCGGCAGATAAACAGACCAATTGAAAAACAAAAGCTGTCGCCATTACGTAAGGTATTGATTTGACAATATATTTTTTCTATTGGTTTTTATGCTCAGTCGGCATTAATCTTGCTGGAATAGAACTCACAGAAAGAGTTTAAAACCTGCTTTTAATCGTGAGCTGACGGCCATGAAAATTGAGTAAGAAAAATCATACTATGCACGATGATCCAACGAGAGGTAATTTTTTATCTGAAAAGGGCGATGCAACAATCGTGCTGATGACCGCCCTGATGATGCTGCTGATGGCCCTTTTTGCGGTCTTGAACGCTCTGTCGGTGAAAGACGAAAAAAAGGAGCGGGCTGCTCTGGGCTCGGTTACCGAGAGTCTGGGCGTTCTTCCGGGCGGTATCCGGCCGGAGGTGGGCAAGGATTACCAGCTTGCATCTCCGCCCATTCTGGATGTAGGAGACGACCTGGCCAGCAAGGGAATCAGCGTTGAGGCCCTCTACGACCTGATCCTCTCAAGTCCGGGGAAAAAGTGGTACCAGATAATCACCCTGAAAAAGTCAAACGAGGGGTTGAATATATCGCTTTCGGATCAAAGTTTTTTTGCTTCGGGGACAGCGGATTTAGTGCCTGAGAAGTTAGCCGTGCTCGATAAAATCGGTGCACTCATTCAGAAGTCATCCTGCGATGTTCTCATCAAAGGGCACACGGATGACACTCCCATGAGTTCAGGCACGTCGGGTAGATATAGTTCAAACTGGGAACTGTCTGCCGCCAGGGCTATGAATATTCTGAAGCATTTTGTCCGGCAGGGCATCTCCCTCGTCCGTCTGGAAGCTGCGGGCTATGGAGAATACGATCCTCTTTTTCCCAACGATACGCCGGAGCACCGGGCTTTCAACCGGCGGGTCGAAATCCAGTTGGTTCAAAGAAGAAAAGAGGAAATTTTTTCAAAGGATAGCAATAAGGATATCAATGTTCAAGGCTTTCTTTTCAAGATGCGCAACCTCAGGCGAGAGTAGAAGACAAGAAGTCGGAATCTTAAGGTCAGTATGGCGAAAGAAAAGAAAAAACAAGAAACTGATCCACAGGCATGGATGTTCAGCTTTTCTGATTTGTTGACGAATATGCTGACCTTCTTTGTGCTGCTCTATTCGATGGGGTCCATGGACAATCTGACTTTTGAGTACGTTGTGGGTCCTTCACTGCGGGGGGCTTTGGGAATTATCAATCAGGGAGGGCTTACCAGCATAGGAAAGCCCAGATTCATGCCGATTTCAGTGCCGCCGACCGAAGAATTCGCTCTCATCGAGGATGCGGTTGTCAAGGCGCTGCTGTCCAGAGGTGATGATCAGTCTAAGGATAAATCAATGCCGGTTTCTGATAAGTCACAGACAATAGACATATACGCCAATAGTAAATTCGCTCAGATATTATTTCCCGCACAGATTCTTTTTGAAAAAAACAGCGCGGAAATTCTACCCCAAATGGCCCGGCATCTTGAGGGGATAGCGGAACTTTTAAAAAAATTCGCCCATCCCGTTCGCATCAACGGCTACAGCCATTCGGCCTCTTTGGGGGGATCTGGAGCATCCCTTGAAGTCCTTTCGCTCAAGAGAGCATCGGCAGTTTTACAATTTTTTATCTCCAGAGGGGGACTTGCCCCTGAACGGTGCAGTATAGCCGGATATGGAGGATTAAGACACGAGGAAAGAAATGGCAAAAGTGAGGATTACGTAGAGGTTTTTATTATTAAGGCAATAAATTACCCAATATAAAATATATTTAAAAACAATCGGTTTCCATTGCCTAGCTCTTCCGGATGCGACCTTTATTCCGATAGCGACTGTGGACTCATTCTTCCCTTGAGAGACTGCTCCCTCGAATTCTGTCTTGTGCTGCGTTTGGATGCAATTGCTCTTTTTCGCTCTATTTTACATCTTGTGCATGTTATTTCGTAATCGGGATCAGCCCTTGATCAGTTGATATTCATCACGGTCGGATTCGACGGCTTTTGCCCCTTTGCAGGAGGGAATCATGGATTTCGGAATGTTGGATAACGCGAATGAAAAGGGCTTCTTATCGACCAAGCTCTTGATCATCATCGGTATTGTCGTACTCCTTTTGGCAGGAGGAGGTGTATTCGCCTACCTGAAATTCATGTCGCCTTCCAAAAATGCCGAAGCTCAACAGCAGCAGGATGCTTCAGCCTCGGAGCCTCAGAATACTGCTGCCGTCACAGGGCCGGGGCCTATTTTTGACCTGAACACCTTTATCGTAAATCTCATGGGAGAGTCAGGAAGGCGCTACCTGAAGGTCACGATCAAACTGGAATTGAGTAAAGAACCACTGAAAGAGGAGATCACCCTGAAGATGCCGGATATTCAGGACAATGTTCTCATTCTCTTGTCCAGCAAATCCTATGAGGATATAGCGGATGTTTCCGGCAAGATGCGTCTGCGTGCTGAGATTGTGAACCGGATCAACAACATCCTGACCTCAGGTGAGATTCGCAAGGTTTACTTTACAGAGTTTGTCATTCAATAGCTGTCAGCGGCCGGAGAAAATCTCCACTGCCCATCCAAAATCCCATGCCGTCGCGGGAAATGAGGAAGAAAAAGAGGGGGAGGGGGGCCGCAAAGAGAGATCTTAAAAATGTCAACCAATATGAATGATATCCTGTCACCAGATGAAATAAAGGCGCTCAGCGAAGCGGTTTTCGATGGCAAGGTCGAAACCGAAGATCAGATTTCTCCATCCCAGATGGTAGCTGAGCTCGATTTGACCGATAAAAAGACGCTGCCTTCAAGGATGGTGGGTCTTGAGATCGTCAATAACCGCTTTGTCCGTAAATTCAGGGCAACACTGTCAACGATGCTGAGGAAAGTGGTGGAAGTCGATATCATTTCCACAAATCACCTGAGCTTTGCAGATGTATCGAAGTCAATTCCTATCCCTTCCTGGATCAATCTTCTGCATCTTGATCCTCTGCCCGGATCTCCCTTTCTGGCCTTCGATACCCATCTGGCCACGATTGTCATCGATTACCTGTGCGGAGGAAATGGTCATATAACCAAGAACTTGAAAAAAGAAGACTTTGGAGCCATTGAACAACATCTGATGACCAAGGTTACCCAGGAAACCATCAATTGTATGGAGGATGTCTGGAAGATTATTTTGTCTATTAAGATATTTGCCGGCGAGGTGGAATTCGACAGCCGTTACATTACCAGTGTTTCGCATGATGAAATGTTCGTGGTGACCTATTTTTCAACCAAAATCGAGGAATCCACCGGCGTTCTCACCTGTGCCTTACCCTATACCACTCTTGAGCCGATCAAGCAGAAGCTGACCAGTACGGTCAGTAATGATGAGCAAAAAACCAGTTATTCATGGATGAATAATCTGAAAGAGTATCTTCCACAGATCGAGGCTGAAGTCAGTGTGGAGCTGGGGAGGAAAAATGTCAGGGTTCGGGATTTACTGACCATGGAGATTGGGGAAATTATCAGTCTCGATCAATTCATCGGAGACGAACTTTTAGTCTACGTAGAAGGAATAACCAAGTTCAAGGGTTATCCGGGCCACTATAAAGGCAATAACGCCCTCAATATCACTTCGGTTCTCTCTCAGCAAAGGAGAAATACCTGATGCCGGAAAAAACACCACCCCCTTCCGCCAGCGACCCTGGAAGGGATTATGAGAATACCGGGAATTATGAAAATACCTTTGATCCGGCGACTGTCAGCGAACAGGGCGGCAGGTTCGATCCGTCACCCCTGCAGCCGGGAGCACAGTCGCAGAATCATAAGAATGCTCAGCTACGGACTGAAATTTCTGGTCAGGATCAGCAGTATTTTCCCCGCAACCTGGATTTCATCCTGGACATTCCCCTGGAAATCTCCGTGGAGCTGGGCCGCACCCGGATGCGCATTGCTGATATCCTGAAGCTCGGTCAGGGATCTATCATAGAACTCTCCAATCCAGCGGGGAGCGCACTGGAGGTCCTGGTAAATCATAAACCTATCGCCAAAGGTGAAGTAGTTGTCGTTAACGAGAAATATGGCATCCGTCTAACCGAAATCCTCAGTGTCATGGAGCGAATTGAAAAATTAAGATGAATCTTTCTCCCTGGTATCAAACGGTTTGTTATCGATCTTTTTGTTATCAATGGCCTGTTTATATTATCGACATGCACATGAAAAATCTTGTAAAAAATCTGAAGGCGGCCTTTCAAAAAAATGGAGTAATTTTCCTTTTTTGTTTACTTACCATATGTTCTTTTTTCGTGTCTCCATCCTGGGCCAAGTCGACAAGAGCTGAATCATCCCGTGCTGGCGTCGGATCAGATAAAGCTGCATCATCGCCTGCCGCCAGGCGGCTTTTCAACGATGAGGAAACAGGCGGGGAGGAAACAGGCGAGGAAGGTACGAAAGAGTCTCAACCTTCAGTAACCATGGATCTGCTCAAGGAGAGGTTCAGTGAAAGGTCTGCCAGCCTTGATGCACCATCACAACCTGCCCCTTTCTTCGGTTTCTCTGTACTGAAGGCGGCTCTTTCTCTGTCCCTGGTTCTGGCCATTATATGGGCCATGAGTTACCTGGTGAAAAAATACTATCTCAGGGGCAATCTCCCCGGGGGGAAATTCATTCGCCTTCTGGACACCTGCTCTTTAGGGACCAGGGGGTCTTTGGCCCTGGTCCGGGTTGAGAATCAAACCCTGCTTTTAGGGATCACCGGTCAGGAAATCACCCTCCTGTCCCAGGTGAATCCAGCGGAGAAAAAAGGGGCGGAAGAAGCAGGAAGCAGGCCAAAAGAGCCTGAAGACTATTCAACGGTCGCTCACAGAGCTGAGCAGTTATCGCAGCAGCTATCACGCAACACGTTGAAATATCATCCCCTTAAGCCTGAACCGGGCTCTACAGACAGTATTGCCGGAATACTGGAAAGCCGGTTTAAAGGATTGAAAAAAATATGAAGAATGCCCAAAAGCACCTTCTCATAGGATTATCTTTTTTGCTCCTGCTTTTCACTCCTTACGGGAAAGAAAGAGCGCTGGCACAGCAGCGAAAGGGGGTCTCCATCCCCAAAATCAGCATTACCATGGATGAGTCAGGCCAGCCGAAAGATGTTGGAACTTCGTTGCAGATCCTTTTCCTTTTGACTATTCTCTCTCTGGCTCCAGCCATTTTAATGATGGTCACTTCATTTACCCGGATCGTGGTAGTGCTCTCCTTTTTCAGGCAGGCATTGGGAACGCAGCAGTTGCCGACCAATCAGATCATTATCGGACTTTCTTTGTTTTTAACCTTTTTCGTCATGTCTCCTATTCTAAAAAAAATCAATGCAGAGGCACTCCAGCCTTACCTGAGTCAAAACATTACTCAGGCTGAAGCATGGGAGAAAACCATCACTCCTTTGAGAGAATTCATGTTTCACCAGACCAGGGAAAAAGATCTGGCCCTTTTCGTGAATCTCGCCAAACTGAAAAGGCCGCGAAAGCCGGCGGACATTCCGACATCGGTTCTTATTCCCTCTTTTATTATCAGCGAGCTCAAGACCGCCTTTCAAATCGGCTTTTTGATCTATCTGCCTTTTCTTATCGTCGATATGGTGGTCTCTTCGGTACTCCTTTCCATGGGTATGATGATGTTGCCCCCGATCATGATCTCTCTCCCCTTCAAACTGATCTTCTTTGTCCTGATTGACGGGTGGAACCTCATGGTGGGCTCTTTAGTGAAGAGTTTTGCGTAAAGGTGAAGGAAAAAAGCATGGCCGCGAAAGACCATATGACTACGGCGAAGGAAAAAGGCACGATCACGGAGACACTATGACTACGGAACTGGCAATACAGTTTGTAAACGAAACCCTGAAAATCGCCCTGCTCATTTCTGCCCCGATGTTGATTTCCGGGCTTATCGGAGGTGTGCTGGTGGCTCTGTTTCAGGCTGTCACCCAGATCCAGGAGATGACCTTGACCTTTATTCCCAAGGTCCTGGCTGTGGCTGTCGCTCTTTTGCTTTTCTTCCCCTGGATGGTCACGATGCTGAAAGATTTCGCAATCAGGATTTTTTCGAATATTCCCTTTTATATACGATAGTTGGAGCTATGGATACTTCTTCTCTGATCGTTAACGCACTATGGATTACCGAGACGCAATTTTTGCCTTTTCTGCTGATTTTCATCCGCGTCAGCGGGGTTCTTTTTACCGCACCGCTGTTCGGTGACAGGATGATCCCTGTGCAGGTAAGGATCGGCCTGGGCCTTTTGATCGCCATGGTCCTTGCTCCGACCCTCAAGGCGGAGCAGTGGCCCGCTGCCATGCCGGAGCCGCTCATTCTGTTCTTTGTGGCCTCGGCAGAGCTTGTGGTAGGGCTCATTGTCGGCTTTTGCACCAGGCTGCTCTTTGAAGGTGTCCAACTCGCCGGGCAACTGATCGGCTATCAGATGGGGTTTTCCATGGCCAATGTCCTTGATCCGGTCAGCGGAGCACAAGTGTCCATTCTCGGACAGCTCGAGGTTTTCCTGGCTCTTTTTATCTTTTTGAGTATCAATGCACATCACCTTCTTTTAAGGGCCATGGTTGAAAGCTTCAGGCTCATTCCTCCTTTAGGGTTTCAACCCCGGGGGATACTGGTGGAAAGGGTCATGGTTCTGGCCGGCAGAATATTCATTCTGGCTATTCAGATCGGGGCCCCGGTCATTGCGGCTATTCTCTTTTCCAATGTTTTTCTGGGCATCATGGCCCGGACCATGCCGCAAATGAATGTCTTTATGGTAGCCATGCCCATTGGTATCGCTCTTGGTCTGGTTGTCCTGGCTCTGTCCACGCCTCTTTTGGCTCAAGTGCTCAGCCAGGCATTCGGCAGCCTGGATCGCAGTCTCATGTTCTTGATGAAAGGAATGTAAAAGGTGCCTGATACGGATAAGTCAAAAAGAACCGAGCAACCGACTCCCAAAAGGAAGAAGGATGCCCGCGCCAAAGGTCAGGTGGCACGGTCAAAAGAGCTCGGGTCTGTCTCCATCCTTCTGGCGACCCTGATTGCCTTTCACTTTTACGGGGTTCAGGTTTTTCACCGCCTTTCGGATCTCATGCAGTGGCTGCTTCGATCGAGCGGCGAATTAACGGTCCAGGATGCCAACCTGACACATCTTTTATTTCAGATCGAGATAAGATTATTCCCCATTCTTGCGCCCGTTATTCTCCTTATGGCCGCATTCGCCCTTTTGGTCAATTTCGGTCAGGTCGGCTTTTTAGTGAGCACGGAGGCCATAAAGCCGGATCTGGATAAGCTGAACCCGATCACTGGCTTTTGGAATCTTTTCTCACTCAGATCGATCGTAGAGCTGATGAAATCCCTCCTCAAGCTGGGGGTCATCGGCTCCATCGCTTACGTGAGCATACGGAATGAACTGTCCGGCCTTCCGCTTCTTTCCACCATGTCATGCCAGGGAATCTTTTCTTCCATCTGCAGGGTTTCATACAGCATTCTCCTTCGATCGACCATTGCCCTCCTGGTCATGGCGATCCTGGATTATATCTATCAGCGGTATGAATGGAACAAAAGCCTGATGATGACCAAAGAGGAAGTTAAGGAGGAGGCACGCCAGGCTGAAGGAGATCCCAAAATCAGGGCACAGATTCGCAGGGTCCAGCAGCGGATTGCCCGCCAGCGTATGATGGCTCAGGTTCCTGAGGCTGATGTGGTTATTACCAACCCGCAGCACCTGGCCGTGGCCATCAAGTACGAGGCTGAAGATATGGCCGCTCCAAGAGTCATTGCCAAGGGGGCAGGATATGTCGCTGAAAAAATCAAGGAGATAGCCAGGGAAAACGATATTCCCCTGGTGGAAGACAAGCCTCTGGCTCAACTGCTGTATAAAACCGTGGAGATAGGAGAAATGATTCCTCCTCATCTCTACCAGGCTGTGGCCGAAATTTTAGCCTATGTGTACCGATTGAGGCCGGAAAAGTATAAGAAATAGCAATGTGATACGGGTAACCGGGGAAAAACCCGGTATCCGGCAACCAGTAACCAGGTACCAAGAACCAGGAATAACCAGTAACCAGGTACCAAGAACCGGGAATGAAGAATATGGCTGAACAGACCCAGATCCAGATGCCGATACGGGTTCTTACCGGAAAGAGCGACGTTCTGATCGCCATTGGTGTGATCGGCATCGTTGGAGTGATGATCATTCCGCTCCCTCCCATTATTCTGGACTTGCTGTTGAGCTTTGATATCGCCCTGTCGGTGATTATTCTTCTTTCCTCTTTGTACACTCTGGATCCACTTGAGTTTTCCGTTTTTCCCTCGTTGCTTCTGATTGCCACACTCTTTCGGCTGTCACTGAATGTTGCCTCCACCAGGCTTATCCTCCTGCACGGGGAAAACGGGGTCGAGGCAGCGGGGAAGGTTATCAAGGCCTTTGGCAGCTTCGTAATCGGTGGCAATTATGTGGTTGGATTGCTGGTATTCTTTATCCTGGTCCTGATCAACTTTATTGTCATTACCAAGGGTGCGGAACGTACGGCTGAAGTCTCGGCGCGCTTCACGTTGGATGCCATGCCAGGTAAACAGATGAGTATCGATGCGGATCTCAATGCCGGGATCATCAACGAGGAACAGGCTCGCCAGAGACGGCAAAAAATCTCTCAGGAAGCTGAATTTTATGGATCCATGGATGGTGCCAGCAAATTCGTCAAGGGAGATGCCATTGCCGGCATCCTGATTACGCTTATTAATGTTCTGGGCGGGCTCGTGGTCGGCGTACTGCAAAAAGGGATGACCGTAAGTGATGCTGCTACCACCTATATCATTCTGACCGTAGGCGACGGACTGGTCGGCCAGATTCCAGCCCTGATCATTTCAACGGCATCTGGCATCATTGTCACGCGGGCCATTTCGGAAACCCATATCGGAGAGGAAATGACCAGGCAGCTTTTGATACATCCCAAGGCTATCGGGCTTACCTCGGTCATTCTCTTTTGCTTCGGTCTGGTGCCTGGTCTTCCTACCTTCTCTTTCCTGGGCCTTTCAGCAGCCAGCGGCCTTTTGGCCTGGGCGGTCTATAAGGTGCAGACAGCCGGGGCCCAAAAAGCGGAGGAAGAGGCTGCACCTTCACCTCCGGCGAAAGAGGCGGAAGAGCAGAGCCTTTTTTCCCTGGTCGAACCTCTCGGCATCGAGGTGGGCCTGCGTCTTATTCCGCTTATCGATTTGAACCAGCATGGGGAAATACTGGACCGCATCACCGCCATACGCAAGCAGTATGCTTCGGAATTGGGATTCGTTTTCCCGCCGGTCAGAATCAGGGATAATCTGCGGCTCGATCCCAATTCCTATTCGGTCCTCATCAAAGGTGTATCCGTTGCTCAAGGGAGCCTGTTGCCCGGTCACTGTCTGGCCATGAATTCGGATGAGGCCGCTGTGCCCATTGATGGCATTCCTACCAAGGACCCCACCTTCGGCCTGTCAGCCTTGTGGATTCCAGAGAAAGAAACCAATAAGGCCAGAGCCCTCGGATACACGGTAGTGGACCTTTCCACGGTGGTGGCCACCCACTTTAAAGAGATCGTCAGGTCGCATTCCCACGAGATGCTTACGCGCCAGGATGTACAGACGATGCTGGAAAAACTGGCCGCAAGTCATCCCAAGGTAGTGGAGGAGGTGGTCCCCGGTCTCCTGCCGCTTGGTACCGTCCAGAAGGTGCTTCAGAACCTTTTGAAGGAGCAGATTCCTGTTCGGGACCTGGTAACCATCGTCGAGGCTCTGGGAGACTATGGCCGGTCGATCAAGGATCCGGATTTATTGACCGAGTACGTTCGGGGCAGACTGGCCCGTACCATCTCGAGCCTGTATCAGGACGAGAGCGGCACTTTATCCGCTTTTGTTCTTGATCAGAAGATCGAGGAAATCATCACCAGATCGGTTCAGCACACCGAGCAGGGCAGTCACCTGGCTCTCAATCCCGCAACAGTCCAGGATATTATTATGCAGATCAATTCCTCTATCCAGAAAAACGGTGATGGAGACCATTATCCGGTTTTACTATGCTCCGGTGCAGTGCGAAGGTATATCAGAGGGTTGACCGAGCGGTTTATTCCCAAGCTGATTACGCTGGCTTATCATGAAATTGCAGATAATATCAAAATCCAGTCACTGGGCGTTGTTGAGTTAGCCAATGCGCGTTAAAAAGCAGGGGACAGAAAGCCATGGAGTCAGGAGCCGTAGAAGTCAGGAGTCAGGTGCCACAGAAGGCGGGTGCCACAGAAGGCGGGAGTCACAAGAAGGCAGGAACTGGAAGTCAGTAGCCAGAAGACAAGGGACGGAAAGCCTGGGGTCATGAGACGGGAAGGCAGGAAAACAGGAAAAACATGAAGGCAGGAAGACAGAGGAAAGACGGGAAGACAGGAGTCAGTGGTCGGGAGCCGGGAGCCAGAAATAGAAAAAACCGAAGTCAGTGGTCAGGAGTAAAGGAAAAGAGCTTTTTTTCTGTATTCACAATTTTGATTTCTGAATTCTTTACTCTTATGAGCGGAGTTAACCAATGCACATAAAAAAATATGTAGCCAACAGCATTCAGGAGGCCTTAAGTCAGATCAAGAAAGAATTGGGGCCACAGGCCCTTATCCTGTCTGTCAATAATATCAAGGCCAAGGTTGGTCCATTGGCCCTCATGTCTCCGGCCCGCGTGGAGGTAACGGCAGTCATAGATGAAGATCCTCCGGCAGACCGCTATCCGGAGAGCACGCTTCGCCAGAGTGATCAGGAGTCGGAAGACAGTGGGCATTGGTCAGGGGACAGTGATCAGGAATCAGGAGCCCGCAGCCTGTATCCGGCATCCGGCGCCTCGCGTCCACGATCAAATAATCAGTATTCAGGATCAAGGGCCCAGTATCCGGCATCCGGTGTCCCGGCATCCGGTATCACGGTACCCGGTATCCCGGAACCAGGCATCACGGCTTCCAGTGTCCCTGCACCTAGTATCCAGTATCCAGTATCCAGCATCCGGCACCAAGAGTATCCGGCATCCAGGGATAATGATCGGCCACACTCCCTGATACATCTGCCTGACCTCCAGAAAGTAACCCAGGGAGCACGGCACATGGCTCAGAGTATGAGAGATGCCTTCGGTTCCTTTCGAGGGACGGGCAGCGACCATCAAGAGTCCCTCCACCAGTCCTCCGTGAGAAAAGGGAAAGAGGGCAGAGGGGAAGAGGGTAGAATTGATTTTGGAAAGGGAGGAGAGATAAGGGAACAGAACCAGCATGGCCATGACAGGATTTCTTCCCTGTGCCGTCTCCTTGAAAAGATCGGTCTCAAGGAGGAC
Organism: bacterium; assembly: GCA_040752695.1. GTDB lineage: Bacteria > SZUA-182 > SZUA-182 > DTGQ01 > DTGQ01 > DTGQ01. Next base: position 75,030 of record JBFMGO010000002.1, read on the forward strand.
ATCATCGAACACATCGCTGATGTGTTCTCCGAGCAGATCCCGCGTTCTGAAGATTATAGCGGCCTTCGCCTGGAAGGATTTGCCAGGGATATTTTACAGCAGTTGGTTAAAACCTCAGGCCCGATCGAATCGAATGATCAGGGGCCAAAATACGTTGCTCTGGTGGGGCCTACGGGGACTGGAAAAACCACGACCATTGCCAAGTTATCCGCAGAGAACTTGTTGAAGAGGAAGAAAAAGGTTGGATTGATCACCATCGATACCTACCGGGTAGGAGCACTGGAGCAGTTGAATACCTACGCCGGTATCATGAATATTCCCATGACGATGGCTTCCACCTTTGAGCAGATGCGCAAAGCCGTGCTCCAGTATCAGGATCAGGATGTGGTCTTGATTGATACTGCCGGATTCAGCCATCATGATCAGGAGCACCTGCAGTTGCTCAATGCCTTTTTGGCCCAGATCTCCAATCCCGAGATTCACCTGGTCTTGAGTATCAACACCGATGAGAGGGAGTTGATCAATATCAGTCAGAGTTTTAACCTTTTGCATTACGAGAGACTTCTTTTTACCAAGCTTGATGAAAGCTCCTATCCGGGCACGATTTTTAACCATATGGTTTATACAGGAAAACCCATCTCTTACATAACCACAGGACAGAAAGTTCCCGAGGATATCGAAGTGGCCACACCCGCTGGCATCATAAACCTGATGTTTCAGAAAAAGCAGTTTTATGCTTCACCGACACTCTTCGACGGTCGCCAGCAGGGGGTGGAATTGTGAGGCCGAGGACCAATGAGAATGATTGACCAGGCAGACGATCTTCGCAAGTTAATGCCCATAGATGTACCCTTGACTGATGAGACGCCGTCTGAACTGACGGCTATCCAGAGGGCCAGAGTTTTTTCCATTACCAGCGGTAAAGGCGGCGTAGGGAAGACCAATATAGCCGTAAACCTGGCCTACGCCCTGAAACAGTTTGGTAAAAGAGTACTGATCATCGATGCGGACCTTGGACTGGCCAATGTCAATATCCTTCTTGGAACTGCATCTGCATGGACCCTGCAGCATGTTGTTCGTCAGGAAAAAAGCATTGACGAGGTGGTCTTAACCAGCCCTGATGGACTTCAGATTTTACCGGCGAGTTCAGGTGTCGAGGAAATGACTCACCTGACAGTCACTCAAAAACTCTATCTCAAGTCCCAGTTCGACCTGCTGGATCAGCAATTTGATTTTATCCTGATCGACACGGCAGCAGGCATATCCTCCAACGTCATGTCTTTCAATCAGATGGCCCAGGAAGTGATTGTCATTCTCTCGCCTGATCCAACCTCTTTGGCTGACGCATATGCCATCATCAAGGTCCTGGCCACAAAGTATGGAGTTACGGAGTTTCATGTTCTTGTCAACCAGACACACAATGCTTCACACGGAAAGAGTCTTTTTCAGAAGTTGGAAAAAATCTGCCAGCGCTTCTTAAAAATTCCCGTTCGACACCTGGGGACTCTCTCGACTGATCTTAACCTTATTCAGGCATCCAGAAACCAGCAGATTGTGCTCAAACACTACCCCAAAGCTAAAATCAGTCAAGAGATCCAAAAGGTTGCGGAATCTATTGGCGGTATTCCCTACGACCCTTGGTCTAACAAAAGTATTAATTTCCTTTTGAATAATGTCCTTAACCTAGGACAGGAGTGAGGTACCTCATGAAAAACAGCTTTAAAGCCGAAAAACCCTATGAATCATCTCAAGGCTGGATCGAAAGTGATGAGGAACGTGATCGCCTGATTCTCGATCATCTGCCTATGATCAAATTCATCGCTACTCGCATCGCCAACCGCTTACCTCCTAATGTCCAGACTGAAGATCTGATAGAAGCAGGTATCATCGGTCTGCTTGATGCTATCGAAAAATTCGACTCTTCCAAGGACGTCAAGTTCAAGACCTACGCCGAGTTCCGAATTCGCGGTGCTATTCTGGACGAACTGCGGGCTCAGGATTGGACTCCCCGCTCCATTCACCAGAAGGTCAAGAGAGTGGAAAAAGCATACATCGACGTGGAGCAAAGAAAGGGGAGAGCTGCCACGGATGAAGAAATTGCCGCGGAAATGAACCTCTCCCTGGAAAAATACCATAAGCTTATTAATCAGGTACGGAATGTCTCTATCATCAGTCTGGAGGATTTAACCAAAGTTCTCCCCCTGGATGAGAAAGATAATATTCTCGAATGCCTCAAGAGCTCACAGGATGAAACCATCTACGAAAAAGTGAACCTGAAGCAGGTCAAGGACCTTCTGGCCAAGGCTATCAATGAGCTTAACACCAAAGACCAGATGATCCTTTCCCTCTACTACTGGGATGAACTGACGATGAAGGAAATCGGTAACATCCTTGGATTGGCGGAATCAACCATTTCGGAGCGGCATACCAAGGCCATGATTTCTCTCAAGCAAAAGCTCCGTGAGGTGATCTTGTGAGAAGAGCAGGAAAGATGAGCCGGAAGCAAGATAAGCCGGTATGATGATGAACCGGAAATAAGATGAACCAGTACAATGATGAACCGGAAAGATGAGCATGAAAACGAATAGCTCATTGTCGGAAATCAGTGGTCGGAATTGAAGCAGAAGAGCAGTTCTTCTGACTCTCTGAATTCTAAACTGTTAATTCTGAATTCTGTAATTTTGAATTCTCTCTTGTGCTATCACGGACTAAAGGTAAGGAGAACAAGCAGCGTGCCAATCAAAATCGATGCTGAAAATACCACACAGATTATTCAAAGGAGATTATTCGATCAACCTTTTCTCACTCTTGAAGACAGGATCGACTACCGGGCCAGGCGGCAGAGCCTGATCTCCTCAAATATTGCTAATATCAATACACCTAATTACCGGGCCTTTGATTTGATCATGAATGAGAAACTCCAGAGGCCTGAATTTGTACCAACTCCCACTTCCGTTAAAAATGACGGGAATTCCGTAGACTTGGACCTGGAAATGAGCAAACTTACCGAGAATCAGCTCATGTTCACCACTCTGACTATGTCACTTTCGAAAAGATTTGAACAGCTCCGATCTGTTATCGCCGAAGGGAGAAAATAAAACATGAATCTTTTTACTTCACTTGACATCAGCTCCTCAGGGCTGACTGCTCAGCGCTACAAAATGAATCTTATCTCCAGCAATATCGCCAATGCCACGACCACCAGGACCCCTGCTGGCGGTCCCTACCGCCGTCAGGATGCCACCTTTGCAGCCAGACCAGTTCAACTATCGTTTGATGAGATGCTCAAATCATATGGAGCACAGCCAATGTTTGGAGCACAGCCGGTAAACAAGGTTGAGGTGATCGGGACTTTTACCGATCCACGGCAGCCGAATCTGGTATACGACCCCTCGCACCCGGATGCGGATGCCAATGGAGTAGTGGCCATGCCCAACATCAGCCCTATCGAAGAAATGGGCAATCTGCTCAGCACCCTTCGAGCCTATGAGGCAAATCTCACGGTGGTCAGCACTACCAAGGATATGATCAGGAATACCTTGAAAATTTGAGGTAAAAAATAGGCTAATAATCAGAGCGAAAGGCAGGGTAAAAACTCAGAGCGAAAAGCAGGATAAAACGCGGTGTGAAACGCAGTGCGAAACTCGGAGCGAAAACAGGACGGAATTCAGAGCGAAAAACAGCGTAAAATCTCAGGCCGAAAAACAGGGCGAAATTCAGAGCGCAGAGCAGGGCGAAATTCAGAGCGAAAATTAGGATGAGAAAATGATTTTAGCCAAGAATCCTTCATCGAATGCGGTTTTTCTTAAAAACAATGTGAAAACCTTACCTGCCAGGGTAGGCGCCAGGGAGGGAGAATCAAGTACAACCTTACCTGCCAGCGGTGTAGCCGGTGATTTTTTCCTCCGGTTCCTGAACCGCTCGCTTGATTTGACCAAAGATCAGCCCAAAGGCATGAACAAAGGTCAAACCAGAGGTCAGCCCAAGGATCAGAGCGAGAATCAGGCGAAAATAGACAGAGATATGGGTGCAGATCAATTCCCGGAGCAGGGGATAGAGCACGGCACAGAGCATGATACAACGCATGATGTTATGCAGAGCACAACGCATGATGTAATGCAGAGTATAATACAGGGTATAATGCAGGGTGGCAAATTTACTGCCAGGAAGATAATGCCAGGATTAGATATAATACAGAAAAAACAAGAAGTCTCTTCCCCTTACTTCCATCCGGTTCCTTCCCCAAAAGGGGAAGAGAACAGGGGATCAACTCTCCCCGGTGATGAGAAGGACAGTGGATTCTCCTCCTTCACAGGAGGCGAGGAGAATAGCGGACCTTGGCATTATATGACTCCTCTTCTTCAGTGGGCAGATCAAATACCGCCCCATCGGCTGGAAAGAAACAGGGCTGACACAGGAGGGTCATTCACCTTTTCTTCAGTTGAAGAAACTCAGAATCCCTCCCTTTTTACAGAGATACAAAGTTCTCCTTTTTTAAAAGAGGATTCCAGGGATTCAGGCGGATTTTCAGCCATACAAAGAACCTCCGCTCCACCCCTTTTCGAAAAGGGGGAAGCTTTTCCGCTTAAGGTAATCCCATTACCCTCCACGAGAGAGGAGAATAGTAAGGCTCCTCAGGATTTACGGCAATATGCACAAAATAGTACTCAACAGGCCACTCGGCCGGGCTTTCAGCAGGATATTCAACAATCTGCTCAACCAGGTCAGGGTATTCAGCAGGGTATTCAACAGATTGACCCGCACATTACCTGGCAATCTGTACAGCATGTTATACTTCAGCGCACTGCACAAGTTCAAAACCGCACTGTACAAATTCAAGACAATGAAAACAGGCCACCCGATGATCTCCATTCGGACAATCCCCATCAGGAGAATATTGGTACGCTGAATATCAACCTGGAATTGCAGGAGAATACGCGCATAGCTCATCATGAGGCGGAAAATGCGCGGGTCCGGCAGTCAGTGAGCACTGAAGAAATCATGGAGGAGAATCTCCTATTCCCATCCTTAAAGTCATCACCGGCCAGGCATCTGGCTGATCAGGAAATAAGTTTGGATCAATTACCGCTATCTATCGGTAAGATGAAATATCCACCTCTCGAAGCGACGCAAAAGACCATAAGCATTTCTCCTGCAATAGAGGGTCACTATCCAGCAACAGATGGACGCAATCCCACAATAGAGGGTCCCTATCCAGCAACAGACAGATGTAATTCTGCACTGGAGATGTATCATCCGCATCGTCCCACGATAGAGGAGCATCCTCTTTCCCCACCCTTTTCAGAAGAGGGCAGGGGGGATTTTCAGATGAAAGCAAATCAGGACAGGAACTACTCCTGGCATACATCAGTTCAAGCAGCGCAACCAAATCAACCAGATGAATCAGCGCACTTATTCCAACCCATACAGCTAAGTCAACCAAATCAACCAGCGCAGCTAAGTCAGCAAAATCAACCAGCGCAACGAATGCAACCAACTCATTTATCTGCTCAATTACCTCAATCTGCTCAACTATCTTATCGGCCATTTCAAGCATATCAATCAGTTCAACTAAGAGAGGTCGAAGAATCCGATATCGGCTCTACGGGTGCATTCTTACACCTTCAGGATTCGTCCGAGAATCTGGTATCTATTCCTATCTCTACTCCTGATCTTCATCAAGGATCTGAGGTTGAAGAGAAACATCTGCCGAAGGAGGGGGGAGAGCTGGATCAAGAAACGACAGGTGACTTGTCGCCTTTTCCGCCAGACCATATTCCCTCGTCTGTTCCTTCCCTTAATGATAAAAAAGAGGCAGTTTTCATGATAAGTCCCGAGCCGCCGATTTCTGGGGACAGTGCAGGACTGCCAGCCTCACCCGGTACGGATTCCTTTGTTCTTGAGGAGAGTAATCCGGTAATTCAACCGGATTCCCATCAGGTTGATCAACCGTGTGCCCATCAGGTTGCTCAGCAGGTTGATCAGTCGGATGCTCAGCAGGTTGATCAACCGTGTGCCTATCAGGTTGATCAGCAAGTTGATCAGCAAAGTGCTGCGCCGGTTGTTCAAGAAGCAAGCAATGCAGTTAATCGGACGATTTCCCACCTGAACGCTCAGCCAATTGCTCAGTCGATTGCTCAGAGTGTAGGCCCGTCAGACCTAACCGCTGTAGGATCCCTTTCTCATGAGCAGATCAAGCAGGTTGCCCAGCCGATAGCCCACCAGACTATTCAAGAGGAGAACAATCCATCTGCTCAGTTAATTGCTCAGCAGAATATTCAATCGGTTGCTCAGAGTGGAGGATCGCCATCACCATCCGTTGGGGGTTCTCTTTCTGCTGGTGAAAATAAGCAAGTTGCTCAGCTGGTTGCACAGCTAACAGATCAGGATGTAGTAGCCCGGCAGATAGCTCAGACAAAGAGTGAAGGATCGCCAGCACAAACCTCTACGGATTCCCTTGCTTCTGAGGCGAATAAGCTGGTCGCTGAGCCAGTTGCCCAGGATGCAGCTCATCCAATTTCTCAGGATGCAGCCCAGCCGGTTTCTGATGATGTAGCCCAGCAGATAGCTCAGGATGTAGCCCAGCAGATAGCTGAGACACAGAGAGAAGGGGTGCCAGCCCCAACCGTAGCGGGTTCCTCTACGCCAGAGGAGAGCAAGCTGATTGCTGAGCCAGTTGCCCAGGATGCAGCCCAGCCGGTTTCTGCGGATATAGCCAAGCAGGTAGCTGAGATACAGAGAGAAGGGTCGAGAGCCCCAACCGTTGTGGATTTCCCTACCCCAGAGGAGAGAAAGCTGGTTCCTGAGCCAGTTGCCCAGGATGCAGCTGAGCCAGTTGCCCAGGATACAGCACAGCCGACAACTCAAAATGTAGCCCAGCAGACTGCTGAGACACAGAGAGAAGGATTGCCAATATCAACCGTTGCGGGTTCCCCTACCCCAGAGGAGAGAAAGCAAGTTGCTGAGCCAATTGCCCAGGATACAGCTCAGCCGGTTGTCCAAGATATTGCACAGTCAATTGCCCGGCAAGCTGCGCAGAGAGAAGAATTGCCAGCAACAACCGTTGCGGATTCCCTTACCGCAAAGGAGAGTAAGCTGGTTGTTGAGCCAATTGCCCAGGATACAGCTCAGTCAGTTTCTGCGGATATAGCCAAGCAGGTAGCTCAAGATGTAGCTCAGATTTCTCTGGATGCAGCTCAGCCGGTTTCTGAGGATACAGCCCAGCAGGGAGCTCAGGATGTAGCCCAACAGGCTGCTGAGATACAGAGTGAAGGATTGCCAGCTCCAACCGTTGCGGATTCCCCTACACCAGAGGACAGTAAGCAAGTTGCCGAGCCAATTATCCAGGATACGGCACAGCTAATTTTCAAGGATACAGCCCAGCAGGGAGCTCAGGATGTAGCCCAACAGGCTGCTGAGATACAGAGTGAAGGATTGCCAGCCCCAACCGCTACAGTTTTCCCTACACCGGAGGAGCGTAAGCTGGTTGCTGAGCCAGTTGTCCAGGATACGGCACAGCTAATTTTCAAGGATA
>JBFMGO010000002.1:82663-141780 GCA_040752695.1 bacterium
AGATACAGAGTGAAGGATTGCCAGCCCCAACCGCTACAGTTTTCCCTACACCGGAGGAGCGTAAGCTGGTTGCTGAGCCAGTTGTCCAGGATGCAGCACAGCAAATTCCCCAGGATGCAGCCCGGCCAGTTTCTCAGGATACAGCCCAGCAGGGAGCTCAGGATGTAGCCAAGCAGATTGCTGAGACACAAAGTGAAGGATTGCCAGCCCCGACCGTTGAGGGTTCCCTTCCCCCAGATGAGAATAAGCTGGTTACTGAGCCAGTTGTTGCTCAAGATGTAGCACAGCAAGGAGCTCAGGATACAACTAAGCAGGTAGCTGAGACACAGAGTGAAGGATCACTAGCAACAACCGTTGAGGGTTCCCTTCCCCCAGAGGAGAGTAAGCTGGTTGCTGAACCAGTTGCCCAGGATACAGCACAGCTAATTTCTCAGGGTGCAGCACAGCAGGTTTCTGAATATATAGCCCAGCAGGGAGCTCAGGATACAGCTAAGCAGGTAGCTGAGACACAGAGTGAAGGATCACCAGCCCCGACCGTTGAGGGTTCCCTTCCCCCGGAGGAGAGTAAGCTGGTTGCTGAGCCAATTGTCCAGGATACAGCACAGTCGGTTTCTGAGGATATAGCCCACCAGGAAGCTCAGGATGTAACCCAGCAGATAGCTCGGGATATAGCCAAACAGACTGCTGAGATACAAGGTGAAGGGTCGCCAGCCCCAACCGCTACGGTTTTCCCTACATCAGAGGAGAGTAAGCAAGTTGCTGAGCCAGTTGCCCAGAATGCAGCCCAGCCGGTTTATCAGGATGCAGCCCAGCAGATAGCTCAGGATGTAGCCCAGCAGGACGAGACACAGGGTGAAGCATTGCCAGCTCCAACCGTTGCAGATTCCGTTATACCACAGGAGAATATTGTGGTTGCCGAGCCAGTTGTTCAGGATACAACTGAGCCAGTTGCCCAGAATGCAGCCCAGCCAGTTTCTCAGGATGCAGCTCAGCAGGGAGCTCAGGATGTAGCCCAGCAGGTTGCTGGGACACAGAGTGAAGGATTGCCAGCATCAGCCGTTGCCGATTCCGTTATACCAGAGGAGAGTAAGCTGATTGCTGAGCCAGTTGTCCAGGATGTAGACCAGCCGGTTGCTCAGCAGGCTGTCCTGTGTGAAGTATCGCAACCCCTAACCGGTTTGGATTCTCTCTCTCCTGAGGAAAGTAAGCAGGTTGTTCAGATGGGTATCCAATCAGGTATCCAGCCGGAAGTCCAGACACAGAGTGCAGAATTGTCAGATCCAGCCGCTCTGGGTCCCTTTTCTCCTGAGGAGAGTAGGCCAGTCGCCCGGCCTATTGTGCAGAGTGCAGGATCACCAACCCCAACTAATGTTGTTCTTCTTCCTCCTGAAGACGGTGAGCAAAGTGCTCAGCCGGTCGCCCAACCGGTTGCTCAGCAGGCCGCCCAGGATGCAGCTCAGCAGGTAGCTGAGAAGCAGAGTGAAGGGTTGCCAGCTCAAACTGCTGCTGATTCCCTTCCTCCTGCGGAGAGTAATCAGGGTGCACAGCCGGTTGCTTGGCAAGTTGCTCAGCAGGATGCACAGCCGGTTGCCCGGCAAGATACCCAGCAAGTTACACGGCTGGTTGTTCAGCAGGATGTTCAGCCGGTCGCCCAACCTGTTACTCAGCAGGATGCACAGCCAGTCCCCCAACTGGTTGCCCAGATGGTTGCCCAGGATGTAGCTCAGCCTGCGGCCCAGATACTGAGTGAAGGGTCTTCAGCTCAAACCGTTGCGGTTTCCCTTTCTTCTGGGGAGAGTAAACAGGCTGTTCAGTCAATTGTTCATCCGGATGCTCAAGAGGCGAGCAATCAATCTGCTCAGCCGGCTGCCCAAGAGGTAACTCAGCCGGTTGGCCAGCAGGCAGTGCGGCTGGTTGCCCAGACACAGAATGAAGGATTTCCAACCCTGACTGTTACAGCTTCCCCCTCACCGGAGGAGAGTAATCAATTTGCTCAACCGGTTGGCCAAGAGGTAACTCAACCGGTTGGCCAAGAAGTAACTCAACCGGTTGGCCAAGAGGTAACTCGGCAGATTGACCGTCAGACAGCCCGGTCGGTCGCTCAGCAGACAACCCAAGGTGCAGGATCGCCAGCCCTAACTGTTGCGGATTCCCTTTCTCCTGGGGAGAATCAGCGCATTATCCATCAGGTTATCCATCAGGTTGCCTGGCAGATTGCCCATCAGGTTGCCCGGCAGATTAACCAGAATATTGACCACCAGGACCAGATTGCATCGCAGTCCAGTGCCCAAATGCAGAATAATGGCCACAGCATGATCATTCACTTCCGTTTGGGTAATTCCTATTCAGGTGATTTCCATCGGGATAACCTCCATGGTAACCTCCATTCGGTTAGCCCCCCGATGAATAATTTTCAGCCGGACGATTTCCATCTGGACAACACCAATTCGGACGAATCCCAGCCGGAGCATCTGGGTATGTTGCATACTAATCTGGAGTTAAAGGAAAATACGCTCATGGTTCATCTTGTGGTTGAAAGTCAGATAACGGAAAATCAGATAGCGGAAAATTCACAAATCCAACAGCCATCGGCCATTGAGGAAATTTTGGAGGAGAATCTTACATCCCTGAAATCGTCATTGACCAGGCATCTGGCTGATCGGGGGATAGATATAGAGCAATTATCACTATCTATTGGTAAAATGAAAACAGATCAAGACAGACAAACAACCGGAGAGGGAGAAATACAGCCAGCAAACGAGCGGTTTTCACTTGCAGAGAATGGGGAATCGCCATCAGCGACCAGTGAATACGGCCTATCCTCTCCCCCTGCTCGTCTTTCTCCTTATCAAAAAGATGCGGATTCAAAGACTTTATCCGGGAATATGAGTCCCAAGGAGAAGCAGTCACCTTCTTACCTCGAAAAGTTTAAAGCTGAATTCATAGAAAAGCCCAAAGCAGAATTTCCCGTCAAGGCAGAATCCTCTGTCAAGGCAGAATTTTCCATCAAAGCAGAGTCTTCTGTCAAGGCAGAATTTCCCGTCAAGGCAGAATCTTCTGTCAAAGCTGTACCTTCTGCCAAGACGGAATCTTCTACTAAAGCGGAATTTGCTGCCAAAACTGAACCTCTTGCCGTAGGTGAATCTTCTGCCAAGGTTGAATCCTCTGCCAAAGTTGAATCTTCTGCCCTGTTCGACGATAAAAAGGCCGCGGTTTTTATGAAACATCCCGGCCAACCGATCCGTGCACAGAGTGCAGGACAGTCAGCAAACCCGGCCACTGCGGGCTCTCTGCGTTCCGAGGAGATTGTCCAGCAGATCATGCCCCGAATCAGCGCTCATCTTCAAGATGGTGGCAGCAGATTGACCGTTGACCTTTATCCCGAGCACCTTGGCAAGCTGCATATCAATCTGGAGTTGAAGGAATCCGATGCCAATGGCCCAGGTGCTCTTAGGATTCATCTTGTAGCAGAAAGCCCGGAAACCCGAAAGATGCTGGAAGAGAATCTCACTCCTTTGAAGCAGGCACTGGCCAGGAATCTGGCTCATCAGGGAATAGATATGGAACAATTTTCCGTATCCCTTGGGGGAAGCGGCAGCAGCGGTCAGCAAGGTGGGGAGGGCAGGTTTGCCGGATATCCAGGGAAAAGGGAGCAAAGGTTAAAGGATATACCCGCTTCCAAGACTATCAGTTCATCTTTTGGCCAGATGGGGAAACAAAGTGGAGATCTGTCAAGGACCATTGAAAATGGGATTAACTATTTAGCTTAGAAGTAATGATCCAGTTATCGCAGCTATAAGTAGCCAGTTATCGCAGCTATAAGTAGCCAGTTATCGCAGGCATACGTTCATATCAACAAGGAGAGATACATGCAAGCATCCAGATTATTCGGATCAACCATCCCCACTGTGGCCAGTGATACGACTTCAAAGACTAAGGACCTGGATAAGGATGACTTTTTGAAACTTCTTATGACTCAGATGCAAAATCAAGATCCGTTAAATCCATTGGATAATACGGAATTTCTATCCCAATTGTCCCAATTCAGCCAGCTTGAGCAAATCTTTAATGTCAATCAAGGCATCGAGGGTCTGGCATCGTCACAAGGCTCTCTACGTGATGCGATGCTGGCTAATCTTCTGGGCAAAACGGCCAGGGTAGAGGCATCAGACGTTTATCTGAAAGATAACAACACCATTGACTTTTCCTATGAATTGGAGAATCGCACGGGAAGGGTCACTATTAATATCTATGATGCAGACAGTAATTCGGTGAGGCTCATTCAGGAATCCAACCTGGACAGCGGGCAGCATCAGGTCAATTGGGATGGAAAAGATCAAAGTGGGAAAAAGCTCCCGGAGGGGAAATATACTATTGAAATAACGGCCGATAATCTGGGGGAGGATAGTTGGATCAGTCCCTGGATGCTCGGACCGGTTCAGGAAGTTATTTTTTCTCAGGGGAGTGACCCCCTGGTACGGGTAAACGACCAACTCGTGCCAATCTCTCGAATTATGCAAATCGGTGAACAGGTACCAGCAGTCAGCAACAGCAGCCAATCTTAACGACTAGAGAACGATGAGGAGGAAACCACATGCTAGGTTGTTTAACCACAGGTGTCAGCGGGTTGAGTGCCAATAACAGTGACATGTCCGTAATCGCCAATAACATTGCCAATGCCAATACTACTGCTTATAAATCCCAGAGGTCGAATTTTGCGGATGTTCTCTCTCAGCGGTTCGGAGATCTGGAAGTCGGAAGCGGTGTCAGCGTTTACAGCATTTCTTCAATGTCGAATCAGGGTCCTATGAATGCCACCAATAATGTGACTGATCTGGCCATTGACGGGGCCGGGTTCTTTGTCGTGAAGGATAACTCCGGAACATACTACACCAGGGCGGGGCAATTCCATGTTGATAAAGACGGTAAGCTGGTTACTCCCAAGGGGTGTGCGGTTCAAGGCTGGGACCTGCGGTCGAACAGTGGTACAGCCAGCCTTCCATCGGATATCGACATTTCAGATGTTTCTCTCCCCCCCAAGGCCACCGAAACTATTTCAATGGGAGTGAATCTGGCATCCGACGACGATGCAATAACGGCTACTTTCGATCTGGAGGATTCCACTACCTACAATAAAGCCTTTTCTGTACCTGTATACGACGATTTGGGTAATGCACATAACGTCACCCTTTACTTCCAGAAAACTGCTGAAGACCAATGGACATGGTATGCATCCGATGGAGGCACCTATTTGGATGGGCAGACCGGTAATCTTGATTTCACGGCAGAGTCCCTGGCTGAAGGTACTATTACTATCGACGGATTGAGTATGACTATCGATTTTTCAGATACCACTCAATTTGGTTCTACCTATTCCATGAACTCTATCGATCAGGATGGTTATGAAGCTGGATCCCTGAAAAGGATCTCAGTCACCCAACAGGGAGTGATCCAGGCGATACTTACCAATGGCCGTGCTCAGGATATCGCCCTTATCGCACTGGCTGATTTCAAGGATCCGGATGGTTTAATGAAGGTAGGAGATAATCTCTACCTGTTTACCCCGCAATCCGGACAACCGGTTATCAATCCACCCGAAACAGGGGGCAAGGGCAGAATTCTTGCCTATTATCTGGAAGGTTCAAATGTGGATCTGGCTGCTGAATTTGTGAGGATGATCGTTACCCAGCGCGCCTTCCAGGCTAATGCTCGAACCATCACCACTGCTGATCAGATGCTGACGGAATTGGTGAACCTGAAACGGTAATCGGCATCAGGAGCTTGACCATTGATATATCCCGATATACTCCGAGTGGTTAAAACACGCGCTCATATTTTACCGGGCAATAACACCGAGGAATTAGCACCTTTAGTACATGGCACGTTAAGTACGCGGCCAGTTAGCTCCCTCTCCCCTTTGGGGAGAGGGGGATTCAAAGCACGGTAAACTGGTCAGGTAATTTCCGCGACTCGTACTCAGCGAGGGGGTCACTTATTACACATATACTTTGGTATATATAAGGGGACAACCAGGGAGGAAGCACATGGATATTGGAATGTACCGGGCCGTGTCCGGCTGCGTGGTCCAGCAGGAAAAGCTGGATGCAGCGAGTATGAACATGGCCAACGCCAATGATATTGGCTATAAATCTATCCACCTGAGTGTAGGGTTCAACAACGGTGCAGCTCAGGTAGACGGCAAGTTTATGGATTTTTCCGAGGGGTCCAGGCAAAATACCAATAATAAATTGGATCTGGCCCTGGAGGGAGATGGCTTTTTTGTAGTGCAAACTCCGCAGGGGCCAGGTTATACCCGGAAAGGAAACTTATCTCTGAACGCCCAAAACGTTCTGGTTACTCAGGATGGATTGCCCATCCTTGGGCAAAATGGGCCTGTCCGGATCATGGGAAACGATATCAGCATCAGCAGCGACGGTGCCGTCCAGGTAGATGGCCTTGAAGTGGATAAACTGCGTCTGGCCACTTTTCCCCGGCCCTATCCATTTGATACGAAGAGCGGTACATTGTTCTTCCCTACCGGTCAGGGTGTTCGGGAGAGACCTGCCCAGGGGGTTGTTGTCCAGCAGGGCCAGGTTGAGCTTTCCAATACCAACTTGATGAAAGAAATGACCAGACTCATTGAGATATCGGCCAGTTATGAATCGTGCCAGAAGGTTATGCAGACGGTTGACGAAATGGATCAAAAGATTATCAGTGAAACCAATAAGGTGCAGTGAGGAGAAGGGGCAGAGGTATCCTCTTGATTCGTCGGTTCTGATTCTTGATTCCTGATTTCTGATCTTGATTTCTGATCTTGAATCCTGATTTCTGATTCTTGATTTTTGACTCCTGAACCCTGACTCCATCCTGACTCCTGAATTAATCCTGACTCCATTATTTTAAATTTTACATCCTGATTTTACAAATAAACGAAAGAAGAGTAACCTTGTTGACTCCCCCTTTTTCTGAAGGGGGCTTGGGGGGATTTTCAAAGATGATTCGTTCTCTCTGGACCTCTGCTTCTGGGATGGAAGCCCAAACTCTTAATATCGATGTCATCTCAAACAATTTGGCTAATGTCAATACGACCGGTTTCAAGCGAAGCCGGGCAGACTTTCAGGATCTCCTGTACCAGACACTCCGGCCGGCCGGGGCGCCATCTTCTTTAGGCACCCAGGTTCCCACTGGCATCGAGCTGGGGCAGGGGGCCAGAACCGTCGCTGTACAAAAGCTTTTTTTGCAGGGGGATTACCAAAAAACGGAAAACGAGCTCGATGTAGCTATCGAAGGGGATGGTTTCTTCCAGGTTATAAAACCCAACGGCGATATGGCTTATACCCGCTCCGGAGCCTTCAAACTGGACAGCCAGGGCAGGCTGGTGACCTCCGACGGGTTCGTGATAGCGCCAGAAATCACTATTCCTTCTGATACCGAGAAGGTCAATATCGGCTCTGACGGGCTTGTTTCGGTCAAGCTGGCTGGCCAGAATACCTTTACCGAACTGGGAAACATCGAGGTGGTAACGTTCCCTAATGCTTCCGGCCTCAGCAGCGCAGGCCGAAATCTCTACGAGAGAACCGATGCCTCCGGTGACCCGGTCGCAGGTACACCGGGCCAGGATGGCCTGGGAACTATCGCTCAAGGCTACCTAGAGATGTCAAACGTCAGCATTATGGAGGAAATGGTCAATATGATTGTTGCCCAGAGGGCTTACGAGATCAATTCCAAGGCCATGCAAACCGCAGACGAAATGATGCGCCTTGCCAGTAATGTGAAGAGATGATGGGGCTGTTTCTTATACCATCTCTCCATTCAATTGAAGGATAAATATCCACTTCGAAAGAAGGCGGAGGAATTTTCAGATAAAATGGGTACAAAGGTTAAAAAAAAGGTTGAAGCAAACAGTGAAGCTGAGATAAAAGCAAACGGTGAAGCTCATGGAAAAGATAAGCCAGTCAGAAAGCACAGGATAGACAGGCCGTATTGCCTGGTTCTGCCCCGCCTGAGCTTTCTGCTTACGGCTGTTTTGCTCTTGTTTTTCTGGCAGAGCCACTGCCAGTTATCGCTATCCCATGCTGCAATCAGCTCCGATAGTACGATTCAAAGTAACTCGGTACCTCCCTCTCCCCGGCGGGGAGATGGCCGGGGTGAGGGGAGGAAGGCCAGCGACAGCAGAACTGAAGGCGGCAAGGCCAACAGCACCAGGACTGATGACGGCAAGGCCAGCGGCGGCAGAACTGATGGAGGAACTGATGGAGGAACTGATGGAGGTAAGGCCAGCGGGAAGATTATCGTTTCCCTTAAAGAGCGCGCTCAAGCAGGTGGAGAAATGATCCTTTTGGGTGAGATCGTTCAATTCCGGGCTGATGATGAGACACTGGCGGCAGAATTAAGCCTGATCCCTTTACGGAAATCTCCCCGGCCAGGCGCTACCATAGTCATAACGTCTCAGAGTGTCCTTTACCAGATTAAAAACTATCTCAACCAGCAGCGCACGAACCATCCTCAGTGGTATGCGTTGTCCGATATATTGACGGTTTCCGGTTCTGATCAGTGCCTGGTCAGCAGGCAATATCAGGAGATTACGGCTGAAGACGTAGAGCACCTCTTTCGAGAGCGGTTCTTCGAACAGTTTTCCAGAGAGGAATTCGAACTGGAGAAGGTTAAGGTTTTCCTTCCCCAACCAGTTAAGGTCCCGGATGGAAACATAGAATACGAAACTTCTTTTTCGGAATATCCGAGCCGGCAAGAAGAGAATTTTGTCCTTAAGATCCAGCAGGATAGAGAGGTGATCAAACAGATATGGATTTCGGCCAGGATTCGATACCATCGCACGATTTTGGTAGCGGCGAGGGACCTTGGAAAAGGTGAGACTATCACCTCGGCAGATGTAACTCGAAAAGATGTGGTTCTTGATCGCCCTGATCCTGACCAGATCGATGATCCTGGCCGAATCACAGGTATGGTTTGCCGACAGCCAATCAGGGAGGGCAGCACGCTGAATCTTAAAATGCTCGAACAGCCCCTCATGGTCAAGAGAGGAGCCATTATCAAAATGACGGTCGAGAGTAAAACCCTTCGAATCGTGGGGCTTGGAAAAGCCAAATCAGATGGCCGCCAGGGGGAAATCATCCCTGCTGAAAATCTGACTTCACAGAGCAATGTTTATGGAGTAGTCACTGGTGAAAATCAAATTCGCATTACCTTTTAATATGTCTCTGTTATCCCCGCGCAGACTGTCCCCGCAATCCTTGAGGGGGAAGCGGGAATCCGGTACGATCGCTGTTCATCATCATGATCTCCCTCTCCCCTCTGGTGAGGGAGACGGGGCGAAGGGGAAGAGGTCATTCGCGCTAGGATCATCCACGTTGGGATCATCCACTCCTGGATCATCTGCGCTAGGGCTATTCGCTTCAGGGCTATTCGCTTTAGGTATTGTGTGCGGGTGTGTCGGAAGCAGCCAAAACTTGAACCATCGGCCACCTTTCGCCTTACAGCCTGAGAGCTTGCAGAGTGCTCCTCTTTCACCGGGAGTTCAGGGAGCCCATGCAGCGGCAGATGAAGCACCTCCTTTGGTGAGCGACGGCTCTATCTGGAATGATGCTTCAGCTTCCGGGTATCTTTTTGCTGATCCGAAAGCAAGGTCAGTGGGAGACATTGTCACGGTGAATATTGTGGAAAATGCCAGCGCCAAGGGCAATGCAAGCACCAAAACAGGGAAAAAATATTCTGCATCAGCAGGTATTCCCTCTCTGTTAGGCATTGAAAAATCCGTGGCCAGTCACAATCCTGATCTGGACCCATCCAGTTTGCTGAGCGCTTCAACCAGTAACAGCTTCGACGGCTCAGGCGAAATCAGCAGAAGCGGTAAAATCACGGCCACGATCAGTGGCCGCGTTATCCGTGTCCTGCCTAACGGTGATCTGGTCATACGGGGCACCAGGCAGGTGATCATCAACAACGAACAGCAGCTTATCACAATCCAGGGAATCATTCGCCCGGAAGATCTTTCCCCCGACAATACTATTCCTTCCACCTCCATCGCCGATGCACAGATAGCCTATACCGGTAAAGGGATAGTGAGCGATAAGCAGCATCCGGGCTGGCTGAGCAGGGTCATGGACATAGTCTGGCCATTTTAACCTGTTCATGTTCATTTTAATCTGCTCATGTGGACCTGCTCATGTCAAATGAGCCAGATCACCTTGATAGTGCTGAAGCTTGTTCCCTCAGATGTTATGAGCAGATATAGATATGTGAGCAGCTATCTATAGCTGCTTAAGGAGAAGTGATGAGAAGGACCATTTCTCGAATGCGTGGCCATGTCGCCAACTCAGATGTCTCTAATACCACTAACACCACTGATAACGTTTCTAACGTCTCTAACACCTCTATTATCTCTCCCCTTGCTGTGTTTTGTCTGGTGGTTGTCTCGGCCCTGCTGCTGAGCATTGGCAACTGCCGGGCCGGTAGCGGAGGAGCTCCCTCGCGGATCAAGGATCTGGTCCATATCCAGAGTGTTCGCGAAAACCAACTGATCGGCTACGGTCTGGTCGTGGGCTTGAATGGAACCGGGGACAAGGGAGGCACCGCCTTCACAATTAATTCGTTGTCCAATATGCTGAGAAAGCTGGGAGTGTCGGTGGACCCCGCTGCTCTCAAGGTAAAAAATGTAGCAGCGGTAATTGTTACTGCCATACTTCCTCCCTTTGCCCGCAAAGGAGAAAGGATTGACGTGACAATTTCATCCTTGGGTGATGCCACCAGCCTGCAAGGGGGTACTCTGCTTTTAACACCGGTCAAAGGCGCGGATAGCCAGGTTTATGCAATAGCTCAAGGGGCCGTGTCGGTAGGAGGATTTGCTGCCGCAGGAGCAGCCGGAGGAGGTGCCCAGAAAAATCATCCTACGGTGGCCAGAATTCCTCAAGGAGCTTTGATTGAACGGGAAATTCCCTTTTCCCTTGATGCCCAAAAACCCCTTTTATTGACTCTGGAGAGGGCGGATTTTATCACCGCTGCCCGGATTGCCCACAGGATTAACCAAACACTGAACATGGAGATTGCTCAGGCACAGGACCCCAGAAGTGTTCATTTAACCATCCCTCCTCAATTTCAAAATAACCTGGTGGAACTGGTGGCCACCATTCAAGAGATAGAGGTAGAGCCGGATACCCGAGCCAGGGTGGTGGTCAATGAACGCACCGGTACCGTGGTGGTAGGGGAGAATGTCCGGATTTCCGCTGTGGCGATCTCTCATGGAAACCTGAGCATTGAAATCAGAGAAACCCAGCAGGTTTCGCAGCCTCCGCCCTTCTCGGATGGAAAAACCACGGAAGTCCCTCAAACGGATGTTACCGTAAAAGAGGAAAAAGGGCGATTAATCCCCCTCCCCGCCAACACCACCGTGGGAGAATTAGTAAAGGCACTCAATGCAATTGGAGTCACATCCAGGGACCTGATCGCCATTTTGCAATCTATCAGAGTAGCAGGAGCACTCCATGCAGAGCTGGAAATCATTTAGAAAGAGCCAGGAGTCAGAGCCAGGAGTCAGGGGAAGGAGTCGGAATTCAGGAGCCGGAATCCCAGAATCTAATATCCAGCATCCAGTAACCAATAACCAGCATACAACATACGGTATATAGTATACGGTATACGGTATATAGAAGAACCGGAAATTAAAGGATAAAAGAGCCATGAATCTCATAGGAAATGAATACAGCTATCTGAAACCTGTGGTGCGGCCTGTGGTAGCAGATGAGAGAGAAATACGGTCACAATCCCCGTCAGTGGCAACACGTTCCGCTCGTCCTGGCCAATCTGTGAACAGCAGCCAGGTCAGCGCTCAGCGGGTACAGCCGCAAAAGGCCGAGATTGAACAGGTTTGCAATGAATTTGCCTCTATTTTCTTCCAGACACTTTTGAAAAGCATGTATTCCACTGTTCCCAAGTCTTCAGCCTGCCCTGAATTGCAGGGGAAAGATCTGATTAATTCCATTGTTGACAAGGGAGTAGCCCAATTCATGGCCCGGGAGGGTGCCGGATTAAAGGAATTGCTCCTGGGGAAATTACTGAACGAAAAGAAGTAGAGTTTTGTCATGAGCAGCACGCCGTGGATTGATCGGATATCCTGGTGGCAAATATTCCGAAAAGTCAGATACAATATAGTGAAGGAGAGAAAGATCCTTCTCTAGTTATAAAGTATTGGTCATGGTCTTACCGGGTATGAGACCTTACCCATTCAATTAAGTTATTGATATTCAAAGCTCCTGATTGTCGTGCAATATCTTGTCCTCCCTTGAAGATGATAAGCGTCGGTATGCTTTGAATTCCATACTCCATGGCGATGGTTCGTTCATCATCGGTATTGAGTTTAGCGAGCCGCACGTGAGGTTCCAGTTGGGCAGCAGCCTGCTCGAAAACTGGTGCCATCATTCTGCACGGACCACACCATGGAGCCCAGAAATCCACGACCAGCGGTATGCTGCTGTGCTCAATATGGGTTTTAAAATTAGCACTGGTAAGAGTCATCGGATGTGCGGCGAAGAGCATTTGTTTGCATTTGCCGCACTTGGGTTCATCTGTGAGCCTGCTTACAGGAAGCCGGTTGGTAGTATCACAATGGGGGCAGACGATATGCATAAGTTGTTCATCCATAATTTACCTCCAAAATTGTTTTGTAAAATTATCTTGATAATGATAAGCCGCTCGTTGGAAATAGTGGCTATGTAGTAATATTTTCTATCTTATCAGCTTTTGGGCTGAAGTTCAAAAATAATCGTGCATATGTAACAATCAATATAACAAGGTGGTAGCAAAATGTCACCATAAAAAGCACATATCCATTATGAAGGACAAGAAGAAAAGAAGGAAGAAAGCTGAATTCCAGCCGGTTTTTCAGGCTCTCGGCAGTGAGATAAGGAAATTCGCTCCTTCTTTTTCAACGCTCTCCACTCGAATCTCTCCCTTATGGATTTCGATAATCTGTTTTACGATGGCCAATCCTAGCCCTGATCCGTGCTTTTTTTGTCTTTTGGCAGTCATGCCCCGAAAGAGAAAATCAAAGATCATAGGGAGGTCATCTTCCGGTATTCCGGGGCCATTATCCCTGACTGACACGTGAATGCGATTGTTCATACACTGGCTGCTGATCCAGACGATACTTTTTGGGGGACTGTATTTCAGGGAATTGTCGACCAGGTTGGTCAGTGCGCGGACCAGTAATTCTTCATCTCCCTGAATGAACAAAGGTTCGGCCTGGCCCTGGACTTCGATGGAGATTCTCTTTGCTGCGGCCAATTCGGCCATCAAATCCGTTACTTTCTCAATCACTTCAGAAAGGTTAACTCTTTTCATTTCCCTGTGGAGGCTTTCTGTTACCTGAGAAAAATCAAGGAGGTTTTTCACCAGTGCCAGTTGCTCCTCGACTCTGGCCTCTACTCGCTGGAGCATTTCTCTTTCTTTTTTTGGATTATCTTTGAGATATCCATCCAGAACAACCCGCAGGCAGCTTTCGACTGCTGCCAGAGGTGCACGGATATCGTGTGCTACGGCCATCATCATTTCCGATTTTTTCCGGTCACTTTCCTCCAGTTCCTCATTTGCCGCAGCTAATTGAGAGGTAGCCAGCTTTATTTTGTTTTCGACCTCCTGGGTGGATGCTTTGAGTTTTGAAGTCATAAGATTAAAAGCCCTGGCCAGATCTCCGATCTCATCCCCGGTATCGATGCAGATCTGATGATCCAGATTACCATAGGTAATCATGGCAGTCTCTTCGGTCAGTTTCTTGATGGGAAGAATTACGAAATGCCGGATCAGAAGGCTTACGGTCACGGAGATCAGGATAAAAGTAAACACGAGGAAGAGCACCATTCGGATTCGGTTGGCCTTCAGGAAAGCACTTACCCTGTCGAGAGAAATAGTGATATCCAGAACCCCAAGGATCTTTTTTTCACTCCCATGACAGGGGTAACAAATCTTTTCATTGTAAAGAGGGCTTATGATGCCTATGACTTCCCGACCATTCACATTTTTGAATATCCGGTAATTTATCGTGGATGAAGATGCGGGATGTTCACCATTTTTATGGCATTCATTGCAGCCTTCAGCCTTTTTATCAATAAGCTGGCCGATTTCATGCCTATCCGAGGCAATTTTCACCTTACCAGCCTCTATGATCCTCATTCTGATAATCCCGTCACGATCAGTGATGTCAACAAACCTTTGCTGGAGATCCCCTCTTTGGTTCAACAGCATGTTATGCTTAATGCTTCTTTTGATACTATCGCTCAACTGGTATGCCTCATCCCTGATCAACATAACCAGGTGACGATAATCCTCTTTGATGTGGAGATAAAAAAAACCTGTCAGGGCCAGCATGATTACCAGGCTGATCCCAAGGATCATCTTACCTCCCAGGCTCTTTCTAACCTTTTTCATTTTCTGATCCTTTACCGTCTTCTGACCCTTTATCATGTCTACTTTTAATCATCGCCTGCCCTTTATCGCCATCCGCATCATCCACATCATCCGCATCGTCCGCCATCTGCATCATTTACACCGTCATCTGTATCGCCATCCGCATCATCCGCATCGTCTGCCGCACAGTCATGTGCACCATCATTTGCTTTTTCTCGTCATCATCCTTTTTCCATTGTCTCAATTCCTCAACCACTTATGTACTATTTGGACTAATTGAGAAGGATTTACCGGTTTATCTATCAGTTCATCTGCCGGCAGATAGTCGCCGTCCGTATCAGGGGAGAACCGGAATTTGCTCGATTGATGAATGGCTGTGACCATGATGATCGGTATTTTGCCGATATTGGGGTAACTCCTGATCTTATGGCATACATAAAAACCTTCATCCCTTCGTTCCATGGAGATGTCGAGGATGATCAAATCGGGAAGAATTTCCAGGAATCTGAAAATGCCTTGCTGTCCACTATAAGCAGTGGAGACCTTATATGAGTTTGCTTCCAGAACAATTTTATTGGCCTCAACCCAGTCCATGTCATCGTCGATGATCAGGATACTTTTAGGATCTTCCACCTTAATCATTTTTCGTTCCTTCCTGGCGTTGTTATCATTCGGAAAACCAAGAAACATCATCACCATTACCTGGCAGTTTAGCACATTTTCTTTTTCCTGCCAGATTAAAATTCATTCGGAAACTCACTAATCTGAGCATAGGTGAAAACAGGTCCTTCCTGGCAAACGTAATGGTTTCCGATAGTGCACCGGCCGCATTTCCCCAGACCACACCGTATCCTCGATTCGAGGGTGGTTATGACCTGCTCAGGAGAGAAACCCACGCTGATCAATCCTTCAATGACGAATTTAACCATGACCGGCGGGCCGCAGGTAATAGCCACGGATTTTTCAGGTGACAGGTCGATTCCTCTCATGATCACAGGCACAAAACCGACTTGTCCATCCCATCCGGGCTCTTCGCCTCCTGGCTCCACTGTCCTGATAAGGTTGACATCCTCCCTTTGTGCCCATTCTTTGAGCTCCCGTTTATAGATCAGATCAACTATACGTGCGGCCCCGTAGAGAATGGTAATCCGGCCAAAATGATTCCGAAAAGCCAGACAATTCCCGATTAAGGATCTGAGTGGAATAAGGCCGGTTCCACTGCCGATCAGGATGAGATTTTTCCCGCCCAATTCTTCAAGAGGGAACCAGTTCCCATAAGGGCCGCGAAATCCTATCTGGTCTCCGATTTCCAGCTTATGAAAGGCTTCGGCAACCTTATTCGCCCTTTTTACGCTGCATTCGAGATACCCTTTGCAGGTGGGGGAGGAAGCAAGGTAACAGGTGGATTCCCCCTCCCCAAAAATGGAATACTTGCCAAACTGTCCTGGCTTGAAAGAGAAGCTGTGTCTTAATGCGCGGTTCTGAAAGGTGATCCGGAAGGTTTTTACATCCGGGGTTTCCACAACGATATCTTCAATAGTCATAATATGCGGCTGATAAATACTTTCCATCATTAAACCATCCTGCAAGATTGATAAAACAGGTCGTGAATTTCACCTAAGACCTCAACCAGGTCAATTCCCACCGGGCAGAGACTGCGGCAGCGGCCGCACCCCACACATGCCAATTGATGGAAACGGTCAACGAAGAATTTGAATTTATGCATAATTCTCTGGCGAAACCTCTGTTCCTGAGCAGGCCGGGATTGCCGCCCCAACTCCGAGATAAGCTGTGGTGTGAAATGGCCGAAGGAGCACGAATCCCAGATTCTCCTCCTTAATCCATAGTAGCCCTGGTAGCTGCCGCTGTCCTGATATGCCATAGGCTCATCGGTGAGATCGAAACAATAGCAGGTGGGGCAAAGAAACGTACAGGCACCACAGCCGATACATCGCCTTGCCAGGTTTGCCCAGAAAGGATTTTCAAAATGGGTATCCAGCCACTCTTTGACGACTCTGATATCGAACATCATCTTCTCTTTCAGGTAAAAAGCCATCTCTTTGGTCTGGATAGGAATATACCCGGACAAGATTCCGGGTTCTTGAAAGAAATGTGAAAAATACGTATAAAAATCTTCTCCCTTCGGGCTCACCATCTGTGCCAGAAACCGATCCTCTCCTATGTCAGTCAGCATGATGTCCATGTTCCGGCTATCAGCGGGATTGATCCCTACAGAGGTGCAAAAGCAATCCCTGCCCGGTTTCCAGCAAGACTGGCCGATCACCATCGTATTATCACGAAGAGCGGTATAGAGAACATCTATTCCTTTTTCGCTGAAAACCCGGTCCAGGATGGACAAAGCCGCTGCATCACAGGGCCGGACCCCCACTATGATTTTCTGATCGTGACGGTTTAATGGCGGGGTCAGGTGAATCTTCTTTCCGTGCTGCTGAAACCGGAAGAGTTCATCAGAGGGAGGAAGGAAAAACTCCTTGGGAGGCCTGGTCGTATTATGATCCAGCCATTCGATTTCCTCAGAAGCAGCCATTCGTTTGAAAAAAGAAACATCTCCATTATGAACAGGGGCCAGGACATGAAATGCCCCCAAAAGATTGGGAATGAGTGTTTTAAAGCTGCTGCGGGTAATAAATTTCACGGTCATCTCTCAACACCCTTACTCAGATTCACTTAAATGAAAATAATGGGTTATTCTCCCCTGGTAAGCTTTCAGATAATGAATGTATCCCGAAAATAAACATATCCCAAAATAGAATTCCATGGTAAAAACCCCCCTCATCCCCCTTTATCAAAGGGTGGTATTTGAGAAAGAGGGAATGGAGCATTCTGTGATATATACTCATGGACTATCTCCCAGGTCAGGCCCATGCTTGGCCTGAAAAATGCCTCTCACTCCCTGGGCTACCTTCCGGTTTAAGAGGCTCAAGGGAAGTCCCATGGGACAGACTCTTTCACATTCTCCGCAGTCGATACATCTGGCTGCAAGGTGAAAGGCCCTTATCATATGGAAAGAGAAATTCCCCGCTAAAGAGCCTTTTTCAATCCATTGTGGAGTGCTCTTGTCCACAATACACCTTTCACAGTAGCATAAGGGGCAGATATTCCGGCAGGCATAGCATCGAATGCACCGGCTGAATTGTTCCTTCCAGAAATGCCACCTTTCGAAACTGCTCATCATATCTATCATGCGTATCCGGCCTTCGGGATCCAGCCGGTCCATATGCTCCGGCTGGTCCGGATGACTTATCTGACCCGGATGCCCCGGCTGGTTCTGATCCAGGGAACCCGGAGGAATCATCTGATCCAGTGGATGATCCGGCTGCTCCTGGTGCCCTGGTCGGTTCTGGTGCTCCTGTTGGTCCTCGTGCCCTGGCTGGACCAGGGAATCCGGTTGAATCTGGTGGTCAGATTGAATCTGGTAGGACGAGGGGATCAAAATATCATAGACATGAGGTACATGGAACTGACAGGTATAGCATTTTTTTGCATATCCTTGAGAATTGCTTCCGACTACTCCCTGGCAGGTCAGTCCGATGATGACCAGGTTATCTCTTTTAATCTGATGTTCCTGAATAAGAACACAGATCGCTTTGATATCACATCCCTTGGCCATCAGGGCTACCCTGTTGTGGGCCTTGACCTCTTTCCTGATGAGGTAGGTGGAGAGGTTATAAACACAGTGATCGTTCCAGGTGAGTAATTTCGCCTCATCGGATTTGGCGATGAATACCGGTGAGATAACCTTCGATTCATCACTGGTCCTTCGAATGCGTTCTCCATAGCCGATAATCAAGCTCACTTCACGCCGGTCAAGCAGTTCTTTTGCTTTCTCTTGCAGGAGTATGCTCATGATCTTTTATCCTTTCGTGAATAAAGATCAGGAAAGGGGCCTGCCTCGGTTACCTGACTCACTACGTTATCCAGGAGTTTTGGCCACTGAGTCCCTTCAGATGAGGAGGCCCATGAGAAGTGAAGTCTTCTGGCGTCAATGCCGCAAAATTCCAATAATGTCCGGAAGATTGCCAACTTCCCTTGAGCATGATGATTTCCCGGGGAATAGCGGCAACTGCCTGGATAACAGCCAGCGACCAGAATGCCATCCGCTCCTTTCTCGAAACACTTGAGAAGGAACAAAGGGTCCACCCTGCCGGAGCAGGGAACGCGAATGATTTCAACATGGCTGACATGGAGCAGGCGGCTTTTATCTGTCAGATCAGTGCCGGTAAATAAGCGCCAGTTGCAGAGAAAGGCAACTACTTTCGGCTGCCAGTCTGTCTTGTGTTCTGTTTCGTTTTTGACCATAGCGTGGCTGTGGATAGTCATACTTCTTGCCTCCTATCTCGAACGTGCGCTACCTTAACCCAAGGGCATTGATTTGTGCGTATATCTGCTGATCACTAAATCCATCTAACTCAATATTGTTTGAACGGCACATCGCGGCACAGGTGCCGCATCCCCGGCATTTTTTTTTGTCTATCGATGAAACTACCCTCATGCGATCCTCTCCCTGATCTTCCAGGCACTTCATCTCAATGGCACTAAAGGAACATGCCTCATGGCAGAGAAGACAGCCGTCACAGGTATTTTCATTTATCCTTGCTACGCCGCGCTCCTGAAAAAGATCCCTGCTCCTGAACAACCCCATCACCTTACTGGCCGCAGCCCCTGCCTGAGCCACCGATTCGGCGATATCTTTGGGCGATTGACAGACCCCGGCCAGGTAGATGCCCGCGTTATTGGTTTCAACGGGCCGAAGTCTTGGATGGGCTTCCGAAAGAAAAGAGTGAAGATCGTAGGCGATCCCTAATTTCCGGGCCAGCGTTTCCACTCCCCGGGGCGCGGTAATGGCTGTAGCCAGAACCACCAGGTCTGCCTTGATCTCCACCTGCTCTTCAATCAGAGTATCTGCGCCGCGAACCACTAAAGAGCCATTATGGAGCGACACACTCGATACTCTGCCTCTGATATAGATTGCCTCATACTTCTCGATAGCCTTGCGCACAAATTCGTTGTAGCCCTTGCCTGCGGCCCGAATATCCACGTAAAATACATAAGCCTTGCTTTCCGGACACCTGTTCCGCAAGAGCATGACTTGCTTGGCCGTATAGACACAGCATACTTTCGAGCAGTAAGATATTCCGTGGGAAGCATCCATCGAGCCAACGCATTGGATAAAGACCACACTTTTAGGGACCCTGTTATCCGAAGGTCTCCTCAATTCACCGTGCGTCGGACCCGAAGCACTTATGAGGCGCTCAAACTGAAGCGAAGTGATAACATCGGGATAATGCCCGCCCCCGTATTCGCCGTACATCTCTTTGGCCATCAGGTCATAGCCGGTAGCCACAACAATCGCTCCCACCTCTTCAGAGACAATCTCATCCTCCTGCTGTAAATCGATCGCTCCGGCCGGGCAGACCTCTTGGCAGAGACCGCATTCAGTTTCCTGAAACTGGAGGCAGCTTTCCCGGTCAATGACCGGCTTATCCGGCACTGCCTGAGGAAAGGGTACATAAATGGCCGGACGGAGTGTGAGCCCGGCGTTGAATTCATTTTTTATGGAAACAGGACATTTTTGCATGCACATTCCGCAGTCAACGCATTTATTCATATCTACGGACCTGGCTTTTTTTCTGATTCTGGCTGTAAAATTCCCGGCATATCCTTCCAGAGTTTCCAATTCCGAATAGGTATAAAGCTTTATATTTTTATTTTCAACGACTTCTGCCATGTATGAAGTCATGATGCAGGGGGAACATTCCATAGTAGGAAATATTTCCGCCAATTGGACAACATGCCCACCTATTGATGGTCCTTTTTCCACCAGAACCACTTCATACCCTCCATCCGCGATATCAAGAGCAGCCCTGATACCGGCAATTCCAGCGCCGATCACCAAGGCCCTTTTCGTTATGGGGATTTTGATTTGATTAAGGGGGCGATTCCACTTCACCCGCTCCACCGCCATCCTTACCAGGTTTTTCACCTTGTCCGTAGCCCGGTCTCTCTGTACCAGGGAACAGATCTCCTGCATATTGGCCATTTCCAAAAGGCAGGGATTTAATTCTCCCCTGGCCGCAGCTTTTCGAAAGGTTGTCTCGTGCACACTGGGAGAACAGGCTGCCACCACCACTCCATCGAGGTGATGCTCCCTGATGGTCTCGACAATTAATTTCTGGCCGGCGCCAGAACACAGGTATTGATGATCAACAGCCTTGACTACACCCGGCAACGTGGCCGCATATCGGACCACTTCACGGACTTCCACCATCTCGGTTATACTCGACCCACACCAGCATACAAATACTCCAATTCGCGACATAACCCTTACTCCTCTAACCTCTTCTCAAACCCGCCGCTGTCTTTGCTATCTCTCTCTTATCTTCTGCCGTCTATTACCGCCTTTGCTGTCGCTCCTGCTGCCACTTCCCCCCCATTCTCATGCATGATAAATCGCCAGCAGCCATTCTCCGCTGACAATTCATACTTCATCTTTTCCTTCCTTACACCATCATCCATTCCTCCCTCGAACTCTCTCAGCCTTTCATTCTCTCTTGAGCAGGAAAATCCCTTACCAACCCCCCCGTGGCAAATTTTTGATTATTTCGATTGCTCATATAATCTGTATAAAATAATAATATTTTATAAAATTTATAACTTATTACAGGAAGGTTTTAAATTCTTAGCACTGAAGGGGTTGAGGAGGGTGGTAGGACAAAGATTGTGCCAAGTTTTCCAATAAATGCGAGGATCAGATTTATCCTCTTGATGAAATATATTTCCTTTCTCCTCTTATAGGCGAGGGTACCCTTATGACAAGAAAAGTGCTTTTTAATTTCAGCGGCACAGCAAATCTCCTCCAGTATCTGAAAGCCAGTCAGCTTCCTCCCCCGATGAGGACTGTAGTCTGATTCCGGCATTTTAACGGGTATTTTTAATCCTTCAGCATTGACATCACTGATTGATATCCTTACATCGATCAGCACGCAGGGCAAATCCAGGATTTCGTCCGGAACAGCATGCATACAGATGACAAATTCCGGAATATCAAGGATGAGCAGGAGCAGGAAAAGAACGCTCATTATCGTTACTTTAAGTTTCGTGGAAATCAACGCAAAAACCCCTCTTTGCAATTCACTCGCTCATTTCGAAAATATCTTGTATCACTTGCTAACCCAAAGGCTGCATTTCATATGCCACTTTGAAAAATGAAAAAGGAAACGGAGTCAGCGTTAAGGGACTATGAATTATGAAAGAATAAAAGGCCGGAGGATTGTTTCTCTTTTACCCACGGCAAATCACATAAATTTAATGTCATAATCATATTTTTTGAAATTGTTTTCATTGTATTTGTACTGATGAACAGGATTCGGTTGAGCTGCTTAACAGCCCCTGCCACCAGTGATTATGGGAAAATACGACGGTTTAGGTCAGAATATCAAAAAGGTAAAAATTTTGCACGTTTATTGGCATATAAATTGATTTCGTACCTATTTGATGACCAGGGTCTTGTTATGATTATTGAATGTCTTGTTATAATCATTAAAAGTAAAGATCATGAATGGGGGTAATAAAGTACCGGGAAAGAATCATGAAAATGAAGATATAATCGATGTACATTTTTTACAACTGACTATCGATACGGTGCTCGTCCTCACGCTATAAAGGTTATACTTCTCCTTTGGCATTTCCTCCCTGTCAGTTCCACCTCGCTCTTTGCTCTGTAAACCGTAGAGAAGTTTCCATTTTGTTTATCAATCTTTCCAGGCGGATGAAGAGTTATCCTCTCACTCTATCCTTTTTCCCCTTTTGGGAAAGAGGGGAGGGTAGGGGAGGTATGATTCTGAAAACAAAAGGAGGCAGCAAAGATGTTCATCCTGTTCTCTGCGGAATTCTTATTCCCTATGAACCTAACCCGGGGACCTCCACAAAGGGGCTGATCTTTTTCATCTTTTCATACTGCGGTGGTACATTTTAGAGAGAGTTTCCCCTGCATTTCATGAGCGCTTAAAAATTAAGTGATAAGGAATCAATAATTATGACAACAGAGAGTAGCAAAAAAATATTCCTCAGCCTCTTTGAGTTCATTTGTTGTGGCATCATTTTTTCCTCATCCGTTTATGCTCAATACTGGACACCACTGCCCCCTTACAATACGCTGTGGCCGCTCTGGTCTGCGGTGTTATCTCCTGTCGATCCTGTCACCGGGCTTCCCACACCTATAGTGGGTGCTCTTTATCCGAGCACGGTGCTGCCGGTGCAACCAGGCCTGACATGGGATCCTTCCCTCAGCTACCCCTGGCTTCTCTATAATACCCCTCTTGGGATGGCCTATTATGATCCGGTAACCGGGGTGGGTCCATGGCCGCCGAATTACCTGGCTGGCCCTTCAGGCCCGCTGCCGCTGACTTTGCCCGCTGATTATTCTTCTCTGGCACCGACCGATTCCAGTTGGCTTACAACGAATGTGCCGCTCGCCAATACAGCTTTCATTGCCTACTTAAAACCGCTTGTTTTGCCTCCAGCAACGCTGCCTCCTCTGGTTACACCACCGACTACGATTCCTCCCATTTCCCCGGCGCCCTGGACTCCGCCAACACTTCTGAGTGCAAGTGCAATTCTGGGGTTGTAAAGCATGAAGGAGGGGTGGGGGGCCCCTCTTTTTCATCAGCCGGCAGTCAGTAACCAGCCAGCAGCCATATGGCATTAGATATGCTGTATTCATCTTCAGGAATTTAAGCCTGTAGTTTTTCATGGAGTTTAAGGAGGTGAATTTTTATTCGAAGAAAATCGGTATAGGAAGAAAAAGGTTCTCGTGAGTCAAGGTTAAGATGCGGATTTTGTGGCTTTTTAGTGAGATTACTGGAAAATATGTTCTTACAGGAAGAAAAGAGCGCACAAAGCGGAGGAAAGTATGATCCGAGAACCTTATACAAAGGCGGTTTTTTACCGAATCAGTATGACCTTTTTCATATACCTATCGTTCATTATTTCTATTTCAACGAATTTTAGCTATGTTCCTGCCGAAGCATCTCAGCCTTTCGACGTGTATGATTCCTTAATCATTGCTAACCTGCTTAACTCTTTGGCCGTCCTCAATTTTCCCAACGCGAATCAGTCTTATTATTACAGCCAGGAGCCATCAGGTTACCGGCAGAATACAACTTCTGTTAACCCATATTCTGCTCTCTATTCTGCCAATCCATCCTCCATCAATTTGCCCGTTTCCAGTCTGCCCGTTCTCACCCTGTCCGCTTCCATCCTGCCCGGCGTGCTCTCATCTAATCCGCTTTCGGTGAGCCTGCTCTCTGCCCTCATCAGTAGTGGCCTGACATCTTCCCCATCAGGTTCTCCCACACTGCAAAGAGCATCTTCGGCTTCCCTGCAGGGTGGTGGCAATTACCTTTCTTCAATCAGCAAGGCTGATTTTTTAACCCCGGCTCTATCGCTCTTGGGCGCATCTTCCACCGGTTTCTTCCCTCCGGCAGTGATCGGCAGTGCTTCTTACAGCTTTGGATTACCCGGCGCTGCTTTTTCGCCGTTTACTCCTTTTTTCACCGCTCCTTCGAGCGGGCCTTCTGTATCCTTGAATGGCGGGCTGCTCGTGTGGCCGACGCCGAATGCCCGGTATGCAAACAGCAGTCTTTTAAGCCTGCCGCTACCCGGAATCAGACGTATCGCTGCAGTCGCTTCACTGGTTCTGGCCAATCCAGCCTTTGGGATGTACTGCCTTGAGCCTGCGTCCTGGCTTGATGCAGGGTTCCAGGTAAGCATATGGTCGAGCGATAAGCCGGTCCGCGCTCAATCCTTTGATAATCGGGGCTTCCTGCTTGATGCAACTCCTACCTTTAACGTTCAGCCAACCGGACAGACGGGAAGTATGACCTTACTGCGAGCCGATGTTCATCTTTATGAAGGATTGATCAACACTCCGGCTCCTGTCGATTACCTGACCACGGTTACGGTGGATGCAGCTTCAGCCGTATCTGTGACACACCGCAGAAGTGCCAGTTGTGATAGCTGTCATCCTACGCCGCCAGGTCACATTGCCAGCTCTGGTACCTGGGGCAAATGCAATATCTGCCATAGCCTGCCAAATGTCATGCACGTTCATGCTTATAAAGCCAATATCGCCGTGGATGACTGCTATCGATGTCATCCAACCGGCTGCCTGTCAGGACTGCATGGACAGTTAGGGTTGTGGTGCAACAATTGCCACGGGAATTTGCTTGATGCAGCCAATGGTCAGATGTTTGTTTCCGGCCAGGCTGGAAAGCCTTACTGTGCCAATTGCCACGATCAACTGCATTCTGAAAACCTGCCTGCGATCTATGCCGACTCTGTAGGACATGGCGGGGTATGGTGCATCAATTGCCATGGTGCAACCCATGTCATGCGGATCAAACCCTTTGGTTACAAGCCCCTGGGTTATAACAACTGCGAATCGTGCCACACTGCTCAGGCTGCGGTATCCTGGATGGGACCGAATTGCGGAATTTGCCACGGTTCCTCTGTTTCCCCACATTTGGTGAATCGATAACTAATCATCGATAGCTGATAGGCTGTATAGAGAAATTGCCGTCAAAGTTACTGTCGAGGCATAATATTTATGAAAAAATATTTACT
The DNA here is from genome assembly GCA_040752695.1 of bacterium. Lineage (GTDB taxonomy): Bacteria > SZUA-182 > SZUA-182 > DTGQ01 > DTGQ01 > DTGQ01. Next base: position 107,723 of record JBFMGO010000002.1, read on the forward strand.
TTGCCTAGGCATAATAGTTATGAATTTCATGCTATACTCTTTTTTCTGCCTGATGATGAGTTGGCATAGAGGTTGCATCTTACCTTGAGGGTACTAAAATCGTAGCGGGCTGGCGGGGAGAAAGGAGAAGTTTTTATTCGCTCTGTACTTTTCTGCCAGCAGAAATATAAGGCATAAGACCTGAAGTGGAAATCTGAAGTGAAGACCTGCAATGAAAGCCGTGAATGAGGGAGCTGAGAGAAGAAGGGAGTTTTTGAATGAGAAAGGCAAGAGATAAAAATATAAAAATATTTTTAAGCATACATATCATGGTATCAATTCTTTTTTTGTCAGTATTAACAGGCAATGCTCAAAATCCATTTTTCAGTCCCATTTATTATCCTTCTTCTTCCTATTACAATCCCTTGTCTTATATGCCCTTTGGGTATACATCACCTTTTAGCTTTTCATCACCTTTTGGGTATACGTCACTTTTTGGGTATACGTCACCTTTGGGGTATTCGTCATCGATCTTCAATGCTTACAGCAGATATAATCCCTATACTCTTTCGATGATGAATCCTCTTTCCATGACGCTCCTGTCGATGGGACTCCCTTCTTTGACCATGTCCCCTCTGGCTTTGGGCAGGACGGCCAGGCAGGCGACCGGTATCCTTCCGCTGGCTTCGACGGGTATAAGTGCTCCCGCCTCTCTCTTGCCGGGTACCTTCATCCTTGCCCTGCCGAGTACTTTTGCTGCCGTCTTGCCGAGTGCTCTTGCTTCTCTCCTGCCAGGGGTTTTGACCCCTGCCTTACCGAGTGTTACCGCTCCCGTTTCCGTCCTGCCGAGTGCTGCTGTCCCAGTCCTGCCGAGTGGATCAACAAGTGCCCCCGTCTTGCCGAGTGCGAGTGGTGTCGCTCCTGCGGCCACGGGTATTGCGCTTTCGGTATTAACGGCGGCGCAGTTGATCAGCACGGGAAATCCGCAGGTACAGGCTGTTCTGGCCTTGATCTTGGATGATCCGACTTTATTGAACGATCCGCTCTTTTTGGATTCCCTGATCAATACGGGTAATTCCCAGGTAGCCGCTGTATTGACCCTTTTGGTGAACGGTCTGATCTGATATTTTTTGACCAGATCTGATATCGATGGGTGGAATCGAAGAAAAGACCAGCTTTGGGGGATGGCGGCTTTTGGTCTTGAGAATGAAAGAGCCTGTCCGACCTAAGTGCAGGACCGGTCAGGCTCTTTTTATTGGATAGCTCTTTTACGTTTTTGCAGTTTCTCAAAACACCTACAAAGTTATCAGCTTGACTGACACAACGTTCGGCAGTTCTTTAAACTTTTGCAGCATGTCAAGGTCCACATGATTATCGATGTTCAGGACCGAGATAGCCCTGCCGCCCGGTTTCTCCCGGCCAAACTGCATGCCGGAGATATTGATGCCTGCCTGACCGAGCAGCCCGCCGATGTCGCCGATGACTCCCGGCTTGTCGATATTCTGAAATACCAGCATTTTTTCGGTTAAGAGGAGCTCTACGGCAAAGCCGTTGATTTTAACGATACGGGGATTGGCCCTGCCGAACAGGGTTCCTGAAATCGTATTGACACCTTTGTCCGTATTGAGGGTGAGGGTGATCAGGTTGGTGAAGTCACCGATACCGGTATCCTTGATTTCCTCTACCGTTATTTCCCTTTCCTTGGCAAGGATGGGAGCGTTGACGTAATTCACGGTTTCCTGAAGTATGGGCTTCAGTAAACCCATAAGGGCAGCCACGGTGATGGGTGCTACATCGTAGTTCAGGACTTCACCGTGAAAGCTGATGGTGAATTTTTCCATTCTGCCGTCACTGATCTGAGCCAGCAGTCTGCCCATATTTTCCGTCAGGCTGACAAAGGGCTTGATTCCTGACAGAACCTCCTGCGGGATAGAGGGAGTATTGACTGCATTTCGAATCGTGCCGTTTTTCAGGTAATCCACCATTTGGTCGGCTATGGCAATGGCCACGTTATCTTGGGCTTCTTCCGTGGAAGCGCCAAGGTGAGGGGTTAAGATCACATTCGGGAAGCTTAAAAGGGGGTTATCAGGAGAGGGCGGCTCTTTCTCGAAAACGTCCAGGGCCGCTCCGGCCACTTTACCGCTTTTTAGGGCTTCAGCCAGAGCCTTCTCGTCCACCAGCCCTCCGCGTGCGCAGTTGACAATCCTGACGCCGTCCTTCATCTTCTGAATGGTTTCCTGATTGATCATGTACGAGGTTTCGGTATTTTTGGGAACGTGAATAGTAATGATGTCGGATTTCCGGAAAATGCTCTCCAGGTCCACCAGTTCGACCTGGAGCTTGCGAGCCGCCTCTTCGGATATATAAGGATCGTACGCAATCACGTTCATGGCCAATCCCCTGGCCCGCCTGGCAACCTCGGTTCCGATCTTTCCAAGACCGATAATGCCAAGGATCTTGTCCGTGACCTCGATTCCCATGAACTTTTTCTTCTCCCATTTTCCTTCCTTCATGGAGGCGGTAGCCTGAGGGATGTTTCTGACCAGGGAGAGCATAAGCGATATGGCATGCTCGGCTGTAGTAATGGTGTTTCCTCCCGGTGTGTTCATGACAATAATGCCTCGTTTGGAAGCCTCGTTCAGGTTGATATTGTCCACACCGCTGCCGGCCCGGCCGATGACCTTCATGTTTTGGGCAGCAGCTAAAACCTCGGGAGTGACCTTGGTTTCGCTGCGAACTACCAGGGCGTCATACGCACCGATACAGGATATTAATTCCTGAGGAGACATGCCGACCTTGACGTCTACTTCGATCCCCTCTTCTTTTTGAAATAAGTCAATTCCCTTTTTTGATAATTTATCGCTAATGAGAACTTTCATTTTCTGGCTCCTTTGTTAGGTTCGGATATAAATGGTACATAAACAGTTATCTATAACAGTTATCTATAGCAGGCTCTCAAGCTGGAGGGGGTACCATCGCCGGGGAAATAAAATCACTCCTGACATTCAGTTGCGGGGAATTGCATGATAAAACATACTCCTCCCTCATGCTCTTGAAGAGCTCGAAATGTTCCCTTGTGCAGATCAAGAGCTCTTTGGACCAGACTGAATCTTGCCTCTCCTGCATAACTGGCCGAATCTGGTGTCTCATCCGCTGTCATGTGTTCGCAAGAGCTGCGTATGTGGACAGTGTGCATGGGTGAGGAAGGATCGGTTAGAATCTCAATTTCTATCCGGGCATGACTGCTGCTGCCATTCCTTGACTGGCCACAGTAAAGAAGAAGGCTCAAAAGGGCCAACTGGAGGCAGAAAAAATTTCCATCGATCCGCAGCAGCCCGGAAGGAGGGTACCGAACGTTTATTTCGGCAAAGGACGGATCTCTGGTCAGGTCATTTAACAAGGTTATGGTTTCGCGAATGACCGCAGCCAGGTCCATTGGTTCAAACTCGAGCCCGTCCGCCCTGACATAGGTGAGAATCGATCGAAGCAGCTCTTTCATTTCATGAACTTCCTGGTTCAGGAGGGCAATATTCTCGTCCGCATAATACTCGGTTTCCAAAAGATTGAGCACCAGGAGCATCCCTTGAATGGAATTATTGATTTCATGCGCAATTCTATGCGTCATGAGGCCGAGTGTATAGAACTTCTCCAAATGCAGGAGAGAAGAGAGTTGAGGCGCCTGGTTTTTCGAATCTTTATTCATACTTTTTCCCCTATAGTGGGATGAAAGATAAATTATTCAGGTTTCCCTTAATATTTAATTGGATGCCCCCTTTATCCTGTTTCGGTAAGAAACTTGCCAGAGGGCCTAACTTCTTTTTCATCTCCTGGCCGATGTTCAGATTGACCCTGGCCCTCAGGTAACTGGTGGCCAGGTTCTGGCGAAGCTGCAAGTCTCCGGTAACCATGGCCTGGAGGTCATCCCCCTGTATGCGCATTGACTGGATTTTAACCCTGCCCTGACTTAAACTGCCTTCCCCTTTGATCTGCTGAAAGGTAAAACCGGGGAAACTCATAATCTGGATATCTCCCGGAGCAACGTCGAAATGGTAATTGCCCGAAAGAGTCTGGATGTCGTTTTTTTCCATTTTTACATTGGCCTGGCCGGTCAGTTCTCCATTCATATTGACATTGAGTGCATCGCGAATATGCTTAAGATGGGCGAGGCGGATGCCATGGCCAAAGCAACTGAACTCCTGTAAGTGACCAGGGCGCAAAAGATCGAAATTGGCCACTCCTTCGATGGTTCCCTGATAGAGCTTGAGATTGAAAAGGATAGCCAGCTTTTTGAAAAAGAGCTGGCTGAGCTTTGGTCTTACCTGGAGAGTATCAATGGTAAGATAGGGAAAAGCCTCTGCCCTGGAGTCTTTTCCGGTGATTGTCAAAGCTTTCAGCTCCAGCCTGCCGGGGAAGACTACACGGAGATCTTTGGCCGAAAGGGTGCAATTGAGCTTTTGGGAAAGAAAATGGAGCCCCTGTCGGACCGCTTCCTCCCTGGGGAACAGAACAATGCAAAAGACAAAAAATGCGAAAACCCCATAGAGGAAAAGTAACCATATATGCTTTTGAGCAATCTCGTGCTCTTTGGTCATAAGTCCCGCTGCTTTGGTTATTCGCTCTGCTGTTAAGCCTTAACGAGGCCGTTGAGTTATGAGCTGTGCAATTTGGTCCTTAACCATAAGGAAAGCTTTTATGTAAAAGAGATAATAATTGCACTCAAGTAGAATGTGTGATATTATACACTTTCTTTACGGAAGAATCTATCACAAACTTAGCCTGAAGTTATAAAATGGAGGAGAAGCAAGATCATGTCCAGGAAATGTGATATCTGCGGCAAGGGTTCTCAATTTGGTAAAAATGTAAGTCACGCTCATAATAAAACGAACAGACGATGGCTTCCCAACATCCAAAAGGTACGGGTACTGGTCAAGGGTTCCAGCCAGAGAATGAATGTATGCACCCGGTGTATTCATGGCGGGAAAATTGAAAAGGCCGTTTAAAGGCTGAATCCAGAAAGTCAGGGCCTGAAAGCCGGGCGGATGGTGACTGATTATTGGTCACTGGTCACTGTCCCCTTGGAAAAAGGGGAGGTCGCCCGGTCGACCTCAATGACATCGTGGATGGTTTTGATAGAGCCGATCACCTTTTGTAATTGCTTAAGGTTATTGATCTCTATCGTAAATCTGCACATGGCCTGTGCATTCCCCGCTGTTTTCACGTCCGCAGTGATAATATTGATTTCGCAATCGGAGATGGCGGAGGTGATTTTCGCCAGCATCCCCGGCTTGTTAACGCAGCGGACATTAATATCCACCTGATAGGGGATGTCGGCGCCTTTCACGTCCCATGACGCTTCGATAAGGCGCTCTGTGCCATAGAGAAAGGGATCGACATTGGGGCAGTCGGCCCGATGGACGGAAACCCCTCGCCCTCTGGTAATAAAACCCACGATCTTGTCTCCCGGTACCGGATTGCAGCATTGGGCAAAACGGACCATAACGTCATCCACTCCCTTGATCTTAATCCCCTGCTCCTTGCGCTGAGTAATTTTGGTGATGACCTTTTTCAGTTTTGAAGGCTCAGGGGTAAGCTGGAGTTTTTCCTGGGGAAGAAGTTCGCCCAGTATTTGCCGGGCGGAGATTTTCCCGTAAGCGACATCGACGATGAGTTCGTCTGAGTCTATGAGTCCGAAGCGGGAAGCAACTTTCAGCAGGTCTCCCTTCTTCAGCAGTTTTGAGTAACTCAGACCATACCTGGTCAGTTCTTTTTCAAGGATTTCCTTCCCGATAGTCAGGCATCGTTCTTTCTCTTCTGTTTTCAGCCAGCGCTTTATCCGGTGAATGGCCCTGGTGGTCTTGACGATTTTCAGCCAGTCCCGGCTTGGGTGGTGGCTTGGTGCAGTAATGATTTCAACGATATCACCGGTTTTCAGTTTATAGCGCAAGGGAACCATCCGGCCGTTGATTTTCGCGCCGACGCAGTGGTGGCCGACTTCCGTGTGGATAGCGTAGGCAAAATCGATGGTAGTTGCATCCTGCGGAAATCCCATAACTTCCCCTTTCGGGGTAAAGACATAGACTTCATCGTGGAACAGGTCCACTTTCATCATGTGGAGAAATTCACTGGGATCTTTCAGATCCTGCTGCCACTCCATGAGCTGCCGCAGCCAGACGAAGCGCTCATCATACGATTTGTCCAGCTTCTCTTTTTCCTTATAACGCCAGTGGGCGGCAATTCCCTCCTCTGCCGTGCGGTGCATATCATAGGTTCTGATCTGGATTTCCAGAGGGTATCCGCCCGGTCCGATGACCACGGTATGCAGCGACTGGTACATATTGGGCTTTGGCATGGCGATGTAATCGTCAAACTCACCTGGCAGGGGGGTCCAGATCGAGTGAATGATGCCCAGGGAGGCATAGCAGTCGCGAATGTTATTGGTGATGATGCGAATGCCCATAAGGTCAAAAATTTCGTCAAAGGTCACACCCTTGCGCTTCATCTTTTGATACACGCTGCACAGGTGCTTGGTTCTGCCTTTGACAATTCCATCGGTGTTATACTCCTTGAGCTTGGCCTGAATAGTTTTGATCCCCTCGTCAATGATTCCCTGACGGTGCCGGATTCCTTCGGTGGTCTTTTGGAGGAGATCGTTGTAGATTTCCGGCTCCAGATACTTTAAGGCCAGATCCTCCAGCTCTGATTTTATCCTGGCAATTCCCAGCCGGTTGGCAAAAGGAGCGTAGATGTCCATGGTTTCCCGGGCAATGCGAATCTGCTTCTCCCTCGGCAGGTACTCCAGGGTGCGCATGTTGTGCAGCCGGTCTGCCAGTTTGATCAGGATGACCCTAATATCCTTGGCCATAGCCAGAAGCATTTTCCTGAAGTTCTCCGCCTGCTTTTCTTCATGGGAGGCAAAGGAAATCTGGCTGATCTTGGTGACCGCGTTGACCAAAAACAGCACCTCCTCACCGAAAAGATCGTGAATTTCGTTTTCCGTAGCCAGGGTATCTTCGATCGTATCGTGCAAAAGACCTACGGCCACGGTAACCTCGTCCAGCCTCAATTCGGCAAGGATGGCCGAAACTTCCAGAGGGTGAGTGAGATATGCCTCTCCGGAAAGCCGGACCTGGCCTTTGTGGACCTTGGCTGAAAAGACATAGGCCAGATGAATGAGATCTATATCCGGTGAGGGTATATACGATTGAACTTTTTCCGTAATATCTGAGATCCTGATCATAGGTGCTTCTTTTGGAGATTTTGCCTTTTTTTGAAGATTGTATTCTTACCTTGAGTCTACGGGATGGTCAGATTCCCGATAATATCTGCAAGCGTATTGAATTGATACCTCATCATATACTTTTCGATACCTTTGAGTACTTTGATTGGGGTTTCCGGATCTACAAAATGAGCAGTGCCAACGGAAATCGCACTGGCGCCAGCCAGCAGGAATTCCACAGCGTCATCTCCATTCATGATTCCGCCCATACCGATAACGGGGATGTCCACCGCCTGGGATACCTGGAAGACCATACGCACGGCAATGGGTTTGATGGCAGGGCCGGAGAGTCCGCCGACGACCCTGGCCAGGGCCGGTTTTCTCTGGTGAATGTCAATTGCCATGCCGAGCACGGTGTTGATCAAAGAAACGGCATCCGTGCCCGCCTCCTGAGCACTGCTTGCAATCGCCGCGATATTGGTCACATTGGGCGAAAGTTTGGTGATGAGAGGAAGGCCGGTTGCCTGCCGCACAGCCTGCACCACCTCAAAGGTGCTCTGACAGTCAGTTCCAAAAGCAAGGCCCCCTTTGTCTACATTCGGGCAGGAAATATTGAGTTCCAGGGCATCTACCCGTGAGTGCTTCGATAACTCTGTGGCCAGGGCTACATATTCGTCGATCGTATGACCTAGAATATTCACGATGACCAGGCTGTCGATGCTTTCCAAAAACGGAAGCTTTGTTTTGATGAAAGCTTCCAGCCCGACATTCTGAAGGCCGATGGAGTTCAGCAATCCGGCCGGTGTTTCTGCGAGCCGCGGAGGAGGGTTACCCTCCATGGGATGAAGAGATATCCCCTTAACCACAATGGCACCTAATTGATTGAGGTCAATAAACCGGCTGTACTCTTCACCATATCCAAAGGTTCCGGAAGCCACCATGACCGGATTTTTTAATTCAAGGCCAGCCAACCGGATGCGAGTATCCGGTTGCCGGCAGGAGGACCGGATACCGGCTTCTGACTCCTGGCTCCTGATTTCCGGCTTCCGAGTCATAACTCCTGCCTCCTGGCTTCACAACGCCTCCCGGCCTCAAAAACCGGTCCTTCCTTGCAGACTCTCCGGTACCGCGACGGGTTGTCAGCATCAGCCCATTCAATGACACACCCCAAACAGGCACCGACACCGCAGGCCATTTTTTGCTCCAGCGAGACCTGGCAACTCAGGTTGTACTGGCGGGCAGCTTCCGCTACCTTATACATCAAAGGAAGAGGGCCGCAGGCAAAAATGGTGATTTCGTTTTTTCCTGAAAGCATTGCCTGCTTCAGGTAATCGGAAAAAGGCTCCATGATCAGTCCCTTGTGCCCCATGGACCCGTCTTCGGTGGAAATGTGGAGCGAAAAGCCATCCTTTTCAAAATCCTCCCGGCATAAAATATCCTCTTTCGTCTTTCCGCCAAGAAAAAGCCGGGGTTGAAGTGGCAGGGCCTGGGCCTCCTCGATCCGGTCGGCTAAAAACAGAAGCGGAGCAGCCCCTATTCCCCCTGCGATGAGAAGAGGATGAGAGATCGCGGTCTTGAGCCGAAAACCCTGGCCGAGCGGACCGATAATATCAATTTTCGCTCCCCTGCTCAGTGATGCCAGATGGGCTGTCCCTTTGCCCACGATCCGAAACAGAATCTGGATGCCCTCAGCTTGTGCACTCCGGTGACTTGACGAAGTCCATTGCCGATGTATGGAAAAAGGACGGCGCAGTAAAGGTTCCACTTCATGATTTACTCTTATCATAACAAATTGTCCAGGAGCGGCCTTTTGGGCTATTTCGGCACAATCCAGGGTTAACCGATAATAATAACTTGATATCCGGTAATTTTCTATAATTTTTGCCGTCATTTTATTCTTATTTTATTCTCATGGATGTTGCTGTCGTTGTATTTTCTACAAGAAATCGGTCGCTGGTGCTTTCTCTAATAGTTTCAACAATCTATTAAATCATAGCCACCTCTGGATGTCAAAATAAAAAATATTCCTCCAGACATTCCTCGTTTTTTCAAACAGAAAAAAATGCCCAGGAAAAGGATTTTTCGCTCTTCCTGGGCCTTAGCTTCTTTTTTCCCAATTGACGGATTGAGGTAAGATCAAGGATATACTATAGATGAAAATCCTCCTGCGGAGAAACCACCAGCAGCAGGGCTGCCACCAGTTCCACCAGTGTATCCGCCACCAGTGTATCCGCCGCCAGGATACCCGCTGACTCCGCTGGCTGATGCGCCCGTAACCCATGAGGCAGAGCCTGCATACCCGGCAGGTGTCATTCCGCCGGCAGAAGTCTTGACGCCGGGAGCAAAATAGTAGTTGGAGGCATTATAGGGATTAAAATAGCTGGCCGTTGCGTAGAAGGGCATGCCGTCAGCCGTGTACATTGGCCTGTCTCCCAGTGCCTGATCAAGCTGTGCTGAGATCGGTGCATAAGACACTAAGTTGGCAATACCCTCGCCGTAGCGACCGAGCCCGCTATAAATCGTAGGGGTCCCCAAAGCCACTGATGCTCCGGAATATGTTGACGTAAAGGGCCATGAGCTCATTCCATAGCTGGTCGATACATCGGAAGAATAGACGGTCCAGGGCAGCACCAGGCTGTTTTCGTAACTGCTGCTCCCTCCAAGGATACTGTTGCTGTAGCTATATTCACTGGAGTACATCGAGCCGGGAGCCCCGATGTTGACATAGGCCCCGCCGCTGTTTAAAAGGGGGTCGGAGTAAAAGTTCGATCCTGTGGAATAGTTCAGGCCAAAGGCATTCTGATAACTGTAAGAATTATCCCACGACGTAGAGAAAAGATCAGTGTAAGAGGAAGACTGGCTGGATGTCGTGGCAAAAAGATTGGTTGTCGTTGAACTGTAAGAGGAACTCTGGGCGAGCGGGCTGAGAAAAAGGCTCGAATCCAGAGTATAAGAGCTGAAAAGATTTCCCCCTCCGAGGGAGATAGTCTGGGTGATCTGGCCAAATGCGGAAGAGCAAATCAATCCAGCGACAGCCATAGATGCAAGGCTGTAAATCCACGCTTTCAAAAACCATTTATTACTCATTTTATACACACTCTCCTTTCTTCGTTTACCTGACGTTACAACTAAACCTTGAATGTCTCGTTCATTCATCACCCCCCCTTATGAGCACAAAAGTTTAAAGGTTCTCGTTTTTATACAGTTATTAGACGAAATCGATGCTTATTTAGTTATACCTGATCGTGAAAATAATTTTTTTGAAGAACACTCATGAAGAACACCCGCCGAGCGGATACGCCCGTCAAAGGCACAGCAGAGCGGCAGGAAAAACACACCTTTTTGTTTTTCCTGCCGCCTTCTTTCAGGAAGCAACGTGTGCAATCAGTTCAGTTTTCTTGCCAGGGTAATTGTCCCTGCCTTTGAGTAATCAGGCCCGCTTATATTAAGGCTGCCTTGCAGCATGTCGTTACGGATCGATCCGCTGATTATCCAGACATACTGAACGCTGCTACTGTCAGGTTCCTGATCATTGGAAAGATTAGGATAGAACTTGACAATAACACTGATAGAATCGATTGTTGAAATATCGCTGTAGGTGGCCGTCGCCAGAACCCGTCCCCTCTTCGTTTGATCAGCAATTTCCCAATTGGTAACGGTCATGTATCCGTTTATCTGATACTCGTTCTTTTTCTGAGTCAGCCCCAAAGTGACCTCTCCTTCAGTCGCAACCTCCAGTGAATCGCTGGCCGGGTCGTAGAGCTTATACGAGCCTTGCCACAGAGCGCTCAGATTGGGAAGATTCTGAATAGCGGTGTCAGAGCTCGATGAGGTCGAAGAAGTTGTCGGCTGTTGAGAAGTTGTCGTCTGCGTCTGTCCTGTATAAGTGGTACCGGGATAGTACTGCGGATTGGTATAGCTCTGGGCAGATCTGGAATCGAGAGGGTAATTCACCGGGATACCCGTAGACGGCGCATAGGGGTTATAGGTGGGCTGCCCGTAATTTATGGGCTGCCCATAATTCATGGGTGTACTCACCATCGGCATCCCTGCTGCCGAGTAGGGGCTATATACGGGTTGCCCATAGTTCATCGGCATATTTGTCACCGGCATACCCGCTGCGTACGGGTTGTATGCACTCTGCCCGTAACTTATTGGCATACCCGACCCATAAGCTGCTCCGAAGGATCCGTACGGTGATCCAAATGATGCCTGGGTTAACAGGGGGGAAGCCTGCACGAATCCTGCAGTGGGAGACTGCCAGCCGAGACCGGGGAGAACGGGCGGCATTGCCAGAGAGAGGGGAGAACCTACAAGGGGTAAAGAGATGCCGGGCGCAAATCCGCCAATCCCCAGCCCGATTCCCAAAGGACTGCCGAAAGGAGCGCCGAAACCGCCAATCGGTATCGGGTAAAATTGGGCTGCACTCCGCTCAGGCGATAAGGCCAGACATACGATCATGAGTGAAAAGAAAAACGGATAGATGAGATTTTTCCTGATAGCTTTCAAAAACGCTCTCTGCTGCCTTTCCATGTTTGCCATGCCTCCATAACGTAAAAATAAACTACCTCTTTTTGCAATTATGCAATACTTTTGCCAGCCCTTCGGCGGCAAAAAGTGGTCACTGTCCCTTAAAGGGAAATGAGCCTTTTTATAGGTGCCCAGTGACCGGTTATCAACGTTCCGCGGCCAATTTCATTGAATCACTTCTTATGACGAGTGACGTCCCTTATGTGAAAAACCAATGCTGTTCCCTGCAATTAATTTCATACAGGAAATCTCTCTTCCACTGGAGCGACCGCTACGGTTATTTCCCCGAAGGGGACCGGTTGTTTAAGCCGGATCATTCCCGTTTTGGCCATTTCCAGTAACGCTAAAAAGGTTATGATGATATTTTGTCTTTCATATTTCCCCTCCAAAAGCTCCTCGAAGAGAGCGCTTTTTAAAAACCGTAAAGATATCAAAATCTGCCGGATTCTATCTTTGATATCTATCTCACTGACCTTAAGCGGGATGACGGGCTCATCTGCCGGAACCTTATGAAGAATACCCCTTAAGGCCAGAACAAGATCAAAAATTCCTGCTTCAATAGTGGAAAAATCGCCATCGGAGAATGTCCCAATTGCAGGCCGGGAAAAAAGTCTGCTTCTCTCCTCCGCCAGATAACAAAGATTTTCAGCAGCTTCCTTATATCTCTGATACTCAAGTAAACGGTCAACCAAGTCCCTTTTTTGCTCCTCCAGTTCTTCCTCCTCATGAGGTGCTTTGGGGGTCAGCAGCGTTTGAGACTTCATGTAAATCAAAGTGGCCGCCATAACCAGGAATTCACTGGTAATATCGAGATTGAGGATGGTCATGGTTTCGAGAAAGGCTAGGTACTGATCCGTGATTTTGGTAATGGAAATATCATAAATATCAATCTTTTCTTTTTTAATAAGGTGCATGAGAAGATCAAGCGGTCCTTCAAAAACATCCAGAACTACTCTATACTCGCCCTTTGTCGGTATGGTGTTTTGACTCTCTTCCCTTCGGTTTCCTCCCATCTTGCTGGACATTTTTAAAATCACGTTTCCTTAAAAAACGGCTTTTAGCAGGTTAAAACCGGACAAGCAGCCGGGTTAGCAAACTGATCATCGGGTAAAATGTTCTGGACAAAATCCCGAGCTTATTATCGAATAAAATAATAACAAAAAGGATAATCAATCCAAATGGTTCGATTTTACTGTAGAATTCCGCCTGCTTTTGAGGCAGTATACCCACCAGAATTCTCCCCCCATCCGCCGGAGGAATGGGAATGAGGTTAAATAATCCCAGGACGATATTGATCTGAATGCTCGTCAAGCACATCAGAGCCAATGGATAGAGGACCGAATGGCCGAGGTTTAACCGGTGAAGAAGCGGGGATTGTACGTGCATAAGGCCCGGATCGAGGAGGCTGAGCATTCGCAGCAAAATGGCACTCAGGACAGCCAGGGTGAAGTTCGTCATTGGCCCTGCTCCAGCTATCCAGATCATGTCTTTTCTCGGTTCTCTGAGGTTGTACGGATTAATCGGCACCGGTTTGGCCCAGCCGAATAAAACGCCCGCATTGGTAACGAGCAAAACGATCGGCAGGATTATAGTTCCGAAGATATCGATGTGAGGAATTGGATTCAGGGTCAGCCGTCCAGCGTGTTTAGCCGTGGGGTCTCCTAACCGGTTGGCAACCCATCCGTGACCGACTTCATGAAGAATGATTGCCAGGAGGACGGGAATAGCCGAAATACTGACGATTTTTATATAATACGCTATTGTTTCCATATTCTTTCATAAGGTTAATGTTAATATTATAGACGACCGTAGCGATAGAGCCTTATGGCTTCGCTAAAGGCATCGGGACCAATGGTCGAGAAACATGTGCACAGGTCTATTTCGGTAAATCGGGGACTGGGGATTTTTGCTTCACATAATCTACCTCATCTTGTCTGGTTTTGATCTCACCATCCAGTTTTGCCTCCAGGAGATTGTCCAGGATTTTCCTGAAGGCCGGACCGGGCCGATAACCCATGCATTTTAAATCCTTGCCCGTCAGGTGAATTTCGGTTATCCTCAGGGTTGTCAGGTAATGGGAGATCCTCTTTTTTACCTCCTCGACAGGGCTCTTGGCCATGGCAAAAAGCAGCGGCTCGAGGCCGAAGGGCCGCAGCAGCCGGTAGATCTGGCTTGGCCTGGGCTGGGGAAGGGTAAGAAGGCTCTTTACTATTGTCTGATTCTTGACTTTGACCTGAAGGAGTCCTGGATAGTACCTCTGGCTTATCTCGAGCTTCCCGCACACGGCGGTGAATTCCTCCACGGTCAGTTGGTCGGTCAGACCTGTAAAATACAAAAACCACCTCCTCAAAGGGGGCTCAAGATACAGGAGCTGATACCAGTCGGACACCTTTTTGATTTCCTGCAAGAGCCGGTAGAGCTGCGCATCGATGTGAATGAGAGGATGAATGAATTGCAGAAGATTCAGCTCTCCCATCCTGCTGATGGCCCGGATTGGGTCTTCCTCCTGCAAGATGAGATAGATTTCGGTAAACATCCGGTATCCTTTCAGCTTGGTGAGTAAGTCCCTTTTAACCGTGTAGTTCAATAACCCAAGGGTATTTTTTCCGATCTTAAATCCATACCGCTGCTCAAACCGTATGGCTCGAAAGATACGGGTAGGGTCTTCTATGAAGCTGAGACTGTGCAGTACCCGTATCTTTTTATCCTTTAGGTCTCTCTGACCGCCAAAAAAATCAATAAGATATCCAAACTTTTGCTTATTGAGCTGAATTGCCAGGGTATTGATGGTAAAATCCCGTCGGTACAGGTCATGTTTCAGAGAACTGAGTTCGACCCTGGGCAGGGCTACCGGCCGCTCGTAATATTCGGTTCTGGCAGTAGCCACATCCACCTTAAACCCGTCGGGAAAGACAACCACCGCAGTTCCAAACCGCTGGTGGGCTTTCAGCCGTCCATGGACCTTCTCGGCCAGATATTCGGCAAAGAGAATGCCATTTCCTTCGATGACCAGATCGATATCGAAATTGCTGACCCGTAAAAGCAGGTCCCGGACAAATCCCCCGACAACGTAGGCCGAGACTCCAAGTTCGTCGGCAACCTGCCCTGCGGTCCGCAGTATGGACAATACATGATCGGGAAGCTGCTCGTGGAGGAGGAGTCCCGCGTTTTTGGGATGAGACTCACCGGGAGAGCGGAGCCTCTGGTCAAGTGACGACAGGTACAGCATATGATCGTGCATCGCCCGCAAAAGGTCGCTCTTGGTAATGACTCCGACCAGATGCCCGCTTTGCAGGACCGGAAGAAATCTCTGGTTACTCTCGATCATGTACTCGCGGATCTGGTCGATGCCGGTCTCCTCGTCAACGGTGGCAAAATCGGTTTGCATGAAGTCCCGAACCATCGACGCTTGCATGCCGTGCCTGATCGCCTTGTCAATCGTGTGACTGCTCATGAGGCCAGCCAGTCTTCCTTCCTGATTCATGACCGGCAGGTTGCTGACGTTGTACCGGCTCAACGACTGCTTTCCCTGCGCGATAGTATAGGTTTCCGGAATGGTTTTGGCTGGCGAACTCATGATGTCCCGCGCGGTTACGGCTGGCTTCACCCGCTGGCGGAGCAGGCCGATCAGGGCCTCCTTGACCTGGATCAGGGGCTTGTCTCTGATGGTTGCGGAAGCGGCATAATGGTGTCCGCCTCCTCCGAAAAAATAGGCCACCTCACCGACATCCACTCCGGCAATCCTGCTGCGGCCCACCAGGTGAACACGGCTGTCCATCTGGACCAGGAGAAAGAGGACATCCAGATTTTCTATGTCGCGAATCTTATGGGCCAGGATAGCTACATCTGAAATGTAGCGATCTATGAAAGCTGAAGCGATGAGTATGTCGGTGCCGTGAATGGTGTATCTTTCCATGGATTGCAGGAGGATGTTGAGAAGCCAGATCTGCTCCGGAGTAAGATTGCGGTTGATCAGATCAGAAATCACACTGAGGTTCGCGCCGCAGGAGAGCAGATAGGCAACGGCCAGAAGGTCCTCCTGGGTGGTGGAGGCGAAGGTCAAAAATCCCGTATCTTCATAGATGCCAAGGGCCAGCATGGTTGCCTCGTGAGGAGACACCGTGATTTTCCTCTGGCGAAAGAGTTCCACGAAAATGGTCGTGGTTGAACCATACGGTTTGACCACTTCCAAAGCCCCCTTTAAGTCCCCGCTCTGGCTGGGATGATGGTCGTAAATATGAATGGTAAGACCTGGACGGCCAAGAATTTTGGCAAAATCTCCGATCCGGTCGGCCAGTCTGGTATCGACCAGGATTAAAAGCTCCACTTCTTCCATCGGGATATCCCTGACTTTAAGGCAGGGAACCTGATAGGCCGGCATTTTCAGCAGAAGACGAAGATTCGCCTCCAGAGAGCCTGGAAAAACTATCCTGGCCTCAGGATACAGTTTGCGGGCAGCGATCATGGAAGCCAGAGAGTCAAAATCTGAGTTGATATGGGTAGTAATAACCTGCATTAATCCTCGAAATCCTCAAAATTGGTAATTTCCCGGAGCTTCCGGTAGCGTTGGTAAATTTCTCCCTCATCGAGGCTGGCCAGCCGCTCCAGGCTGAACGTCTCCACGGCAAAGGAGGCCATGACGCTGCCAAAGATTACGGCACGCTTGACATTTTCCGTATCAATGTCTTTCGTCTTGGCTAAAAACCCCATGAATCCTCCGGCAAAGCTGTCACCAGCTCCAGTCGGATCGAAAACCGTTTCCAGGGGATAGGCAGGCGCAATGAAAATGGAATGGTTATGGAAAGTCAACGACCCATACTCACCCCTCTTGACAATCAAAGCCTTCGGCCCCCAGGACAATATCGTGCGCGCTGCCTTGAAAACATTGGCTTCCTGAGCGAACTGCCTGGCCTCTCCCTCGTTAATGACCAGAATATCGATGTCTTTCAACAAAGACCTTAAGGATTCGTTTTTCCGCTCGATCCAAAAATTCATGGTGTCGGAGGCTGCAAACCGGGGCTGCTCGATCTGGTGCAGTACCGATTTTTGCAGGTCCGGATCGATATTGGCCAAAAATACGAATCCCTTCCCCTTGTGATTGTCCATCAGGGTTGGACTGAAGTGCTCGAATACATTGAGGTGAGTATTGATCGTTTCCGCCTCGTTAAGATCGAACCCGTACCTTCCCACCCAGCGGAAAGTGTTTCCGGTGGACCTGGTCAGACCGGAGGTATCTATCCCCCTCTTTTCCAGGAGCTCGATGTGTTTTTGCGGGAAATCCTCTCCAACGACAGCCACCAGGGACACATCGGTAAAGTAGCTGGCAGCACAGGAAAAATAGATGGCCGACCCTCCCAGAGCCTCCTGCGTTTTTCCGAAAGGCGTCTCGATGGTATCCAGGGCAACGGAACCGACAACTAAAAGACTCATGATAACTTTTCCCCCTTTGTGTATGCGATGCGTACACGTGAATGTATACACAAACGAATATTATATTGATACATATTATGAATGATCATTATAGACCGCATCAGATTGAAAGACAAATGGCAAAAATAAGAGAGCGGCCTGACCTGATAATACCGTTCCCCTTGTATAGTATCATGATTTTAGAGATAACTGAAGAGAACAATTCGTAACCCCTCGTTTTACCTGCAAGGCGGCGGGATGGGGGAAGGGGTGGGTGGCGCAAGGCAGTATCCCTGCAAGTTTGTCTTTGCAAATCCTGGACTTATCGCTTGCAGATAATGCTCTCTTATGATAATGTTAGGAACAGTCTTTCCATATAAACTTGAGACTGGTAGATAGAATGGTATAAATTACTATGTCAGATCAAAAAGAAAAAATATTTATTCTTGATACCAACGTTATCCTCCATGACAGCTCCTGCATCTATCAATTTCAGGAGCACGATATCCTCATTCCGATCACTGTCCTGGAGGAACTCGACCATTTTAAAAAGGGCAACGAGACACTGAACTTTCATGCCCGCGAGTTTGTGCGTGCGCTGGATTCACTCAGCGGCGATATGCTCTTCAACACAGGCGTCAGGATTGGCCCGAATCGCGGCAAGATCAGTATCAGGCTGGAGCAGGAATTCCATCAGGATCTGGTTCTCAATTTCCCCGACCATAAACCGGACCACCGTATTTTGAATACAGCCTATAACCTGGCCAGAGAAAACCCTTCCAAGCAGGTCATCCTGGTGTCCAAAGATGTCAATCTGCGGATGAAAGCCAAATCCATCGGCCTCATGGCCCAGGATTACAGAAATGACCACGTGAAAGATGTCTCGGCACTTTATACCGGCCACCGGATCGAAGAGAATGTTTCCAATCATCTTCTTACGATGATGCACTCGGTGCCTTTTGAAATCGATGCCTCCGAACTGGATCTTGCAAGGCCGCTTTGGCCGAACGAGTTTCTCATTCTGCGCAACGGGAAAAAGTCCGCTCTTGGCATCTATGATTCAGTTGCGCAAAAAGTCAAGCGCGTCGACAAGATTGCTGCCTATGGGATTAATCCGCGCAATGCCGAGCAGACCTTTGCCCTGAATGCCCTTTTGAACACCGATATTCAACTGGTAAGTATTACGGGGAAGGCAGGCACAGGCAAAACCCTGCTGGCTCTGGCATCGGCCCTGGAGAGGAAAAAATTTTATCAGCGCATCTTCCTTGCCCGTCCAGTCGTACCCTTAAGCAACAAGGACATAGGCTATCTTCCCGGTGATATCCATTCCAAGCTGGACCCTTATATGCAACCGCTCTACGATAACCTTGGCGTAATTCAGAACCAGTTTTCGGAGTCGGACAAAAAACATCGCCTGATCAAGGAACTTCTGGACAACGAAAAACTGGTAATATCGCCGCTCGCCTATATCCGGGGACGCAGCCTGGTGAAAATTTACTTCATCGTGGATGAAGCCCAGAACCTGACTCCCCACGAAATCAAAACAATTATTACCAGGGCGGGCGAAGGTACAAAAATCGTGTTCACGGGTGATATTTTCCAGATCGATCATCCTTACCTGAACACCCAGTCCAATGGTTTAAGCCACCTTATCGAGAAGATGCAGGGCCAGAGAATCTATGCCCATATTAACCTTGAAAAAGGGGAACGATCGGAATTGGCGGAACTGGCCAGTAACCTTTTGTAGGAGCAGGAGCATGTGCCGCCATACCTTGACAATTTCTTGATTCCTTTCTATCATTTACCTAGTAAGCGAGAATAGATCTTGATGAAGATTCGGCTTTTTCCCTTGACAGTGTGAAAAAAAACAAGCGTATGAAGTGTGAAGAAATAAAGTGTGTGAAGGGATGAAATGTGAAGCGTTAAGGGACGAAGTGTGAAGGGATGGAGTATGAAGTGTGAAGGGATGAAGGATAAAGGGATGAAGAAAAATGCACGTATTTCTCAACTGATTTTGACACTGTTTTTCCTCTCAGGATTTTGTGGCCTGCTTTATGAAATTACCTGGACCCGTTTAATCAGCATCATTTTGGGCAACTCCACGGACGCCATCTCCGTCACTCTGGCCGCCTTCATGGGGGGAATGGCCATTGGCGGATATGCAGGAGGGAAGGCGGCCGATCGACGAGCAGCCAACCCCCTTCGCCTCTATGGGATACTGGAAGGTCTGGTGGCCCTGTATGCCCTTTTTCTCCCGTTTGTGCTTCGATCAACCAGGCCGCTTTTGGCATCCTTTTATCAGAACGCCCAGACTGATCACATCACTATGGTCGCGGTCAGGTTTGCGATCTGCTTTGTGGTTTTAGTTATCCCGACCGCACTCTTTGGTGCTATGATTCCTGTGCTCAGCAAGTTCCTGGTTCGTCAATTCGATCAGCTCAGCGGCGTGGTGGGAAAGCTGTACGGGCTGAATCTGCTTGGCTCCACCCTGGGTGCCCTGGCCACCGGCTTGTGGCTGATTCCAAATCTGGGAGTCAGTAAAACGATTTACCTGGCTGTCCTGATCGAGTGTCTCATCTGCGGCTGGGTGCTTGCCTTGAGCAGAAGCGTGAGTGAAGCAGCCGATGCAGCCGGAACCAACCAGACAGCCGGAACCACCGATGCAGCCGAAGACGCGGACAAAGAACCAGCCGAAGCAACCGGAGCGACGGCATCAGCATCCCGGTCGGCGCAGGATGCGGTGGCACCTGAGCGAAAGAGCTCATCTTCATTGTTCATTCTTCTTGGCATGGCCCTCTCAGGATGCCTGGCCATGATCTACGAAGTTACCTGGACGCGGGCTGTCATTATGATAATCGGATCTACAGTGTATGCTTTCAGCGTTATACTGGCCGCCTTCATCGGCGGGCTGGCCCTGGGGAGCCTCTTTTTGGCCAGGCTCTTTGACAAAAGGAAAGATCTTGCCCTGATCTTTGGTCTGATCGAGATCGGAGTCGGCGGATCTGCGCTCTCCCTTGCGCCATTCTTTGAAAAGCTGTCCCTGATCGTGATTCCGGTATTCTCTGTTTTCGGCACCAGCTTTGCCGCTTTGCAGGCCATGGAATTATTCGGGCTCTTTCTTTTGATGCTCCTTCCATCCCTGATGCTTGGAGCGCTCTTTCCCCTTTTGTCCACCATGTATACCAGGAGCATAAGCCGGCTGGGCGGAGGGGTCGGCTCCACCTTTATGGCCAACAGTCTTGGTGCCATTGCGGGAGTCATCGTCAGCGGGTTGATACTGATCCCCGCCATTGGCATTCAAAAGACTATCCTGGCTGCTGCCCTGATCAATGTCCTGCTTGGATCGATTGCTCTTCTTTTTTCTCCCTCCCTCTCCATAGTCAAAAAATCGGTGGCTATTCCTCTGGCCGTGGGATGCACCCTGCTTTTATGCATTACCCAGCCGGAGTGGAACAAGGCACTGGTTTCGGGTGGGCCGTATATCTACAGCCGAATCTACGCCAGTCTGAACCGGGAGCCTGGCAAATCCTTAAGCGAAATCATCCAGAGCCAGGCGGACCTTCTTTTTTATCAGGAGGATGCCCAGACTACGGTTTCAGTAAAGAAGGATAAGGCAGGGCAGGTTTTCCTGCAATTGAATGGCAAGACCGATGCCTCCTCCAAGGAAGATGAATGCACGCAGCGCCTTTTGGCTCACATCCCTCTTTTGCTTCACTCAAACCCCAGGGAAGTAATGGTGCTGGGCCTGGGTAGCGGCATGACCATAAGTGCTGCGGAAAAATACCCGGTCGAGCATCTGGATTGCCTGGAGATTTCTCCTGCCGTGCTCAAGGCGTGCGCCGCCTGTTTCAATGACCTGAACGGCCGTGCGCTGGAAGATCCAAGGCTCAGGGTCGTGATCGGAGATGGCAGGGAACATCTTGCCCTGACTGACCAAAAGTATGATCTGATCATCTCCCAGCCATCCAGCCCCTGGATTGCCGGTATGGCCGGGCTCCTTACCCGGGACTTTTTTCAGCTTTGTAAAGAGCGGCTCAAGGAGCATGGCATCTTATGCATCTGGCTCCAAACCTACAACATGGACCTGGACAGCTCAAAAAGCGTGGTCAAAGCCTTCGAGCAGGTTTTCCCCCGTATGTCTGTCTGGGAGGCAAGGCCCGGTGTAGACTACCTTCTTTTGGGCGGCCCTGATGGTATCGAACTGGATTACCGGCTTTTGCAGCAAAAAATGGCTGACGAAAGCCTGGAATTGAAAGCCGTTGGCCTGAAAAAACCGGTTGACCTTATGGCCCGTTTCGTCATGAACGAGGCAGGGGTAAAACGCTTCGCGGAAAAAGCAATCCCGCACACGGATGATAATTCCTTTCTGGAATTTAAAACACCGAAATTTCTGTACCGGGAAAACATGAATGCCCAGTTGGCGGCTCTGAACGCCCTGCGCGGAGTAGACCTTGCATCCTTGTTGACGGTTGTCCCTGATGCAGAGGCAGGCAGCCTGACAGAATCCCTCCCGAAAACCTTCGAGGCCCAAAAACACTATGCCCTAGGGGAGATGTATCTGCTCAAGAATATGCAGGAAGAGGGTGCCAGAGAGCTGAGAGAAGCCTACCTCCTGGCCCCCGATGATACGAGAATCAAGGAGAAATACTACCGCCTCCTTTTGACTACCGCAGCCAATTGCAGTGTTAAGGGAATGCACGAGGTAGCTGCCCAGATCCTTCAGGCCGCCATTAAAGTTAACCCGGATGGAGCCGAAGGGTACCTGAATCTGGGGCTGGCCTATTTCCATAGCAGCCAGTTTCAGGCAGCCATAGAGCAGTTTCGGGCTGCTCTTACCGTACAGCCGGGCAATTTTCAGGCACACCTTAACCTTGCTGCCGCCTACCTTCGGACAGGACGCATGGAAGAATCCATTCAGGAAAATCTGGCTGCACTTCAAATCAAGCCGGATCTGGTGAACGCCCACTTTAATCTGGGCATAGCCTATATGAGAACAAACCGCGTCAGCCAGGCCATTGCAGAATACCAGGATGCCCTGAAATACCAGCCGGATTATGCCGAAGCCCACTTTAACCTGGGCATAGCCTATCAGACCGCAGGAGCTCTGGATCAGGCTGCCAGGGAATACGAGGAAACGCTCCGCCTCAAACCGGACATCCCCAATGTCAGGCAACTCCTGGATCAGGTCAATACGCACTTGATGTATGGCAGATGATGCGGGTGATTTGGATGTTGAATTCCGGGTGATTGGATGCTGAATGCCGGCTGGTTGGATTGGAGGCTAAGTGCAGGGGGATCGGATGCTGAATGCTGAGCGCTGAGTGCCGGAGGCTGGATGTTCGATACCGGGTGCCGGCATCCGGCACCCGTGGCAAGTAAAGGGGGATGCTGAAAAGCCGTAAATTATGCTGACAGAAAACTTCATAACATGGTTCATGAGACGCAAGAATGCTCAATACCTTCAGTTTCAGACTGATCAGGGCATTCATCTTCCGGACAACAGCGGGGATGGGAAATATCTTTTATACGTACATGTGCCTTTTTGTGAAAGGCTCTGCCCTTACTGCTCCTTTAACCGCTATACTTTCGATGAATCCCTGGCCCGAGACTACTTTTCGGCGCTTCGGGAGGAGTTGAAAATCTATCGCCGGAAAGGGTACGATTGCAGCGGCGTCTATGTGGGAGGCGGAACACCTACCATCCTTCTGGATGAGCTGGATCAGACTCTGGCTCTCATCCGCAGGCTGTACTCCGTGCGCGAGGTTTCGGTAGAAACCAATCCCGACCATCTGACCAAAGAAAAGCTGAACGTATTGAAATGCCAGGGTATCAACCGCCTCTCGGTCGGGGTTCAAAGCTTTAGCGACCTGATCCTTCGCTCCGTGGACCGGTATGAAAAATACGGCAGCGGCCGGGAAATCCAGGACAGACTCCGCCTGGCGCAGGGGAATTTTGACACCCTGAATGTAGACATGATCTTTAATTTCCCCAATCAGACCATGGCCATGCTGGAGCAGGACCTGGATATCCTGATCGACCTTCAGGTCGATCAGGTCACCTTCTATCCCCTGATGGTCTCTTCCTCCACTCAGAAGGCGCTTTCCGAAAAGCTGGGCAGGGTGGATTACCGGAAGGAGAAAGAATTTTACTTCAAGATCCTCGAAAAACTGTCCGGCCAAATGCAGCCAGCTTCTGCCTGGTGCTTTTCCAGAACCAGGAGCATGATCGATGAATATATCGTCGATTACGACGAATATGTTGGTGCAGGCAGTGGCGCTTTCGGTTATCTGAACGGGTGCATTTATGCCAATACCTTTGACCTTGGGCAGTATATCAGGAAACTTCGGCAGGGAAGGTTGCCCCTTGCCTCACAGAGAGCCTTTTCCAAAAAAGAGCGGATGCGCTACGATTTCCTCATGAAGCTCTTCGGTCGCAGTCTGAATATCGGGCAACTCGAGACTAAATTTAAGACGAATATCTCTCGATACCTCTGGATGGAGATGGTATTCTTTAAACTCCTTGGAGGAACCAAAACCGAGGCAGATCAGATTCTGCTCACCCCAAAGGGCCAGTACTACTGGGTAATCATGATGCGGGAATTCTTTATCGGGGTAAACAATTTCCGCGATTATTGCCGCAGTAAAATTTTGTCTCTCTATTAATATATATGGGGGGAGCGAGTCCCCCCTTTGGCTTCGTCAAGACTGCACCATCAAGACCGCACCCATCAAGGTTACATCACCAAGACTACAGCGTCAAGACTACACTATGGGTATTTCGCTTTTTATCAGTCAAGCAGCCAATCACTCAAGAGTGCGAAAGCGGAAGACTTTTCTTCACCATTCGAGAGGAAATAAGCCTCCCCGAAATTGATCCCTTGAACCACGATCTTGATAAATTCTCGCGGGTCGGTCGTTTTCTCCTGATTTGCCGGGCCATCTAACCCATGGTAGAAGCCTGGGGGTAGCGCAGGACTCGTTCGAGGCAAGTGATTCCTGACCGGATGTATCTAGCCACGTCACCAGGTAGCAATAATCCGTGCGGTTTATCAGGCCGAAGTCTCCATAGTTCCCATAGCGGGTACGATACCCTTCTTTGATAAGGGTATAAGAATCATCTCGATCGGTTTTGCGATAAATGTTATAGCTTATCGCTCCTGGAGGAGGGGTCCATTGAAGGAGAACCTTTCTGTTTGCCGCGCATGTCTTGAGATTCTGAACCGGTTGATTCTTCACCATACAAGTGGCACTGTAAGAGTGGTTGGCAAGGTTTACGTCGAATTCATTCACAGTCCTCACACATGAGGTATTTATGAGCGTACCGCTCTGTATCACTTCTGTCTCTATGTCCATAATCTCATATGAGCCGGGAGGAATTGTTCCTGCTGTCCATATCCCCGTCTTGGAGTCATACTGTCCCTGTGATGTTATAGAGGAGGAAAAATCCAGCCCTGCAGGCAGGATATCCTTTATGAAAACTTCATGTGCCTGATCAGGACCGTTATTTCTTGCAACGATGGTGAAAACTACTCTCTCCCCAAGCATCGCTGTCTTCTGATTAACTGTTTTTTGTACGGCCATATCTACCAGGGAAGGATAGATCTGCGTATCCTGATCAAGCATTACGCTGGATGTATTATTGGTTATATCCGGATCCCTCTGATCGCACCAGGAAATGGTGGCAGTATTTATCAAACCGGTCTGGTCAGTCTGCCTGTTCACTTTTGCCTGCACTTTTGCTTGCAGATAAAGCACGGCTTTTGTTCCCACCGGAAGGTTCTCCAAAAGCCAGAGCCCTGTACCTGGATCATAAATCCCCCAGGAAGTCTGGCTCGATTGATAGACAAGACCTTCAGGCAATACGTCAGTTACCTGAATACCTGTAGCCATATCCGGCCCGTTGTTCGTCATCGTAATGGTGAAAGTCACCACCTCTCCAATAGACGGAGTCTTTTGGTCAACGGTTTTCTCTATGGCCAGGTCAGCCTGACTTCCTCCATTGAGGTACACGGCTGAAGAATTATTGGAATGGTCCGGGTCAGGCAGGTCAGAGGCGATAATGCTGCCGATATGTATCACCTCTCCTGCCTGGGCAACCCTGGCCGTAAGAGAAAGGATCGCCTTATTATCCGGCGGTACAGCCGAAAGATAGCCAATGTTCCATATGCCTGTAGCGGGATCATAGCCGGAGTTATCGTGCAGGTAATGAAGGCCGGACGGCAGAACGTCTTTCACCTGAATTTCCGAGGCATTACAGGGACCGTTATTGGTTACCGTAATGGTAAAAACCACCTGTTCACCTGTCTTGTGTCCATCTGATTGCTGCCCGTCTGGTTGCAGGCTCAGATTCTGGTTTATACGCGTTTGGATGGAAAGGTCTGCCTGGCCTTCGACCAGCGTGGTTTCACTGACCTGGTTATTGGTATAAACAGGATCGGCGGTATATGAGACTGCCTGAGCGGTAGCGGTTATGGTGCCAGCCTCCTGTGGTGCCGCAGCGACAATTGTTACGTTTACATTTTCTCCACTGTCCATACCTCCAATCGTGCAGGTTACGGTGCCATATAACTCACTGCAAGTGCCCCTGGTGGAGACTGCCGACTGGAAGGCAGCCCCTGGCGGTAAAACAACGGTTAAACGTACTCCCTCAGCGAAGGAAGGGCCATTATTCTTCGCCTGAAGAAAATAGATAAGCTCCTGCCCTGTAATGACCGGATCAGGTGCATCGCTTATACCGAGCGAGATGTCGGCCCGATTTTGTTCAGGTGGTGGAATCTGTGCAGAGGTCCGCAGAACGCCGGTTGCAGAAGCTTCAAGTGATGCATCGCCTGACCGTACGGTGACCGTAACTCTTCCCTCCCCGGCGGCAGTAAGATCGGCATTCAAAAGGAGCGCTCCCGTACCCAGACCCGGCAGCCGGAATACAGGGATGGTCTGGGTCGGCTGGCTGTCAAGTCCGGTGAGGCTGGCCGTAACCGGGCCATATGCTCCGGTGATGGCAGCGGAGTAAGCTTCTTCTGTATTGCCTGTATTGTGGATAATCAGCAAAAAGGCAGTAGAGCCGGGTGCAGGAAGGTCAATGGCGTTGGGGTCGAAGTTGACAGCCAGTCCCCTGGCAGGAGCAATGGTTATTGCTGCCGTGTCACTGTCTTGCACCAATGGATTCCCCCGCGAGGAGGCCAGTGCGGTAAGGTTGAGCGTCCCTTGATAGGCAAAGTCTATCTGGCCGAGGGTGATCGTGGCCTGAGCAGTCTGGTCGGGTACCAGGGTTACGGCCTGAGTTCCGATGCTTGCAGCAGGGGCTGCCGGCCCCCCTAAGGTGAGGTCAAAGGTGTCCTGCACATCACCGGTATTCGTGATGTCCAGTTGGAAGATTCCTGGCGGCAGGCCGGATTTTGGGGTAATAGTTACGTTGACCCCGTTTTCCAGAACGGCGATGATTCCTGATGCTTCATCACTTACCTGCTGTTGCTGAACAATGGAGGATGCTGTCACCGTAAAGGCGTAATCCCCTGCTCCTGTGTCTGCGGCTGGGGTCAGGCTTAAGGAGACTTCCCGGTAGTTATCCAGCCCCGGCGGCACTTCCACCGTAGTTTGACCGAAGCTGTAACTGAAACCGGCAGGAAACGCACCGGCGAGAGCAAAGCTCTCGGTTACATTTCCCGTGTTGGTCAACCGGACGGAGAATCCGGCCTGTGTCCCCTGCCCGGCCCAGGCTCGATCCGGGTCTAACCCAAGCACGATGCCGTGGCTGTCATACCTGATCGCGGGAAGGCCCTGAAGGGTCAGGTCGCCGTATACTGAAGCCCTGGCACCGGTCGGAGCAGAGGCATTGATGACAAACCCATATTCTCCTTCCGGGGCAAAGGCCTTCGAAATGATGGCCAGAGCAAGCTCGATCCGTCCGGAGGCAGGAACCGTGACCGAAGAAGGAAGATCGACCCAGTTCCCTGGCAGTCCTTGCAGGGACAGGTCGTAGGTAACTGCTGTGTCTGTCGGGTTGTCTACGATCAGGGTATAGGTCACTCGCTCACCCGGTCGGCTTGTGCGTGCGGCAGGTGAAAGGCCGAGAATTTGTCCACCGGCCACCACAAGAGGAGGAAGCGTAATCTGCCCGGAATCACCATTTGACAGGGTGAAATCAATGACAGTATCTTGCGTCAGTTGCCTGGTTTCCCCCGGCTGAAGGTCTGTTACCATAAGTTCCCAGAAATAAACATCGCTTGAGCGGGCAGAAGACAGCGTATCATCCCAGCGCAGGATGTCAAAGTCACTTCCGCTGATGATCTGGGTCGGATGGATGTTAAACGAATCAGGGACATAACTGATGCCGCTGTTTTTCGGGATTCTAACCTGCGTGGTCACTGACGTATCGACAAGGCCGCTGAGGTCGTAAATACCAAGCCCTGCATCGCCTGTGGTATAAAGAGTGTTTCCCGCTACCGTGGTTCCCCATATGAGACCCGGTACACTCATAGTCGTTACGACTAAATCTTGCGGATCATGGGCATCTGCCAGGATCAAAACCGTCTCATCATCGATGCGGCCAGCACTTACGGTAAAATAGCCGTTGCCTGCTGACACAGGGTGAGCCCATTGGCTTGGTTTACTCTGTGTGACTATGTTCTTGATAAGTACTGGATCGTGGGGGCTACTGATATCCACGGTTGAAAGAGTAAGATTGCCGATATAAGCAAAGTCAGGGATGCCCGGATTTCTCCGGCCCCCGGAACTTCCTGTCACCAGGGCCAGATCGCCTTGAATGGCAACACCCCATAAGTGTACGGTACCTGGTATCTGAAGCTCTTTGACAATAGTGAGATTGGCTGGATCAGAAATATCTACGACCAAAATCCGTCCAACTCCTGTTTGCGTATCACTCCCTTTGACAGTAGTGGTGGGGACCAGGGCAATCTGATCATTGACTGCCATCCCCAAGCCAAAATTGTAGGCGCTGCCCCAATCGGGGCCATCCGTGTTTAAAAGTATATCGAGAAATTGTGGATTTGAAATGTCGCTGAGATCAAAGGAAAGAAAATCACCAAATTGACGGTTGATTACCAACGTATCCGTATTATATTGATATCCGCCAGTACTTGCAAAGGCAGAGTTGCCGCTCAGGAACATCCAACTTGAAAAATGATAACCACTGTTCGTATGCCCTATCAACGAGGGGTGGTCAGGATCGGCCAGACTGTAAATATCCACATTCGTATATTCACCGTGCAATATCACCAGATTATTGTCAAGGATGTGAGTGCTGTAAATATTATCCGACGGCCCGAAAGTGCCCGTAATTCCCGGATTTTGTGGATCGCTGATATCGACAATACTTATATTCGTTGATCCGCCCACATAAGCTCGATTGCCATAAATAGCAGCAGTATAGGCTATCCCATCAGTATCCACCAACCCTTGAAGAGCAATGGCTGGTTTAGCGAAGTCAATCAATTGATCGATCTGCACGCCCGCAGTCACTATCCCATCACCTGGCGGCAGAGCCTCCGGATACGAGCCTATGAAAGCAGCTAGGGGGCGATCCGATCAGCAGCGTGCCTTGCCCCACCGCACCGGGGATTGGGTGGCCGGCCAGGTCAGTAGCCACGGCCTCCAGGGTATAGCTGCCTGCCCCGAATCCGGTCGTGTCTAATGGCGGCTGTAGGTGCGCAGTATCGAGGGAAGATAATACCGTAAGCTCCATTTCCTGTGGCGTGGAAGTGAAGACAACCGTGTCTGTCGGATCTTTAACCGTGTAATAGACCAGGACTCGTCGGTTCTGGTTTACCGCATTGAGCAGCCTCGCAGAAATGGTAATCTGCCCGCCAGGGTCTGTGAAAGATGGATCGGCGGTGACAGAAAGAATCCTGACCAGTTCCTTCCTGGCCGTAAAAGCACCCTGGGCTGTGCGGGTAATCTCAGAAGCGCCCTCCACCGAGACGGTGACCCCAAAATCAAAGGCGAGCAGTTCTTCGGCTGACTGGGTAAGGGTTGCTATTACATTGGGTCCTCCGGTACTGGGTATGACCTCCCCTGGAGCCAGAGTGACCGTGGTGCGGTTCAATGATCCCGTGACGCTGGGAGGGAGAGCCGAAAGGCTCAAGTTGTAGGTAGTAGTCTCGGTCCCTGTGTTGTACAGGAACAGCTCAAAGTCGGTGGGGGTTAAGGGCAGAGCTACGGCATTGTTTGGCCGAAGGGCAACCTCGAAGTTGTGATCGGCCAGGGAGGAGAGTACGGTTTGAAACGGTGTCAGGACGCTGTTCAGATTATCCAGCGCATCCGGCAGGGTGCCGGGTATGCTGGCTGCAATGGCGGCTCTGGCTGTGGTAAAATCAGCGGCAAAGGGTGCCAGCAGGGGATCGTCCAGTTGCCCGGCAAGGGTTTCCAATAAAGCCAATGTGCGGCTTTTGTAAACTTCACTCCCTGGTACCTGATAGAGTTCGGTAAGCGTTGAGCCCAGGCTGCTTAAGGTATATGAAAGCTCTGGTCTACCCATTTGGGCTGCGGCATTTGAGGCATTTGAAGCAGGCAGTGCGCCGGGGGCGGTTACTTGAATCTGGAGCTGAGAGGTGGCGGCCAGCGGCTCTGACGGAGGACCGTAGGTGGCGGTAATGGTAACTTGAAGTATTGTGTTCAGGGGAGTGTCAGCAGTGGGAATAAAAGTAAGGGTTTGGATGACTGAATCTCCGGCATTAAGGCTAACCGGGCTAATTATGCCACTGACTGAAATTCCTTCTGAGAGTTGGATGTTCAGGTTAATTTCCTCTGGCACATTTCCCACAGCAGTCAAGGTTAATTTTGTAGAAGCTGAAGAGCCAGGGGAAGTATTGAGGACCAAGAGATCGTTGAATATATCCACCCCATGAACCTCTGGAATAATAAAGTCCTTACTGTCGGTGGCTGTTATTGCTGGATCGTTTATACTGGCTACATTGACGCTGAAAGGTGCTAAAGATCCTGGTTGACCTATTTCGTCCATCGGCCGTAGATAGATGCCGGTCTCAACAACTCCCCCAGATGGGACTGTTAGCTTAGGAAGGCTGCTGACAATTTCAAATCCCGGTGGAATATCTAAAAAAGTAAGATCAAATGTGTCTTCTTCGGGCCCCTGATTATAAATCTTGGCCCTAAAAGCTGTAGGGATTAGTGTCTTATTAAATGAAAGTGCAAATAACTCATCTGATACGATTTTGACAGTAACCCCAGGTTCTGCGCCGGGCGGAAAGATTTCACATTCAGGCAATCCGACTAGTATATCTGGCACAGGAGGATCTGGTGCCTTCCAAATTTGGAGAGCAAGCGCAAATCCAATTCCAAAACCGAAAAAAAAAGTAAAAATACCAACTGATTGGGGACTTATAGGTGCTGGTTTAGTAGTAAAGATTGTTGAAGCTTCTGATAATAGTTGACCGAGTTCATAAAGATAGCTAAACAATAATCCCCCCCCAATACCTACTCCACCACCAAGGGCCCATTGTATAGCTGTTAGTTCACCATTTTGTTCTTCCTTGTCCCAATGAGGAGCACTATATCTAAATGTTTGCAGCAATGCTCCGACCACAAATCCAGATACAAAACCCAAGAAAAAGCCAGCACCACCAGAGAGTAAGGCTGTACGTATTATTAATGAGTATTCAATACCTTGATGTCCTCCATCCTCTGTTACAGCAATGACTTCACCGTCCTCCTTAACCTCATACCATGCTGATGATAACTCATTATTAATCATTACACTCTTCGATGGTACAATGACCATCTTTCCAGTTGTAAGTGCTTTAGCAATCCTTGCTTTTGCTTCAAGAGAAATATCTAGTGAATCAATTTGGGCTGAATTAAAAACTGCCATAAGAGGTATCTGTTGAGCTGCGGCTTCTTTTATAATAGTGTGTGCAGATACTATTTGCCCATTCGGCGTAAACTGTTGGAGTACCAGTGTCTCTAGGATGCTGTCATTAAAACCACGTACTCCATTAAAAATAAAGGATGCTATCTTTACTTGACCGGGAAATGTAAGAGCACGAATATTAGCTTTACGTATATCAATGAATCTCTTACAAGAAACGCTATTAGAATCTTCTCCGATTAGGTTATTTCCGCAGATGATAATTCTCGGTGAATTATAGTATGCACGAACGAGATATCGTTGCTGCAATTGCTCCAAATTAGAATCACTTTCATTTATAAAGTAAGCAGCTAAAAAAGAATTTCTCAAAATTATTCCTTTACGAAAAAAGTTAATGCGGGTATTCAGTACATTCCTGTCTTCAGGAGAATTTAGATTAAGATTTCTATTAATTTGAA
The DNA here is from genome assembly GCA_040752695.1 of bacterium. Classification (GTDB taxonomy): domain Bacteria; phylum SZUA-182; class SZUA-182; order DTGQ01; family DTGQ01; genus DTGQ01. The sequence continues at coordinate 139,154 of JBFMGO010000002.1, forward strand.
GCTGGTCAGCTTCTGCAATATGTTGTTGAAAGATCGTATACCTATTCTCATATAAGCCGGAATCTTCGAGACCTGGCGAAAGTATTATAGTCATTAGGTCAAGCTCATTGATAACAGGTGGGCCGGATGCATCAATATTGAGATTTGGAGTCCCTCCGTTTTGGCGGACATCAAACCCTATTCGATCAACCAGTGACCGTTCATAGGTTTCTCTATTCCCACCAGGGGACAATACATCAACTTCCAAGAATAACCCCGTTAAAAATTGGCTTGCCAGCGGAAAATTCGTTAGAAGCTCTTGATAATCTTCTCCGCGAATAACTGGGTCATCAGAAGTATCTTCATCATCTTGACTAATTATAGCGTAAGGAGAGTATGTATGAGTTACATACCCAAATATAAGTGCAGGCGGGCTAGTAGGAATTAACAAAATGCCCTACGGAGAGCGGCTTCCCCACCAGTTCCACAGTATTGAAGGTTTCGTTAAGCACCGTCTTCGTATTGGCTCCGCCGCCAATCAGCCCAGTCAAGTTTCCCATAAGTTCAGCTTTCAGGCGGATCGTCACCTTGTGACGCAAATCAGCGGGTACCTCGGCAAAAGTGCTTTCCTTTGGAGCAAATGTTTGATCTATTACAGCATTTCCAAAAGTCGGATCCAATGCTTTAAAACCACTGCCACTTCCGTCATCGAATTCAACCCAGTAATGCTCTTTTGTTTCCTCCAGAAGCTGGGGATCATTTGCTGGATCGGAAAGCTCGGCACCTTCAGGAATAAAACCAACAATCTTGCAGGGAAGAGTGAACATGGAGAGGATTAACCCCTTGGCATCCCCATCCGAAAGCGTCCCCCGGACATACCGGCAGGGGATTCCCTGACCCCGTAAAAGGGCGATGAGCAGACTGGCCTGGTCCAGACTGTTCCCCGCCTTGCTCCAGAGCGTGCCCCGCGCACCGCGCAAGGAGCCTGTATAGGACTCATATCCAATCTCATCCCGGACAAAGGCAAAGACTGCATCAACCCCAGGGCCGATTTCGGCCAGCTTCTCCTGGATGTATCTATCTTCATAGTTGGCATCCACCGTAGAGGCAAGCCATTCCGGTTCCTGGGCACAGGCTTCCTTCGGGCCGAATTTCCAGGAGACATTCCATTGAGGAAAGCCAATAGTTACCGAATGAACAACCTGTAAACTGAAGAGATAGATGACTGCATAGCAAACGGTTTTGAACCACGGCGTCCTGGTCAATCTGCTCATGTTAGTTCCCCTTTCCGGGTCTTTAAAGGGTCTTGAATACCATCCGCCTGCGTAGCATGAATTTTCCCCCTGGCGTGGATTTCTTTATCCGCTATCTGCCCAGAGAATGCACCTATTACCTGCTTCACCAAGTCTCAGCATCGAAAAAGGATAAAATCCTTATCACACCTGGATAAAATCTTTATCACATCTATTGACTTCAGTATTGTTGTCCATAATCTCAGTATTGTTGTCCATAATCATAGTTTCGATCATATTTTCGCGCTTTTTGTCATTCACGCGAAAGCTGGAATGACGGCTGGAGATTATAAAATTACTCATATTTCAGTAAATTATAAATATATAAAAATATGGCTATAGATAGACAGGAGCTTAACAAGGTAGTCAGAAACACTTTTATGTTTAGGACATATCGGTTATTGTCTCTTTAATTAACGACAGGGAATGATCAGATCGGAAGCTCAATTATCTTCGCTCATATGTGATAGCCACCACATCCGTTCTTTGTCATTCCCGCTTTCGCGGGAATGACAAAAAGTGCAAAAGTATAGTAGTCTTATAGTAACCGATTTTTGTTGAATTCAAGTCTCGTGGTATTCATGTCATGCAGTATTCAAGTCTTGTGGTATTTTTGCAATTCTTTTGCAATAATGCCAAAAGCGGTTTTTCCCCCTGCCAGTCCAGCTAAAGTAAGTAATTGCAGTTTGTCTCTCCTTTTCTTCTGGCAAAAAAGCCATTAATCTTTCATTAATCCTTCATGGATAGTTTCTGCATAGTACCGGCCCATGTTCTGTGCAAGAGGAGCTCATTGCAGGCTAACTACATACCAACCATTTGATATCGTTTACGATAACGTTTCCTATAAGAATATTAAACTCCTTTCCCCCTTTTCCATCCCAAATTGGCACTTATATTGCAAGTATTATAAGCAAAGAAGGTGGACAAAAAAATATCTTAAAGGCGATATGAGAGGCAGTATAAAAAAGGCAGAAGTATGAGGATATAAAAATGAGAAGTGAAAGGGATGCAGTAGCTGATAATTTGATCGTAGATTATGCTTTGGTTCAGGATGAAGATCTGAAAGGGAGTCTTTTTGAGACTGCCAAAAAGATGAATAGCCTGAGGGAGTTTATCGGCTGTCAAATTATCGGTCGGGAAGAAATCATCCGTCAATCGTTCTATGCACTTCTCACCGGCGAGCATCAGTTGCTCTTCAGCCGGACCGGTATGGCCAAGAGTCTGCTGGTGAGGCAGGTTTTCTCCTGCTTTGATCGGGCCGTAGTTTTCGAGAAGCAACTGACCAAGGACACCATGCCGGACAATTTGTTTGGCGCCTATGACATTGTTCAGCTCAAGCGAGGGCGGCTGGTTCAC
>JBFMGO010000003.1:0-111406 GCA_040752695.1 bacterium
TGACTCCGTAATCGCGTGCCCAGGTGCACAGCATCTCCCCCGAACCGCTGCCGAGGTCGAGCACTCGGGTCCCCCTTTCCAGACGCAGCGCCGCGCCGAGAGTGGCGAGCTTTTCGGGTGTGAACGGATTATGGATGCGGTGAGCACTTTCGGTGATGTTGAAGATCCGTGGAATGTCCATTTCGGGAAATCTCCTTATGGGTGTGAATAGATTCGATCACTGCCTAACAAGTTATTATAAAGTTTCTGTATAACCTCAAGGAATACGCAGTATCAACTTAATTTTTCATTTGATAATAACCTAAAAAATAATGATTGACAAGGATTATCATCCGGTTATTGGCACCCCTCCCTAACCAGTTATTTATAACTTCGCGTTTTGATTTTGTGATACGAATAATTTGGGGTTTTAGGAATGAAGGAAGGCATAGAATCTGTTCATTGAGCCATTTTTAGGCTGGCGATTTCGTGAACCTTAAATTATGCGAAGGCGAGGTTCATGCATACTCTCCCTGTAAGTGCTCCACTTCGAAGAGAGTAACATCTTTGGATTTTTTCAAACTCCCTCCTCCGGGTTTTGTGGTAAGCTATGTACAGCCTCCAGAGGTAATGATACGCAGGTTTAAGAACCACAGTGCTGATCAGGAAATGGGGAGAAGGATAAGATAGCGAGAATGGAAGATAAGCGTTAACCATGGAAGGTACTCAAGCAGGTATCTGCCGATGACCCGGATACGATAACCACAGATCCTCGCCGTCAGGATGGCAGGGCCTGCCTCTCGCGGCTGGTCGCCGCCGCTATCCAAAATCCGGGCTCACACCCTTGCCCCTCTCTTCTCCTTGCGCGAGAAGAGGGGGATGAGAGCGATAACAAAGAGTGCTTTTTAAGCAGTCAATTTGTCTTGAGCTGGCTAACTTTTACTCATCTTGAGCAGTCAATTTGTCTTGAGCTGGCTGACTTTTACTCGTTGCCACCGACTGCGTATTATCTGTTTATCTGTCGTACTGCTTGGCGCCTCGTGAGGGGCCGGAACGTTGCCTGTCCGCTTTTTTGGTTCTGCGATTATCATGCGTAAATTGCCGGCGTTGATCCTGGTGGGGATACCGTTGCTGGTCATTATTATACGAAGACCGTTGATAATCGCTGTTCGAGGACCGCTGATAACCATTATTTGCGGGTCGTTGCTGGTAACCATTATTTGCAGATCGCTGCTGGTAACCATTATTTGCGGGTCGTTGCTGATAATCATTGTTTGAAGGTCGTTGATAATCACGGCGAGAGGGCCTTTGCTGATCATTTTGCGAAGACCGGGGATAATCATTGTATTGTGGACGCTGATAGTCACGGCGAGGAGGTCGCTGCTGATGTGGCTGATGCTGGTGCGGTTGATGCTGATCACGGTAAGAAGGCCGCTGATAATCACGGGATCGCTGATGGTCATGACCCTGGGGCCGTTGCTGCCTCTTACCCGGGAATGCTGATGAAGGGAGATCAAACTTCAAGAGTTTTTCCAATCCGCGCCAGGCATTGACGTAGATATCGTATCTGGCGGCTTTGATTGAATCCAGAACTCCCTGTTTTGGAATGTATAATTCATTGGATATCGCGGCAACATCACCACTTTTGCGGTAAACTTCAACGATCTTGCGCTGTCGATCAGTCATAGCCTCATCCATTTCATGAATGAAGTAAAATAAGGCGTTGAGAGCCTCACTCATCTCGAACCCGTGAAAGAGCAGAAAACTACCTCCTTCTTTGGCCTTAGCCATGGCTTTTCTGGCTGAAAAAAAGCATCCGCCAGGCTCAGTTTCTTCCGGGGGCCCCAACACGCCCAAGCCGATCCCCAGATGGGTTCCAATATCTTTCCCAAACTCCTCATTGTAAAGGGATAAAAAATCCTGTAAGGGAAAACTCCGATCAAACGCTCCCTTGAATTCCGTATCGTTGATAATCGTAAAACCAACATGGATGTTATCCTCAAAGGTAGCATTGATTTTGTCCAGGAGTATTCGCAAACGGCCCAGACTGTGGCCCCGACTGGGGAGATCCTCTAAACCGACAAGGTCTCCGAAGATACCAATAGCTTTGTTGCCCATAGCTTTAGAATAATTCATAATGTGTCCGACTTTAACTCCTCTTTTGTTTATCTCACACCTGGCTGTTTATCAGTCAATAATACCATCATATCACGTTATAGGAATATAGCAAGTCATTTGGGAATTACAAACGTATAAATATTTAATCATATTTTGATGTGCCCAAAGATTTATAGTGCTATAATTATATACCTTGAGCTTTCTGAAACTCACTTTTGAATTCTCAGGGACAATTTTGTCCCTTGAAACCAGGGACGATGGCTTCCATCCCGAGCGCTCAAGAAGGGCCGCCGCCTCTATCCCGCGCGCTCAAAGAAAGGGGCGCAGGCATTGTGAAAGCAAGAGGGAGCATGCCTTTTGCCTGAGTGGTTAAATCATGTATGAACCCAGATTGTACCGCCAGACATGTGAATCACAGGATCTTATCCCCTTTTCGATTGTGGTCAAGGAAACTGACCTTTTTATCCTGGCTGATAAAAATCTTAAGGAGATAGCAAAACAGGCAACTCTGAATTGCCGGGCTGATCTGGAAAGGTATATCGCGCACAATCCTGAATTTCTCACCAGCCTGGAGCCTCTGCCCGATGATCACGAAGCGCCCGCAATTATCTCTTCCATGATCAATGCCAGCCGCAAGGCCGGTGTCGGGCCTATGGCTGCGGTAGCCGGAGCTGTATCGGAATTTGTCGGTTTGGAGCTCTTGAACCAGTGTCAGCAGGCCATTGTGGAAAATGGGGGAGACATTTTTATCAGCAGCTTAAAGACACGGTTCGTGAAAATCTTTGCCGGGAAATCTCCATTCAGCAACAGGATTGCCCTGGAAATTGAGCCGGAGTGGCTTCCCGCAGGAGGTGTGTGTACCTCTTCAGGAACAGTGGGACATTCCTTGAGCTTCGGCCTGGCTGATGCAGTGGTGATTATTTCGCCTTCGACTGCCCTGGCAGACGCTGCCGCAACAGCCATCGGAAACATAGTCAAGACCAAAGAGGACATTGACCGGGCGCTGGCCGTAGCGGAAACTATCGAAGGAGTGAAAGGCGCGGTTATCATTAAAGATGATCGGGCCGGGTTCTGGGGGAAAGTAAAAATAAAAAAATTATGACCTGTTTCCCTTGAAATGCCGGATATACAATTGAAATGCGGTATGAACAACGAAAAGGGAGGATAATATTCAACTGAAATTTGAAACTCCGTGCTGTTTCAAAAGAGCGTAGAGCCGGGATCGAGACAGGCCGGACCTGACACAGGCCTCTTTGATATTGCCACCTGTGAGCAACATAAGATCATGGAGATAGCGGCTCTCAGCTTCAGCCATGGTGGTAGACCGGAAGTCTCCCAGTGTTGGGAATGACGTCGGGGAGTCGGGATTCACTACGCTTTTCTCTCCGGCGACGGGTTTCGTTTTCTCTCTGGACCCTTCCGTGGAATTAATCCTGATATCCTCTCTGGTATTTTCCTTGATACCCTCCCTGGCACTATCCCTGGTATCTTCCCTGGCGGCGGAAGAATCTTTTCTGAGTGAAGCTTTGGCTATATGAATTCGGATATAGGTCGGCAGGTGTCTGGGGAACAGGGTGCGGTCATGCCCCGCCGCGGCCAGTGTCCTCTCGATAGTATTTACCAGTTCCCGGACATTGCCGGGCCAGTTATACGACAGCATTGCATCGAAAAATTCCGGAGCAAAATTCTTTGGCTCTATTCCATAGCGCGTGCAGAGTCTATTCATATGATATCTGGCCAGTTCTTTCATATCTTCGCTCCGCCCTCTTAAGGGGGGCAACTCGATGATAAAGGAGCGAAGACGAAACAGAAGGTCTTTCCGGAATTGTCCTTTCTCTACCATATAATCGAGGTTTTGATTGGTTGCTGCCACAAGCCTGAAGTCGCTCTCTACCTCCTGTTTACTGCCCAATGGCCGGAAATGGTGTTCCTGAAGGACCCGCAGGAAGGCTTTTTGGAGAGAGAGGGGAAGTTCGCCCACCTCATCGAGAAACAGCGTACCTCCATCAGCCTGGCTGATCAGACCACTCCTGGCTCTATCCGCGCCGGTAAAGGCACCCTTTTCATGCCCGAACAACACGCTTTCCACTAATGTCTCTGGAAGCGCGGCACAATCGACCACAACAAAGTTACTCTGGGCCCGGCTGCTGTTCTCATGAATTGCACGGGCAAAAAGCTCTTTACCGGTACCGGTTTCACCCGTGATAAGAACGCTTGCTTCACTGTTTGCCGCCTGAGCCAAAAGATCAAAACAGGCTTCCATGAGGGGACTGCTCCCAATGATGTTTTCCTTCCTCAGGGCCGCAGGCTGCTTCTCTGTCTTCTTTCCCTCGCGGTACTGAATGGCACGAACGAGGGGAAGTGTCATCGCCTGTATTGAAGAGGGCTTTTCAATATAATCCCATGCGCCGCTTTTAATGGCCAGCTCAGCGCCGTCGGGATCTCCTGCACCGGTGATGATAATGACCTCAGGAGAGGATGATGTTGCCCGAAGCTTCGGTAACATGTCCAACCCATTCCCATCGGGCATCTGGACATCGAGAAAGACCACATCGAACACTTCCGATAGTGCCTTTTTGTGGCCATCATCAAGGGTGTTGACGCAGGTAACATCATACCCTTTCCGTTTTACCATAAAGGAGAGCATGCTGCACATCTTTTGATCATCGTCAATAATCAGTACCTTAGCCATGTTGACGTCTCATCCCGCTTTCGATAAGTACATTCCTGACAACCTCGGCTACCTGATACATATCGAGCGGCTTCATGATCAGTTTCCGGATGCCAAGGGCCTTCACTCTTATCGGTGTGGCTTCCTCATTGAATCCGGTGCACAGGATGATTGGAATATCGGGCCGGATAGCTATCAGTTCCCTGGCTAATTCCGTACCGCTCATGTTCGGCATAACCTGATCAAGGATGACCAGATCGAACTTTTTCGGCTCCTCCCGGAAGGTATCCAGTGCTTCAAGACTGCTCGTTCTCGGAAAAACTTCATATCCCAGATGGGCCAATATCTGCTGGCCTACGTAAACGATAGATTCCTCATCATCAACCAGAAGGATGCTCCCCTCCCCACGGGGAAAAGATTCGGATATTTTCGATTCCGGCTGTACAAGTTCCTGCTGTACCGGTTTTTTCAGCTCCAGAGTTGACAGCCTCTGTTTTTGCTGCACCGGTCCTTGCCGCATCCTCTCTTTCCTTTCCTCGTCCAGGCTGTTACAGGTATGAATCTGCCTGAGCAGACTCTTGGCGTGGTGAATAGCCTTAAGCATCTCAAGAAGATAAGGCCGTGCAGGGTTTTCCTCGGAGGTTGAGTCCAGGGTCAACTCGGTGTAGCCCATGAGAATGGCGAGAATATTGTTAAAGTCGTGAACAGGTCCTCGACGCAAGCCGGCAGCGGCATTTCCCGTCCCCGTCGCCTGCTTTTGTTCATCGGTATTAAGAGCAACGCCATTCCAAAGGACGCTGCCATCCGATAACAAATGCGGGTAGGCAACAGCATGGAGCCATATTACTTCTCCGGCCTTTGTGTTTATCCGAAATTCTGCCTTGCAGGTATCCAGGATCTGTGCTGACCTGGTAATTGTCTTTATTACGTGATCAAGGTCCTCTGGAACTATCAGGTCAAGTAACCCGGACGGATTAAACTCTCCTGCCCTCAAGCCGCTTATTTGGTAAAAGGCTTCACTGGCAAAGGGCAGAGAAAGGGAGCCGTCTTTTTTCAACATAAGATGGAAAACAATGCCCGGAATACCGGCAGCGACTTCCCGGCACTTGATCTTACTTTCCCGAAGAGCAGTTTCAAGCATCCTGTATTCAACAATTTCACCAATCAGTCTGGCTGAAATAAGCAGGCGCTGCTTGGCAGTATTAACAGTAAGAGAGGACTGCCGATTGGATGCGCAGCCCTGTTCGATAAGGCTGTCTGCGCTGATACCATATCTTTCGGCAATTTTTTTTACCTTTGCACGGGCTTTCGGCGGGTTGCCGCATCCGAAATTAATGCTCCCTATGACTTCTCCCCGCGCGTGAATCGGAACAGCAAAAAGACACATGCCTCCCAGGCATTCAGCTTCAACCGGCCGATTCCTCTCTATGGAAAGCTTCGAAGCGTTCCAGCACGACTCGTGGCAGTGCCACAGGCCGCTTTTCAATGCCTCTGCATTATCATCTGTCTTACACAGGTTGCGGGAAGCATGATCAAGCAAACGGCACCAGCCTGAAGAGTAGATTCCAAGAGCGTAATCTCCATTTTTTTCGTAAATCGCTACAGAAGTATTCAGAAATTCAATGAAGTAGCTCACTATAGTAAAAAGTAAATCCTCTCCCACCGAGTCTAATAACAAACGGCAGGTGTTGAGTGCTGCCAAATTACCGTAAGGCTGCTCGTATACCTCTTTTTGCATCTTCCGGAGAGATACGCCCAATTCTGTCTTTTCGCCTGTAGCTTTTTGATCTTCCTCTTTGTGCATTTTCAAGCTGCTTTCCTCCGGTGATTCCTATCCATCGACCAATAATTTCCTGTGGATTGCCATTGCTGTTTCTCACCAGCCATAGCGCGTTGTGCACCCATTGATAGGTACCATTTTTATGTCGAAACCTGAAGTCGAGAGTGTGATACTCCTCTTTCGTCAGGCGAGATAAAACCGCGAGGACATGCGGGGCATCCCCGCGGTGAATATGGTTGATCCAAAACCCGGGATCTGCCGTGAATTCCGCCGATTCGTACCCGAAAAGCGCTTTGACTTCCTGGCTCATAAAGGTACATGCATAATCGCCTGTTGGCTTGCAACTATAAATGACTGTCGAGCCTATGGTAATGAACTGTTCCCATTGCCTGCGGCTTCCCAAAATTTCCCTCTTTATCCTCCTGCATCCAGTGATGTCAGTGATAAATGCGTAGTAATATTGGATATTTCCTTCAAAATCACAAACCGGATGAACAAACATTTCTACCGGAACTCTTGTTCCGTCATGACGAATGTACTCCTTCTCGTAAAGCAGCGGCTGGCCGGTAAGGAGCAGATACTCCAATGCCCTTGCTTCCGTTTCCCGCCACTCCAAAGGCGTTAGATCAACAGCCCAATCCATGGTACGTAATTGCACTTCAGGATAGCCCAAGAGTTCACAGCATCTCCGATTAAAGGCGATTATGCGGCCATCAAGGTGTCCTACCCAAAAGGGCTGTGAAGTGCGCCGACAGATATCGGCCAGAAATCGCAAGCGTTCCCAACTGTCTTCCTCTTGCTCGGTGGGCCAGGCTTTTATTTCATTCTCGTCTTTTTCAGGTAACATGATTGCCTATTCCCTCAATTCAAGGGTTTTCAACTGCCGTAACTACTTTTAGGTTGTTAAGGCTTGCAGGCTGTAGGGCTTGCAGGCCATAAGACTTGCAGGCTGTTGGTTATATATAGGTGCAGGTTGTAAAGCTGTAGGTTGTATTAGGTGCATACAGGTGCAGGCTCTCGTTTAAAAGCCTTTCATGCAGAAAGGGACACGTTGCTTCCGCCTCCAGTCTATCTACACCCAGTCTAAATGCCTCCAGATCTATCTACCTAAATAGTTACCGACTGCCTTGGTTGCGCTTCTTTACCTTTATTTTCAGAGCGCTAAGAAAACAGCATAACGAAGATAACGAAAAAATACTATAACGAGGAATACTATATAATGAGCAGCTCACTATTATTATCGGCAGGGTATGTTTTAGAATTCAGGGAGCAGGAGTCAGGAGCCATAAGCCAGAGATCAACAACCAGAAGCCAGTATCCAGCGATCAATATCCAGCAGCCAACAACCAGAGGACAGAATCCAGCGGCCAAGCAGCCAATGGTCAGTAGCCAGTACTGGCCGGCGGAAGTCCGGTTTCTTCCCCTTGGGATGAGGCAGGCTGCCTATCCATCTGCCTTAAGGGAGCGGTGTACGAGCACCGGAAGTCAAGGCTCTTTGCAATCTCATACAACTATCGCCGTGATATTGATAAATTTTTCATAGTATGAATATTAATTCACAGCTATCCTTCGATATGCATTGTTATTCACTAACTCTCTTAACCTGTTCTCGTTAAACAGAAAAAACTACCTCTATACAAAAAAATAATCGAACTTCTCTTTTTCAGTTGCCGATCAGGGATCGTCAAAAATTCTCTTGAGGGCTTATCCCGTTCATGGTTTCCTTGCCACTCTACATGTGATAATTAATTGTATAATTGGATGTTTCCCCTATGCAGCATAGGTCTTCATTCGCATGGTACGGGGTTTGCAGACAATATAAAGCAAGCTTCATTTTGTCAAAGGATTTAGGAATGGCCTTCGAATAGAGTCACTTTCTGTAACTCTATTCCTTAAAGGGGGGTGATTGATTTATATGCCATACCAGAGTAATCCTTACCGAGCACTAACAGGCTCAAAGAGTATTTCCTTTTTCTTTCTCGATCTTGACATGTCAGGTTGGTTGGTTTGTCACTGGTTTCCAAACATGATGAGATCACGATGAGATAGTGGCGCAGATTGTTGTATTGCTCCTGTTTTTCCTTACTCTCTACGGAAGGTTAAGAATATGAAGAAAAATTGGTTTTGGAAGTTTACCAGAGCGGCTGGCTTGATGCCGTTAGTTTTTCTGTTGATGGCATGGGCAGATGGAATACCGGTTCTGGCTCAGACATACCCTTACACATCAACATATCCTTATTCATCAACATACCCATATTCATCAACATATCCATATACATCATCATACTCGACTTACACGGGAACTAACCCCTATTCAGGATATTCCACTTATGGGACAGGTTATGGTACAGGATATTACGGCACCGGCTACTACGGTACTGGGTACGGAACGGGCTACTATGGCACAGGATACGGTACCGGTTACGGCACGGGTTACGGCACGGGATACTACGGTACTGGATACGGTACCGGTTACGGCACAGGATACTATGGCACAGGATACGGTACCGGTTACGGCACGGGTTACGGCACGGGTTACGGCACGGGATACTACGGTACTGGATACGGTACCGGTTACGGCACGGGATACTACGGTACAGGCTACGGAACAGGATATGGGAATTATGGTTATTCCTCCACCTACAATCCATACAGTCTTTATAGCAGTCTCGGTGCCTACGGAAGGACTTCGCCCTATGCCGGACTTTACAGTGGACTTTATGGCGGACTTTACAGTGGACTTTATAGTGGACTTTATGGCGGATACGGGAGCTATGGGGGAGCCCTCAGCACAGCATACGGCCTTGGCGGCTATGGGCTGCCGAGTAGCGTCTATAGCCTGGCCGCACTTTACGGAGGTTTGGGGGGACTGGGAGGCATAAGCAGCGCGACTGGTCTTGGGAGCTTGAGCAGCTTAACCGGCCTGAGTAGTTTGTACGGCGGGGGAACAAGCTTGCTTACGAGCCCGTATTATGGTCCGGGAGGAACGACGGCTTCCGTCAATCCCTTCGGGCTTCAAAATCTTTATTATACCATTACTACACCCGGCGGTATCCAATTCCAGGTACCGTTTCTCCAAATAGCATCAACACTGGGGGTTGGATCGTTATACAGTCAACTCTTTCCCTCCCTCTTCAACCCCTCAGGCAGCAGCAATAATACGAATACCGGTACCACTGGTACTACCAGTAGCACGACGGCAGGAGGAAGTATCATCTACTAAGTGTAACCACATAATTTAACCGTACGGGGATGTCCATATATTTATATGGCTTCAAAAGGCGGTATGAACCCCCCCTCACCCTAACCCTCTCCCCCTTTAAGGGGGAGAGGGAACTGTTGAGGGCACTTCCAGGAGTTTTTCGATCCATCCGAGCTTCCGAGGGGTTCTCGATCTATCCGAGGGAGTTTCTCGATCCGAATGACTGAGTACACCACGTATGAAATAGGCGTCCGGTTATCGTCTTCACCTTTTGCGATAGTTCGTCCTCCCTTTTTATGATATTTCATACTCCCCTTTTGTGATAAGGCTCTTTATCAACCTTTGGTAAAGGAGGAATCTGCCAGGTAATTATTGCTGTCCGTGCCCGGATTCTGCGAGGCGGGTGTGAGTGCGATAGCGAGAGTAGCCCAGTTGTCCGCACGCGGCATTGATATCCCGCCCTCTGCTTCTTCTGACCGTGACGGTCATGTGGTGCTGGACAAGGATCTGCTGAAACCGGTCGAGGCTCGACTCCGAACATTCCCTGAAGGGGAGGTATGGATTGGGATTATAAGGGATCAGATTGATCTTACAGGGGATTCCCTGGAGATTTCGGCAAAGTTGCCGGGCTGCCTCAGGGGAGTCATTCACTCCATCCATGAGGATATACTCAATCGTAAACCTTCTTCGGCTGGCGATAGGGAAATCCCGCAACGCCTGAAGAAGGGTTTCCAGATTATAGCGCCGGTTGATCGGCATCAGGCCATTGCGAACATCATCAAAGGGCGCATTGATTGAAATGGCCAGGTTGATGCCCAGACCTTCCTTTTGTAACTGATATAGCCGATCGACCAGTCCAGCCGTAGATAAGGTAATATGGCGGGGAGAGATGTTCAGCCCAAGGGGAGAGGTCATGAGACGAATGGCCTGGACTGTGTTCTGATAATTGTCCAGTGGCTCTCCCATACCCATGAGAACGATATTCATGGTTCTTTTATCCGCAGGGAGGCGCTTTTTTACCTGAAGTACCTGATCGGCTATCTCGTGCTTCGAAAGGTTTCGGATAAATCCCATCCGGGCGGTCAGGCAGAAGCGGCATCCCTGCCGGCAGCCGAGTTGAGTCGAAATGCACAGGGTCAGGCGATCCTGATCAGGAATGAGGACGCTTTCAATATCGAGTCCTTCCGGCAGCCGGAATACAAACTTGGTGCAGCCATCCTCAGCGGTTTTGGCTTCGACCAGGGGAAGCTCGGAAACAAAGTACCCCTCCTCAAGCTTGTGGCGGCAGGACTTGGAAAGATCCGTCATCTCCTCGAAGTTCACGACACCGCGATGATAAATCCATACGGCCAGTTGCCGGGCGCGATAAGGTTTTTCTCCCATTTCCTTCAGAAGGTTTTCAACCTCCGGAAAAGAAAGGATTTTGATATCCTTTTTCATGCTCTTATGATAGCATTTTTACCCGGCAACAGGCAATGGAAAGACGCACCTTTATAAAAGACTTACCACAGAATCCTTTGTGGAAAGAGCCAGAGATCCTGGAGAATGCTCTGGCTTGGCACAATGGGCCAAAAGCCTGCATTGAACGACTGCGAGTTCAGGAGCTGGAAGGTGAGGAGTTGCGTGTCGAGCGGCTGAAGGTTCTGTGAAATAAGAGAGCCTGGCTGCCAGGCCAGGGAAGGGAAAATGCCCTGGATACTCTGTATACCTTGTATGCCGCCTTGTATGCCCTGGATGCTCTGCTGTGTTCCCAGCGGCCAATTCGCCGAAGAAGAACTCTGTTGGCGAAAGATTGCCGGCTGACTGCTGATTGAGTTCATCAGTTGACCCGTGGTTGAGTTCAGAGTGAATAATCCACTGCCGCCCATGGTATAGCTGCCGACGAGGCTATTGACTGATCCCTGGCCAAGCAGGGTGAGCGGGAGAAGCCAATCTGCCAGACCCATGATTTGAGCCGTTGCCGCAGAGGGCGAACCTTCGGTCTGGCCAATCAGGGAAGGGATCGGGTAGGGGATGCCGCTCAGCACCCCTTGCTGGCTGATAGCCTTGGGCCATCCGGTTTGAGCCTGAAGAAGCCACTGAGAGCTGGTCAGACTGCCGGCCAGGCCACTCAGGACTCCCAGGCCGCCCAGGCCCCCCAGCCCCGCCAGTCCCCACCATGGAGTGACGGCCAGAGATTGTGTCACGGCTGCGGGCACAGTGCTGGGCACAAAAGGGACACGATAACCAAGTACCTGTGCCGTAGCCGCAGAACTGACAGCGGCGCTGACTGCGGCGTAGGCATTTACCATTCCCCAGCCATAGTACTCGTCCCATCCGGCAGTCCCCAGGTCACGGGCCGTAGTCTCCAGAATTGACCTTACATCAGCCGGAGTCATGGTGCCAACGCTGGCTGAAAGAACCATGGCAGCCACAGAACTGACATTGGCCGCGGCCCAGGAAGTCCCCCGGCCCATGTAATAGCCGAAGGATTTGAAATTGGTGCCGTCGTGGGTCTGCTGCAAGATACCATCAGGTGCACCGTCATAGTTCTGATCCACGTTCAGATCTCCCCCTGGAGCACAAAGGTCGATATCCACGCCATAGTTGGAATAACTGCCCAGCGTAAGATCGAACCGAACCCCGCTGACCGAGATACATGCCGGATAAGACGCCGGATAATTAGGAGTGTTGACTCCATTATTTCCGGCAGAGCAAACCAGAAGGCAGCCGTTGTTATAGGCGTAATTCACTGCATCTTCCAGAGCCGCTGTAGGATTATCCCCGAACCCAAGGCTCATGTTGATGATCTTGGCACCGTTATTGGCCGCGTAGTAGATCCCGTCTACAATATCGGTCAAGGCTCCGCTTCCGGTGCTGTCCATTACCTTTACCGGCATGATCGTGACCCCGAAAGCCGCCCCTGCACATCCCACCCCGTTGCCGGTAGTCTGGGCTATGGTGCCGGTGATATGGGTTCCATGCCCCTCGTCGTCGTCCGGGTTGGGATCATTATTGACGAAATCATAACCTGCCACAAAGCTGGTTCCGGCCAGATCCGGAGCCTGGCCGTAAACGTCGAAATTTTCATAAGCTACTCCCGTATCCAACACGGCCACGACTACACCTGAGCCGATGCTGATGTCCCAGGCCGCAGTCGCATTCATCATGGGCAGATGCCACTGATAGATAAAGAAAGGGTCATTGGGTATAAAATGAGCATACCCGAACCAGTTGGGTTCTACATACAGGACTGCGGGCTCTGCCCGCAAAAGAGTAATAATCTGGGCGACCGGAACCTGAGCGGGAAGGAAACATCTTCGAATGCCCGAATAGGGACTGAAAGAAACCTCCCTGATCTGATAGCGTGTGTAGACAGCTAAAATCTGATTGTTCATTACTCCTGGCTTAAACTTCAGCAGAATTTCCTGAGGTGCCGAGACCGGCCTGACCGTGTTAACCACATACCGGGGCTGTAATATTCGAATACCAAGGGGATAGACAACTGCCGCACGCCCCTGACCGGCTGAGAGTAAGACAGCCAGGAACGCCATGAAAAGAAGGACGGGGAAAGCGGGGGGAATGATAGCCGGGATAGGATTATGTATGCTAAGAGCGAGATTCTCTTCTCTCATTATAACTTCTTCTCCTCAAAACGGTGAGAATACCATGCGCATGTTGAGCATCCCAAAAAGCACAAAATCTCTCCGGAGTGCCCCCTGAATGCTTTAGAAGTCATGCATTAAAATGGGCCGGGAAATGCATCAATAATGCACCAGCAATGTAACGGCAATGCGCCAGCAATGGAACAGCAAAGCACCAGCAATGCACCGGCAATGGAACAACACTATGCCAGGGAATATACCTTTAGCTTATGGCCATGATCATACAAGTAATGTACCAGGAGGGCACAGTAAGAGGCTGTCAATGGCTATCATACTGGTTATATGGATGTTTATATCGTGCCTGACTTTTATCGGGGAGGAAATCATAAGGGCCCTGTTGTTCAAATTATGACCATGGCAGGCCCATACATGAAACACCACCGAAGAGGTCCATCCGTGGACCGTCTCTGACGAAAAGGTGCCCTTTTGCCGCGATACAAGAGACATTACCACCGGCTATGCTTTTACGATTCCTTAATGACAGCTTCTCATTGATTTCCCCTTAACAAAATGCTATATTGATTATTTCGCTGGTAATATAATCAAAGAATCTTTGTTTTCACTTTTCCCTGGCCATGGCTTTTATAATAGAGGAGATAACAGTAAAAAACGTAAGAACTCTTAAAAATATGAGTCTATCATGTAATATCTGAGACAGTTAATATCCAAATTGGTTAATATTTTAACATCTATTAACATTAAATATTAGTTTGGTATGTTTTTTGTACTTTTTCAGTTTAGCTATGGAGGTGTGTGTTCATGAGTTTGCCAAAGGAAAAAGAGGCATCCAAAACGCCTACGGAAACGGTAATTGGCTGGTTGTTTATCTTTTTTAGCTTTTTGGTGATGGCCTTGGGTTATAACAACAGTGAGATCAATACCGCGTTCTGGGTGGGAGTAGGTATGATCCCCGTGGGGATTATCTGCATAGTGCTTGGAAAGCAAAAGCAAAAAAACGCAAAGGCCTGCTCAACCAGCAGGTAAACGGCAAAAGACCCCGGCAGGCAGGGGCTTATATGACCCTGCCTGCCGGAAGATGAGAACGGTTTTTCAGCCGGTTAAGCTACCTCATGAACTTTAAAAGGTAGAGTAATTGAGAAATACGGCTTTGTTGTCTTTATCCTCATAGTGAGAATTATGTTGCCCATTTCCTGTGGAATGTTGCAGATAAATGTCCCTGCCCTGATCGGCCAGATTGCCGTTGAAAGAATTGGTGTTGATCTCTCCTGTTGATTCCATGAGGGAAATCCCTCCGCCTTCGCCCTGTTCTGCCAGATTTCCGGCAAATTCGTTGTTACCTATATGCACCGTGGATCGCAAGGCGAACACTCCCGATCCTTCACCCTGCCCTGCCCGGTTATTAAGGAATTTATTTCTCTCAATGACTGCACAAGACTGATAGCAGAAGATTCCTCCTCCAAGTCCCCGATCAGCCACGTTATTTCTGAAGATATTATTGACTATCCGGGGACTGGACTGATAGCAGGCTATTCCCCCCCCTTCGTCTGCGTTGCCGCGGGCATTTCCATTCTGGATAATCAGCCCTTCGATCCTGCCATTACTGCCATTTTTCAGGATAAGGCAAGGCCCCTTATTTCCTCCGTCAAGGATGACGGCCCCTTCGGATCCTTTCCTTTCGATGTTCACGGATTTGCCATCGATAACCAGGTTCTCCTGATACTTTCCGGGAGAGATTGAAATGGTATCCCCATCCTGTGCCTTATTGATTGCATCTTGCAGGGTGCTCCAATTTTTTGAGGGAACGTTGAGAGTGGCAGCTTCCACAGCGAGTGAAAGTCCAATCAATACTATAAGCAGCCCCCGGGTTACGATATTTTTTATGATACGTTGTCTCATCGGTTGATTCTCCTTCATGAGCCTGGCACTATGAAATTTCTCACTCATACCATAAGCCTTTATAATCTTGCATTCTTTATAATCTTGCATAACGATCTAAAAATTTCCTCCGTTTTGCCTAATTTTCCGTGAAGTCTATCTCTTTGAGGGTATCCTTGGTCAGGGGTCCCATGCCTGTCTGAATCTTCAGATACCTCCCCTGCTTCGGAGTAACGGGAGTGCTCACCCACTCAGGAGGAGTGCCCTGCACTGCCGCTGGCCAGTTAGCCTTTACCGCGGTCCCGAAGTCTGCCGGATCATCGCTCACGAAGATTGTCCACTGCCGCACGGCGGAGGTGGCGAGTAAAAAGCGGATCTGGCTTACCAGACAGCTTTGCCCTAAATCGTAAACGACCCAGTGATCAGGGAAGGGAGACTCAAAATTTCCCGTCTCCGGATGATCGTCAATCAACAGTTCCGAAGCATAGAATAAATTATCGGAATGAACTCCCTGTGGAGTTCTCCAGATTACGGAAGAAGAAACGCTCGCCTCGAAAGTCCATGAAGGAGAGGTCAGGCTATGGCCTGCCGCATCCTGGACCGATACGGTCACGGTGATTGTCTCCTGACAGCCAAAATCGGTCTCAGGATTCAGCACAACCTGATAACACTGAGCTCTGCCGGCTACAGGATCAGCCTCAAGCTGGCTGTCAATTCCATAGTGATAGACACTGGAAAATCCAAGTGAACCCTGCAAGGAAACAGTGAGGGTATTAAGATCGATGTCATCTGTCCCGTTGGAAAGGAGGAGGAAGCTGAGGTTATCATCTATGGCAACTTCACTGCTGCCTGGATCGGGGGACAACAGCCGCATCGAAGGGGGAAGGGGAGGAGTGGACCAGGAACCTTCAGGCACAGCCGGAGTCTGATAAGTGCGGTCATATTTTATGGGTGCAGGGCCGCCGTGACAACCGACACAGACCTCGCTGTCTTCCAGAGTTCCGCCGCCTATGCCGCCAAGCACCGGCATATCACCGAAGTCGCTTTCATCGCCAAAGATGGTGGGAGTATAACCGTCCGCTTTGTACCAGCGAAAACTCAGGGCCGGCGACTTATCCCCGGTGCCGGGAGTACTGATGAGTTCGCCGTGCCGGATCATGGCCGGATTGGGAGATCCGTGTACATTGTGACAGGCTGGACAGCTTATCCGGGAATCAATGATGGAATCGCCGAACTTAACGGCATCGGCCACCACAATTCCATTGGCCTGATCGGAGAGAGAAACATATCCTGATGTCCCCTGAACAAAGGAAAAATAACCGAGCAGATTCCACATATTCCCATTGACCTGTTGGTTGACCGCTGTTGCAAAGCTTCCACCATTATACACAACGGTGAACTGTGCATCGCTGGCCAGGCTTGTGGAGGCAGGCCAACGGGCATATACCTTATACACTCCGCTTTGAGGAATCAGAGGGGTCCAGGCAGCCGTATCGGTTCCGATACCTGGAGAATGCCATTGATAATCGGTACCATAATATCCTGCCAGGGTAGTGTCGAGAGGCCACTCACCGATAACCACAGCACTTATATTGTCGATAATGATTTCATCCGGCACCTGCAAATAATCCCAGTCAGAATCCCAGGCCGTGCGTCCGGCACTCAAGTGGGATTGATGGCGGTTGATCCCGTCATCCTGGAAGTTGGTCTGATAAGGCTGGCTCGTTCCCAGGACCTCGGCGTAATTATGGCAGGTAAAGCAGAGGGCAAACCGGTCCTGGGCATATCCGCCCTGAGGACCATTGCCCAAGGGGATGATCATCCGCTCTTTGAGCCGGTATCCGTTCTGGTAGTTGTGCAGATCATTGGGGTCCCAGGGGTTCGAGTCATGGGTGTAGGTTCTGGCCTCACCATCGATGTGCTTTGCCGTTACATCGTGACAGGCAGTGCAGGTTATCCTGTGGCCGGTAATCAGGTAGCCGTAGGTGGCATTGTCCCCCATCACATTCGGAGCCGATACATCGCTCCAATCGCAGATTGAGCTGCCATCGTCATGACAACCCGCACACCAGTTTTCCAGGCCGGGCTTTAACTCGCTGCGACCCAGGCTTTCATCATATACTCCATTGGCCCAGTTGGCCTTGGCTCCCGCCACCGGATCATTCGAGCCGTCAAAGGCGCCGCCCTGGCTGTGACAACGATCGCAAATGGTGGTTTCCTCCAGTGACTGGCAATCCGCTAACATCCCCGTACAACCGGTGCCGCCGTGCATCCTATGGCAGTCAAGACATCCCAGGCTCGTCCCCCTGAGATCTCTGCCGGTATGAGCGCTATGACTGTCATAAGCCACAGCGGGAACAGAGGTGCTCAGAATCGCTAATAACGCTATCAGTCTACAGATTGCATGTATCGTTTCTTTTTTTCCCATGATCTTTACTTCCCTGCCTCTCTGACCAGTAGTCTTTTTTAATCCGGTGAAGTTCAAACATTGTTGTTACACGCACTGAATAAAAAATACACATACTCATACCTGACACTTTTTCATGGCTGATCTCCTTATGAATTGTAGAATTGAAGTAGAATAATTCACCAGAAAACCCATAGAATAGAAATGGTAAATCAATACATATAATAAACATATATAATTAACAAAAATAATGAGCAAGATCGCTGATTATAGTATACTAATTTGAGTGCAATTGCGTCAAATATGGCATGAAAATATGGATAATGTTCAGCCCGTGGAAATTCCCCGGCCAATTGATCCTGCCCTCAATGGGCTCATATCTTCCCTCCTGTAATTCAAACGGTGGGCGTGGCTTTCAGGCACTTGAGCGCCGGAATGGTGCCTGTATTTTTTTATTTTTTTTTATTACCTATTATTTTAAATAAGAGCTATAATTAAGGTAGATCTAAGATAAAGGAGGTGTATGAATCATGTACTTTATCATGAGATTTGACGTGCTCCCCGGGAAAATGAGCGAGGTGGACAAATTTCTCGATCAAGAGCTTCTGCCCTATTGGCTCTCCCACAATGAAGTGCATTCCGTTCAAGTTTTCGAAGACAAGTTCATCGGCTGGCCTGAAAGAACCGTGATGATAGAAATTGACGATATGTGCGCTTTACAAAGTATTCTGTCTTCGAGTGAAACACGACAAATGAAAGAGCATTTTACTTCCTATGCCGGAGATATCCAGACCCAGATAATGGATAAAGTGTCTCAAAAACCATAAACCGGCTGTAATTTTCTTGAGGGAAAAAGAGCGCCCCTTCTCAGAAATGAGAAGGGGCGCTCTTTTTTATGGAGAATACCTAGTAATTTTTCTTGCCCCTTTTCTGAAATAAGAGCTATAATTGAAATAGAGCAAGTCATAAAAAAAGGGGGTGCATGATAATGCATTTCATCATAAGATTTGACGTACTCCCTGGGAAATTGGGAGAAGTGGACAAGTACCTCGAAAAGGAGATGGTGCCTTACTGGACCTCTCATAAAGAAGTACGTTCCGTTCAGATATTCGAGGATTCTCTCATAGGATGGCCGGAGAGAATGCTGATGGTAGAAGTTGACGATCTGGCCTGCCTGCAGCAAATCCTGGCTTCGCCTGAAACCCGGCATATGAAGGAGCTATTTACCTCCTATGCCACTGACATTCAGACTCAGATCGTGGAAAGAGTTTTCCGAGGGCCGGCAACATAGCGGATTTAACTCTTATAAGGTACGGATCTTTTGGATCTGCAACAGGTAAGATCCCCCTCATCCTCTTATAAAAGGGGGAGTAAGGGATGCCTTCGGATGAGAGTGATGGGTGCCTTCAAATGGAAGGAGCGGATTCTCGATCCTTAACCAGGTGGAATAAAGTCCTGGAGATCCAGAGAAGACAAAGGGCATTTCTTGTATAGAGAAATGCCCTTTGCCTGTCCTAAGCCCCGCAGGTAATCATAAGAATAACAAAAAAGTTGCAAGAACTCCTGTAATTATGGTACATTCTTTTTACTGGCTAACTAGTGATAGACAAAAAGTTTTCAGATTCCTCGAAAATAAGGGAGGTAAAAAAGTCATTTCAGGCAGGCGGGAGAATTGGATCGTCATATGTATAATCATGCTTACCCTCTCCTCTCTCTCCCTTTTTGTGCATATATCGCAAGCTGAAGGAGAAGTCTGCAACCGGATTATCGCCATCGTTAATCAGGATATTTTGACACAAAAAGAGCTTCAAAGAGAATCCCTCTGGGCTGAAATGCCCTTATCCGCTCGCTCCGATTCCAACTCCGATCCCAATTCCGATCACGACACCATGGGAAAAAGGTTAATTTGGGCCATGATCGACGAGAGACTGCAATTGCAGGAGGCCCGGAGGATGGGAATTTCTGTCTATCCTGAAGAAATCGACCAGCATCTTCGGGAGATCCGCTTAAAAAACGGCCTGAGTACGGATCAGGAACTGATAAGAGTCCTGGAGAGCCAGCATTTGACCCTTGAGTCTCTGCGTGAAAATATCAAAAAAGGGATTCTCCTGATGAAGCTGCGGGAGCGGTCTGTGCACTCAAAGGTTCAGGTCACTGACACCGAAATTGCCGATTATTTCGCTGCCCAAAAGAGTAAAGGAAAGACGGAGATTATTCGCCTGAGCCATATCCTGTTTTCACTCCCCGAGGATGCCGACGAGGAGACCGTGGCCAGAGTGCGGGCCGAAGCTGAGCGAGTCCGGGAAGGGGTGCAAAGGGATAAGGATATGGATTTTGCCGAAGCCGCCAGGCACTACTCCCAGGATTCTGATACCGCAAAAAGGGGAGGAGATATGGGGTATCTTGAGGTAGAGCAGATGAGCTTGCCCTTTCAGGAAGAAATGGCCAGGTTACAAACCGGCCAGATCAGCAATCCGGTTCGAACTTCGTTCGGCTTTCACCTGCTCCAGATTACTGACCGTCAGGCTAACGAGCTCCTCAAAGGGTCAGAGCGGTGGAAAGAGATCAAGACGACTCTCCTCAGCCAAAAGGTTCAAAGGCAGTATGACCAGTGGCTGGAGGAGCTTCGAAAGCAGGCTTATATTGAAATTAAGTAAAAGTAAGGAGTCAAGAGTCTCTCAGGGAGTCAAGATCACAGGGAATCAAGAATCTCACAAGGCAGGAAAGAGAGTGACCGCTTTTCTTTATCCTCGATTCTGCTGAATTTTGGTCTGAATTCCCGTTTGGTCTGAATTCCCGTTTTTGCATTTTGACTCGTGATTCCTGAATTCAAAATGACCATTACATGCGATTAGACCTTTTCTTAAAGCTGAGTCGGTTGATTAAACGCAGAAGTATAGCCAAGGAATATTGCGATCACAATCTGGTCGAGGTGAACCATCAGTCTGCCAAGGCATCCAGAGAAATCCGGATAGGCGATGAGATCACCCTTACCTTTTGGAACCGGACAGTGACGGTGGAGGTCCTGGGAATCCCTTCCAAGGGGATGAAGGCAAAAGATGCAGCCAGCCTCTATCGAATTCTTTCAGAGCGTCGAAAGGAAAAGGAGGGAAAGCCCGATGAGATCCTCTAAGCTTTTTCAGGCACTTCAAAACCGATAAGCTTTTTTCAAGGTGAACCGATAAGCAGTTTAAGAAACCATGCCAAGAGCCCCAAAAACACAGCACAGAAGAATTCAAAACCAGGCACACCAAAGTTGGGAGCATCAGAGCCGGGAGCACGAAAACCGGGAGCATCAGAGCCGGACGGTACACAAAGACCATCTGTACGCCAGGCCCCGCAGCAGCACCCGGCGCATGAGCCCGGGGCTTGCTTCAGCCAGGGATTTGGCGGTCACGGTTCTGGTCCGGGTAGATGAAGCATCCGCCTACAGCGACATTCTTCTTTCTGAGGCGCTGAAAAGTTCTTCCCTTTCTGCCCAGGACAGACGCCTTACCACCACCATTGTTTTTGGTGTCCTGCGCTCCCGGAATCAACTGGACTGGTGGATCGAGCAGGTGGCCAGGAGGCCCGTAGCTGAAATGCCTTCCTGGCTCAAAGCTATCCTGCGCTCCGGTACTTACCAGCTCCTTTTTCTGGACAGAGTGCCAGCCCGCGCCGCCATTTTTGAAAGCGTCAACCAGGCTCACACTTACAGCCATCGCGGAACGGCAGGTTTTGTAAACGCGGTCCTGCGGCAGATTCACAGACAAAGGACGGCGATCCGGTTGCCCGATGAGGGCAAAGACCCCGTGGCCTCTTTGTCGCTGACCTTTTCCCATCCTGAATGGATGGTTCGGCGGTGGATCGAACAATTTGGCATCGAGGAATGCAAGGCGCTCTTAAAGGCCAATAATCAGCAACCCGGCTTGACGATTCGTCTCAATACCGTAAAGATGTCTCTTGACCGGGTACAGGATTCTCTCAACCGGGAGCTTGAGGGATTGAGCCCTTCTGGAACAGTACCCGAAGGTTTTTTTGTGGAGGGGCCGCGGCCCCTGATAGCTGCATCCGCGTACTCCGAAGGCCTTTTTGAAATTCAGGGTCTCAGCTCGATGCTGGCAGGCAGGGTATTGGCCCCCCGACCAGGGGAGCGGATTCTGGATGCCTGCGCCGGAAGAGGAGGTAAAACGACCCATTTAGCCCAGCTCATGGAAAATCAGGGCATTTTGCTGGGCCTCGATCTTTCCTTTCGAAAGCTGCAGCTCCTTGAAGAGAACGCCCGGAGACTGGATGTCAGGATCATTCGAAAGGTTTGCGGCAGTGCCCTGACGAGCCCTTTTCGAAGCAGGTTCGATCGTGTCCTCATCGATGTGCCCTGCTCATCGCTGGGCATTATCCGAAGACACCCTGAGATCAGGTGGACAAGGCTTGAATCTGATCTGACCGGGCTTTCTTCCCTGCAACAGGGGATCTTAGAGCATTGTTCATCTCTGGTAATGAAAAATGGCATACTTGTTTACAGCGCGTGCTCCTTCGAGCCTGAAGAGACAGGCATGATAGTGGACCGGTTTTTAGACCACAACCCGGATTTTGTCCGGGACGATATATGCTTGCCCGCGTCATTGCGTCCCAGTGTAGGGGAGGACGGGTATGTGCGGATTTATCCGCACCGGCATGACATGGACGGCTTTTTTATCGCCAGACTCAAAAGGCGGCAGGTATAGAGACTATCCGAAAGGTGGGGTTAGCTCCAATAACTATGCGGCTTTCCATGACTTTTCGGATAAGTTCTTAGTACCAGAGGAGGAAAGTAGTGGTTTATGTCAATTAAAGGATTTTTCCTGGACTCTTTCAAGCTGCTGGTGTTTATTATCGGCCTCTTTGTCCTCGGGTTTCTCAGCGCTCTGATCACCATCAATCTGGTAATGCAGAAAGAGCAGGCGAAAGTTCCCCCCCTGGTTGGAAAGGATGTCGTGGATGCGCTGGAGATACTCCACTCCCTGGGACTCAATCTTGTCGTGGAAAGCCGTGAGTTTCACCAGACCATGCCAACCAATGCGGTCATTTCTCAGAGCCCCGCAGCAGGGAAACTGTTAAAAAGCGGCAGGGATATCAAAGTGGCCCTGAGCAAGGGAACGGAAATGGTGGATATGCCCGCTGTTGTCGGTGAGCCTCTTTTGCGGGCTCAGGCAGTTTTGCAGGAGTATGACCTCAAGACCGGCCCCGTTGCTAAAATCTATCGCCGGAGCATGGAAGAAAATATTATCATCGGCCAGGATCCTCCCGCTGGCAGTAAGGTCAGGCGGGCCGGAAGGGTCAATCTTCTGGTAAGCCGGGGACAGGAACCTGTCTATTACTGCATGCCGGAACTGAGCGGTAAAAGTGTGGCGGAGGCAGAGCAAACTCTTCAAAGCTTTCATCTCACGATCGGCAGTATTGACTACGAAATCAACGAGAAACTGGAGCCTGATACGGTCATTGCCCAATCTCCGGAATCCGGCTACCGGGTTTTGCAGGGAGAAAAGGTTAACCTTCAAGTCAGCAAGGAGAGATCCATCGAGGACGAGATCGGTACGTATAGAGTTTTGCAGTATACGGTCCCCTATGGATCGGGCAGACGGAAGGTAAGAATCATCCTTCGCGATAACCGGGAAGAAAAAGAAATCTTCCATGAGGAGCGGGACGCCGGAGCCAAGATCGAACTGTTGGTCAAGGTGAAACCCCACACCCTGGCCTTGATCTATTTGGATGGAAATTTGATACAGGAGGAACAATTCTGATGAGTAAAATTCAATCAACCCAGATTCGGCCAATCCAGATTGCGCCTTCTCTCTTGTCAGCCAATTTTGCAACTCTGGCTGAAGAAATTCATAAGGTTGAAGAAGGCGGAGCGGATTTACTCCATGTAGATGTCATGGATGGGCATTTTGTACCCAATATCACGGTCGGCTCTCCGGTAGTGCAATCATTGAAGAAGGTTACCCGGATACCCCTGGATGTACACCTCATGATTGAACACCCGGAAGATTTTATCGATGATTTTTGGCAGGCGGGAGCCGATATTTTAACGATTCATCAGGAAGCATGTCATCATCTCCACAGAAGTATTCAGGCTATTAAGGAAAAAGGAATGAAGGCAGGGATCGCCCTGAACCCCTCGACACCCGTTCATGTCCTGGATTGCATTCTGCCCGAAGTTGACCAGGTGGTGATCATGTCCGTTAATCCCGGATTTGGCGGCCAGCAGTTTATTCCTTTTGCTCTCTTGAAAATCAAGACCCTGCGTGATATGATCGATAAGGAGCAGCTCGAAGATAAGGTCAGCATTCTTGTAGATGGTGGAATCAAGCTGGATAATTGCCTGAGTGTAACGCAGGCAGGTGCCGATATCATTGTTTTAGGCTCAGGAATTTTCCATACCCAGGATCCCTCGGCTACCGTAAGAAAGGTCCGGGGACTGGTAGAAGCGGGACTGCCATGAGAAGCTCTTTCCTGACAGGCTCTTTTACCCCACCACCTTCGCTCTTGACATTACTCTGCCTGGCTCTTATTATGGCCGGGATGATTTTTCCCCTGCCGGGGATAGTATCTGCCTGGGCAGCATCGGTCCGGCAGGCGAAAGCAGATGGATATCTGAGCAGGGAAGCACTGGCTGCAAAACAGGACGGTGATCACTATTCGGAAAAAGGAGAAATACAAAAGGCAATCGCAGCCTATGAAGAGGCTATCCGTCTTTACCCGGACTATGCCGAGGCATATTACCTGCTTGGCCTGGTTTACGACCTGCAGCAGGGTAATCTTGAAAAGGCAATAGCCTGCTATCAGAGGTTTTTGGAATTAGCCTCAGATTCGCCCGATGCCAGGGACGTCCGCCTTTTAATCGAGAGTGCCCAAAAGGCACTGTCCCTTTCATCTTCGGCTTCTTCGTCCAGTTCAACACCTTCAACCGGCTCATCTGACTCAACTGATCCATCTGATTCAGCCGGTTTGGCCGATTCAACTCCTTCAGTCATTTCATCTGATTCAGCCGGTTCATCTGATTCAGCCAAGGCACCTGATTCATCTTCAATTGCTTCGTCCTCGCCTGCACAGCCCTCCTCCCATTCCACACCCCTTTCTCCGGCTCCAGCGCAGGCCGCTCTGCATGCTGGTGCATCGGAGAAAACCGGTGCTCATGATTCGAACAAAAATACGTATGGTTCGGGCAGATATGTTCATAATCCGGACAAACCGGACAAGAGTAGTCCTGTTTCTGAACAGGATACCAGCAATAAAAAAATAGCAATGGCTCCTGACGACCGTAAGGAAATGAAGCTTGTTCATGTCCCTCCTAGTGATGAGGAAAAAATATCAGCCTCATTACATGTATCGCAAACGAATACGTCCGCCTCAAGCGCCTTTCCTGCTGAAGAATTCATTTCCCGGTCGATTGATGAGCAAGTCTTGAAGTATACCCTAAAGCTGGGAGTCTGGCAGCGGGAGGGATACATTCAAAAGTTCAACGAACTGGCCATGGCCAGGGGGTCTTCTTTGACGAACAACATTTCCGAAGCCCGTGCCCGGTTGCGTGAAGAGAGGCAGAAGGCTACCGAATTTATAGACTATGCCAAGGAAGCGGAACAATTTTTGCTACAACAAATGATTAAAGACCTTCTCAAGGAATGGGGTATGGATCTTCCGCAGTTACCCCTTAAGTTCGACCTTCAGAAGGCCGTGTCTTCCTGCCAGATTTTGAATGTCCAGGAAGACAACAAGTATATTCATGTTTCACTGGAGGCAAAGATAAACGTCAAGAATGTCAGGGAGCAGCTTTTGAAATTGGG
This sequence comes from bacterium, assembly GCA_040752695.1. Taxonomy (GTDB): domain Bacteria; phylum SZUA-182; class SZUA-182; order DTGQ01; family DTGQ01; genus DTGQ01. The sequence goes on from JBFMGO010000003.1 coordinate 25,443, forward strand.
CTACCAGCTTACGCCTGCTCGAATTCAGTTGCAGTGTGTCAATCTGTATGGAGAGTTTAAGGACCGGTTTCTCGATGCTATTCAGAGAAAATCAGAATATATTAAAAGCCAGTCCGAGGGGCTGTACGAGATTTACGTTCCTGCTGAACTTTTTGCCGCCGAATTGAGTAAAATGGTGATAGGTTCCTATGGTATCCACCTGGGCAGTGTGGATAAGGATAAAATTATCTTCAGCGCTGAACCTGTGGAGAAATAATCAGGGGAAATTGTTCAGGGGTTAAAGTTAATGCTTGACAATAATCCATTTTTGACGTATAATAGGAAATCAAGTTTTAAATTAAAAATGAATTTGAGGATAAAAACAGAATGAGGAGTTAAAATCCTCTGGTAAAAAGAATTACCCCTGAGAGGAATGTACAGCCTCTCTCGGGAGAGCATTAAGTTGTGGATAGGTTATCTGAGACTTTGGAGGCCTATAGCTTTTCCTGAGCTTTACAGAGATATCCCAACTTAAGAAACATGTAAGAAAGGAGGGATATTTAGTATGGCTCAAGGACGAGTGAAATGGTTCAATGATCAAAAAGGCTTTGGTTTCATCAAGATTGCAGGTGAAGATAAGGATGTATTCGTACATTATACTGCAATCTCGGGAACGGGATTCAAAAGCCTTCAGGAAAACCAACTGGTAGAGTTCGACATTCAGCAAGGCCCGAAAGGACCTCAGGCAGTGAATGTAAGACCACAGTAACTAATTGTGTAATTTGGATGTGTAAGAAAGCGATAACCGTCAGGTTATCGCTTTTTTTTTCATTTCAAGGTTTATGACATCCATAGTAACGCAACAAACCTCGCAGGGAAATGAGCCGATAACAAAGTGAGGGGGACCAACGCAATTTTACCGACAGTCATTTTTTACTCCCCGTTCTTTATACATAGACACCAAGGTATTCCTTATTCCAGTTCCTCAAGATGTTGTATGATCAAGATGCTGTATGACAATGAAATACTATATACTCTAGAATTTGTTAGCTGATAAGATGGACGGTATAGCCTCAAACGGAAAAGATACATGAATAGCTGAAAGGTCTCGAGGTGAAATTGAGCGCCGAACTGCCATCTCCAGAGGTCGGATCTTCGGACATCTTGCAGGCCAGCCTGGAACCCGTTATTCCCGACGAAGTCAAGTACTTTGAGGAAGTTGCCCGGCAAGAAAAACGGTTGCGGAATTTCGAAAAAGCCGGCAATATGTTCATGAATCTGGCCAATTGGTACGAGAGCCAAAATGAGTGCACCCTTCGGAAAAAATGGGAGCGAGCCGGGCATTACCATTTTATGGCCGGAGAATGCCTTGTCCGGTGTGCACAAAACGAATCTGTTACCAAAAACAAAAACTGGCATGAACTGGCCAGCATGGAATATGCCCGCTCGGTCGAGTGCTATCTGAAAAATCCGGAAGATGTTTATTTCCATCGGGAAGCCTTTAACCTGGCTATCAGGGAATTTAAAATGATTCCCCGCGGACAGGGTCTGCTCTACAGTCAAATAGAAGAAGCAGAAAAGATCAGCAAGCACCTGATTGATATGAACTACAAAAAATTCATTGCCACGCTGGACGAAATGACCTTCTCCAAGGAAAGTGACCAACTGACTGTAGAGTATTGCCACTGGAAAGCGATCCAGAGCAAGAATAAAGGAATAAAGGTGTGGTACTGGTTCTGGGGGCTGACAAGCAAGTACGGAACCAGCGTGACCAGATGGATCTTGTGGATGCTCTTTGTCATCAGCCTCTTTGGCGGGTTCTTCTACTTTACCGATATGGCTATCAATGTTCCCCTGACCGGCTTCGATAAGGTGGTCCAGTGTCTTTATTTCAGCGTTGTCACCGTGACCACCCTGGGATATGGGGACATCTATCCCAAAACCGCCTTTGGTATGTCCTTGGTCATTGTCGAGGTATTCTTCGGGCAGTTGATGTTTTGGGTGATGATGACCATTCTGGCCAAGAAAATATTCCGCTAAAAGCCTTTACAGAATATCTTGTACAGCCCGCTGACAACCTTATTTACCTTATAGCACGTACACCTGGCGCATCCCATCCATCCCCCATCCATTCACCAGCACATTTATAGAGCCTTGGGCTTGCCCCTCTTGAAGCTCGTAATGAAGCTCATGAAGCCCGGCTTTGAATCACGAAGCGATCGTGCTCGTGAAGCCTTAATAATGCGTAAGGCTTCCGTCCCGCTTGGCCTTGTTCACGGCAAAGCGAAAGCTGAAGATACCAAGGGGCAGCATGACCAGCGTGAATATTCCAAGCCCCGCGATATGCGGGCCGAGCGCGTTCAGGGAATAACCTTTCAGAAGAGCAAACCGCATCCCCTCAAGTGAATAGGTAAGAGGGATAAGGTAAGAGAATCTTCTCAGCCACGGCGGCAGGACCGTAATCGGGTAATACACTCCACCCAGAAACCATGACAGGCCAGAAAACAGCCCGGCCAGGGGATCCCCCTTTTTAAACACCATGATGAAGCTGGCCGAGGCAATACCGATACTGCTGAAGGTGGTGATGGTCAGGAACAAAATGAGGGCAGCACCTGTAAAATTCGCCTGGCTGATATTGACGTCAAACAGCAGCGTCCCGATCAGAAGATAGACAATCACCCTGAAAGATGTCCAGATGAAGCTGTAGAGCGAGGAGGATATAATAATAGTAGGGATCTCGGTCTGGGTAACCAGAATGGCCTCCAGGGTGCCTGTCATCTGGGCATTTCTGATGCTTGAGGAGAAACTGCGCAAAGAAACCTCGAGATAATTGGTGAAGGCCACTCCAATCAGAACGAATGAGAAATAGTCCCCTCCATAGGGTTTCAGGTAAGGAACGGCCGCCGCTCCGAAGAGCTTGGACAAAAAATAAAAAATAAGGACCGAGATAAAGATGCCGAAAAATTGGAGAAAAAAGGCAAACTTATAACTTGTCTCCTCAATAAAATCTCTCTGAATAAAGGCAAAAGCCTTTCTCAGAAACGTCATTTTAAGTCTCCGGTCATTGTTAAGACTCCAGTCATTGTTGATTCTCCGGCCATTTTAAAACTCCAGTCGTTTTGAGTCTCCAGTCGCCTTGAGTCTCCAGTCACTTTAAAACTCATTTTCTTTTTGCTCACTCTTTGTATAGGTTGAGTAGATTTCATAAAGGGGGATCTCTTTTTTAACGCAGCTTTGTATCTTTCCTCCCCTATTCACCATACAGGCAATAACGTCCGAAATCTCCGGTTTCTTTTTCCCATCCACCGAAGTAAGGCCGATTTCCACCTCAACGTCCTGCCCTGTTTCGGCGATAATTTGAATGCTTATCTGTCCGTCCATCTGCTGGCCTATTTTTTCGATAAAGCCGCTGGGGAGTGTTTTCAGGCAAATCAGATACCGGTCCAGTCTCTCAAAAACGGGCTGCATCTGCGCTGGAGCTCCACTGGCTTTGATTTTTCCGCTGTGGATAATCGCAATTCTATGGCCGATCTCTTCCACCTCACGCAGGTTATGAGTAGCTAAAAATACGGTTTTGCCTTGCTGATCAACAACCTTCTCTCTGATAAAGTGTCTCAGGGAATCGGCGCTGGCAGGATCAAGGGAGCGGGTTGGCTCATCCATGAACAGGATGTCGGGATCAGTCAAGAGTGCGCGGGCAATAGCCATTCTTTGCTTCATACCCAGGGAAAAATCCTTGAACGGCGTATGGGTCTTCTTCTCAAGATCAACCAGGTTCAGCACGTTTTTGATCCGCTGTTCCAATTCCGGAGCAGGAATATTATTCAAGATTCCGAAAAATTTAAGATTCTGGCAGGCAGTAAGCCGCCAGTAAAAACTTCTCTCGTCACTGATGGCATAGCCGATGGCCCGCCTTACTTCACCTGGGCTCGTGACGACATCGAGCCCGTTGACCACAGCTTTCCCTTCGGTCGGCAGCATCAGGGTGCAGAGAATCTTGATGAGGGTTGTTTTTCCCGCCCCATTTGGCCCCAAAAGGCAGAATACCTCCCCTTTGTGAACCTTGAGGGAAACATCCTGAAGGGCAGTAATTTCTTTGCGTAATAACGGAAAAGAGAGTAAATCCCGAAATTGTTTAATCCGAGTAAATTTTTTTGTTATCCGGGAGGTTTCTATGGCGATGGACATGGTCTTTTTTCCTAAAAGGCAGACAGAATAGACATAAAGCAAACCAGGCCGAATCCGCTGATAAAACCCCACAGGATCTGCGGATGGGAATTGGTGGCATACGCTTCGGGGATGAGTTCGTCAATGATTACAAAGACTATGGCTCCAGCGGCCAGGGCCAGCGCGAGCGCATAATGAACCTCACCGAAGTATCGGCAGCCATAAAAACCGGCGACCGATCCGGCCAGAACTGCCAGTCCGGGAATACTGACCCTGGCTAAAAGGCTTTGCATATTCAGTTTCTTCTCCTGGTCAAACTTCAGGGAAAGGGTAATTCCCTCGATGATATTGCTGAGAAACATGGATATCCCGACCAATAAACCAAAAGAAGGATTTATCGCATATCCTGCACCAATGCACACACCTTCCGGAAAATCGTGGATTAAAAAGCCGAAAAGCAGGATCCATCCGCTTTGGCCGGCCTCTTCGTGCTGATGGGAAATCCTGCCCTGATGATGATGCCAGTGAGGGAGGAGATGGTCCACCACCGAAACAAGGATCACGCCTGTCATAAAGGCCGCAGGTATCACCCAGCCTGCTCCCCCCCTGGAGGGTAATTCGTGCAGCTTTTCAAGAGCCTCTTTGAGTAATTCGAAAAATGCGACTCCAAGCATTAAAGAAGATGCCATACTGAGCATAAACCCGGCATATTCCCGGCTGAATTTTTCCCTGAGAGCGACAACGGCTCCCCCCAGAGCCATGGCCAGGGTTTGAAACGCCCCTAAAGTGACGACTAAAAGTCTTGCGGACATATTTCTATCCAGGGGGCTTGCCGGAGGGAAGATCCGTCTCATAAAATTCCCTCCCGACTATCGAGCCTCCCTAATTCCTTTCCCTTCTCTTTAGTGTTTGCACGGCATCTCCCTCCTCACACACCTCTCACTCTCCCCGAGAGGGAGAGAGTGAGAGGATGAGGAGGAATTTTCAATCTGCCTGGGAAAACCGCATACCTGCCGCAAGCCGCCTACCTGCCGCATAGGTAAATGGAAATTCTCTCTGATGCAGCAGCGAAGTTCTTCGCGGTTTTACGTATGTCGCCTTATATTCCCAGCGCCTTTCGTTTAGCCTCAATATGCTCGCTGATAAGTCTGGCCCCAGCTACGGGGTCCGGTTCCACGGCAAAGCGTGCGCCTACCACCCCGTCGGCCTGCTGGGCAAGAAGCTGAGTTACGCCCTGGCTCCCAAGAATCGGCGGTGTCACCCCAAGGAGCACAAAGATACCCGAAGCCACAACATAAGCCCCGATGCTGATGGCTTTTTCGGACATGTATTCAGGTGCGGCTCCAGCCAGCGGCAGATCGCTGATATCCACGCCAAGGGTATTGGCCGCCTCAGCGGCCACACTCAATATACGGCTGATGTCCACGCACGACCCCATATGGAGCACGGGCGGGATGCCAAGCTGCCGGCAGAGGGCCGAAAGCCCCGGCCCTGCCTCCTGGGCTGCCTCAGGTCGCAGGAGCCCTGCTTTGGCGCAGGCGATGGCAGCACATCCTGTTTCCACTACCAAGATGTCCTTTTTGATGAGCTCTCTGGCCAGGGTCGTGTGGGCGAAGTCCTGCCTGACCTTGGGGTTATTGCACCCGACAATGGCTGCAATCCCCCTGATGGTGCCGGATTTGATCACATCGAGGAGCGGCCCCAGACTTCCGCCCAGTGCCTCGGCAATGGCTTCTTTACTGAATCCTGCCATAAACTCCATGCTGTTTTCCGGAATGCACACCTTTTGCTGATAGCGATTGGGGTAGTTTTCCACAGCCAGCCTGACGATCTGCCGTGCTGCCTGGATCGCCTCTTCCCCTTCCTCATGGAAAGCGACATGTACAGCACCGGGGAACTTGGCTTTGGCTGAAGTAGAGACGACTTTGGTGTGATAGCATCCGGCTATGGTTGCCAAAGAAGGCATAATGCACTGAACATCCACCACCATGGCTTCGACTGCTCCGGTGATAATGGCCAATTCCTGCTGGAGGAAATTTCCTGCTACCGGCAGACCCTTGCGCATCAGGATCTCGTTGCCTGTGCAGCACATGCCGACGCAGTTGATTCCTTTTGCTCCCTTTTCCGCCGCAAGGGCAATGAGTTCCGGCTCTTCTGCCACCTGGCTTACCATTTCCGAGAGTAGGGGCTCATGGCCGTGCAAAACAATATTGACCATATCCGCCTTGAGCACCCCAAGGTTACTCTGGCAGGTCTTGATTTTCGGCGTGCCAAACAGGACATCGGAGAGCTCGGTGGCTGCCATGGAGCCTCCCCATCCGTCAGAGAGCGATGCCCGCAATCCCTGCAGAATGAGGTTGACAGCGTCATTATCCACACCGATGTGCGTCCGGTGCATGATCTCGACAATCTCACGATCAATCCCACGGGGGGTTATCGCAAGCTTGTTCCACAAGTCACGGCGCTTTTGCGGAACACGATTGACGAACTGTAAACTCCCTTTCCGGGTACCGAACTCATCCAGGATCGCCTCGGCTATCTGCCTGGCTATCTCTTCTTTACTCTTATCCTGTGCTTCAATGCCAAATTCCGCTGCCAGTGCCAGGAGCTTTTTCTCATCCTTGACCCCATAGCCGGCAATTTTCCCCTGGCTGGCCAGATGGAGCACTTCGGTCACATCCCTGCCATGGTCTGAATGGGCTGCGGCTCCGGATGCTATCATCCGAAGCAGGTTGCGGGCTACAATGATATCCGCAGTAGCTCCGCAGACCCCTTTTTGGGGGCCGTTTTCCAGTGGGTCGATTCTGCACGGACCCATCAGACAATTGCGGCAGCAGACGCCTAATTCACCGAAGCCGCACTGGGTCTGCTGGGCTTCGTAGCGGTCCCAGGCCGTCTCTATTCCCTCTTGGGCAGCCTTGCTCAGGAGGAGCTGCGAGGCAGGATCTGAGGACCGGTCGGCAATCGACTTTTTCTCAATCTCTTTTTGCATACAGGCATCCCATAAGAGATGTTTTGGATCTTTGAGGTTACTATTGTCCATATTCAGCGGATCTCCTTTTTAGGCAATATACCCTTATGTCATACCATGTTACTATTCAAAACATGACCGAGCCTGATTACCTTTGTATATTCAGTGCCCTGGCCAGATCCTGGACGCTTTGCTTCCTATGTGCCTGCCTCCACCTTTCGGGGATAACCATAACCAGGGAGCGGGTAGGACATGCCTGAATGCAGGCTGGCTGTTTGCCAATGATCAGACGGTCGATGCACAGATCACACTTATCCACCACCAGAGCATCAGGGGACACCTTCTCTTTTATCTGACTGGAAGCCAGACGGTGAACCAGTTCAATTGCGCCGAAGGGACAGACCATCATGCAGGTTTTACACCCGATGCACATCGCCTTGTGCAACTCTATTCTCCCCTCTGCACTCTGGATGGCACCAAGGGGGCATACGCGGGCACAGGGCGCGTCTTCGCAATGCCGACACTGGACGGGCATGGTGATCTCGTCAACAGAAACCAGATAGTTTCTGGCCATAAGAGGAATTTTCCGGACCACGGCGCTTTTCAGGTCAGTCTTTGCGCCTTCGGCAGCACAGGCCAACTCGCAATTATGACAGTGCTGGCACTTTTGGGGATCAGCGAAAATAAAAGGATTGCCAAGGTATTTTTGCTCTCTCATCGATTCACCCTCCTTGGGTAGTAATTATTTCTCCTCGCTCCATTCTGCATTGACAGCAATTTCATCTCCTCGCTGCATGTATCATTTTAAGGAAAGCTTCGGTTCTTGCGCCTGACTATAGAATTCTTGCGCCTGACTGCTCTTTCTCCTGACTATAGAGCCCTTTCGCCAGGCTGCCGCTCCAGGCCAAGGCAGGCTGCCGCTCCACATCAAGCCAGACCTTCGCAAGCTATCGTTCTAAGCAGGCGTAGCAAGGATCAATGCTGGCCACGATTAAAGGAACATCTTCAACGTAGGAATCGGTAAGTACGATTTTCAAGGCATCCAGGTTACGGTCCGTAGGAGTCGTGATGTGAATTTGCTCCAGGTGAAGGTGATCCGAAAGAACGATCCGGTAAAAATTTTCTCCCCGTGGCGCTTCCACGGATGCAGCGACAGAACCGGCAGGAAGGGGAAATGACGGGTCTATCGACACGGGGCTTTCCGGCAGGGAATGCAAAGAGGTGAGAAGCTGCCGGATCATCCTGATGCTCTCGCCTATTTCAAGGACCCGGACCTCACATCTGGCCAGGACATCACCGGTATTCTTTACGGGTATCTGAAAATCCAGATGAGGATAAAACGCATACCCGTCATTTTTCCGTATATCCTGGCTGATCCCGCTGGCTCTGGCCACAGGACCCGTAGCCAGGGTGCTTTGGGCATCCTGAGTCGAAAGAATGCCGATTCCTCTCAGGCGAGAATGGGTGATCAAGCACCGGTCCATTTCCTCACGCGACTGATCGACGGCATCCAGCCTTGACAGCAGGGTCTTTATAAGGTGCGAATCTTTCAGGTTGATTCTCACTCCTCCAACCTGATTGAAATCATAGTTGACCCGTTTTCCGGTCACCAGGTTCAGCATGGCGGCGGCATTTTCCCTGGCTTCGAAAAGCGATGACAGGCAAGAGGATAAATCCAGATGATCAGCTATAAATATCAAGGGGAAAAGATGTGATTGGATGCGCTCGATCTCGGCCACCAGGGTTCTGATGGAGGCAGCCCGTTGCGGAATGCTTATCCTGCCCAGTTTCTCCAGCGCCTGACAAAAACAGGTCGTATGGCTGGCAGTGCATATCCCGCAGATTCTCTGCAAGAGGACAAGATTTTGCCAAAGGTTCTGCTCCCCGGCCAGTTTCTCGATACCCCTGTGGGAATATCCCAAAGATACCTGAACGCGGCTGACACGGCCGCTCTGAATCTCATATTCAATCTTGAGAGGGTTCCCCACTGCCGGGAGATAGATATTAAGGGGCAAGGATGATGCAGACATCTAAACCCCTCCTTTTTTTACTTGCCTTACCTGACCGTCGCGGACGCTGTGGAGGTAATGCATGGTTTCAGCCGATATCTTAAGATGCCGGGCAAAGGCAAACCGTCTGCAGGTCGGGCACATTTCAGTCCATGCTGCCCGGTCACTCTGACTGATGTGATCAGGGAGCGAGCCGTAAAGCTGTCTGACGAAAGCCTCAGGCATGGCAACCATCCATTTCCGGCAGCCCAGACAGCGGATGAGGGGAAGCGATCCTCTGACCATAAACTCATCACGTTGCGACTGCACGAGAGGAGAACGAATACCAGGGAGGCGAATACAGCCTGTCGGACAAAGCTGCTCGCACAGGGAGCAAAACAGGCATGCCCCCTGATTGAACTCCATCAGGCAGGAGGGACCATGGGATAATCCTGCCGGAGCCTCAGACGCCACCGGAGCCTCAGACGCCGCTGAAGCATCAGACCCCGCCGGCATCTCAACACCTTTGTTTTTCCCTTTCCCGGAGCCGCTATTTTCCTCCTCCGGCCCAATCAACCTGATAGCCTTACCGGGGCAGATCTTCTGGCACAGACCGCAGCCCAGACACAGTTCAGGGCGAAATTCCACTCTGGCGATGCTCTCTTCCGGCTTCGCGCCGCTGACCAGATACTGTATCCCCTGCCAGATATCTTCCGGGCCCGGCGGGCATCCAGCCACATAAAGATCAGGCGCATACTCCTGGATCAGGCTCTGCCCAAAAGGATCGTAAGCAGGAAAGATGTGAGTACAGGGATTGTGCATGCTGGAATCGTGCATGCCGGAATTGTATTGATACACTCCGCCGCTTATGGCGCAGGCACCAACTGCAAGCCGCCGCACGGCAGTGCCGAAACGGGGAAGAAATTCCTTCAGTATCCGGCCGGATTCCCGATTCAAGGAGCCGAAAAGCAGAATAAGGTTGGCGGATTCAGGCTGACTGACAAATTCACATCTGAGTCCGTCGGATTGATTGGAATGCGTAAAAAGGGACAGGATTTCAAGTTCACAGCCGCCACAGCTTCCCGCATTGAAAACAAAGACAGAATACGGGCCCAAAGCCTTTGCATTGAACAGAGGCTCTTTCTCTTCAGTATTCATTTAAAAGACCCTCGACGTTAGTGAGTATGGGTATTTGGATTATGCGGGTTGACTATTCTCTACCTGCGAGGAAAGAGACATCCCAGCTTGCAGAAACTTAACTTTTCAGCAATATCTATTGAATATTTTTAGATAAAGATACCAGGAGGACCGGAGCTTGTCAAACTTATTTTGCACTTTATAATCCCATCTCCTTTCATTTAATCTCCCGATGCTCTCTTTGATGACACCCTACCCCCCCGGTTTCTTTTCCTGTTCTTTTTCCTCTTTCGGCTTTTCCTCGTTACTGTACTTGTGCATTTTTTAGCAAGTAACGGCCCGACAGAGTGGTCTATTTATTCATTCATCCCTTGGGTCCTTAAGTCGCCCGAGGAAGAGAATGGCACCTGATTTGGTATCCCTGATAACGAATATGAAGGGCCGGCTGAGAGCGACCTCTTTGGGTTGTTCCGAGTGATTTTCAAAAAAGGTACCAGGGGAGTATGAAGGTGGAGAGTGAGTGATTAATATACTAATGACACCGGTTCCAAACTCCGGAATGGGGATCTCTTCTTTCCCCTCCAGAGTAACGGCTGTCGCTCCTGCGCATCTTACTCCGGCTTCCTTTACTGAAATATGTGCCATAAAGGTACTGCCGTTAAGGTAGAGATCATCGAGCTCATTGATAGCGGAAAAATCCGCCATGCCTTCTGCTCTTGCATCGTGTATGCCTAAAGAGGAAAGCAGGCTTTCAATGCCTTGACCGCAGGTGAAGGAAAAAAGCGGCAGATGTAATGCAATTCTCCGGTAATCAAGCTGGTCTATAATGCGGTTAATCTTTTCGGAGTTCAGGGAGGCTTCAAATTCCTGATAATGATTTGATTCAGGAATCAAAAGCAGCATTGCCAGGTTACTGTCTTTAAAGGCCAGTTCAATCGCCTGATACTGCTCATCCTCAGTAAAGGGAAAGGATGCTTCTTGCGTCATCATCGGTACGGTGATCATTGTATGAGAATATGAGTCAAGCTCGAAGGTGCCGTCGGAGGTTGCGTTCGGGTCAAAGGGTTGTGCCCATGTACCGGTTAAATCAGCAGCAGCGGCGCAGGCCCATCTGACCCGGTCTGTAACGGGATTGACGTGCAGGCTGAAGAGCCCGCCGGTATGATCCATTATCCACTTTTCAATATTATCCGCTGAATCCATCATGGCGGACTTGAAGTCCAGGGACCGGATCGCCTGGCAGTAGTTTTCCGCCAGAAGATTATAAAAGTCAATATGCATGAAATATCCCGTCTGTCCCCAGGCGGCTGTTTCCGTTTGCAGCACAGATAATTCCCGGTTTTTAAGGTTAAGATCAAGGACATTGAAGACCGTGTGGAGATTCTCCGTTTGATCCTCAAAATGCAGGGCCACCTGAATCTGACGGGCGGTTTCGCCGGCTGCACCGGCACAGGTCATGGCCATTGCCCTTGAGAAGGTATAGGGGGAGAAGACAAGATTGCCTCTTCCACTCTCAAACTCCTTGTAAAACCTGAAGGCAAAGGTATTATTACTGGCCGTGAGAGCAGCCGTTTCATCCTTCCCCACATCGGGGAAAGTCCTGTCAGTGACCATAAAGGGATGTGAGGTTTTATCCTCATTGAGAAGTAGCCAGGTAGGAGAATGAATAAAGGTGAGTTCATAAAGACTGGTTAAAGAACCAGTTAAAGGGTCAACAGCACCCAAAGCTATGGGTCCTGTATCGCGGCCGTATATTTCAAAAGCCGTGATTGAACAGCCGCCGGTATCCGTCCCTGCAGGCAGGGTAATTCCCAATGCAGCATCATTTCCCTGAAAATCCAGTTCAGTAAATGGTGTACCCTCATCGAGATGCCAGACAATGACCGCCTTTTCATAATTCCCCTGAAGGACGTAAACATTCTGGATATCGATCAAGAGCTTATTTCCGGTTTCCTCACGGTAGGCCGCGCCCCCGTTATTCACCCGATCATCCGAGCCCTGATCAATGATCATGCCGTCATAGAGCGTACCCAGGGTCCACCCTGAAGCAGGACAGGTGTGGGCGCTGTCTTTTGCCGGATACTCACCACTAACGTCATCAAAACCTGAAATATCATCAAAACCTGAAACGTCATCAAAACCTGAAAAGGTAACTTCTTCTTCATTATGACACACGATCATACTCTCGGTATTCCAAAAGCCGGCTACAATAACCCCTGATACTTCACCGGACACACCAGGTACATCAGACAGACCAGGCACTGCTGCCTCTCCTGTAATAGCGCTCGTGTACGTGGTGCTTCCGCCATAAGTCCTCTGGAAGGTTTTCACTCCGTACTTCTCCGGGTCGGACGGAAAGTAATCTGGAAAGGAAATCAGTTCTGACTGATGTATCCAGGTAGAATAATGCAAAGGATTATCCTCATCAGATCTCCCATCATGATCCGATTGCTCATTATGATCCGCTTGATCATCAAGGATCCACTTCCACTCAATGGTCAATCTGTTACGGTCAATGAGATAAAAACCGGCCACATTATCGCCCGGATCTTCATTCCCCTGGTCTTCCCCTGACCCGAGCACTCCTTCACCACAGACCATTGTCAACCGGTGCGGCATCACATCTTTGTCAGTAGTATACCTGCCGGTGAGGTTAACGAGGGACCCCTCTTTTTCACTCCTGAAATGAAAAGCGCCAGCAGGCTCCAGGGTCAGGAAGGCTTTACTCACCTGGCGGGAATCTTCCAGAATCCCTACCCATGTCCCGGTTATGGCTGAATCAATGGACTCCTGAGCAATTTTATCGAGTGTTTTCCGTAAATGGTTTTGGGCACGGTCACGGGAAACAAGCGTAAGGTCGCTGATACTGCTAATGGTAGCCATGTGCCCTATCACATTTTCAAAAGTCTGCTCCAGAACATCGAATTGAAGAGGAATTCCACCGATGTCTGCTGCTCTTTCTTCCGGAATCTCGATTCCGTTATTCGGGTCAGCATCGGCGTCCAGGGTAAGAAGAAAACGGCAGATGTTGATTATTCCGGGGTGAGATACCGAGCCATTGGGAACTAAGTCTATGGGAGTAATAATGGGTTTTCCTGTGGCTTCACCGAAAATGATCTTGCCGAGAGAAAACTTTACTGTCTTTCCTTCTTCGTATTGAAAGGTTCCGTTGCGATCGGTTATACCGGTATGATCTCCTGAAGAGTAGTGCAGTCCCAAGACAGCGCTATCTAAAAATCGCCCTTCCCGTACGACGGCAGGTTCCGATGCTCCCTTTCCCTCTGTTCCCTTTTCCTCACGGGAACAGGCCATAATAATGGAAAGAAGGATAACGATGAGTACTATATATGCAAAAGTATATTTTTTCTTCATGTCCTGCAACACCTCAATGCTCCTCATTTGTTAAAGCATTCATGATAAGGCAGAAATAGAAAAGGAAAACTCTTTGATTGATGGAATCATATAAGCCGCTTTCATGCATGTGAGATAACAGACTTTTTATCATTCCATCTTTATTGAAAAATGCAAAATTATATTATTTATATTATATATGTTATAATATTATATCGTGTTAAGATGAATTTGGCAAATATTTTTTATGACATCACTGCCTGTATCAGGCTATCGAACCAGATCCAGCGGTTGCTCTCTGATTGCCGAGGTATTCCCGAATCGAGGAAATGCTTAAATGGAGGCGCGGCGGATGAGGGCGCCGCGCCAGAGCGGCAAGGCCGAAGGCCGGGCTCATCGGGGGGGGAATCTCCTCTTTTCCCCTTGTTACAAAAGATGGGGATAAAAACCTGTGCCCCCCGCGAGTTCCCCTTCTCCCGGCCTTTGATACCGAAAAAGCACTGCTGTCTAAGGATTATATGCGTACGGCAAAGGGAAGAGACTTTGATCTAGAGAAAAAAGCGGTAAAGGAGGCCATAACGGGTTTTGATACCATTCAATCCATGAGAGCAGATGATCAGTTGCAATGGATGTATTACCAGTAATTGCGGCTGTAATTGCCTTATTACCAGTAACTTCCACCAGGTCAGGACAGCGGTGGAACGTGCTGATGCCCGTATTATCGATGTCCTCCAGCTTGTAAGAGTAAACAAGCCCTGGCATGGCCGTGGTATCGGTAAAGACATACCCGGCAGGTATGGCTGGCCCACCTTTGGCTTCTATGATGCAGGCATTGATCCTGGTGTATGGGCCATTTACCGCTTGCGGTTCACTTTCCCCCTCGCTGCGCCAGAGGTTGAAGCCTGCGGTATCTATCTCACTCAAGGTGTGCCAGGTGATGGTAATGCAGTCACTTCCGAGACCTGCGTTGTCTTGGCAAAATACCCTGCTGCATCGAGAGCCTGAGCTCCTTTGAGAGGCCGCGCTGAATCGGTCTAATTCGATTAAGGTCGGCCCCTCCTTAACGGTGAAAGCATTCGCGAGCTTTACGTACCCTCCGTCAGGGTTGGTCACATGCAGGTCATAGGTGCCGGGACGATAGCCAGCAGGGACTGTGGCCATAATGGTGCTCGAATCAATAAAGCTGATATCCTCAAGGGGCCTTAATAATTCCATCACCTGAAGGCCTGAATACCCGTCAGTCACATAGGCAAGGCCGCTGGAAATGACTACTCTATAGGCCTCACCTGGAGTATCGCATGAGCCAATAACGTGAGGGGATGCAGGATCGCTGATATCTATCACCACAAGGCCTGAATCCCTACAAGCTACATAGGCATGATCGCCGGAAATTGCTATGCCATAGACAAAGCCTGGAGTATCGCATGAGCCAATGATGTGAGGAGATGCAGGATCGCTGATATCTATCACTGCAAGGCCTGAATCCCCACAAGCTATAAAGGTAAGGTTGCTGGAAACAGCTACATTCAAAGCAGAGCCTGAAGTATCGCATGAGCCAATGAGGTGAGGAGATGCAGGATCGCTGATATCTATCACCACAAGGCCTGAATCTCCACAAGCCACATAGGCATGATCGCCGGAAATAGCTACGCCAAAGGCATCGCCTGGAATACTGCATGAACCAATGAGCTGAGGGGAAGCGGGACTGCTGATATCTATCACCCTGAGACCTGAAGGATAACTAACAGCCACACAGGCAATATTGCCAGAGATAGCTACGCCATATGCATCGCCTGAAGTACCGCATGAACCAATGAGCTGAGGGGAAGCGGGATTGCTGATATCTATCACCTTCAAGGTGTACTCAACAGTCACACAGGCATAGTTGCCGGAAATAGCCATGTTGAGGACATAGTTTTGAATATCGCATGAGCCAATAATACTGGAAGAAAGTGTCCGGTAGAGAGATTCTGGCAGTGATATGTTGTAGATGTAGTACATGAAACTGAAAACCGCTATAGAGTGAAAGGATGAGAGGTAAATACACCATCTTATGGTGTTTTTCTCAAGGAAGACATGACGAAATAAATACTTCAACGCCAGCTTTTTGAGCTGCACTCAAAAGCTGTCTGTTTAGGCTTATCAGTCTTGCTTCTTTTCTCATTGCAAGTTCTAAATAGGTTGTATCATAAGCGGTCAATTGGTAAGTAGATGCCAATTCGTAGATACGAGAAGAAAACTTGACTCCATGGGAATGATCGGTGTTCAGGTTAAACTGGCCAAACAACAGAATGATCTTGGGAATCTCCAGACGGTTTAACCGACCCTGCCTTTCGGCTACGAGCAGCACATTGGTCATCTCATGCCACCATAAGGCAGGAACCCAGAGCGAATAGTTCCCGGGGAGGCTCCCCAAAAATGACTTCACCTTCACAGAGGATTCATCAGGGAGGAATAAAGCAGATGCGGCGTAACAGTCCATCACCCAGTCCATCAATGCTCCCTGCCTTCCTGGATGTATGAGCTGATATCGACTTCCCCCTTGATCTTTTCTCTAATAGAATCAAATTCCCTGAGGAGTTCATCTTTACTCATCTTTTCCTCGTTGTATGGCAATGGCACGAGACAGGCAATGGGTTTTCCTCTCTGGGTAATAGTAAAGGATTGCCCCTCCTGAACCTCCTGCAGTAAACGAAACAGGTGGGTCTTGGCATCAAAGGCACTGACTGTGGCAGGTAAATCTTTCATTGGCTTCATATTCATTAGTTTAATAAACTGATCAGTAAAAATCAAGAAATACTTGAGTTCTTATAGCACAAGCCTTTTTTCGGGCATGGGTAAGCGGTTATTCTCACTATTCAGCACTTGTTTTCGTAATTATAATTAACTGTATATCGTCTATTTGATAAATTTAAAATAAATTTATTGTGCAATTAAAAAGCAACAGATGTGATCGAACATCGCATTTCATCAAATTGCACCGTATTCTTTCAGCTCTTTTCAGCAAATTTTCAGCAAATTTTCGGGGGGGAGAGGAGGTGAAAGCATGTATTGAGTACAAGTTGCGGGAATTACCCGGCCAGTTGGCTTAAACAGACCTCTCACACTATCCTTGTCTGCCGCAGTGGGAGATGAGGGAAGAGCATAACTGGCCGGGGGTCTGGTGCGCAGTGTACTTATATGCCCTCAGTAATGAGTCAAGCGAAGGGCTGATTATCAAGAGCAACCATCAATCAGGAATCGGTTAATTGGTACTCATGAAAAAAGGAGAACAGCTATGAGACTCATGGGCAAAAAAACAGTAGGCAAAAAAACGATAGACAAAAAGGCAATAGGTATGATTTGTACGATACTCATTCTCATTATCAGTATCAGTGCAATACAATGGCGAACTCATTCGAGCCGTCAATTGAGCTGTCAATTGAGCCGTCAATATACAGCGCGCAGCGGTAATCCTGATGCGCTCGGTATTGGCAATGTAAAAAAACTTATGGCAACTTATAACCGTTGGAAGGTATTATGGTCCCAGGCTGTAGGTGAGCAAAATCTGATCCTGTCACTTACTTATGTTAAGGGCCAATCGGCCAAATTTACCCGGGCAAGAGGCCAGGCAGTCATCAATCTGGTCGATGGTTCGGTACAGGTCGAAGTGTCGGGGCTGCCCGGAAAAGGGACATATGATGTCTGGATGCTTGGCCGTCACTCTGGCACAGGACACCCCGGCACAGGACACCGGCAGGAGGGGTCATGCCCTGATCATGACGCAGTGAATCTGGGCACCTTGAAGGGCGAAAACGGCACGGTCCGGCTTAAGGCTCAAGCCGGCTGTGAAGTTCCGGCAAGTCTTGAAATCGATTATGTAGTCGTAGCCTGTACCGGTCAAGATCCTGCGAAAACCGGTTTACTTTTCGGCTCGCCCAGCCTGTTTCAAAAGCTCTATTACAACGAACGTTCCGGACGACTGGCTATGGTCGGCGAAGCAGAAGAGGTGTCTGATTCTGCCTCGACAGGCGGCACTCTTTCCAGCGCCGCCTGCCGGTTTTTGGTTCCATCCCCGGCCTATGCGGACAACAGGGCGGACAACCAGAAGGAAAAAGTACTGTGTTCTCTTCAGAAACTTATCGACCAGGGGGAGTATCTGTTCTTTCATGAGACATTCAAGGGGAATGGCCGGACCTGCGGAACATGCCACCCAGCCACGAATAATTTTACGCTGGATCCCGCTTATATTAAAACGTTGGAGCCGTGCGATCCTCTTTTTGTTGCAGAGAACAATCCGGCCCTTGCTGAACTCGAGAAACCGGAATTGATGCGAAAGTTTGCCCTGATTCTGGAAAACGTGGATGGATTCGACGATCCGACCACTATTTTTGTTATGCGCAGCGTTCCCCACCTGCTCGGCCTGTCAAATACCATCCTCTCGGACCCCAGTAAACCAGGTGAATATCCGGTGCAGAGGACCGGATGGTCAGGCGACGGTGCCCCAGGCACGGGTTCTTTGAGGGAGTTTGCGATCGGTGCGGTAAAGCAGCATTTCACGAAAAGCCTTGCGAGGGTTGAGGGAGCGGATTTCAGGCTGCCAAGTGATGATGAATTGGATGCACTGGAAGCCTTTCAGCTTTCCCTGGGTCGACAGGAGGAGCTCGATCTGGAATCTATGCATTTTACCTCAGAGTCAGCGGAACTCGGAAAAACAACTTTTCTGGATAAAAACCCTGATGATCCACGGGCTGGCAAGTGTCAGCGCTGTCATGCAAATGCCGGATCAAACAGCTCATCGACGCTCTTTAACGATAACCGCAATACCGGTGTTGAGGTTATGGAAGCCCAGCCAGCCAGACTTGTTGATTCCTCCATTCCCATCGACGGCGGCTTCGGGCTGGAACCGAATCCTGACGGCAGTTACGGGGATGGCACTTTCAACATTACCTCAGTGATTGAGGCAGCCGACACTCCTCCCTATTTCCATAACAACGCGATCAACACCCTTGAGGCAGCGGTTAGTTTCTACAATGATGATGCCTTTAATAACTCGCCCAGTGGAATCACTCATCAGGGGCTGGTTAAGCTCGAAGCTACCCAGGTAGAGGCAGTTGCTGCATTTCTTCGCATAATCAACGCCATGGATAATATCAACTCCTCAAACAGATACGATGAGCTGGCTAAGGGCGCATCTTGCCTGAAGGGGAGGAAACTTCTTGAAATCGCGATTTCTGAGACCGAGGATGCCATCGAGGTTCTGAGCCGCGGAGTCTTTTTACACCCGGATGCTGTGTCGCTTCTGGAGAAAGCCCGCCTGTTTGAGATTACGGCTTGTGCATCAACAATTACCATGATCAGAAACAGCCTGATCGATAAAGCCATAGCCTCGAAGAACGCTGCATATGAACTCATGATTGCGAGCTCATAATTACGAGCTTTTGATATTGATTGCAAGCTCATGATATTGATTATAAGCGTTGTTATTGATCATGAGCTCATGATATTGATTACGAGATCATGATATTGTCGAGGCGAAAAAGGAACGTGAAAACGGGAAATACTCCCCTCATAGAGTAAGTTGTTCCCATCATCCCGCCCTCTTTCCTCAAAAAGGGAGAGGACGGGATGAGGAAGCACTGTTTTTCAGCCCTCAAGGGGGTACACTTACCTTACTCACATGGGGTTTCATCCAATAAGGATTCATCCAAGGGGTTTCATCCAATAAGGATTCATCCAATAGGGGTTCATTCTATAGGAGTTTCATTCAACCGGCATCGCCGGTTTTAGGGCTGGATACCGGAGCGGTCCTGCCTCTCACTTTGCCGCGCAGGGATTCTCTGCCTACTTTAAAGCCGTAGAATTTCTTCCCGATCTGCTGGCACCGGCTGAGTTCTCTTTTCAGCCCATTAAGCCAGATTTTCATTTTCGGGGATCTTGAAGAAGATGCCAGACCATCCAAAAAAGCGTAGACAGCGTCCTGATCCTGTAAAACCGCCTGCTGGCGGTTGACCGCCTTTTGTATTTCCGGCAGGTTTTTTTCAATAAGCCGCTGGGCCTGCACGATAAATTGAGGGTTTGAACTTAAGATCTGGAGCAATTCCTTCGACTGAGAGTAAAGGCACTTGATCTGATACTTCCCATTCGGATTTCGGATCAGAACCTGATCCCGGTATTCCCTGAGGAGGGCAAGATTTTCAGCGGATTTTCCTATGGTCAACTGATAAGTCGAATTCCATGTCGGCTCTCCTGCTGTATTGCATCTGCCGTATATGGCCATGATACCTGCTCTATCATCTTCTGCCAGGGACCTTCTGACACCTGAATAATAAGGATACATGATGGCATCCAGATTTTTACTGTGATCCAGGGAAAGGTAATGCCCGAATTCGTGAAGCATGCAGGTCTGGATATCGTAATCGGCTCCATCTCCTGATACGCTCCAGGATATTCGGTCGTTGAACGCGCAGTCAGCCTCCAGCATGCAGCCTGACGAGGTATTGTACCAATAGGTAGTCTGGGCAAGGGTTTGTTCATCTAAATTGTTGTCATAGTAAATGATGTTGGTTCCATCATAGGCGGTGCCAGAGGTTTGAGAAATACCGCCATACATGAATTGAAAGCAGGCGCCACTTAAATTCCAGGTATCTGCTGCACCAAGGCAGGCCGATCTTTGACTCTCGGTGGTTTCGGCATTGATGTAAAATTCCTCTCCCATCGGATTTTCCTGACACCAGTGATAGGGGGAAACGGAATAGCCGTACGTGTAAGAATCAATCCCCGCTTCCTCAACAGGGCGAGGAGAAAAATCACCTCTTTGAGTACCGGATTGGACGCCCCTGATTTCAGCCAGGAATCGAGCTATCGGCAAACCTCTCTCGATAACGAAGCTGTCATTCACATGGAATTTACCCTGAAACCCTCCCACCAGCCGTAATCCGGCATCTACAAAAACAACGACTCTTTCATTCTGCCAAAAACACGGGCTGTTCGAAGTTCTTTGGACTACCTCGCCCACGCATCCTCCCGGTACCGTGAAGCTCAAAGAAACAGGTGCCGTTTCCTTCAGGTTTTCGAGGACCGAAAGTTTCACGGTCGTGGAGATAGAGGTCCTGTTTGCATCCCATTCACTGCTAAAATCAACGATCTGCCCGTAGCAGATATGCCTGGCTTTATGAATGAGGGAAGACAGAGTGGTTCTTCGCATGAGGGCGTGGGAATGTGTGGGAAAAAAAAGGGGGCATAGTCCGATGAGGCAGCAAAGAAGCAGCAGACCTTTTTTCATTTCTCCTCCTGTTCGGGTTTCCTGAAATCGACCATAAATGTCCATCCCATAACGAAGTCCATAGCCGTACACTCTGAGCCGCGCTGTGGGAGAGACAGAGGGCGAATCCACCTCCCCCTTGAAAAAAGAGTCTCTCTCCCCCCCTTTGCGGCCGTTTTTCGCACCTCCAGGATCGTTGGAATAGACGTTTTTCAGTTTACTGCCTTTTATTTCTGGAAATAAAAATGATCTTTCGGCTTCTTACTTCTTTGATATCCACCGGTAAATATAAGGCCCGCTCTTTTCGGGGAGTGTTCTGGAAGCGACCAAAGGCCGGTTTCCGGCCATCCCCCCACACATGAATTTTCCGGCCCCCCATATGAGGCGAGTGCATATTCCATGAAGGGTGCACTTTTTTTCCATTTTGGGATTGTTGAAAATATCCGATGAGACGATAAAAATTATATGAAAGGAAGAAATGTATGGCCGTTGATACCGCGATCATTCTAGCAGCGGGTCAGGGAAACCGTTTGCTTCCCCTGACCCGGACCACACCCAAAAGCCTGATACCCATAGCCGAGACAACCCCTATCGATCATCTCTTACAGACTCTTGCCAGTCAGGGGATCGAATACGTGGTTATCGTAATCGGCTATCTGGGAGGCGCCATCCGCCGGAGAATCGGTATTCATTATCGGGGTCTGCAGGTCACCTGCGTTGAAAACCCCCTTTATGAATATACCGATAATATCGCCTCTTTGTGGTATGCCCAGGGATTTTTCTATTCGGACATTCTCCTTCTGGAGGCTGATGTTTTCATGGAGGAAGAGATCGTGCATGACCTGATCGTCTGCCCGCACCGCAACGCCATGGTCATTGACAGGTTTAATCCCGAGTTCATGAGTGGTACCATAGTCTTCGTAAACAGCGACGGCATGGTGGACCGGATGATCCTGGATTGGGAGCGGGATCAGGTCCTCAGTAATGCATATAAAACCGTAAATGCCTATAAACTGTCTTTCGATTTTTTGAACAGGCAGCTCATACCCCGTCTTAATTTATATTTTAACTATGGCCCGACAGAGAACAGCTACGAAATACTGATCAGGGACCTTTTGGCCGAGGGAGCCGTGAAATTTGCTCCGGTTCTGACCGGTCACCACCAGTGGGTTGACATCGACACCCCAAAAGATCTGCACCGGGCCTTGCAGATGTTTTCTGCCGGATCAAAGCTGATTGAAATAAAGTAACCGTATCAAAGCTGATTGAAATATGCTCACTCATATTCGATAGCCACTACGTTAATCCTTTTAAAAGGTGTGTTGTTCGATGTATACAAGCAAATAAAGTAAGATGCCGTGGAAGGTTTTGATCACTATCGAGGACCGTCTTCTGGTTCCTGACTTCCGACCTCCAACCGCCGGCTTCGACTTATAGATACTTATATAATATTATATAAGAGAATAGGTAGATACCCTTTATGTGTGGTATTTGCGGACAGATAAACTTTGACCTGAAAAAGCAGATAGATCCTGATCTTTTGCGCCGCATGACCCGTATCCTGCAGCACCGCGGGCCGGATGACGAGGGTGTATGGGTGCGGCAGAATGTCGGCCTGGGGCACCGGAGGCTCAGCATCGCAGGTCCCGGCCCCATCGGGCATCAGCCCATGGCTAACGAGGATCAATCCTGCTGGATCGTTTTCGATGGAGAGATTTACAATTACCAGGAACTTCGAGAAGACATGGAGTTGTTGGACCACCGCTTCCGGACGGCCACGGATACGGAGGTAATCCTGCACCTCTACGAGGAATTCGGCGTTAATTGTGTCTGCCGCCTGCGGGGGATGTTCGCCTTTGCCCTTTGGGACAGCCGCGAGCAGCGTCTTTTACTGGCCAGGGACAGGATAGGCAGGAAACCTCTGTTTTTTTCCCTGACCAATGATCGGATTCTCTTTGCTTCTGAAATAAAATCGATCCTCCAGGATAAACATTTCCCGAAAGAAGTGGATCTTGAATCCGTCCATCACTTTTTGACCTACGGCTACATTCCGACTCCCCGGTCAATCTTCCGGCGTATCGTCAAACTGCCTGCCGGTCACATTCTGGTCTGGCAAAGGGAAGAGGCACGGGTCCGCCGCTACTGGGATCTGGACTATCGGACCAAATTGATTTTACCGAATCATCAGGCTTATGAAGAGCACTTCCTGAAGGTTTTTGAGGAAACCGTACGGATCAGGCTTCGAGGCGATGTACCCGCAGGAGCCCTGCTGAGCGGCAGCCTTGAATCCAGTGCTACGGCGGCCATGATGTGCCGTCTACTCAGTCAGCCGGTTCGAACCTTTTCCATCAGCTTTCAAGAAAGCGGATGGAATGGACTGCTCAAGGCACGAGCTGTTGCGCACTTCTTCCATACGGAACACCATGAACTTGTCGTTCGACCGAAAGCGGCCGAGGTTCTGCCCAAACTGGTCTGGCACTTCAATGAGCCTTTTGCCGATTACTCGGCCATAGCCATTTTCCATCTGGCCCAATTCGCCAGCCAGGAGATTTCGGTTGTGCTGAGCGGGGATGGAGGGGATGAGTCCTTTGCCGGAAATGAACGCTACCTGGCAGAGCGCCTGATCGCTTCAACGGCTTTTTTCCCAAAGTACATCTCTCGTAATGTCTGGCCGCGAACTGACCGCTCTGTGCCAGACAGGATCGAGCACAAGAGCTTTGTCCACAGGCTGAAGCGCTTTATGGCTGCCGCTGGTGATACTCCGGAGCGAAGGTATGTACGATGGATCTGTCTTTTCGATAATGAGAGCAAAGAGTCACTGTACTCGGAAGACTGGAGGCAAAAATTCCAAAGCCTGGACTCCGGCGACCTCTTGACAACAGCGTACCACAGGGCCAAAGGGGATAACCATCTGGACCGGACGCTCTATCTTGATATGCATTCCTGCCTGCCTGATGATTTGATGGTCAAGATGGATACAGGTACGATGTCCAATTCCCTGGAAGTCAGGTCTCCCTTTCTCGATCATAAGCTGATTGAATTTGCCGCCTCCCTGCCCGTCAATCTGAAGTTGAGGGTGCTCAAGACCAAGTTCCTGCTGAGGAAAGCCTTACGGGGCCTCCTCCCGAAGGAGATTCTCTATCACCCCGCTATGGAATTCGGTGTGCCGATTGCCCGGTGGCTGCGGAAGGATCTGCGGGAGATGGCCTATGACCTTCTTTTGGATTCACGATGCATTCAGCGAGGCTACTTCAACCGGACGGCAGTAAATCGCCTCCTGGACAGCCATATGTTCGGCAGGAATGATCACAGCCACCGCATCTGGGCTCTTCTGATTCTGGAGCTGTGGCACAGGATGTTCATTGATGAAAGTATATCTGAGGAAATCAAGGCACCAGCCTATGCTCCGTCTGACACACTGATGGCCAGCGGGTAGAGGCATTAGAGTGCAGGAGATTGATATTATTATATATAATAAAGATAATATATATAATAAATAAAGATAACGATTGATACTACGGACGAGGTATGAGATTAACCGGAGGTGACTATGTCTACTGAAGTAGTGATCCTTGGGGCGGGTCTGACCGGACTGAGTGCCGCCTACCATCTGAAGCAATCGTATGAAATATTCGAGAAAGAAAAGCAGGTCGGCGGGCTGTGCCGCTCCCTCTTCCATGACGGATTTACCTTTGACTTCGCTGGCCATCTGCTTCACTTCAACGATTGCCGGATCAAGGATCTGATCGAGGCTGTCTGCCGTGTCCCCTGGGTTTCACATCGACGAAGAGCCAGTATCTATGCCCAAAAAACGTATCTCCCCTACCCGTTCCAGGCCCATCTCCATGGCCTGCCGCAGAAAATTGCCTGTGAATGCCTGCTGGGGCTTTTGCGCGCTCATCAGCAATATCCTATTACCCGGCCTGCGGAAAACTTCGAAGACTGGGTGATCCAAAATTTCGGCCCGGGGCTGGCAAAACATTTCCTTTTGCCTTACAACCGCAAGATATGGCGCGTAGCTCCATCGGAGATGACCTCTGAATGGGCTGCTTCCCTGATCCCTCTCCCCAATCTCGAAGGCGTAGTGCGGGGCTGCTTTAACCAGAACCATCAGGAATACGGCCAGTCATTCTACTATCCTGTCGAGGGAGGGATCGAAGTTTTCGGGCGGGCTTTTTTGCCTCTGATCGGCAAGGTCAGTACAGGCATGGAAGCGGTTAAAATCGACACCCATAAGAAAAGGGTCTGGTTTCAGGATGGCCAATCGGTCTCTTACCGGCAATTGATTTCCTCCATCCCCCTGCCGGAGGTAGTCAAAATAATAGCCGATGCACCGCCGGAAATACAATCCATAGCCGGAAACCTGCGCTATGCTTCGGTCTTTTGCCTTAACCTGGGAGTGGACCGGCAGAAGATCTCGGACCAGCACTGGATCTATTTCCCGGAAAATCGGTACCCCTTCTACAGAGTGGGCTTTCCCTCGAATTTTGCCTCAGGTGCCGCCCCTGAGGGAACAAGTTCGCTATACGTGGAGATTTCCCACCTGCCCACAGAAAGGATCAATTCCGACAAGATGCTGCGGCTGGTCCAGTCCAGATTGACTGAGTGCGGTCTGCTCAGGAAGAACGACCGGATTATCTCACACTCTTCTTTCGATATCCCTTATGCCTATGTTACCTTTGATCTTCACCGCCAGAAGGCCCTGCCCGTTATTCAGCACTATCTGAGGGATCAGGATATTTTCTCGGTCGGCAGGTACGGCGCCTGGAAGTATTCCCTCATGGGACATGCCCTTATGGACGGAATAGAAGCGGCAGGAAAAGTGAATGCTCTGCCGGCTACACCCTTTCCCTGATCTTTATAACGGTTTTCCGGACTCCCCCTTTCGTAAAGGGGGAGCGGGGATTTTCTATCTCAAAGAAAAGACATTGAGAGAATCCGCCCTCCGAGCATGACGTGCCTTTTTACCTTACCTTGGGTTTTCAGGCTCTTATCGGCGCAAGACTTCCCCTCCCTCCCGCCATAACCTCATTCAACACCCTGCTGAGTTCTTCAACCTCATAGGGCTTGACAACCATCCCACTGAAGCCATAGGTCTTATATTCGGACATAATCGGATCATAGGAATATCCGCTGGATACGATCGCTTTTACCTCCGGGTCGATCTCCAGCATCTTTTGAACAGCCTCTCTTCCTCCCGTCCCGCCAGGTACGGTTAAATCCAATATAACAACATCAAAGTTCCGGCCTGATTCCCTTTCTTTTCTATAGAGTTCAACGGCTTCATCACCTTCTCTGGCAAGCACAACCTCATATCCGAGATAAACGAGCATTTCCCCAACCATGTCTCTGAGGCTCTCCTGATCATCCATGAATAAAATTTTTCCACTGCCTCCGGTAAGGCTCTTTTCCTCAACGATATCTTCCACTCCAAAAATTTCCTTCTCGCAGGCAGGAAGGTAGAGATAAAAAGTTGTTCCATCTCCAGACTCTGACTCTGCTGTTATATATCCTTCATGTTTTTTTACGATTGAGTAACTGATAGCCAGCCCCAGGCCGCTTCCTGTTTTCTTGGTAGTGAAATACGGATCGAATATCCTCGACAGATACTCCTTGGGTATGCCCATCCCCTGGTCCTTTATGGATACCTTGACGTATTTTCCTTCTTTCAGCGGCAAAATATCCTGGGTCCCCAGAGTGATATTTTCAGCACCCAATCTGATCGTCCCTCCCCTGGGCATGGCCTGGCAGGCGTTGATAATCAGGTTATTGATAACCTGACTTATCTGACCCTCATCAATCTCAACCGGCCAGAGGGCATCTGCCAGAGCAAAATCACACCTTATGTTCGAACCTCTGAGAGAGAAGTTCACTGCCTCCTGCATCAATTCCGCGATGGACGCGATTTTCTTTATCGGAGTTCCGCCCCTGGAAAAGGTAAGTAATTGATGGGTTAATCCTTTTGTCCGGTAGCACGCTTTTTGGGCATTCCCTAAGGCATGAAAAATAGAGGTTCCCGATTTTGCATACTTCTCTACAAGGGACAGGTTCCCGATGATTCCAGCCAAGAGATTATTAAAGTCATGAGCGATGCCGCCCGCCAGGACGCTGAGGGATTCGAGCTTTTGAGCCTTTTGTAATTCTTCTTCAACCCTCCTGCGCTCGGTCGTTTCCTGCTGAAGTCGTTCATTCGCGGATTGTAATTCTGAAGTACGCTCCCTCACCAGTTCTTCGAGATGAGAACGGTATTTCCTTAACTCCTCCTCCGAACGCTTGCAGCCGGTGATATCCCTTCCGTATAAATTGGCATAATCAGTACCGGATACTGGCGCAATCACGAATGAAAAGACCTTCTTGTCCGAAAAGGTAAATTCCTCGATTATGTTTCGATTGGAATCCATGGCCTCCATAATCATCCGGTAACAGGTATCCGGCATCAACTCTCCAATTCCGCTGTTCCATTCAGCGAGCAGCGGCAAGCTGACGCCATTGGCATACAAAACCCTGCCATCCCTGGCAACACGCAGTACTGGGAACGGATTTTCCGAAGGGAACCTGGCCAGGTTCTTGATTTTTTCCTCCGCTCTTTTCTGTTCAGTGAATTCTCCCAACCGGCCGGCAATAATTTTAATCAGGTGCTGCTCTTCTGTCAGGAATGGCCCCTCATCGCTTTGCGGTCTTTCTTCCCGGTAAAAGACCTCCAGGGTGCCGATTTTGTCACCATAGGCCATAATATCAGAGTCTTGCTTCCAGACAGTCTCCTGGAAATCGTCCGATGTAAAGATCCGGTCTTCCAGAATCACCCGACTACAGGCGATTTCCGGGTACTGCCAGGCAGAAGGAATAATCATGACAATACTCTGGAATATTCCCTCCAGCGAAGCATCCTGCCTGTCCATGAGCCGAGAAATGGCATAAAGACAATCAAGCTTCTTGACCCGGTCATCAAGGTCGTACGTCCGTTTTTGCAGCGCCTCCGTCACCCGCTTTTGCTCGAAGGCCATGGTTACATACCAGTGAACCACTAACCATAGTGATAGTGTGTAAGCTCCCAGACGAAGCAGATGCCAGGCCCACCATTCTCCATTCCAGAGCATAGAAGGGAAAAACGATAGACTGGCCAGACCAAAAAACACGCTCAGACAGGCAAATAAGTAAGATTCCATACTACATGAACGGTAAAAATCACGAATAAAATACAATCCTGCAGAGAGAAAAAACACGAATGCTGAAAGATTAACCAGGATAGCGGTTGTAGTAAACATGCCCCTATTAAGCATATTAGGCAGATGTTCGGGAAATATGGATGCAAAAATTCCCAACAACAGGGATAAGGTAACCGTCAGCCAGATACATTTCTTTTTTTGGGGAATATACCGGTCGTATACAGAGCCGGGCAGCCAGATGAGAGAGGAGAAAAGACCACCGCTCAAACCTGCCATACTGCGAAAAAATACAAACATGTTTCCCGGCTGGGAAATCGCGTGGAAAGTGTCGAGAATACCCATACTGATAAATCCCAGAACAATAAAGACAAATCTTCCCCTGCTCCCGTGCTGTTCTCGCTGAAGCAGCACCAGTGCCATTAAGATGGCCGATAGTGCTCCAAAAATTTCCAGAGCAGCGTGTAATGCTTCATGTTCCCAGTGCCAATTTTTCAAGAAGGTAATATGCGAGTAATTCAATGTGATACTGATCAACATCAGAACGAGAAACAGAATAATGAGTCGCTTTTTTCTCTTATCCTTAGATTCACTTTCCATATTTTTAAGCCTCAAGAAATGTTCCTTGCATATATAACTTTAATAAATTACATTTTTTATTAAAGTTAAATTTATAGATTTTAACTCTAGCTAATTATAGCAATAACTAACTATGCCATCAACAACAAAAAAGATGCTTTGATCCTCAAAAAGGAATATGAGAAATTATCAGAAAGGGAAGTTGATATAATAATATGGTATCATTGCTTATGGGCAGTAGCTGTAGTAAAATTAAAAAATGGATTATTTTACCGTTTTGCACTTCCATGTGAGGGAAAGACTCTCAGTAAGAAGGTGAAAACCAAAACGCACCAGTTGCCTGCGCCACGGTGTACAAGGAGGGCGGATCATGTCATCGGAAAAAATGGAACAAGCCTTTCATGATTTCCATGTATCAGTGCAGAACAATGAAATTCTGGAACCCAAAACAACACGCCTGCTTTTTCTTGCCACAGCGATGGCACTCGGCTGTTCCCACTGAATCGAACACCTTCTTGGCGTGGCCAGGAAAGAGGGAATAACCGATGATGAAATAAGCGCAGTGCAATCTATCGTGATGGCAGTCTCTGCCGGCAGGGTTGGTGCGCAGGTCCGGGATGCCCGCATCAAAAACAAAAAGGCGGATAAAGAAGCAAAGGGGTCCTGATCCCCTTTTTGCAGCTACGGCAATAATCGTATGAGCCATGGTCATCATCTTATCAGCCATGGTAAAAAGTATGGAGGCAGAGGTCATATGTATGTAAAAAGCTATTCCGATTTGTCATTAAAAATTCCAGAGTGCCATACCGGCAGCCAGCAGTGGGTTGCGAAATTCCGGCTGGATACAGATGTCTCCGAATTATTTCCTTACATCAATGCAGTCATACGTCAAAGATCGGATTCCCATCCCTTTAAGAACGTTCGATATTTCGATAAGCCGCACTACATTATATTTTTACTGGATGGATACCATTGTGCCCTCTATCCGGATCGTGCCATAACAGCCCCTTTTCATGACCGTGATGAGGCAGTAGGTTTCATTCAGAAACTGATGGACTTCCTCAATGACCTCTTTGTGAAAAAGGATTCGATTGAGCCTGATTATACGAAATATCAGCCTCCACCCGTCCTGGAAATTTACAAGCAGCTTCCCAGGACGAATTGCAGGGAATGTGGTTTTGCGTCCTGCATGGCCTTTGCCGCTGCCTTGAGCAGCGGCCAGACTGATTATAACGCCTGCCCGGCCATGGCGGAGCGGTAAGATTGAACAATAACTTATCTGTGATAATTAGCAACCGACCTCCTTTTTGCACTTCGATTAGTGAGCATGCAACCGGCCAGGCCGGATGCGGCTTATCGCACCAGGATGGCAGTGATATTCAAGATATATTTTTCGGGGCTGAGGGATGGGGGGCGATCGATTTTTAACCTCTTTTCGCAATAACCGGCTAAATCCGAAAAGAGCTGAAGGCGTACAGGGATGGACAACTCCTCCCTCCGCAGGCAGATCGTAATCAGTGTTTCCCGCTCCTCCAGGTTTATTTGACTTCGAATCTTCCCGGCAAGATAAGGATCATCCAGAAAGCTGTTGTACCTTTGGGATTCGGGCAAAATGACTTCCGGCCTTGGCCTTTTTTCCTCTTTGATGACCAGGGTGCCTGCGGCCAGGTCTCCCAGGCGCTGAAGCTGGGGAGAAAGAAACGAACTGACAAAAGCGACCAGATAGAAAACAGGCATGCTGTCGATAATGCGCAAAAGGTTTCTGATCATGCTTTGAAACAGGGTAATCTTCGACCCATTGTTCTGGATAACCCGAAGATGGAAGAGCTTTTTCCCTGGTGACTGTCCGCCGGTTTTCCATTCCCAAAAAACAAAGTATCCCCAATTTATGAGAAAGAAGGCAGCCAGGGCCAAAGCGGAAGAGACTCCCTGACCGATGGGAATCAGCACATTCGCCAGGTAGCTGACAGCCAGGATAAGGGTGGCGATGAATAACAGGTCGATGATCCAGGAAAGTAGCCTGCTGCCATAGCCGGCAATGAGAAAGGAGAAGTCGACATTTTCCGGTGTCGTGATGGTATACAGGTTATTCACGGGGATATGTCCTTTCTGCTGTTCACGCTATTCACGGGCTTCTTCCCCTTTAGAACCGGTAAAAACACAAATAATAAAAGAGGATCAGGCCAATAGCCAGAGCAAAGAGCAGTTTCATTGAATAGGGGATGTATGGTTCGTGAATCTGGCTGACGGTTCCTTCGATCATTCCGGCTGTGATAAAGAGGGGAATTAAACCGAGAATCAACTTGACCGCGCACCCTGCCTCCCTCCACAGGGCCAGCCTCCACGAAGATCTGCCTGGTGCCAGAAGTCCTCTGGCCAGAATAAGTCCGGCTCCACCGGCAATAGCCATGCAGGTAATTTCTATTACTCCATGAGGCAGTATCCAGGCCCAGAAAAAGAGAGAGACGCCGTCGATGGAATAGGCAGCGGCCAGGGAGCCGATCATCAGGCCATTGAGAAACAGGATGACCAAAGTGCCCAGACCGCAGGTGATTCCCAGAGCGAAAGCCATGAACGACACCTCCAGGTTGTGGGTGAAAAGGAAGCTGGAGAAAGCGGCACTCTGATCAGCCTCAGGGATTTGTTTTCTCTCTTCGATATCTCTCACCCGCTGGCCGGGGACGATCTCCTGATGCTGTCTGGGAATGAGGTATACGCTGGCGGACGGGTCCAGAAGCAGGGCACTGAATCCGAATAAAAATCCGATCAACAGGGTAAGAAGAGCCAGGCAAACCATTGACCAGTTTTTTCTGACCAGATTGGGGAAAGTCTCCAGATAGAAAAGAACGATATCCCGGAAACGAAAAGTGCTGCCCTCATGGATATGTCCGTAAGATCTGGCTACCAGACTATTGAGGTAGTGGAGGATCTCGTAATTGGCCGTAATATGGCGCGCCTGAATCAGATCCGAGGAAGTAGACCGGTACAGGCGGCCAAAATGCCGGGCTTCATCGAGAGTTAAAGAGGAGATCCCGGCCCGCTCGATCTTGAGAAGCATTCTCTCCAGTTCCTCCCACCTGGTCTTACGCTCCTGAATGAAACGGTTCAGGTCCATTGTTTTCTCCCTAACTGGTTCAATCCTATTGACTTCAAGCACCCCATTGACTTCTCCTTAGAGTGGTTTCAGTGCCGTTGTTTTTTTCCTCGAACTCCCGAGCAGCATCTTCCTATAACATTCCTTTTTTCTTGAAGCATTTTCCTACTCTGCCGACAATTTATGTAGTTCCTGAGCAGTTTCATTTACTATAGCATTCCTTTTTTCTTGAAGCATTTTCCTACAGCATTCCTTTTCTCTTGATTTCCAGGTACCGGCTCACCGTGGCTGCGGACAGATCCTCAGGCAGGGCTTCCAGCACCTGAATTCCTTCCCTCTGCAGGTATTGGAGGAGGACTTTGCGTTCATTCAGTGCTTCGCTGGCAGCCAGGATGCAGTACAGATCGGAAACATCCCTGGGGTATTTTTCCTGAAGTGCCACCACCTCACAGTCGCGAATGGTCACGATCAGAGGCAGGTGTCTGGTACGCAGGATTCTGATCCCATCGAGCAGCCCCTGGCAGTTTTCATGATCCAGAAAGTCGGTAAATATGACCATGAGAGAGCGCCTTTCCTTTTTGAGTAAAAACTGGCGGAAGAACTCGCGGTAATCGACAAACGTGGAACTGGGATTAACCCCGTTCAGTCGCCTCAGGCAATAGCCAAACTGGGCCTTTCCTTTTTTGGCGGGCAGGAAAATATCCAGACCGCTGCTGAATGCGGCCATACCCACCCGGTCGTCCTGCCGAATGGCCAGGTGAGCCAGAATAAGGGCGGCCTTCAGTGCGCAATCGAACTTCGACCCATCAAAGATGCGGGTAGCCATCATCCTGCCGGCATCAAGGCACAGATAAATGGTCTGGCTGCGCTCGGTTTCGTGGACCCTGGTAATGGGCTTTTGCTTTCTGGCCGTAGCCTTCCAGTCTATATCCCGGAAAGGATCATCCGGCAGGTATTCTCTCAGCTTCTGGAACTCGCGGCCTTCCCCTTCCCTGCGCAAAAGATGAAGTC
Source organism: bacterium (assembly GCA_040752695.1). Classification (GTDB taxonomy): domain Bacteria; phylum SZUA-182; class SZUA-182; order DTGQ01; family DTGQ01; genus DTGQ01. Next base: position 58,126 of record JBFMGO010000003.1, read on the forward strand.
CTTCATTGGCGAAAGAGTGGGGGTAGCGGGCGAGCAATCGAAACCTTCTTAAGTCCTGGAGCACGGGGTAGGCGGTGATTTTGGTCCTGCTCTCTTTTTTCCCCTGATAGAAGGAAAGTCCCAAGGGGCCGATCAGCCGGAAATGGATATCTCCGAATTCGTAATTCCCTCTCTGGCCGGGATAGACCCGGTAGCGGATACGCTCATGCCGGAAAGGAGGGAGGGAGATCTGCAGGTCCTGAAAATCGGTTCCGCATGCGGGGGGAAAATCGTCACGCACCTGAAGCCGAAGTGTGCGCTGGCTGCGGTTTTCAATATGCAGGGCCACCACATTCGGCTGGCCGAGGGTAAGTGTATGAGGAAGATCGCGCGAGAGGTTGTACCCTTTGCGGGATCTGGCCATCAGATAGTCAATCAGGCCGAGAAAGATAATCAGAAAATCGTAAAGAGCGATGGCCGGGACCAGACTGGGACGAAACCCTGCAAAAAGAAGCGGAATGAGGCCAATACTCAGGAAAAGCAAGGTCCTTGGAGTAGGCAGCATACTTAACTGTACACCTCTTATCTGTAAACCCGCTTAATAAGCGGGTTCATAAGTCCCTGGTAAAATTTATCAGGGACTTTATCAGGGACTTGAATTGATTTTGAAAAAATTCTCCCTTTCATATCTCGCATTCCTTCTCTTCTTTTTCTACTATCATCAAATTACTCTCTTCCTCAAATATCTCCATAGCGGCCCGCTCGGCCTCCCCAATGCTGTGCAGATAAATCTCCGTCGTCCTTGGGCTCTCATGGCCTATAGTGATTTGCAGTCGTATGTACTACACGTAATCTGCTGTCGTTGCTGGTTCAGTGGCAGTGATTGTAGTCCGCTTAAGTGAAAACCGCTATAAGATCCGCTGAATGGCTCCTATACTTACCTTGCTGCTGTTGCCCATGATTGAGGCCCTCAAGTGCCGGAGAGCATGAAACCCAAATTCTTTTACTTCTGCCTCCCGGCAAAGAACTTTCATAATTCTCCACCTGCGATTGTATGGACCGCGTTTCTTCTCCCCTGTTCGATCCCAGTACTCGTGCCAGAATATCCAGGGCATGGTTTTGTCTCGTTCCTTCCATTTACGAAGAAGGATCTCATACAGCCTTTTTGTAAAAGGAGGCTTTTGTTTTTCCCCCAATTGTAAAGTGCTCTCAGGTGGGTAATTTCCCTATTGCCAGCATGGATGCTTACCGCTTTTGCTCGTTCCTGGACATATTGGCTTATCTCAACCTGGGTAACTTTATCAGCAGGCAGATCATGCCATCGTGCTACCCATCTGCGGGCCATATATCGAATTTGCTGGAAGTGTTTTTCGGCGCACCAGACCTGCAAAATAGGCAAGCCGCCTGTTCACAAGCTCAAAGAAGGTTAAAGAGGTCTTTTCGGTAATCTGGGGGGTCGTCAGTTCCGCCCGTTTTTTGTCCTCTGCTTCTTTGGCTTCGGTCTTGGTTTTGAAGTCTGGACTTTGGTACCTTTTCCCTTTTAGCTGGAAGTCGTACCTCCAGACCTTTACCTTTTTTACCTGCCCCTTTATTTTCTTTTTGATCTGAATGGGAAATACGGTCATACAGCTCTTTCTTGTAAGGATTTTAGGTGTTATCTGAATTTTTTGAGCTATATTATCCATATCTATCTAATTTGTCAAATCAACTGACGCGCCTTCTGGCCGTGCTTCCTACAGGCTGCGGGAAAAGACCATTATCTTTTCCGAATTAGCCCGTAGATCGAGGCGTAAGACCTTGATCCTGGCGCACAGGGACGAACTGATTCGCCAGGCTGCGGATAAGGTCCGGATGGTTTGGCCGGACGCGGTCGTGGGCATGGTGAGGGGACGAGAGAATGATTTTCACCTAAAGAAGGTGGTCTGCGCTGTGGAGCCGGTCATTGGCATCATCAAGGAAGTGTTAGGCTTCCGGCAGTTTTCCCTGCGAGGCCTGGTGGCAGTCTCAGGTGAGTGGTGCCTGGTATGTTTAGCCTATAACCTCAAGCGGTTGCATGTGCTGATCTATAAAACTACGGCTTGTTGCTATGCACTTCTAAGCGGGAAAAGGGTGGTTTATTTTGCTCCAAAATCGCCTTTGCTTATAAAAGTTGCATCACTGATACCAGTATCACTATGGGCAAAAATCACGTATTGGGTCTGCGCAGAGATGAATATCATTCCCTCTCCGACAGCCTCCTAGGAGAAGATAATGGTAAATAGCATACTTAACGGGGCACCTCTATGCTCTGGATGATTCGCGTAAGAATGTCCTCAACGGATACGCCTTCCATCTCCACCTCAGGCCCGAGCACCAGCCTGTGGCGGAGAACCGGATACAGCATGGACTGAATGTCATCCGGAGTGACAAAGGTGCGATCCGACAGGAGGGCCTTTCCCTTGGCTGCCAAAAGCAGGGCGATTGAAGCCCGGGGCCCTGCGCCGAAAAGGAATTCTGCATGATTTCGCGTGGCCCTCACCAGGTCCCTGATATAATGGATCAGGGAATATTCAATCGTGATCCGGTTCAGGGCATCTTTCGCCAGCTCGAAGTCTTCCAGCCTGAGCCTTGGTCTGATCAGGTTCTCCACCTGCTCGGGGCGAAAGCCCTGGTGATATTTCACGAGTATGGCAGATTCGGATTCCGGATCGGGATAATCGATTTTGACTTTGAAAAAAAACCGGTCCAATTGTGCTTCAGGAAGCGGGTAGGTACCCTCGAATTCAATCGGGTTCTGGGTGGCGAAAACCGTAAAGAAAGGCGAGAGCGGATAGGTGGTTCCATCGATAGAAACCTTTTTTTCTTCCATAGCTTCCAAAAGCGCGGCCTGGGTTTTGGCAGGAGCCCGGTTGATTTCATCGGCCAGGAGAAAGTCGGTAAAAATCGGCCCCCGTGAAAAATAAAACTGATTGGATCTCAGGTCAAAAATATTATTACCAGTAATATCCGAAGGCATAAGATCAGGAGTAAACTGAATGCGTTTGAAACTGCCCTGAATGATTCTGGCCAGGATTCTGACCATCAGGGTCTTGGCTGTACCGGGTACCCCTTCAAGCAGCATGTTCCCCCGGCAAAGAAGGCAGATGAGTATCTGATCCAGTATTTCTCTTTGCCCGATGATAACCTTGGACATCTCCCCCTCAATGGCCTGTTTAAGACTGGCCATGTGACTGACGATGTGCTCTTCCATAGACTTCCTTTCTGTAGGTGACTAATTTTTGGGTAAATCGGACCGCCTCGGCAGCCTGAATTTTTCTCCCCCTTCCCTCTTTTTCTTCTTTGCAGGTGGTCAATTTCGTTTTTTCTCTCTCCAGTTCAAGATCCCTGAAAGCTTCCGGTTCGCCCTGTCTGCCGGCTCTGGCGGAAGAATCAGGCATCAGGTTGTCATAGAGCCATTGGATGGTTTCCGGAACCAGCCCTACCCTCTGGTAAACTCTGGCCATGGCCTTAATCGAATCGGAAGAAGGCCGCAGGCGGGGAGCCGTAATCGTGTTTATCTCTCCCCAGGACTTACGATGGAGATAGATCCAGCTTAAGACGATGAGGAGAAGCTGGCAGAGAAAAAACTGAAACGACCTTTTCCACAGATATCCGGGAATGGACAGATCGTGAGAAAATCCATGGTGATACTCGTCAAAGTAAAGATTTTCCGAGCCATACCTGTTCAGAAGCCGGGAGAGAAAGATCAGGTTGTCACCCTTTGTCAGATTCTGATTCCCAAAGAACTGCGGATCTCCAAGAACGATCAGATTGCCCTGGCCGTAGCGGACCATGACCATAAGCGGCCCTTTGCGGTCTTCGAACAGCGAGAGAAAATTTCTTCCCTTTTTAGTGGGTGTACTATTCCCTGTACCTCTTTTTTGCCGAAAGTGCATACTGGCTGGCCCAAAATCGAGGGACAGTCCGCCTGTAAGCTGGTTGAGCCTGCCAGGTACCTGGTAAGCACCTCCTCCCGGCCTTGAGAAGGGCTCCAATTCAGGATAAAGCAAGGGGTCAGGGTACGAATTGGGATCATCACGGGACCTGTTCCTTACGAAAGAGAGGGAAAAGACGTTCATGAGGGGGTGCTCGGAATCTGTGGCCAAAACATAGGTACCGCCCTGATGAATCCAGGCCAGGGTGTTCAGCTTCTCTTTTTGCGAAAATCCATGCGGATTGAGGGAAAAGCAAAGACCCGGATTCAGGGTCTGATCGACCGGCTGGGTAATTCTTTCGGGCGCATATCCGGTTTCCTGGCTGAAGAGGAAAAGCGCTTTACTCCCCTTTGGATCGCTGCGAAACGTAGAACAGGGAGAGGAAAACTGGCTCCTTGAGACAAGGTCAGGAAAGAAAAGAATGACCAGAATCGCAGGCATAAGGAGAAGAAAAAAAAACCCCCAGAATAATCCATACCTTGGCTCAGACATTCAAGACTCCTCTGACCGCTTGCCGGTACCTTTGATAGTCAGCCTGAGGCAGAGGATGACGGCCATACCAGACCAGATCGAAACTGTGAGTCAACTCCCGAAAGAGGACTTTGGCCTTTTGCTCTCCCCGAAACTGAATCAAATAGTTCCAGTTGGTCCGACAGCGATGAAAATCGATATAGTTAAGGCGATGGAAACCCACCAGGAGGGCCAGATAGAGACTGCGGAATGCCTCTCGGGTTTTTCCCTGCGACATGAAAAGGTCCGCCTGCCCGGCCCAGTATCCGGGCGATTCTCTCAGGGAGTCGGGCAGATTGAGAGCCGCATGCTGAGGAGGCAGTACCTCGCCTTCTTCCTGGTTGCAGATGAGGGACTGGCCGAACTTGGCCAGAATAATCAGCATGGCAATGGCCAGAGCAGCCATCAGTGCATAGACACTCCACGGGTTGGAAACCCAGGACAACAGCCCTGGACGGACCGTCGATGTTCTGAACCAGTTCCCCATGGTGTTAAAGATCTTCGCTGTAAACCTGACCATCTTTTTGAACAACCAGAAAACCCAGTTCAGGAATCGGACTGGCCACTGCACCGGGTCTTTCTTGATCTGATTATACTGAAATTCCGGCCTGGACAAAATGGTCTGCAAAACCTGACGTTCCTTTTTTCCTTCTTCGGCATAGAGGGAAGGAGCGGAGTCTCTTTCAAGAATCAACGGGATTTTTGGCTGAATCCGAAGGCGGTCGGATCTTTTGAGCTGATCCTCCCGGCTGAGAGAGCAAAGATTTTGCCACTCCAGTGTCGGGGAGTGAAACCAAAAAGATATAAAGGCACAGCGGGAATTATGCTGCATGGTCAAGGGATTTTTCTGCATCTTGGTACCCGTTTGGAATGATGAAATGAGAAATAGTAATGAAACCATACAGATACAGATACACAGAGGGAATGAAACCCTCGTTCTCTCCGTGCCTTGCGTGCTTCTCTTTAAGGTCTTTTTCTTCTCCCTCAGGCTGCTCGTCCGGCTCAATGGATTCATTGGTCACACCTTTTTTTTATCAGGCGGTCTGCCATCTGCCGAAGGTCATAGCCCTCTTTGCGTACTTTACAGTCGTGGTACAACAGCCAGCCGGAAGCAGCCCGCAAAGGCTCGGTGAGCAGAAAACTGACGCCCAGGACAAGATAAAGATAGGTCTGGTTGGAAAAGCTGAAAAAATTCTGCCAATAACTGATATTCACATCAAACACCGAATGGAGCATACTGAGTATAAAGTACAGGCCAATCAGAATATTAGCGGCTATCATTCCCCAGAGCACGAAGATGATAAGATGAATGCCGAGGCAGCGCCGGAAAAACCCCGGCATGCGGCTTCGAACGGCCTTCAGTGCATGCAGGGGAGGCAGCCCCTCCAGAGTAACCAGGGAAAGAGCAGGAGAAAATCCTCCTCCCAGCACAAGGTAAGGGATAAAGAGGAGGAAGGCCGAGAGGACGAAAAAAGAGCCCCAGGTTGCTGCAAAGGCGCACAGGGATATCCCCTTTTTTAAAGCCTCAAGAAGCGAGGTTCCTACGGGTGCGGGCCGGCCGGTAAATATCCGGTCAAGCGCGACCGTTTGGGCTCCCAGGAGGACGGTCCGCCAGAAAAAGAGCACCGTGAGACAGAAAGACCAGATCGAGATGGATTGGAAAGGCCCCCTGCTTGTCAGTGCCAGTGGCGAAAATTTAAGTACGGCAAAAAAATAGTAGAAAGAAAGAAAGGTCAGGACGAAAGGCAGACTCCCCAAAAGGACCAGCGGCCAGATCTGCCCTGGAGCCTGCCGATAAAGACCGAATCCCCAGTCCAGGATATCTGCGGTCTGCATAGACTCAGGATACCGATAGGCAGTAATGTTCACTGTTTCTGAAGCAATCAGAGGCGAATCCATAGAGCTCCCAAAAGATAGAAGGTCCCCCAGATTAAAAGCCCCCCTGCAAGGATCAGAAAAAGATTGGATAGAGAAAGCTGCCGGTAATGCCGGGGAACTTGATTTGACTGAAGCCGGTGAAGGGTGGACAGGCAATTCTGGCAGTAATTGATTCCATCTACCCTGGTGGAGCATTCACTGCACATGGAAGTACGGCACTGAACACACAGGCCAATAGCCTTGCGTTGAGGATGCAAAGAGCAGCTATGAGGTAAAAACGAACGATCATTGATTGCCATATATTACCTTATATGCATCATCATCCCTATCGCGACGGCCAAAAGAGCCGCGGCTATGCCGATGAGAGAGGGAACAAGAATAAAGGCCAGCATGGTCCGGCCTGTGGAAAGCCTGTGCAGCCGCTTCAATCCGCTGAAGATAATGAACACATTCAGGGTTCCCGCCAGCAGGCTGATTATGAAAGCATTCATGACGGGAATCGCTCCCAGCACCTGAGTGGCGCTCGCATAGCCAACGATTCGAAAGGTTTGATGAAAGTCTCTCTTTTTAAACTGCAACCGTATCCCCAAATGAATAGATGCTGCGCTCACAAAAAGGATAGCCGGAACGGCAATGAACCACAAGGGGACCAGAGCGATCAATCCCAGGGTTCCTGTCATGAGTCCGGGCAAAGAAGGAAGCCAAGTTCCGGAAAAAAGGACGAGCACGATAGCATGGGCGAAGGACAGGTAGCTGAACGTCAGGGCCGACATTTTATCCGGTGTCCGGGGAAGCGTATCGAAGAACCCGTGAGAATGAAGAACAATCTCCCTCCAGGTAATCCAGAATCGCTTGTAAAAGAAGATGGATTTATCCTCCCATGCACAATAGTAGCTGGCATCTGCCACCCTTTCGCAGCAATCCCGGCAGTAGTGGCTTATCTCTCCGGTCGATGGATCAGTGTGGTAAAGCAGGCATCCGCTGCAGATAAACGTACCGCACCTTTTGCAGATCCCAACGGCTTCGGCCTCGGGATGATACGCGCAGACCGGATGAACACCTGTCCGCTCTCCGGCGGCAGCGCACTCGGCGCACAGGTGCCCCTCATCGCCGGTCATAAGCGGTTTCAGGCAATTGCAGCAAACGGCGTTTTCCATAGTATCTGGTCCCTTCATCATGGTTTTTTTCCAATCCTATCAGATAACCATATCATAAAAAGAGGTTTTCCGTCAAATTAGGAAATTATGATCAACGGATTGAAGTGCAAGGCGAAGAGCGGGGGGGAGGGGGCAAAGCTGTGGCCCGCCAGGATCTATCGGGCAGTGAAAAAGGGAGTAAAAAAGATTGCAGACAGCACATCGCAGAACTGACGGGCGCATTACCCCACCTACTCTGGCACCGGATAACTATCCGAACAGATGTTTCCTCTTGATTTAATCCTGGGTAGCCAATATAATGAAATTAATTCCAGGGAGAATGCCTTATGAGCAGCAATGAAAAGAACGGCTTGGATATTCAAAGGATTAGGAACTATTGGATAGAGGAAGCATCAGAAGCGCTCCAGGTAGCCTGGCATCTGTATGAGAAGAAAGATTATTCCTATTCTCTTTTCTTTGGACACCTTGCTCTAGAGAAGCTTCTAAAAGCCATTTACATAATCAAAAAAGGCGAACATGCACCTTACATTCATAATCTGCAAAGACTTGCAGAGCTGTCAGGCATTGATTTATCGGATAGACGAAGAGACGATCTTATAAAGATTACAACCTTTAATCTTGAGTCAAGATATCCTGATGAGGAAAGAAGTTTCAGAAAAAAATGCACTAATGAATTTACAAAAAAGGAACTGGACCAGATAGAGGATGTCTTCAGATGGTTAAGGTCAACGATGTAATAATAGATAAGGTTAAAAGATTCCTTACTACGTTAAAGGAAAAGGGAATTAGGGTTGAATTCGCTTACCTTTTTGGTTCATACGCCAGATGCGCTGAAAATACATGGAGCGATATTGATGTAGCTATTGTCTCTTCTGATTTAACTGGTGATCGCTTTCATGAGCGCATCCGCCTGACTAAAATAGCTCAGGAGATCGATAGCCGCATAGAGCCGGTTCCATTTCGCCCTAATACCTTTATTGAAGAAGATCCACTGGTGTGGGAAATAAAGAGGAAAGGAATATTTTTCAAACCTTGAATGCCATAAACGTTACATAACATTTCGTAGATAGATGCTCACCATATACACCTTTTTAACAACTCCTTGAGATCAAAACATAGATCACAGCATTTGCAGACTCTTCGGTAATTGGATCTGTCCGAGAAAAAGGGACCCTGGAAACTGACTCAATTTTATAATTGACTTATAGCTGATAAAGCATATAATATTTTTATTCCTCTAAAAAGCAATAAGCTCCTGTCAAGATGAACAAACACCGGTAATTCCGGAAAAACCATTCCCGGTTTACCGAAGGAACATTTTCCCATGCTTCGGGCCAGGGGTTTCCCTGGCTTTTATTCGAATTGCACATCGGATTATAAAATTATTGCCGGGAGGTTAAACGATGAAATTCAGGTGCAGGATATGCGGCTATATCTACGATGAAGAAAAAGAAGGCCAAAAATGGGGTGAGCTTCCCGGAAACTGGGTATGCCCTGAATGTGGTGCTCCGAAGGAGCAATTTGAAGAACTGAATGAAAGCCGGTTCATGAGCAGCATCCTGGGCATCAAGGACGAGACTCCTGACGTAAAGACATTCCGCATAGAGAAGCCAAAGGATTTCAGTTTCATTTCAGGCCAGTTTTGTTTAGTGTCTTTTGTCAACAACGCCGGTTATCCCGGCGGTGCAAAGCCTTTCACTTTCAGTAACTCTCCGACTGACGGATACCTTGAGCTTACCATCAAGGAAATGGGCATTTTTACCAAGGCGTTGTTTTCGCTTGCGGCCGGTGACAAACTTTGGATCGACGGCCCGAGGGGAAATGCGCATACGTTTGATGAATCGGTGAAGAAGAATGTCGTTTTTGTCGCCGGCGGGTCAGGGATAACCCCCTTCATGAGTGCTCTTCGATATGCGGTAGTGAAAAAGCTTGCCAACAGGTTTACCTTATTTTTCGGAAACCAGAGCGTGAAAGACATCATCTATAAAGAAGAAATGGACCGGATGGTAGAAAATAACGGGAACATCAAAATCATCCATTGTATTTCACGCGATGATCCGCAATGGCATGGAGAACATGGGTATATTGACAAGGGAAAGATATTGAAGTACATCCATGGACCTGAAGATAAGCTCTGGTATTTATGCGGCCCGCCTCCCATGACCAGATCGATAAGGAGTATTCTGGCCGAAATTGGCATCGAAGAAGGCAATATCAGATTTGACAAGTGGGAAATACCTGGTAAAAGTTGATTACCTATAAAAGTCGAATACCCATCATCGGGCATTCCTTAAGGAGGATAGAAAAATGATAAAACTTTGGAGATGTAGTATCTGTGCAGATCCTTATATAGGTGAAGAACCGCCTTCAAGATGCCCTTTTTGCGGCGCACAGAGTAAATACATCAAAGAGGCGAAAAGTGTCAGGGCCGACTTTGATGTCGAACTGAATGAGAAAGACAGGGCAAATGCAGAGTACGCATTGCAGGTTGAAATAAGCAATTCTGCATTCTATTTCTGTGCTGCCAGAAAAACTGATGACTCCGAAGGAAGGCTTCTTTTCAAGGCGCTGGGCAAAGTCGAAGCCGAGCATGCAAGTGTATGGAAAAAGATACTGAAAATTGACACTATTCCTCAGGCAAACGATTCTTGTCACACACTGAATAAGGAAAACCTTGAAGAATCGCATGCACGGGAAACACGAGCTATCGAGTTTTATAAAAAGGCAGCGGCAGAGTCTGAAAATCAGAGAGTTAAACAGATTTTTGAGGCATTCACAGAAGTGGAAACCGACCACTTGAGGCTTTCAGAAGACAGGCTGTAAAAAGGAGGGGTTAGGAAATGGCCAAGGTAAACGGGATTTATAAATGCATGATCTGTGGAAATGTCGTTTCTGTTATCGAGGCAGGTAAGGGGGAACTGGTCTGCTGCGGCAAGCCCATGGTTCTTTTTGAAGAGAAGACAAGAGAGCAGGAAGGCAGGGAGAAGCATGTTCCTGTGCTGGAAGCGATCGAGGGCGGTATCAGGGTCAAGGTGGGCTCCGTTTCTCATCCGATGGAAGAAAAACACTATATCGAAATGATCCAGCTTGTGAAGGATGGTGAAATTGTGATGGGAAAAAGGCTGAAACCCGGTGCAGAACCGGTTGCCGAGTTCTGCCTTGCGAATACTGATGGTTTGAAGGCAAGGGCTTTGTGCAATGTTCACGGGCTGTGGAAAAACTGACCCCTGACCATTTCATCCTGAGGATCACATATTAAAGGTACTTCAGGTACTTATGATACATTTCAGAAAATACGGTAAGGCACCCTTTGATGTCGCTGTCGTTCACGGGGGGCCAGGTGCATGGGGAGAGATGGCGCAGGTTGCGAAAAACCTCTCATCTGTCCATGGTGTTTTGGAACCGCTTCAAACAGCGGATTCCCTCCAAGGACAGGTGGAAGAGCTCAGGACAGTCCTGCAAGAGAGCAGCGACCTGCCTGTAACCCTGACTGGTTATTCCTTTGGGGCGTGGCTCAGCTTTCTGGTTGCCGCTCACTATCCGTCGCTCGTCGGCAAACTCGTTCTCATCGCAAGCGGTCCTTTTGAAGAAAAATATGTGGCCAGGCTCCAGGAGACACGGTTAAGACGCCTCAGCGAGGAGGAAAGAAGAGAGTACCAATCCCTTATCCGGATTCTGGAGGCCCCGGCAGCTCAAGACAAGGGGCGGTTTCTGGCAAGGCTTGGCGCATTAGCGGCAAAGGCCGACGCCTACGATCCAGTCGACGACTATGATCCGGTCGGCGCCTGTGGTCCGGTCATGGACGAGTCTACGGAATCCGGCGCTGGTGGTGATATTCAGGGGAATATCTTTCAAAAGGTGTGGGAGGATGCCGCGCAGTTGAGAAGGAGTGGAAATCTCCTCAAATTGGGAACACGTATCCACTGCCCTGTAGTGGCGATTCATGGTGATTATGATCCCCATCCGGCTGAAGGGGTCAGAAATCCCCTTGCCGCCATTTTAAAGGATTTTCGCCTCATCCTGCTCAGAAATTGCGGGCATAAACCCTGGCTCGAACAGCAGGCAAAGGATGATTTCTATAGAGTCCTCGTCCAGGAACTGCCGGGATTCGATAGCTCACAAGATTGGGGATAGCGCGGATACCCGACCGAATATACATCCTTAGAGACTGCCATGAATGAGGAAAAGGTATGAGGACTGCCACGGTATCACGGCGTTAAGCTGCCCCACACCTTGGTGTCCAAAAACATTTCTTCAAATGAAGCAGCAACCTGTAAAGCGAAGGCTTGGCAATATCATTCTTCGCCTTACAGGTTAAAATCACGGGCAGTGTTTTCAGGATTCCAGAAATGGGCGTATTTTATCTTCAATAAAACTTTTGGGGACATTACCAACGATCTGCTCCTTTTTCTCCCCTTTTTGAAAGACCACCAATGTTGGAATGCTCATGATCTGATACGTTGCCGTCGTTTTGGGATTGATATCGATATTGAGTTTGCCCACCTTCAGCCTTCCCGCGTACTCCTCCGCAAGTTCCGATACTGTGGAGGCAATGGCTCGACAGGGCATGCACCACTCAGCCCAAAAATCCACCAGAACCGGTATTTCCGACTCCAGGACTTCTTTCCCGAAATTCTCGTCATTCAATTGTATTTCCATGGTATCGTTCCCCTTTCCTTAGAATAAATTCCCTTTATGCTATCCTTGGAAAACCAAGCAAACCTGAATAAATCTTCCGTACGATAACTGAGCAAAGCTATCCACCTCTTGCACGAATTGCACGAATCTCATGAACGGCAAGGCAAGAGCAGTACATAAATAACGAGCCTCCTGTTCAGGAGATCTATTTCAAGTCCTCTTTTTCTCTTCGATAGTATGTTCGTCAACCTTGGGAATTTTTTATGATTTACTACGAAGACTTTGTCAATAGATGAATATGCCTTTTTGAAAAGGAGTACTCGTAATAGTCGGCCACAGGAGGCCGAAGTTATATGCGATATATGGCGAATAAAGTATATCATATATGTTGTTTGTTGTCTGGCTGCTGCCCGGGGTGATGAACGGCATTTGCTGCGAATAGGTCAAGGTGCTGCTTGCTCCGGCAGCGGGAGCAAAAGAATTGCCTGAAGAAAGAACAAATTCAGGGAAGGAATAATTCGCTGCTGCCAGCCGGGCAGATGGATCAGACAAGGTTTGATTCAAGGTTCCATACGATAGTAAACCGTTGCCTGCCAGAGCGGCAAGAAAATTCTGACTGCCACTGAGCCGCACGCCCGCCCCGCTCAAGCTTGCCTGTTGTATGCCGCCGATAATGGAGGAGGGATAATAGCCATTCGAGCCTCCGGCGATAAGGCTGCCGGTATTGATGATTGAAGCGAGACTGTTGGCGGTCCTGTTGGTCGAAGCATTCCTGCTGATAGAAGCGGTCCTGTTGATAGAAGCGCCAGCTATGGCATTGATCAGAGGGATATTGATATCGTTGATGAAAGGGATCGCGATACCGGTGATTAAAGGGGCGGCGATACCGGTGTAAGCCGATGATGCCATGCCGATTCCTGCGGGGTAGAGCGCCTGTGACCAGAGGGAAGCAGGCTGGAAGGCCATTGAAAAGGGGGAAAGAAATCCCTGGGTTACGGCCAGTGGCGGACTGAGGAGAGCATCCACGGCCAGTAAGGCTTCATAAGGGTTGAGCACTCCAGATCCATAATACGGGTCCCATCCCGGAGTGCCCATGTCAATGCTTGTGTTTTCCATTATTTGTCTGGTCTGGGCCGCCGAAAGCTTTCCGCCGCCTCTTGATAAAACCAGTGCCGCCACCCCTGTTGCATAAGCGCAGGCACTGGAAGTTCCTTCAGCATAATAAAAATCAAACCTCCGGAAGTTCCTTCCATCATGAGTCTGCTGATAAATGCCATCCGGATTTCCATCCCCGTCAAGATCCAGTGAAAGGTCCCCGCCCGGCGCGGCCAGATCGACATCAGGTCCATAATTCGAATAGACGGATGCAAACTGGTTATCATACCCTACGGCTGTTACGGATATGGCGCTTGGATAGGAAGACGGATAATGAGGCAGTTCGGTGGCCTCGTTGCCTGCCGAGCAGATAACCAATACCCCATGATCCACGGCGTAATTGATGGCCTCTTCCTCAGTAGCCGAAGGATCGACAATTGACCCATAGCTCATATTGATAATCTGAGCGCCGTTATTGACCGCATAATAGATACCGTCAACGATGGTGGCAACATCCCCTGAGCCCGTATCGTCCAGCACCTTGATGGGCATGAGAGAGCATTGAAAGGCAACTCCTGCTCCGCCAGTGAGATTATTGGTGGATTGAGCGATAATACCGGCGATATGGGTGCCATGGCGGTTATCATCGTTCGGATGGGAATCATTATTGACAAAGTCCCAGCCGGGGATGAAATATGTGTTGGCCAGATCCGGGGCCTGAGCGAATTTTGAGTAGTTTTCATAGGCAATACCCGTATCGAGTACAGCTACGATAACGTTTTGTCCGGTGGACAGATCCCAGGCCAGGGGAAGGCCATTGGCATGCAAATGCCACTGGAGACCATAGAGCGGGTCATTGGGAATGAACTCCTCAGTCCTCCTGATAAAATTCGCTTCTGCAAAGGCAACGCCAGGCTCCTGCCGCAGTGCCTGGACCAGGTCACCGGCGACCGTAGCCGTAACCCGCTGCAGGCCGCTGTAAGGACTGCTGGAGACCTGCCTCAGAGCATATCGCTGACTGAGACCGGCTATGAGAGCAGGTGGCGTCCCCGCTTTGAATTTAATCAGGATCTCTCCGGGTCGGCAGTTCGGAGCGGGAAGTGAAGGAAACGGGAAGAATCCCGCCAGAGGATAAAGAGCACCCTCGGCCGGATTATGAAACAGAAGACTTAAAATTGTTAAAAAAAAATACGTGGCAGTAATAACCTTGAGCAATAAAGGCGGGTGCGTAGCCTGCATGAACATTCCTTTCCACAAGAGAATTTGCTAACCAAAACATGATCCTTGGAGTAAACACCTCTCTATCGCTCTCTTTCTCAACCATTGTAGATTTACTAAATACAGATGTAGATTTACCAAATACAGATTATAGAGATTTACAGTATTCCTGTAAGAAGCAAAAAGTGTGCCTGCTTTTACAGGCACACGAAGGGATGGCAGGCTGGTTTACTGATTAAGGCGAGGTATTAAAAAAACTGCTATTCTCTAATATGCAAAAAGCCCTTAACCGACAAGGTTAAAAAGTATAATTGACCAACAAGGATAAAGCGCTTTCATCAAGGAGCCGGTATTCTGCAGTTAACTTGATATTTTCTCTCCAGTTATAACCGGTGCCGAGCCGGCATCCGAATTGGTTTTTTTCATCGAAATCCGCTGTTACATCAGGATTCGACAGTTTAAGACTTCCTGAAGATTTGGCGTATAAAAGACCCAGATAAGGAGAAAACTTGCTGAATCCCTGATAGACAGTATCTGCCGCCAGATGATATTCCGTTACTTCGGCAGTGGCGGAAACGTTATTACCCGAATTGTTACCTTCACCCTTGGAAGAGTAGCTCAAAAAATCCATGTTGATGGTGAGTCCCAGGGGAGCTTGAGGGAGATTATAAATACTCGAAGAGACTCCGATACCGTAAGCAAATGCAGCGGCTTTTTCAAACTTAACAGCCGGACCCATGTCTATGTTATCATCGAATCCCATGCTTACCGAGCCAAGGTTGAGATAGACTTGCGTGTTGTTCAAGAATCCGGGCACATATCCAACCTGAACAACGGATCGCTTGGAAGTCATGGTATTATCACCAGCGTTATTGGAAAAGGCCACCTTTTTCTGGGTAACCAGCTTATTGTTAAGGCATAGACGGAAATTTTTCGCTCTGCTGTCAGCTCTTGCCGTATCGACAGTTTCTGACTCTTCAGAGGATCCTCCGATCGAGTTATAGAGCTTTTTGGGGTAGGAAATGAGCTTGGCTAATGAAGACCTGAAGATGCCCGGCTTGCCCTCCTCCGGTGCGGCAGGCTCAGAGGGCTTTGCCGCTTTGGATCCTTCCTGATCAGCCTTTTGGGCAACCTTTTCCCCTTCTTTCTCAGCGGTGAGTATGGCCAGATTCTTCTTGGCAGTTTCCTGGTCAGGGGCTATTTTTAAAACCTTCTGGTATTCGTTTTTGGCCTCAGCATCCATATTCAGGCGTTCGTAAAGAGCAGCCAGTTGCAAATATGCATCCACCATCCGGGGATCAAGCTGGCAGGCCTTCTGGTATTCGGGGATAGCTTTACTCGCCTTGCCTCTCAGATCGTAACAAAGCGCCATATTGTAATGCAGTTCCGGATCATCAGGAAAAATGTTCAAAGCCTCCTGGTAACGCTCCATGGCCAGATCATATTTTCTTTGAAGGCTATAGACAACCGCCAGGTTAAAAACCGCCCCGTAGGATTCGGGATTGATTTTGAGGGCCGCACGATAGCCCTCCACAGCGTCATCGAGGTGACCCATCCTTTGTTCAGCCAGGGCAAGGTAATAATAGGCGTCTGCGCTTCGCGGATCCAGGATCAATGCCTTTTTGAACTCCATAATAGCATCCTCATCGGCATGGTCTTGCAGTTTCGCAATTCCTGCCTGAAGGTGAGATTTCGCATCGTTTTCCCAGGCCGCCCCTTGCTGCGGGCCGCTCTCCTTTTGCTTGACATTCTGGCCTGCGGCAGTTTCAGCAGGACTCGTTTTCTCGGGATGTAAAAGTCTTTTCCCCAATGAGCAGGAAACAAAGAAGATTAAAGTCAGGAACAATGGAACCAGTTTTAGCCTTTTCATAAAAACCCCCTGAAGGATGCAGCAATAATCGCGACTTAAGGCGATGATGTGTTAAGATCAGTAAAGATATTATACAAACATGGATGGTTTTCCATTTTATTACCTTCTGGATTTTTTATCAAGGAAAAAATTTCAAAAGCTCCATTGCCTGAACCCGCTGATGAAAGACGGGAATATCTGACAAAAAAGGAATAGATAGGGGTTGACTTTTTCCGGAATTCCAGTAATAATGAATTATATATTCATTATTCATGACTCATTAATCATTATTCGTGTCTGACCAGGAAGTCATTTTGTCTATGGCCCTGTTCTAAGGAGCTATTCCGGCTATGATACATGTTCAAAGGAGTCGTCCCGGCTATTATGGTCCAGATCCTGAAGGATGAGATTAAAGACGCGATTACCGCAGCGGCTTTAAAAATCTTTTTAAAAATGGGATTCAAGAAGGCAACCATTGCCAAGATCGCTCAGGAGGCTGATATTTCCACGGGGAACATTTACCGGTATTTTAAAAATAAAAATGACCTCTTCTCCTCGATCATATCTCCCGACTTTGTACACAATCTAAGAACGCTTCTGAAATCGAGGATGGAAGCTGTGAGTGGGGTTTCGGATATCAATACCCTCAAGAAAGATGCTGCTTACTTTAAAATTTCAGATGAACTTTTAGCCCTCTGTTTAAGGAATAAGGAAAAAACTATCATCCTTTTTGATAGATCACAGGGGACCCAGTATGAGGGATTTTCCATGGAAACGGTAAGCATGATGGTGGAGCTGGCAGTAAAACATGCCAAAAGTGTCAACAGCAACTTTGTCTTAACAGAAGAAAAAAGAGCTGTTTTATTATTAATATATAAATCCTTCCTGAGAAATATCATAGAAATATTGGCTACGTATGAGGATACTGACAAGATCACATCAATCTTGAGCAATTATACTGCTTACCACCTGGCAGGGCTTAAAAGGTATTTTTCCGGGTAAATTTTTTTTGCTTTAAAAATGAATATATAATTCATTAATGGATTCATTCTTACTGCTCTTTCTTTTTACTATCGGAGGGAAAAACCATGAAGAAAACCATGCGAGAAACTATGAAAGAAGCTGTGCAAGAAACCAGACAAGAAACTATGAAAAAAACCATGAGCGATCCAATGGAAGCGACGCCAATTACCCAAGTTGTCAACTACCTGCAATGCCCTCAAACAGCGAGTGAGCTGAGTATCAGGGGTAATCATCTTGAGAACCTGCGGGGAGATACGTATCCGGTAAGCGACGGAATTATCGATTTCATTGGAGACGATGGGCAAACGGTGGATGACTCCTACGATGAGATTTCAGAAGAAAAGTATAATAACTGGGTCAGGAGCAAGTTCATCATGAGATTGGTCTGGGGAGTTAATCTCGATAAAATTCCTAAAATCAAAGACGAAGTTTCAGGTTTTACCCGTGACGTTCTTCTCGATATCCCCTGTGGAACAGGCATCATGAGCGTGGAAGCTTACAAGGCCTTACCAGACAGCATATTTTTAGCAATTGATTATTCCCGTTCGATGCTGGACATTACCAGGCGTCTTTGCAAAAGGCTGAAAATCGGAAATGTCGTATTTATCCGGGCAGATGTAGCTTCTTTGCCAATAAAAGACAATACCGTTTCGGCCTGCATATCGCTGAACGGTTTTCATGCTTTTGCATCTCCCCGCATAGCAGCAAAAGAGCTGGGCCGCTGCACGAGGAAGAGAGGAAAGCTTCTGATGGTTGTCTCCTGCACAGGAGAAAGATTCATTTCGGATTTCATGATAAAACACTTTATGATTCCGAGGGGATACTTCCACAACGCCCTCCCCTCTTCTCACTACGAGGAGTATTTGCACATGGCTGGCTTTTCCGAAATCTCGTCTGAAATGATGGGAGCATCGATGATTGCGAGGTGTTATAAATGAAGCCGCTTCTGTTTTCTCATAACAGCTAACAGCGCACGGGAACTGCCCGGGAGCCAGTTTGCCCTGCTCTGAATCCTCTCCCCCGTCACCTCACACAGCCCTCTCTCTTAAAAATGGGGCGAGGGCTTGAGGTAAGGGACCTTTTCGGACAGACTGAATAATGAGCAGCCTGATGTCTTTGGAGTTAAATCAGTTCCACGCCTTGGCGTTCGATCAGTTCCACGCTCTGGTGTTCGATCAGTTCTTCGCTGTCCAGGGTTCCGAAACCCAGATCGGCTCCCTGCATGATCAGTACATCCTGAATATCCAGGATAGGGACCTCTCTGGTAGACCTGCCGGTGCGGGCAGCGAGTGCGGCACACACACCTGCGGCCTGGCCGGTGGCGATGGCAATGGGCATGACACGATAGGAGGAGTGAGCTTCATGGGTTCCGGAAATACAACGTCCGGCAAGCAGCAGATTCTCCGCTCCCTTGGCAAGAAGGCTGCGCAGAGGGATATCGTATGCTTCTCCAGGAGCCACATGCCTCAAGGTGGTCCCGCTTCCTTTCGGGTTATGGATGTCCATCGGATAAGAGCCGCGGGCAATGACGTCATTGAATTTTCTGGCTTTCAGGATATCTTCTGGTGTAAGCTGATAATCTCCTATGATTCTCCTTGTTTCCCTCACGCCGATATGTGATCCGCTCTGGGCGATATAAGCATTTTCAAACCCGGGTACATAGC
Organism: bacterium; assembly: GCA_040752695.1. GTDB lineage: Bacteria > SZUA-182 > SZUA-182 > DTGQ01 > DTGQ01 > DTGQ01. Next base: position 77,090 of record JBFMGO010000003.1, read on the forward strand.
GGCGCAGGAAGGCGGCAATCCGGCCCATCTGCCTGCGGCCTTCACATTCTGCCAAGGACAGGTCCCAGACGTTCGTACCCAATACACCGAGCACCCGCGTGCTGTTGACACAAACCTCGCGTTCATGGGGTGTACCAAAAAACAGGATATCTTCCCGTGACAGTTCAAGGTCTTCGGCATCGGTCGCCTTGCGGATAAGATCCCTTAAGCCGTGCACACCGTGCCATTGATCAGGATGCCGTCTCACATAGTTCTCAAAAGCGTATCTGTTAAATTCGCCCATGTGAAACATCAGGGTCATAGGCTGCACCGATCCATCATTTTCCCGCCCGATCTCGAACGGGACCCCGGCTCTCTCAGCGATATCCCCATCACCTGTACAGTCTATGACGGTTTTGGCCTTAATGACAAGAGGTCCGGACTTGGTCTCGAAAACAACGCCTTCCACCCTCTGATCGCCGATAACATCGCTGGCTACCGCGTGAAACAGAAAGTGAACACCGGCCTCACCGAGTAATTCCATGGCAACCAGTTTCATTATTTCCGGGTCAAACGGCACAACAAAACCCGTACGGGGAGATGGGGGAATAGCCCCGCCCCGCTCGACCATGCGGTTTACCAGGATATCAAGCACACCGCCAATAACGGGTTCTCCCCCACCGTGATCAGTAGGAAAGAGCGTGGTTGCCCCGCGTCTCTCCGGCCTTGGCCTCTGGGTATAATAAGACATAAAAATCGTGACCAGAGCGGCAGTTGCGCTGCCGCCAAGAAAGCCATACCGCTCAGCCAGAATCACTTTGGCGCCGGTCATGGCTGCACCAAGGGCCGCACCGATCCCGGCAGGTCCTCCGCCGACTACCAGTACGTCGGTTTCTGCTGCGACTTTAGCTCGCCGGGGTGGCAAAATAAGGGTATCTGGATTTTCAGGCCTTGGAAGAGAAGACATGTTTATTTTCCCCCTGTCAGAAAGAGCTCTTTTGGGATTTTCTCCTTAATCACCAAGAGCTCTTTCCGATTCGTTTTTTCAAGATCTTTTCGAAACTCCGTCAGATCTTTTCGAGACCTTTTTGAAACCTCGTCAGATCGTTTCGAAACTTCGTCAGATTTTTTTTAAATCTCGTTAGTCTTTCATACTAACTTTTAAAATCTTATTATACCACTTTGTTCTCATAAATGGAGTAAAATTTACATACTTTTTTACCTAAAATAAGTATTATCTTCATTATATTACTTATTTATAACGAGATCAGGATCACTTGACAATTTCTCATTGACATTTGCAAAGTCCGTCGAATAGAATGAAAGAGTAGGCTATGGGAAAGAGTAAGCTGTATGAATGGTTAACCGCCCACTGCTTATAAGCGGAACATTCAGTGGAGTGGTTGAAGGAAACAGGACAAAGAGGGTACTTAGGAGATAAGGGGGGAAGGTATGGAATTCCTGACGGTTACACTATCCATTCCAGAAGGATGCAATCTTATTTTCGGGCAGACGCACTTTATCAAAAGCGTGGAGGATTTATTCGAAACGATGCGCACCGCCTGCCCTCAGGCGAAATTCGGTCTTGCTTTCAGCGAGGCTTCCGGTGATTGCCTGATCCGGTTCGAGGGGAATGACCAGCAGTTGCTGGAGGCTGCCTGCGGCAACCTGGAGAAAATTGCAGCAGGCCACGTATTTTTGATTTTCCTTAAAGATGCCTTTCCGATCAATGTGCTCAACGCCATCAAAGCCTGTCCCGAAGTGTGCTCGATCTTTTGCGCTACTGCCAATCCTGTCGAAGTGATCATTGCAAAGACCAGCCAGGGCCGGGGAGTGATGGGGATTATCGACGGCTATCAGCCAAAGGGGATTGAGCAGGAGAAAGACCGGCAGGCCAGGAAGGATCTTCTGCGAAAGCTGTCATATAAACTATGACCAGACCTGCATAAAGATCCTTGTCCATCCGAAATGCTCATGAAGGCTGCAAAATGCTCATTACAGCATAAGGATCATTACAGCAAAAGAGCCATAGTGCGTGATTTCTTCCACGCTTTAGGGGACTTACAGAAAAAAAACAATGCAGGCTCTCATTCATGCGAAAATCATTACTCCCCTTGAGGAAATCGAAAACGGCACTCTCCTGATCAGGGACAGGAAAATCCAGGCGATCGGCCAGGAGCACGAGGTCTTTATCCCTAAAAAGGCAGAGATTTTCGATGCAGGGGGAAAGATTGTCTGTCCGGGCTTTATTGACATCCATCTTCATGGCGCCAGGGGATATGATTTTGCCGAAGCAACGAAAGAGGCGATACAGGAAATCATCGGTTTTCATCTTGCACACGGGACTACCTCATTTCTCCCTACGCTGATTTCTCTGCCCGATCAGGAACTGGCCAGGGTCTTGGAGGAGTTGCCAAAGGCATGGTCAGAGACGGACTATGCATCCTCTTTTTTAGGGATACATCTGGAAGGCCCTTTTCTGAACCCTGCCTGCAAGGGCGTACATAATGCCCATTATTTATGCTCTCCTTCGATCGAGAAGGCTGAATCTTTCCTTATCGCTTCTGCCGGAGCGGTGCGGATGATCACCCTGGCACCGGAATTGCCTCATTCATTGGAGATAATTCAGTACTTAAGCCAGAGGAAGGTAATCGTCTCTCTCGGGCATTCCAATGCCACCTATCGGCAGGTCGAGCTGGCGGTCAGGCAAGGTCTCGTTCACGTTACCCACACTTTCAACGCTATGGCCGGACTGCATCACCGGGAACCGGGGGCTGTTGGGGCAGCATTGGATATCAACGAGTTATCAGCCGATATTATTGCAGATACAAAACATGTGCATCCTGCGGCTTTACGGCTGCTCTGGCGGCAAAAGGGGGAAGATATGGTGATCCTCATTACTGATGCCAGTCCTGTCGCGGGGCTGCCTTCGGGAACATACCCGCTCTGGGGCCGGGATGTCCGGCTGGATAGTGATTCGGTAATCACTACGGATTCGGCCCAACTGGCAGGCAGTGCCACAACGATGGACAATTCGCTCAGGCGATTTCAGGCAGCGACCGGCTGCACGTACAAGCAGGCTATACAGCTTGCAACCTATAATCCTGCTGCCCTTCTGGGGATTGATCGCCAAAAGGGTCTTTTGGCCAAAGGGAGTGATGCGGATCTGGTCGTCATGGATGAGGACTTTCGGATTGAGGCAGTGATTGTCTGCGGGAAATTTCTTAAAAGGAGGCAGGTATGAGCAACAGGAGAGCATTCCTTTATCTGACATATATCTGGGTGATTCTGCTGTCGTTTCTGTGCCAGCGCAATGGGTATTCCGCTCAGCAACGCAAGGCTGGTGCAGACAGGGGAAAGCAACGCATCAGCAGGCCCCGCTCCGCTTTTTCCTTGAAAAGCGAATCCATGAAGGCATCCACTCCTCCTTCGAACAATTTCTGTAATGGTGTCAATGAATATCACCGGGGCAGCTATGCGAAGGCCAGTGACTATCTGAAGGCAGCCCGGTCCGATTCCCATGATCTTTCGGACTATGTCCTTTACTATCTTGGACGGTCTTTGGAAGAGCTTGGCGAGCAGCAGCAGGCGATTTCCATCTTTCAGGAACTCCTTGCGCAGTACCCGCAAAGCAGGTTTACTCCGAAGGCAACCGTAAAGGTGGCTGATCTTTTCTTCTTGCTGAAAAAATATGATAGTGCCAGGGAGTATTACCAAAAAAGCCTGGACCACGTGCCGGACAGGAAAGATTACATCCTCTTTCAGACTGCACTCTCCTTCATGGACGAAAAAAAGTGGAGAGAGGCACGCTCCGTTCTCAAAAAAATCCTTACTCAATTTCCTTGCAGTCAGTATGCCAAGCTGAGTACCCTGTGCAATCAGGAACTGGAAAAAGAATACCACCTTGAACCGTTGAGCTTTTCCGAAGAAGAACAAATGGACATAATCCAGTCAAGTATCAGTGATGGTGAATATAAGCAGGCGATGGAGAAGATCGAACAGTTGAGGAAGCGGCCTTCTTTATCTTCCGGCTGCAAATCACATCTTCTCTACCAGGAAGCCAAGTGCTATTCAAAATTGGGTCAAAAGGACAAGACACTGGAAACCCTGCGCAAGCTGGTCAGCCTCTACCCGGCTTCGGACGACGTCGATAGCTCCCTGCTCCTGATGGGCTACATCCTGTGGAACCAGGACCGGGATGCCGAGGCTCTTGAAATCTATAGCGAGGTCACTAAAAAGTTCGGCAAAAGGCCTGACGTTGCAGATAAGGCGTGGTATCATATGGGCCGTATCCATGAGCAGGGCGGAAATTACCAAAAGGCCATTTCCTGTTTCGGGAACCTGACCCGGACTTTTTCCAGGAGCGATCACTATCCGGAGGCCCTCTGGAGAATTGGCTGGGATTATTATCAGCAGGGGAAATTCCAGGAGGCCAGAGTGCACTTCAAGAATGGTCTGACCAAGGTTGACGACCCTTCAGACAGGCACCAGTTTTTATACTGGCAGGCCAGGTCAGCCGAAAAGAGTCACGATTCAGAAGGTGCTCTTGAGCTTTACCGCACTCTTGTCAGCGATACCAGTTTTTCGTATTATAGCTGGCTGGCACGGCAGCGCATTGAGGACTGGACCGCTCCTCCCCTTAAGACATCATTTCCGGGCAAGGTTGGCGTCACCAGGGTGAGTTATTCATCCGAGGTCTACTTTCATCTGGGCAGGGCCAAAAAACTGCTGGAATACCGGCTGAAGGATGAGGCAAAAGGAGAAGTCAAAGTCCTGATGGACCTGCGGGAGTCAGATCCCTGGTACTGGTATAACCTGAGTAAACTGGCACAGGAGGCAGGGCTGCACCGTGAGGCGGTTTTAGCCGGCTGGCGCTGCCAGCGGTCGCTTGCCAGGCAGGGCAAATCGGAAACGTACTCAGATGTATTGGAACTTTTATATCCCCTGCATTATTGGGAGCATATTCAAAAATACACAGACGAGTACAACCTTGATCCCTTGATCGTTTGCTCTCTCATGCGCCAGGAAAGCATGTTCGATCCCCAGAGTCTGTCCAGAGCGCGCGCCTATGGACTGATGCAGATCATCCCGAGTACGGCCAGAATGATCGCCTCACGGCTCAAAGCCTATGGAGGCAGGCATTTTAACGTTGAAAGACTCTACGATCCCGAGACCAATATCGCCTTTGGCTGCTGGTACCTGGCCGATTTGCTGCAAAGACTCGAAGGCAATGTGATCTACGCCCTCATATCCTATAATGCCGGAGAGGATGCACTCAAAAAATGGCGCGATCAGTACGCAACGGCAACCCTCGATGAATTCGTCGAAATGATCTCCTACAAGGAGACGCGAGACTATGTCAAGAAAGTGATCAGGAATTATGGCCACTACTCATGGTTGTACAGTAATCAGGCAACTTCCTCAAATCAGGCAATTTCCTCCTCACCCGGACAGATGAAGGGGCAGGGCAGTCAGGTAGAAGGAAAATCCGACCGAGAGAACCGGGAGAGTGAGGGGTAAAAATTCGTACACTGGTAACCAGGGGGAGGGAGGGATGAAGAATTGGTGTCATTATTGCCTGTCCTGAGACTTCAAAACGATAGGTAATCCTGAGACTTCAAAACGATAGGCGGGACATTTCTGTCCCGCCCTACTCGTCCTGTATGATACGTGAGGGGGAATTGGGAGATTTTTCCCCCTCCCTCATCCAGTTAATCCAGGCAGGAAGGCTTCCCTAGAAATTTCCGGAAAATGCAAAGAGCATCGAGTGGGGTAACTTTGCCATTATCATCCACATCAGCGCAATCGGAGCAGGAGCCGGAGCCAAGATAGCACCTGAAAGCGATCAGAGCATCCCCAGGAGTGACACTGCCATCTTCGTTAAGATCCTCATCGCACTTGATGCAGAAGCATCCTCCTGTTGAGGAAAATTCAACCAGATGATCCTCCAGATTCTCCAATTGCAAAGGATAGCAGCTATTATTTTGACCACCTATTACCATGAACTTCAACCACACCAGGCGGCCGCTTGCACCTCTAGGGATTTGATGCTCGTCGGTATATCCTCCCACTCTCAGTCTGTTCCAATCGATCGGGTGAACCTCAACCGTTTCAAAAGAGCTTGTCAGGTCTCCCCGCTCTACCTCTATGTATTCCAGAACAGCCGGATCATACGTCACTTCAAAGCCAAAGCTATTAACCTCATTGGATGCGGATTGAATTCTTACGGGAATTGTAACCTCTTGGCCGATTCTCCCATTACTCCGTTCGATATCCAATGTCCCTAGGTCATTTTCCTCACAGCCATCGTCTGGACCTACAGAATTATACTCATAGGCTCCTATATCAGTAACAGCCACACCGTCACTGTCACCATCCTGGGGCCTTGGCGTTCCATCCAGATCCGCATCCGGTGCACCCTCATGAGTACCTGCGTCGATACAGGGTGAACCAGGGTTAAGGTGATAGTCGTCAGCAGAAGGGTTAACGAATGAAGGATCGGCATCGATGTTAGCCGTGCCATCCCATCCGCCTTCGATATCGGAGTAGGTGATATTGAATGCGCCGCTGTATTCAAGTAATTGACCTCCGGTATTTCCCCGGATAATGCAATTGGTTATATCAGCATAGCCAGCCAGAGCTATGCCGCCTCCATTCTCCGATGGGGCATGATTCTCGCAAATAGTAGAGTTGATAATCAGGGCATGACTGCTATCGGTGATCTGAATCCCGCCGCCCGCTATCGTTCCGCCTGAATCGTTGGCTGTATTGTGAATGATCAGGCAATTCCTGACCATGGCTTCAGCCGCACTCATGGATATTCCGCCTCCATCGTCCTGGGCTTCGTTACCACGAATGACGCTGTTTTCTATGGTAACAGGCGTGTCGTTGCCTGCCATGCCAAAGTGAATTCCTCCACCGAATATCGCAGCGGTATTCTCTGCAATGGTGCAGCCGGTGATAGTCGGCGAGGAATACTCCGTATAAATCCCGCCGCCATAGCTTTCAGAAGAATTATGAATAATAGTGCAATTGACGATACTTGCCAAAGAAGAGCCGTAGCAGGTAATTCCACCACCCCAGGAAGCTGAATTTTCCTGAATGGTGCAGTTTTCGATACGCGGGGAGGAGAAACAGCGAATCCCGCCACCATAGGCAGCCGAATTCCCCTGAATGGTGCAATCGGAGATAATTGGTGAGGGGTTGGACTCGCAACTGATTCCTCCCCCATCGTGGGAGGCCGAATTCATACTGAAAGTGCAATGAGTAATGGTCAGGGAGGAATCGGGAGGGAAATCGGCAGATACGCACTGGATTCCGCCGCCGTCATCGGTGGCTGAATTTTCCGTAAAGGTGCAGCCGGTGATGATTGGCGAGGAGTTATTGCTATAGATTCCGCCGCCGTAATCGGCGGCATTTTGATAAAAGGTGCAGTCGGTAATGGCTGGTGAACAGAGGTCAAAGCAGGTAATTCCACCACCGTAGCTGCCTTGATTCGCACTTATGGTACAGTTGGCGATGGTTGGCGATGACGAGGATAGACAGCGAATTCCGCCACCCCAGTCAGCTGTATTTCCGGTAATCGTACAATGAGTGATAGTTGGGGAAGAGGAAACGCAACTGATTCCGCCACCTTCGCCTGCATGACCATTTTGCACGGTAAATCCAGCCAGGATAGAGTCGCTGCCCTCACCGCTTTCGAACGTGATCACGGTCGCTTCCAGATTACTGCCATCGATAATGGTAGCGGCCACTACATTCGGATCATCAGGATTGGTACTCGTGAGCGTTATTGCCTTACCCTGAAAGGAAATGCGCTCATAATACACGCCGGGGTCCACGACAATCACATCGCCATCTGCGGCAGCATCGATGGCTACCATAATACTCTCGCCATCATGAACATGTACCTCTGCTGCTTCCACTCTGGGCGCATGAACTGTCAATACTCCAAGCGTACTGAGCATGCCCAGCAAACCCAGGATGCCCAGCCTACTCAGTATATTCAGTCTATCCAATTTATTCAGCATATCCATTAATCTAAAAACAATACCTGACGGTATTCTTTTTCCCATGATTTTCTTCTCTCCTCGTATGGGCAAAAGTACAGATACTATAGAAATAACCAATCCGATAGCTAAAAAACATTTATGCGCTTAGGCGCTTAGCGAGTTCACATGGGTTCTTAACTGCCTGCCTTCGGTTACCATAGGCAGTCAGTTGGTCTGTCCTGAAGAAGCTTCTTCAGGAGGGGGGGGCAAGTAAAGCCTCATTGTAGTAACAGGCTGCAAGCATTCATACTTTTTCTCCCTCCTTTCCTATAAGTTAGCTTATTAATTGGTGATTATTTCATGTGGGTAATTATTATAAATATTGATAATCAATATAATGTAAATATAATATTAATTTAACATGTTGTAGATGACTTGTCAAAAAAAACAGATTTTTCAGAAGCGGTTAGAGTCATCATATAAAGCCATTGATTTTAGACCTATACTTGCAAGTAACTTCAACCTTTGATATATTACCACCTAATATTTAATACATTGACCTTGAGTACACTGGCCGGGGAATTCCCGGCCAGTGTACCTGGCATTTTATGAAGGTGCAGAGTGAGCACTTAGCTTGACAATGAATACTCATGGAAAGAGACCATGCCTATGTATGACCTTCTGATTCGACAGGCCCAAATTGTCGATGGTATAGGTCAGCCTTCTTACGTGGCAGACATTGGGATTGCAGGAGAGCGAATAGCCTGGATCGGAGCCGCTGACACAGGGCGAGCGCCCAAAGAGGGTAGTGCCACAAGGCGAGCGCCAAACGGGAAGAGAATTATCGACGCGAAAGGGCTTGTTCTTGCACCCGGTTTTGTGGATATGCACAGCCATTCCGATTATACTCTCCTTATCGATAACCGGGCCGAGAGTAAGCTCAGGCAGGGAGTCACTACCGAAGTGGTGGGAAACTGCGGGTACTCTGCCGCTCCCGTATACTCTCCCCTGCTTGAGGAGAGAAGGTCGGAATACGAAGGGCTTTACGGCCTTCGGCTCGATTGGCGCACGTTTCCCGAATACCTCGAACGGGTTGAGGCTTCCTCTCCTTCCATCAACGCTGTTTTTCTCGTCGGGCACAACACGATCCGCGCATCAGCCATGGGATTCGGTGATCTTCCGCCCTCCCGGGAGCACATGACCCGCATGGAAAGCCTGGTAGATGAAGCTCTCGACTGTGGCGCTTTTGGGTTATCTACCGGCCTTTTTTACGCTCCTGCCTGTTTTGCCCGGAAGGAGGAATTGATTCAACTGGCTAAAAGGGTCTCAAGGCGCGGGGGCATCCTGACTTCCCATATCCGCAGTGAAGGAAAGTATCTTATCGAGGCTCTGGAAGAGATCCTGGCCATTGCCAAAGGTGCTGAAGTTCCTCTTGAAATTTCCCACCTTAAGACTTTTGGCAGGGAGAATTGGCGGAAACTGGACCAGGCCCTTGAAATGATTGAGTCAGCGCGGCATCAGGGTCTTGAGGTCACGTTCGATCGCTACCCTTATCTGGCGGCTTCGACCAGCCTCCAATCCCTCCTGCCGGATTGGGCCCAGGCCGGCGGCCCCAGGGCCATTGTGCACAGAATCATGGATCCTTCGACCCGGCGTAAGCTTGTTCATTATCTGCTCACCGAATACCGGGACGAGGATTACTGGGCATCGATTTTTATTTCCCTGGTAGCAGACGATGCGCATAAAGAGTGGGAAGGGCTGAATCTCACCCAACTGGCTCAGATTCAGGGGACATCTTCAGCCGAAGCTGCCCTTGATCTTCTTGTACAGGAGAGGACCCAGGTTGAGATCGTCCAGTTTGCCATGAGTGAGGAAAATCTGGCCAGGATCATCCGGCATCCTCTGGCCATGATCGGCTCGGACTCGAGTTCCAGATCCGCCGATGGCCCTTTAAGGATAGGAAAGCCACACCCCAGGGCTTTTGGCACTTTTGCACGAGTCATCCGGGAATTTTGTCTCGATAAGCGGATACTCTCCCTCGAAGAGGGAGTGCGAAAAATGACCGCCCTCCCCTGCCAGAAACTCGGCCTCAAGGATCGCGGCCAGATCAGGGAAGGGATGATTGCAGACCTTTTGCTTTTCGATCCGGAGAGTATCTTTGATCAGGCCACCTATCAAAATCCGTTCCAGTACCCTCCGGGCATACGACTGGTCATGGTGAATGGCCGGATCTGTATTGAGGAGGATTCTTCCCTTCGTCCGGGACAGGGGAAAATCCTGCTGCGGGGACAATGACACCATCAATGGAGAAAATTGATAAACAATTGGTCACCATTGTTCGAAATTTCTACTCGTCCTGACAAGGGTCAAAAAATCATAAACTAGATATTTCAACTGGTTAGCGACAAAAATCATTTTCATTGTCAAGGGAAATTCCTGGCATCCAGTTTGCTTTTTAGTAAGCACGATACCAAAAAGCGCGATGTCCACCAATTACACCTGTTTTTATTTAACATAAAGGGGATGAACTTTTATGGATGCCAAGCGAATTTTAATCGTTGATGATGAAGCCAACATGTGCAGCATTATGCAGGACATCCTGGTTGATGAGGGATATGAGGTGATGGTGGCTGAGAATGGAAGTGAAGCTCTGCAAGTCGTTCGGGATATTACCCCTGACCTGATTATTACCGATATCAATATGCCCTGCATGGGAGGGCTGGACCTGTTGCGTGAGGTAAAAAGCCTTCATCCGGATGTTCAGTTTATCATCATGACCGGCTTTGGCGAATTGGAAACGTACCTCAAGGCCATGCATAACGGGGCGTTCGATTATGTTACCAAACCACTGAATATAGAAATGCTGAAACTCATGGTAGCCAAGGTTCTCGGTCAAAACCGGTTCTTTGCTTCCGCCTCGTTTCAGGGAAATTAGAAGGCAGGAGGCGGAATTTAAGAATATCGTTACAGAGAATACTTACCTTGTCAGTGGTTGGCAGCCAATTATCAGTGGTTGGCAGCCAATTAGCGGTAGAGCCGCAGGCATAGAGCCTGCGGAGCGACCCTTTAAGGCAGTGAGGAATAGAAGGGCAATTACACGTGCGTGCAGATGGAAGATTTCCTATCCCTTATTGTTCTTGAATAATCCTTTATAGTCAGTTGCTTATCCAACCAACGGTATTCTATACTTTTATCACCAAAAAATATAATATTAATACTTGACAATCCCTCGATACCAGTTGTAAAATCGATTGCTTTAAATTTCACAGCTTTTTTAACCGATACAGAGATTCAATGAAAAAAATCGATATTAAAAAACTTTTACGAGTTGATCCAGGCCAGGCGCCTGCCTATGAAATCCCTGTTTTTCCGGAAGCGATTAAACTGGATGCCAATGAAAATCCGTATGAAATTCCAGTTGATCTTCTGGCGGAAGTCCTTCAAAACATCGGTCAGGTTCTTTTGAACCGGTATCCCGATCCGGGCTACGGGAAGGTGCGGCGTATTCTGTCCGGAATGTGGGGATGGCCTTATGACCGGATTATCCTGGGAAATGGATCGGATGAGTTGATTCAGGTCATCATGATCGCTTTTGGCGGGCCGGGGAAAAAGGTTTTTATTCCGACCCCCTCATTTGCCATGTATCGGATCATTGCCCGGTCTTTCGGTGACACGGTGGAGGAGATCCCTCTGTCGGAAGATTTTGACCTGGTCCTGTCAGATGCCCTTCGGGATCGTATGTATGATCCGAGCCGGACCGGCAATCTCATTTTCCTGGCTGTACCGAACAATCCCACAGGAAATTGCTTTTCAAGATCAGTCGTTCAGGAAATCGTCGAAAATTTCCAGGGGATTGTCTGCATTGACGAAGCTTATACTGATTTTAGCGATACCAACTTTCTTGATCTTTTATCCGAACACCCTAACCTGATCATTCTCAGAACCCTTTCCAAGATCGGTTTAGCCGCGATTCGAATGGGTTTTTTACTGGCTGACGAGGCCATTATTCAAAATATCCAAAGGATAAAGCTTCCCTACAATATTAACAGCCTGGCCGAAGCCGCAGCCAGTGTTGTTCTGTCTAAAAGAGAGGTCATCGAGGCCAGCATCTCCCAGGTCAAGAAGAACCGGACCTGGCTGCATGAACAGATGATGCGGATTGAAGGCATCAGGGTCTACCCCTCCCGTGCTAATTTCATCCTCTTTCAGGTAAACTCGGATGCTGCGGCCCCAAAGCTGCTTGAACAACTCCTGTCAGAGGGTATCCTGATAAGAGGCTTTGGCGATGAAGGAAGACTGAAAGGCCATTTCCGGGTAACCGTTGGCACTCAGGAAGAGTGCTCCCGTTTTGTGGAAGGGCTGAGAAAAATTCTGCGATCTCATTGATCAAAGAGCAGGGAGTTTTGATCAATGGTATGTATACATGACAATTTAATTCAGAGCAATTTTATTATATAATATTGTTATTCATGACAATAATGAAGGTGTATAGAGTATGAGCCGAAATACAACGGTTGAAAGAAAGACTACGGAAACGCAGGTTTCTCTGGAATTGAATCTTGACGGGAAAGGGGTATACGAGATCGATACCTCTATTCCTTTTATGGACCATATGCTTTCTTTGATGTGCAAGCACAGTTTTTTTAATTTAAAACTCCAGGCCAGTGGAGATATCGAAGTCGATTACCACCACCTGGTGGAGGATCTTGGCATTACCATCGGCACTGCTTTTCGGCAGTTGCTCGAAGATAAGAGGCAGATTAGACGCTATGGAGCGGCCACGCTGCCCATGGATGAGTCACTGGCCACCGTTGCCCTTGATATTTGTTCCCGCTCCGTATTGGTTTATAATGTAGATGTATGCGGAAAGATCGGGGATTTTGATATAGACCTGGTGGAGGAATTTTTCCGGGCTTTTGTCAGCAACAGCATGATTACCCTGCATATCAACCTCTTTTATGGAAACAATCTGCACCATATTGCCGAAGCCATATTCAAGGCTTTCGGCCGGGCTTTAAGTCAGGCCACCCGTATTGATCCGTCTATGGAAGGGGTCCTTTCCACGAAAGGAAAGCTCTAAAGAATCACAGAGCCAGACAAGAGGAAAGAGCCTGAAGAGGGAAAAGAACCAGGTGAGGGAAAAGAACCAGACGATGAAACCACACTTGAAGGGTGAGGAATGATTCTCATCCTGGATGAGGTTGCAAAATGATTGCTATCCTGGATTTTGATATGGGGAATCTGCGGAGCATCCAAAAAGGTTTCGAGCAGGTTGGTGCCTCGGCAGTGATTACTCGCGACCAGGCGAAGGTCCACTCAGCCCATAAGCTGATTCTTCCCGGAGTCGGAGCATTCCGGGACGGGATGAAGAATCTCGCTCATTACAATCTGATTCCCCTGATCCAGGAGGCCGTTGCAGAGGGGAAACCGGTCCTTGGAATATGCCTGGGAATGCAACTGCTTTTTACCGAGAGCGAAGAATTCGGCCTGACTCAGGGGCTCAATATCGTGCCCGGCAAGGTGAAGCGTTTCACGGTGAATCTGAAAATTCCTCATATGGGCTGGAACTCGATCGAGATAAAAAATCAAGTTCCTCTTTTTCAGAATTCCAGTAACGGAGAATACTTTTATTTCGTCCATTCTTACTACGTTGAGCCGGAAAACCCGGACTGCATCGCAGCCACAACTGAATATGGAATTCCGTTTACTTCAGCCATTTGTCAGGGTACACTGTTTGCCACTCAATTTCATCCTGAAAAAAGTCAGTCCAGCGGATTAAAGATCCTGAAGGCTTTTGCCGGGCTGTAGCAGTCTCCCGTAGAAGAAAGTACTCTATTTACATTATGAAACAGTATTATCGTATATCATTAGTCTGTGTATCTGTATTATTGCCCATGCATCGAAGGGCATTTTCGGGGGGATAAAAATGCTTATTATACCGGCCATTGACCTTATAAATGGGGAATGTGTTCGTTTATTTCAAGGGAGAGAGGAGGAAAAAACGGTATTTTCTTCCTCTCCGCTGGAAATAGCCAGAGACTGGCAGGAGCGGGGTGCAGAGCTCATCCATATCGTAGATCTGGACGGAGCTTTTTCCGGAAGCCCGCAGAATCTTTCGACCATCATGCGGATCGTTCAGGAATTGGACATTCCGATCGAGGTGGGTGGTGGAATCCGGACTTCGGCCATGGCCAGAACTATTTTGGATTCCGGAGTTGAGCGGGTCGTCCTCGGGACCATCGCTTTCATAGAGCCCATGCAGGTCAAGATTCTGTGTCAGGAGTATCCCGGACGTATTTCACTGGGAATCGATACCAAAGACGGCAAGGTAGCCATTCACGGATGGAAGGACACAACCCATGCCCAGGCACTCGAATTCTGCCAGCAGATTGCGGACTGGGGTGTCCGGAATATCATTTTTACTGACATCCGAACTGACGGGACCTTGCAGGGACCCAATATCGAAGCCATCAAGACTATGGTTGAAAATGTCGATATTCCACTCATTGCCTCTGGGGGCGTATCCGGTATGGATGATTTAAGGAACCTGTCTGAACTGGAACCCCTGGGTCTTGAAGGGGTCATCATTGGCAAGGCGATTTATACAGGCGGTGTTAACCTGCGAGAGGCGATCAGGTTGTATCAAGCCCACAGACCAAGCCAGGTGCATTGAAATTAAAATGGTGACTCGACTATGTTAGCCAAAAGAATTATTCCCTGTCTGGATATCAAAGATGGCCGGGTAGTAAAGGGAGTCAGCTTTATCAACCTCCGGGATGCAGGAGACCCGGTTGATGTAGCCAGGATTTACGAGTCGGAGCAGGCGGATGAGATTGTATTCCTTGACATCACCGCCTCACACGAAAAGCGGGACATCATTCTTGAGGTAGCCAGGAGGACTTCCGAAATGGTATTTATGCCTCTCACCATCGGCGGAGGTATTCGGACTCTCAAGGATATAGAGCGACTTTTAAAGGCCGGAGCGGATAAGGTCTCCATCAATACCTCGGCGGTTGAAAACCCGCAACTGGTCCGCCTGTCTGCCGAATACTTCGGCAGCCAGTGTATTGTCGTGGCTATCGATGCCAAGAAAAACGGTCCATCCTCATGGGAAGTATTTACGCACGGCGGCAGGACTCCGAAGGGAATCGATGCTCTGGCCTGGGCCAAAGAGGTCGAGTCCCTGGGCGCCGGAGAAATCCTTTTGACCAGCATGGATCAGGACGGCCAGCAGAACGGCTATGATCTTGCCATGGTACGGACCATTTCCGAAGGCGTCCAGATCCCGGTCATCGCTTCGGGCGGAGCAGGCACTCTTGAGCATCTTTACCAGGCATTTACCGAAGGAAAAGCGGATGCTGTTCTGGCAGCATCGATCTTCCACTACCGCACCTTTACCATTTCCCAGGCCAAAGCCTACTTGAAAGAGCGGAACATCCCTGTTCGAATGTGACCGGCATGTGATCGGAAGGAGTACAGGGAAAAAGGACGGCGCTTTAAGAGCAGGCAGCTCGCATGTACTGCATTGAGCAAAGATCAAGTCATAACATCATATATCATAACATTACAGTATACAGCAGGGGACACCAGCCTATGGAGCATTAACCGATGGAACATAACCATTGGAGACGGCCATCCTTTCGGTCTCCCGATGCCTCCCTATAAAGAATGGGCGCCCGCCCTGGGCGCCCGTTTCTATTACTCCGCGTTTACTATTACTCCGCTCGCGTACTACTATCCTTCTTTCTTATCTTTCCTCTCTTATCGGGCCTTACACAACTGGTGTTGCCAAGGTCACCTCAAAAGATCCTGTCTCGAGGATAGTAAAAGGATTCTTCGTCAACGTATAATTACCAGCTCCCTCAGTCGGCGAGAGGACAGTGCCGACAATTTCAAGATCAATCGGCTGACCGCCAAGACCAGTGGCGGTGCCGTTGAGAATCACTTGATTATTGAGCCGCTGACCGCTTACTTCAACCAGGGTCGGAAGTGTGGCATTACCTACCAGCTGAACATAACCGTAAAGCAGGGTAGGTGTAATGGGATCCTCAATCAGGTTGATGGTTATAATGCCGCTTGCCACACCACTCGACCAGACTCCTTCCCATGTACCCGCTTGCTCGGTTAACCCATTCGTTAATCCGCCAAGGCTTGCTCCGTACAGCCCGCCAAAGAGGCTGCTGTATAAGCTACTATAAAGGCTGCTGCCATATAAACCACCATACAGCCCGCCGCCGCCATACAATCCACCGTATCCACCGTAGAGACCGCCGCCCAATAATCCACTATAGAGCCCGCCTAAGAGGCTGCTGCCGTATAGGCCGCCCAGGAGGCTGCTGCCATATAGGCCGCCCAGGAGGCTGCTGCCGTATAAACCGCCATACAGCCCGCCGCCCCCATACAATCCACCATATCCACCGTAGAGACCGCCGCCCAATAATCCACCATACAGTCCGCTATAGAGGCTGCTGCCGTATAGGCCGCCCAGGAGGCTGCTGCCGTATAAACCGCCATACAGCCCGCCGCCCCCATACAATCCACCATATCCACCGTAAAGACTGCCGCCCAATAATCCGCCGCCATAACTATAGTAGGCACGTGCAGTTCCATGGGACATCATCATGAGAGCAAAGAGCAGGAAAAAGGAAAAGACAAGAAGAGTATGACGGGCATGTTGGGTAGAAGAATTCATCAGATAATCTCCTTATTACAGAGCGCAGAGAACTTTATCACTGAGCACAGGAACCCGAGAAAGCACATGAACCTCATTACAGAACACAGGAACTTCATCACAGAGAGCAAGAGAACCTAAAGGAAAAACAATCGTACCGCCTGTCCCCCATTAACCTGACACTACATCTTCCAACCACTCACCACTCTCGGATGCTGTACACCTCCTTCAAGCATTTCAAGGGGCTTGATCCTTAATCGATTTACCGTTAGCTTCATACTGGTCTTTTCAAGCAATATCGATACCAGGGGCGGGGAGGCAATTCGTAAGGCAGATAATCCGATATCTTTTCACTGTTTTGATCGGAGAGACCCCTCAGGTGTTTTTACCCTGGCAGGGCTGTCATAAAAGCTGTAATTTCTGTGTATAATATTTATAAGTAACCTCCTTCACTCTCCCGCAAGGCGCCTTGAGGGAAGGAGAATGAGCTGCTCAAACACAACCGATTGCTCTGCGCCGCGCTTATCCCTGTGTCTTTGAGTGCCTGGTATGGCTGCTTTTGTATTATCGCTTACGGTTTCATTGCATCGTTAGTGAGTTGACGATCGACCGCACTGATTCGGCCTGTGGGTGATAAGGATTAAGGCGCAGAACCTCACGGTAGTGCTCCACTGCTTTTGGGTAATCCTGAAGGCGGTAGAAGAGTCCGGCAAGGCTGAAGTGGATATCCGCAGGATGAATCGGGGATTGTGGCACTTCCCCGGTCAGGCGGAGAGCTTCCTGGTAATTGACAAGGGCACTTTTAAAGTCTCCCAGGAGCTCGCTGGCAATGGCCAGATAGAAATAGCCTCGCGGGTCTTTGGGTGAAATTCCGGTGACCCGGCTATATTGCTCTTTTGCCATCCGGTAGCCTTCCAGAGTGCCATAGCAAAGGTAAACCTTGCCCAGGGAGAAATAGGCAGGTGCAAAGGACGGCTCCTGTTTGATGATAGAAGAAAACGTTTCTTCCGCAGCCTTTAGCTGGTTGGTCTGGGCATAGGCGACTCCCAGATTATGCTCGATCCTGAGCGACTGGTCCTGCTCGTTACTCCACATTCTGGCCTGATACAGGTAGACGATGGCTTGCTGGGGATTTCCCTCATCGAGCAAAACGCTGCCCATTCCAAGCAGTGCCGGAGCAAACTGAGCTTCCAGCCGGATCGCCTGTAAAAAGAGTTCCCTGGCCTTTTGCAGGCTCTCTTCCCGCTCTTGCGGACCGGGTGTTTTTTGGGCCTCGATCATATAGGTATTGGCCAAAAAGGTAGCAGCCCAGTGGTTATTGGGGTCTTGAGCCAGGGCATCTTCCCATAAAGAGCGGTCATCACGCCAGACACGGTTTCTGGCCAGGGTCAGGGAGCAGTACGACACAATAACTCCGGCCAAAAGAAGTATACAGACAGCCTGAAGCAGCCCCCTGCTTTCCCTCGATCGCGCCCACCTGATGCAGGCGAAGGCAATGAGCCCAAAAGCCAGCCCGTATCCCACAGAGGGCAGGTACATATACCGGTCCGCCATCTGGGTGCTGGTAGGAACCAGATTGGCCACCGGCAAAAGAGTGATCAAAAACCAGATGCCGGGAAAAGCCAGATGTCTCTTCCCCCTCCACCACAAAAGGACCAATCCGCCCAGAAAGAGCAAAAGCAAAAGCGCATACACAAAATAGGAAGGGGTGATGAGGTCGGAACTCTTGAGCACCCGGAATACATAACGGCTGGACAGACCAAGGGGAAGGATCAGTTTCCCAAGGTAGAGAACCAGAACCTTTACGGTTAAAAGGAGTGAGAGCAGGAAAGAGTCTCCCACATAATGCATAACCTGAGCGGTCTGGGCCCGGTAGGTAGCTGCTGCCAAAAGACCGGCGAGAAGAAAAAAGGGAATAATCGCCTTCCACCGGAGCGGGTCCTCCTTTTCATGAAAGCAGAACTCCAGCAGCACAAGAATCAGGGGCAGCGTTACCGTCACCGGCTTGGCGAGTAAAGCCAGGCCAGCCCCCCCTACAGAACAGGCATACCAGGGCCAGTGCCAGGACCGGCGCTGACTTGTCTTCTTTCGGAATCGGCTGTACGCATACAGTGAGAGGAAGAAGAAAAAGGCCGAGAGAACATCTTTTCGCTGTGAGATCCAGACCACGGACTCCACGTGAATCGTATGTACCGCGAAAATGGCTCCTGCCGCAAGGGCAACCCCATAGATCCGGTACCACTCGAAGATAAGGAGAAAGACCAGAATACTGTTGAGAATATGCAGCAGGATGTTTACCATCCTGTAGCCTTCAGGCCGGAATTTCCAGAAGTGATAATCCACCTGGTAGGAAAGGATATGGAGCGGAGCATAATTCTTGAAATAGGAACGGGTGAAGAGGGTCTTCAGATTGGACCAGGAGAAGGAACGGATATAAGGATTATCCTGAACATACAACTGGTCATCCCACTGGAGGAGAGAGTTTTTAACCGAATTGGAAAAGCAGATGCTGCAAAGAAACGCCAAAAGCACAACGGCCAGTATGAGCCGGCCAGTCGAAATCCGGGAAACACTGACAGAAGGATTGATATATGGCAGCGAAGATGGTGATAAAACTGGATGAGACGATTTCATCCGCACGACCTCCCCTTTTTCCCTCATCCCCTTCAATGTGAAGCGCATATTTTTCACACTATGAAATAGCTTATCAGATTTTTCTTTTTTTCGCCAATAGTTCTCGATCCAAAAAATCAGTATCGATCTGTAAACAATGTTTACTTTCGATATACCGAGTTTACGCTCGTATCTACCCTCCGTGAGACGTAAAAATATTAGAACTAATTGAAATAGTCAAGTATTTACAAGATCAAGGCAGGGAGATCGAAAATCTCCCTGCCTTGATCTCCACTTGTGGTTTCGCCTGTATTTCATGGGTATTGTATTGGTATCTTATTTGTATCCCCTCCTGTTTATGCCAACTGGCATATGGTATGCAAGAAGTAATCATGAAACCTTGTGGATCTGGCTTGATCAAACACCCGTCTCCTTTGCCTTTGAAAAAGCTTACAGGACGCTGGCGCATATCCGGTCCTGGCTTGTTCCTCTCGCCCTGTTCTCTCTCCCTCTCTCATTCTCTCGTCCTCTCGTCCTCATCGTTCCCCAAGGAAGAGCGTAAATATTAATTTATGGTACATATAACGTATTCTTACACTTTACTATTATAACCCCATAAAACGAGAGGGAGGAAAAAATGTCCAGAAAGATTGCCGTAAGCCTGATACTTCTTTCATTTTTCTTTGTGCAGTATGCCCATGCCCTGAGTGTGGGATCGGATGGAGGGATTACCGTAAGCTTATCGTACAGCGGTGATCTTGACCATGATCTGGTTACGGATAACGACGGCAACCCGATCACCGACAGCTCCGGTCATCAATGGCTGGCCAAGGATAAACTGGAACACGATCTTGAGTTATTTGCCCGGCATGTCTTCGAAATGTCAGAGGAAAAGCACTATATACGACAGGTGCTTATCAGCAATGAGCAAAGGGCCTGGGCCAATGCTGATATCAGGTGGGATATGGGGCCGGGGTCGTCTTCCGCCGCTTTAAACGGATGGTCCAACAGCTCGGCACATCTGAACATCAGAAGGGGCTGGAGAACCACTATTCACGATGTGTCTTCCCATGAATTCGGGCACTACTTTTATGGATTGTCGGATGAATATGCGAAAAATTATGGGTATTATTACGGACATTTTCCAGGCAGTGATGTCCACTTTGGAGTTAAGGTAACCATTGCAGATCCGATTACGGTCATGAATGCGAACACTCCGCATCAATTCTGCGATACGACAGATCATTCGATTACCATCGAATATACCAATCCTTCCACCTCAACCCTGGTGACGCAAAGCCTGACTACCGCTGTAATCGACGATGGGAATCCCAATAACGACGGCCCTCTCAATGACTGGATCAATCAGTTGTTCGCGATTGACGGCTGGTCAGTCGCCTGCATCAACCAAACCGACCTGATCGGGCACCATACCGAAGGGGTGAGGCCGGTCATCGATTTTTCAGCCATGCCCGAGCTGCAACTGCATTATGTAGAGCAGGACGGCATTGCACCGGGCCGGATACTGCTCCTCGACAGGTCAGGCAGCATGGGGCATGAAGAGTATGGAATCAAGGCGAGCCAGTATGTCCAGGAGGCCGGCCTTTTCCTGTACCACAGCTCGGAAGAGACCGATTATATCGGTGCCTTCACCTACAATGACCATGTTGACAAGCTCTTCGATTACGACCAGTACAATAGCGCCAGTACCCTGGCCAGTTTTCTCGATCCCACGGGACTGACCGATATTTCGCTGGCTCTTGAAACAGCGCTCGACTCATTCATCGATGTGCACGGAGAGGCACACGTAGCAGGAGCGGAAATATTCCTCATGTCAGACGGGAAACAGACCACGGGGGCTGACCTTTGGATACAGGTGGATAGAGCCAGAGATCTCGGAGTAAACATTCATACCTTTTCCTATGGCGATGCGGACGAGACCACCATGCAGCAGATAGCCACCGAGACCAGCGGAGACAATCTCATTATGTCAGAAAACGATTCTGATCTGATGAACTTAAAAATGGGCATGGTGAAATCCATGGCCAGAAAACAGGGGTGGACCTCGGTCTATAATTACTACGGCACGCTCGAGTGGAAAGCGATCAGTGACTTAATCATGTATTCGACCCTGAACTTCAAGGTTCCCGACAATTCGAAGGATGTCAAGTTTTACCTCTTTCCTGAAGGTGCCAGCATCGCGAGCTATTCCTTTAGCATGGCGAATCCTTCTGCAACGAGCACATTTACCAGCAGCCTCGACAATACCCAGCAAAAAGGGCGGTTTTTAGGAAAAAAGGTAAAGGGGCCTGATTCAGGCACATGGTCTGTAAATATCCTGGGAAACCGAAGACCAGCAACCTTCGCTTCTGTTGCCTTACCCGATACCCAAAGTCTGACCCAGGCCAAAGTGCATCTTCTGGCCTTTATCGATAATAAGGATATCGATGCCCGGGTATGGGTCGATGACTCTTTGATCGCCATTTCCCAGGGATATCCGAAAGTGCCTGTTTATGCTTCTATTTCAAACAAATACCTCTTAACCAAGGCAGGTGTGGTATCCCGCATTTATGCACCGGATGGCACGCTGGTGGCCGGCGTCGAGATGTCGGACAATGGAAAGAACGGGGACAGGATTGCCGAGGATGGCATCTATACCGGCCTCCTGGATGCCGCACTTCTGGCACCCAAGCCGTCATTCGCCGCCATTACCTATGTCCCGCGAATAGTGACCAGGTTTAATATCAAAGCATATTTTACCGTCACCGAATCGTCGGTTCCCGCTCCTTCCGCTGAATACGAGTATGGGACAGATTACAAATCGATTCTGAAAAGTTTCAGGCCATCCACATTTGAAGCCTATGCGGAAACAGGAGTGGGTCTGACCCAGAATCAGAACAAACCGTACCTCGAAACCAAGGGGTTTGAAAAAATCAGGTTAGAGCGGGGGAAAATCTATCAGGAATGGATAAGCATCGCAAATGCGACACCAGGCACCGAGAGTATAAGGGTTAATCTGGGCCAGGGAGTAATCGTGCGGAAAATCGAGAGCAGCCGGGAGAGGGCCGGGAATTATCTGATTGAATTCGAAGTTGCTCAAGACGCAAGCCCAGGTAAGAAAGATCTTTTTATTCAGTTTGGCAATGAAGTTTTAACCAAAACCGGTTATGGAGAAATTGCAGCGAGTGCCGAGACTTGTGATGGCAGGGACAACGACGGTGACGGCCTGGTGGACGAAAATCTTACAAGGTCCTGTTCGACCGACTGCGGCACGGGCAGAGAAACCTGCCAGAGGGGCCAGTGGGTTGGCTGCACCGCTCCGGCCCCGGCAGCCGAAGTCTGTGATGGCAGGGACAATGACTGTGATGGCAAAATAGATGAGGACCTCACTCAGCCCTGCCCCAATGGAGGAGGAGTGCTGACCTGTCAAAACGGTCAATGGGCTGGCTGTTTCGGGCCGCAGGAATGTAAGGAGGATGATTCAGGAAAACTGGACATCGTCGGTGTTGAGGGAAAAACAGGAGATGAAATAAAGATTCCAGTAAGGATTCAATCCGCTCCCGCTCAGGTCGAGGCATTCGGTTTTGAATTAACTTACGATGCAGATGTCCTTGAATATACCGGCTTTGAGCGCGGGAGTCTGGTGCAGGCTTTTCCGATGTTCGATGTCAACACCGTCGGGCCTGCCAGGCTCGTAGTGGGAGGATTAACCATCAGCGATGGTATCCCCAAAGGAGCCAGCGGCTATCTGGTATGGCTGAAATTCAAGGTGATCGCTGGACAGGAAAACAGTCAGGAAAAGGAGTGCTTTCCTCTGGAAATTGTGGACACGACCGATGATGTGGTCAATTTTTCCGCAACCGGGGGATGCTTCTGCCTCAGCACCTGCAATGGAGACCTGAACCAGGATGGGAAAATCACTCCGTCGGATGCTCTCATTGCCTTCAAGTGTTACCTCGGATCAGGCACATGCCCTGCCTGTGCCGATGTAAACCAGGACGGAAAGGTTTCTCCGGCAGATGCTCTGTGCCTGTTTAAAAAATATCTGGGACAGGCTTCCTGTCTGGATTAGTTGGAATTGGATTAGAGAGGGTTGAATTTTCATTGGAATCTGACCCGTTATCATTGGAACCTGATCTGTTGAAAACAGATCATATCTGAAAAAATTACCCGGCTGGTGCCATTGCATTGGCCGGGTTTTTTATTTCAGTCTGCCCAAGATGCCGGAACTGCTTGATTATGTAGTTGCATGGAGGCAACTGCACCGATTGACATGCATGTCAGGCTAAATAATATATAATATAAGCTAAATATAATTTCAGTATTTGTAGAAATTAATACAATATGTATCATATTATTATTTGTATTCTACGAATAATAATATAAAACGGTATATAATAACAGTAAAAGGCATACAAATATGAAAAAAATAGCATATCAAATCACATTATTTTTAATCGCTATCATCCAGCTTGCAGTTGGGGGTATAGCAAAAGCTGAAACAAAACAACCAAAGGATCTCCGCATAGCGATAGTGGGAGCCGGAGTTGCCGGGCTGTCTGCGGCATATTTTCTGAAAGATGCAGGTTACGAAAATGTTACTGTTTATGAAAAGGAGCCTCAGGTTGGAGGCAAGGTCCATTCCTTTACATACGATGGTCATACTCATGAACTCGGAGCCATGTGGATCGAAGACTACTATCTTATCATTTACGGATTAGCCGCCAAATATGGTATCGATTTGCAACTGGAAGAAGCTGATTTCATTATTCGCGATCCCAATAACATGAATTATAAAAATGCACAGGACTATATTGTTGCAAAGTATGGTTTAGCTAAAACCCAATTAGCATTAGCCAATTTCCAAAAAGTTCAATGGAAATTTAAAAGCCTCAATAATACAGGTTTCGCAGGAGCAGATCCGGAACTTTTCATGACCTTTGATAAATTTGCCGTGAAGTATCAGATCGAGCCGATTGCCTATGGCTTTAAAACAATGTGGACAAACGGCGGATTCGGTTATTATCATGAAGTGCCCTCTCTGTACGTTCTCAAGTACCTGATGCTTACTATGAGAGATCCAGGCACTTTTGTCGTTACGTTCCAAAGGGTTCCGGACGGTTACCAAAGGTTATGGGAGAAGATTGCGGATGACCTGGACGATGTTCGTCTCAATCATACCGTAGAAAAAGTAAAGCGGCATAGCGACGGCAATTCAGTGTCGATCGAAGTAACCGCCAATGGAGTTACAGAGACTTTCGATCGCATCATTATTACCTGTGACCTTAAAGAATCTTTAAAATTCCTCGATGCTACCAAAGATGAACAGGAACTTTTTTCCCAGGTGAAAAGCTATAACTTTGATGTCCATTTTTTTCACGCTCATGGCATAAGCTATAGTAATGGAAACCTGGTGGTACTTGCGGCCAACAATGTGCCGGAAAAAAATGGACATGTTTTAGCCCTTCTCAATCGAGAAGAATCTCCAGGAATCTGGAAATCGTACCAAATGGCTCCCTGGGGAACTCCTTCTGACGAGCTCATAAGATTCGTTGAAGAAGATGTGAAGCAATTAGGCGGACAGGTTGAAAGCATAATTATACAAAAACAGTGGAGCTTCTTCCCGCATGTCAAGACCCAGACTCTGTATAATGGATTCTACGACAGAATAGAGGCTTCCCAGGGGGAAAATGGTACCTACTATGCAGGAGGAATCATGTGCCTCGAAGGTACTGAAAGAGTATGCCGATATTCTGAAAAGCTCATAAGAACATACTTCTAACTACTTTTCAGGGGCTCTCTGACCTGGATTGTTTGGAAAGGATGGAGATCAATAGTAATGGAGATCAATAGTAAATGAAAGGCGTATAATATGAGAAAAATACTCAATACAGCCATGTTACTTTTCATTATTACCATCATGCTTGCAGGCAGGGGCGGAGCGAAAGCTGAAGCAAAGCAGTCCAGAGACTTACGCATAGCGATTATCGGAGCCGGAGCTTCCGGGCTGACGGCGGCCTATTACTTAAAAAATGCAGGCTACGAAAATATTACCGTTTATGAAAAAGAGCCCCGGGTTGGAGGAAAGGTCTACTCCTATACCTATGATGATCATACCTTTGAACTGGGGGCTTTATGGGTTGAAGAATACTATCGTATCGTTTACGGACTGGCCTTCAAATACGGTATCGATTTGCAGCCGGAAGAGGCTGATATCGTTATTCGCGATTCCAATAATACGAATTATGCAAGTCCTCTGGCATACGTTTCAGCAAGATATGATTCATCCGAGATCGAATCAGCTTACATCAATTACGAAAAAGTACAATTGAAATTTAAAAGTCTCAACAAGCCAGGTTTCGAAGGAGCAGATCCGGAACTTTTTATGACCTTTGATAAATTTGCCGAAAAGTATCAGATCGAGCCGATTGCCTATGGCTTTGCCACCTTTTGGACAAATGCCGGATATGGTTATTATCATGAAGTCCCGGCACTTTATGTGCTCAAGCTCATGCTGCCGAACCTGAAAGGCCCTGGACCTTATGTCGACACCCTCGGAAGGGCTCCAGATGGCTTACAGAGACTATGGGAAAAAGTCGCGGCAGATCTGGAAGATGTTCGCCTCAACCATACCGTGGAAAAAGTGAAGCGAAATGACAGCGGCAATTCAGCATCCATCGAGGTAACCGCCAACGGCCTTACAGAAACCTTTGACCGCATCATCATATCCAGTGACCTCAAAGAGTCCTTAAACTTCATCGATGCTTCCGAAGAGGAACAGGAACTATTTTCCCAGGTCCAAAGCAATAACTATAACGTTCATATCGTTCGCGCTGATGGTATACCCTATCAAGTCGGAACCATGGTATTACTAGCAAAAAATACTGTGCCAGAATCAATTGGACATATCATGGCCATTGTCGGCAGAGAAACTTCTCCGGGAGTCTGGACATCGTACCAACTGGCTCCCTGGGGAACATCCTCCGACGATATCGCAAACCTCCTTCAAGAGGACGTAAAGCAGTTAGGGGGACATGTTGAAAGCATAATCATACAAAAACGATGGAGTTACTTCCCTCATGTCAAAAGCCAAAGCCTGTACGATGGATTCTATGACCGGATGGAAGCTCTCCAGGGGAAAAATGGCACCTATTATATAGGAGGGATAATGAATTTCGAAGCAGTTGAAAATACCTGCGAGTATGCTGAAAAAATCGTAGCGACATATTTTTTAAGATAATTATTTCAAGGCTCTCCACCGGGAAAAACAGGCATCCCTTAAAACGGGTTTGAGGCAGGTCCTCAAGCGGGAGACACAAAAAGAGCGAGGCACACAAACAAGAAGGCCCTTACCCGAAGAGGCGCTGAAAAAACGATTGCTTCGGTTTTTCCGGCTCCACGAAGTCGGGAATATCCCTGCCCTCGATAATGGCCTGAGGATTTGCGGTAACAAGAGCCAGGGCATCGGTTTCTCCGACGATTCTGCAGGCTTCCTCCGCAGCAGGAGAAAGCAGGGGAGGACGAACCTTGGAAGAGTGGGCATCCGATGCTATGACATGGACAAGGTTATATTTGAGCAGATTGCGGCAGCAGCTCTCGGCCCGTGGCCCGAATTCCCCGATCAGGCTGAGGGTAGTGATCTGAATCAGCATTCCCTGCACTACCAGTTCATAGAGCTGATTGATATCGTTTTGCAGCACCGCATTTCGTTCCGGATGGGTAAGGACGGGGGTAATACCCTCCAAGCTCAGCTCGAAAATGAGATTTTTGAAATTCGGGGGTACGAACTGGTGGGGCAATTCCAAAAGAAGATAGCGATGATTATCATTGACCGTAGTGACTTGACCACGATCGATCAGCCCCAGAAGATCGGGATGAATATGCACGTCTGCACCCGGTAGAATCTCAAGAGAAATCTGCTCCTTGAGCAGCCGGGCATTCAACTCGCCTACGGCCTGCTTGATGACCTGGGTTTCGTTGACATACACTCCATTCATGGTGTGGGGAGTGGCTACAATTTTCCCGACTCCATCCCCTTTTGCCATGGAACACATGCGCACAGACTCTTCCATATCTGCTGCGCCGTCGTCCAGGCCGGGTAATATATGGCAATGCAAGTCTACCATCAGCATTGAGAACCTACCATTAGCATCAAAATGATTTCCCCTTTCATCAGAAATATTCTCCTCTTATTGAAAACCTTCACTCATAGGCTAGGAGAAATTTTCCTTCTTTTACGACTTCAACAGTATGAGGTTATAGAAGTCATAGCAGCCATAGAATTCATAGAAGCTATAGAAGTTATAGAAGAGTTATGGCAATAGGTGTCATTATACATGCAAATATCAGATATGGCAAGGAAAGGAAAGCAATTTTTATTTTATAATTTCACCAGGCATATTATAGATATTTTTATAATATATTTACTTAAATTTATATCGAATAATAATTTAGGTATACAATATGTCACGGATAAGGATCCATGTCTTTTCGCCTTGCCCGGGCACTCGGGGGAGGCTTGAGGCTTGTTGAAATATAAGCGAAAAATTTTTTTTGAAAAGGTAAACTTTGTGGTATAGTAAGGTAAAATTCTTTATGAGAGAAAAAAGCATTACCTCAACCAAGAGGAGGGGGATATTTATGAAGCAGCAAAGTAAGGCAGGAATCATTTTTTCAGGATTTTTATTTTTTTTTATCCTGTTGATGGGTTGTTACCCGGAAGCGGGGTATTCGAAAGGTTCGGCGATCCAGAGCACAATGGAAAACAGAACTTCACTGACGCTCACCATTTATAATCAGAACTACGGTCTGGTCCATGAAGAGCGGACTCTTTCCCTTTCACCTGCTGAAAGGCAGGAAATCCTGCTCATGGATGTTCCTGCACAGATCGAGCCGGACACGGTTTTTATAGAAACCGGCAAGCAGGAGATCAAAATTCTGGAGCAAAAGTTTGAGTATGATCTGATCACCCAGGAGAGCCTGCTGAAGCAGTACGTGGGAAAACAGCTCAAGATCATGGAAATAAATCCCGCCACAGGGGAGAAGAGCGTACTTGAGGCTGAGCTATTAAGCTTCAATAATAATCAGCCCATTTACCGGATCAAGGGAGAAATTTATCTCGGATACCCGCACGGGGTTATAATCCTGCCCCAGATTCCGGAGCAACTGGCTGTCCGACCCACTCTGCGATGGCTTCTGCACAATGCATCCCAAAAAGCACAGGAGAAATCTGTAGCCGTATCCTACCTGTCCCGTGGTTTGAACTGGACGGCCAACTATGTTCTGCAATTAAATCAAAAAGGAACATCAGGGGATCTGTCAAGCTGGGTGGCCATCGAAAACCAGAGCGGGACCACCTTCCCCGAGGCCAGGATTAAACTGATGGCCGGCGAGGTCAAGCGGGAAGAGGTAGTCGCCTATGGTGTCCGGCGGATGAAGGTGGCAGCCGAAGGTCTTGACACCGAGGCTGGCCAGGCACCTTTTGCCGAGGAATCGCTTGCAGAATATCATCTCTATACGCTTGACAGGCCATCGACCCTGAAGGATCAGCAGACAACCCGGATTTCCTTTATCGAGGCGTCCCGGATTCCCATTCAAAAGGAGTTTGTTTTCCAGGGCCAGGGAGTCTACCAGCGATCGTATCAGGAGTCCTTTGAAGTTCCAAAGCCGGTCCAGGTTTACCTGAAACTGGAGAACAAGAAGGAGCAGCACCTTGGCCTGCCCTTGCCGCAGGGAGCGATCAGGGTCTATCAGGCAGGTCAGAACAGCGCTCAGGCCGAGTTCATCGGAGAGGATCGCTTAGGGCATACGCCCGTGGAAGAAACCATGCGCGTTCAAATCGGCAAAGCCTTCGATGTGACGGGAGTGCAAAAGCAAATGGAGTGGCAAAAGATCAGCACTCAGGTCTATGAGAGCAGTTGGCAGGTAACCTTGCGCAACCAGAAGGATGAAAAGATCGTGGTCCGGGTGATAGCGCCGATGCAGGGCGAATGGAAAGTCCTGAGCAGTTCTCATCCTTATGAGCGTCTGGAAGCATATAAAATCGGATTTGCCGTGACCATCCCCGCCAAAGGAGAGGAGACAGTTACCTATCGGGTTCGGATAAAATTTTAATTTTTTCCCTTTCCAGCATAAGTACATAAGGCCAGTTAAGTACATAAGCCAAAGTACATAAACCAAACCAGCTAAGGCACATTCGAGGCACAGTGGAAAGGGGCACTCATGGCACAGTGAGGGGGAAAAGGGAGGGCATTTTTTTCCTCCTGTACCGTGAGTGCCTCAAGGTGCTTCAAGTTGTTACCCTGTTTTGTGAACTTGCATATTTAATCTTGCATACTTAATTCAAGGATATCTATGGCGGTTATTCGGAAAAACGCAAGGAGTTTTTGCATGATCAAAGGTAAAAAATTCGGAGCCAGGGCAATAATGCAGTGGGGAGTGCCCGGTTTGCTTTTTCTGCTGTCCTTTTTTCCTGTCCCAGAGTCCTGGGCAGTCGGCAATATACATTTTGGTCTTATGGAAATTCATCCCGGCATCCAGATAAAGCGAACTTACCGCCGCTTAGTTGACGAGGATGACAGTGATAGCGGAGACGATTGGGTTACTACTTACTCTCCTGGTCTTAAGGTACAGTGGCCAATCCGGCAGCATGCGCTCAAATGCGACTGGCTGCTCCAGTACCCTCGATACGATAAGCACAGTAACTGGAACTATGATGGACAGCGGCTCTCCACGGTCGGTAATTTTCTATTCGGACTTGGTGGAAGACAAATCACCCTCGAACTTGGCCACCTTCAGGTGAAGACTGATGAGCCTGCCGACATTTCGGAGTCCCGCCGGAAATTCGAACAAAGCAGATTGTCTTCCAAGTTAGGGATTAATCTGAATAATAACCTCAGACTGGATTTTTCATACAGCCAGGAAAACTATGATTATCAAAACTCCGACCTGGATGACCAGAAGATCTATCAGTATGCAGCATCTGTCAACGTTCGAATCAAACCCAAGACTGTCGCTTTTATTTCCGGCATCCATACTAAGCACGACTATAATGATGTCGTCAATGATTCCGGTACCTGGACTATAGGGCCGGGATTACGCTGGGATGCTACGGCTAAACTCTCCGGTCAAATCAGCGGCGGGTACTCGTGGAAGGACTATGAAACACAGGACAGCCTCAATACGTGGGTGATTAAGGTCGATCTCACCCATCGGCTCACCGATCACACCAATCTCTCGTTGGGAATCGATAAAGGCGAAAGGGACCATTCCGTACTTAAGCGCGATGAAAACGGGAACATAAAGTATGATGCCAACGGGAACATGGAAGAAGATTTCGATAATTATGCTTTTCAGCAGGTGCGGATCTCTCTGGATCACCAACTGACCTACAAGGTGAAGGCCCTCAGCGGCTTTACCTATGAATATGACAAATATCATGGCATCTACCGTCAAGACACTGTCTTCTCCTGGCGCCTCGGCCTGCGATACCAGATTCAGGAATGGATGGTCACGGACGTCGAGTTCGAGAAAAGACACCGCGACAGTGCCGGGGAAGGATTCTACGCAGCTTCGGGTTACGATAATAACATTTTCTCTCTTTCCCTGGGTTTGGCACTCTGATCCTGGACTGTACTGAGAGTACTGGCCTGCGAGTACTGGTACTGCGAGCACTATACACATATCTTGAGGCTGTGCCAGGCACATCTTGAGGCTATTCCAAAAAACAGCATTCTCTGGTAAAAAACCCCTTCCGCCCCCTTTAGAAAAGGGGATGGAAGGGGTTTTAGGATTACGGGCCTGGGGGATCGGTTGATTGATCCTCCTTCTTGGCCGCCTATTTCATTGGCCACGTATTTAACCACTTAGTGCGCAGTGTATCGGGGCAGCAGCAGGGCGATCAGATTATTGGATTTTTGAGCATATCCCTTACGGATACAAAGCCGACCTGCTTTCCCTCCCTGGTTATGAGCAAATGGCGGATGCTGTGACTGGCCATGGTGCGATAGATTTCATAGACGGATGCCTTGATATCCACTGAAATCAGGGGAGCGCTCATAACCTGATCTACAGGCACGGAGCCAGGATCTTTACAGGCAGCCACGACCTTGTAGACTATATCCTTCTCGCTCAGAATGCCCAAGGCCTTGCCGGGTTCGCCAACCAGAACACTACTTGAACCATGCTTTTGCATGACCTGAACAGCTTCAGCAACCGAGGCACCAGGATTGATCGTAGGCGGACCACCGGACATGCAGCGCCGAATGGGCTCGAGTGCTGAGCGCCTCAGGTATACGAACCAATAGATAGCGGCAACAAACAGACTTCCTCCGATAATGTTGCCGATTGTGACGGGTATAAGGTTATAGATGAAAAATCCGGGTATGGTCAGTCTGGAGAGATCCAAAGGAGTGCTGCCGAGCAGGGCCTGTGCCTTGACCACTATCTGCGGGTTGTACTTAGTTAAAATACCCGCCGGAATGAAGTACATATTAGCCACGGAGTGCTCAAATCCCAAAGCGACGAAAGCCATGATAGGAAAGAGAATGGCAAGAATTTTATCGGTCACGGACCGTCCGCTGAAACAGAGCCACACAGCCAGACAAACCAGCATATTACAGAGAATCCCCCTGGAAATCGCCTGCATGAAGCTGAGATGCACCTTGTCGTTGGCGATTATCAGCGTTTTGGCTCCTACGGCAGCTCCGCCCGACATCCAGTGCCCGCTCAAAAAAATCAAAAGTACGATGGTCAATGAGCCGATAAGGTTGCCGCTAAAAACAATACTCCAATTGCGCAGAAGCTGCTTCAGGCTGATCTTTCTGCTGACATAAGCCATCACCAGGAGATTATTTCCCGTGAACAGCTCCGCACCGGCAACAATCACAAGAATCAGGCCGAGACAGAAGACCAGCCCGCCAATGAGTTTAGTGAGTCCTAAGCTCAAGGTGGAGTCATGGATCACATAAATATAGAGGACAGCTCCGAAGCCAATAAAGGCACCAGCCATCTTGGCAAGGGCAAGCGTCGATAAAAAGTCCAGATTGCCTTTGGTAATTCCTGCCTTCTCCACACGTGCAGCCATTTGAGTCGGGGCATAAGCGTCAAAATCATTATTTTCCATTGCCAATTCTCCATCTTCCTTGTTAACAGCCTCATTTGGTAGCTTTGACTCTTCTTCTCCATTATAACCCGTAACATGCAATTCTTAACTTCCATCCGTAACTCGTAATCGATATCTCAAAAATATCCCGCACCCCGTGAATCAAGTATACCTCGCAGCCCCTGCCTCAAGTATCCCGCAGCACGTGAATCAAGTATATCTCGCAGCCCCTGTCTCAAAAACCCCGCAGCACGTAAATCAAATATATGCCGCGATTGGCAACCTGCAAGCCGTAATTCCTGCAAGCCGTAATTTACGTATCATTTATGATTTCGTAATTTATACCCCCGTCCATTATTCAAGTATAACCGGTAATTTGCACCTTGCAAGGGGGAACCTTCACCACTCGGCTAAAAATATATAATATGGAAAAAGTGGAAAAAAGGGGACAGACTTATTTCCTCTTGCATATCCCCAAGCCCGGCCTAAAGCCAACACAATATCACCGCCAGTACTCCCGGTCCAGGCTGCGGTACTGGATGGCTTCGGCAACATGGTTGGATCGAATCCCCTCCTCACCATCCAAATCGGCAATAGTTCGAGCCACTTTCAGAATGCGGTCATAAGCCCTGGCACTAAAGCCCAGATTATTGATAGCCATTTCGATCAGCTTTGATGATTCTTCATCGAGAGCGCAATACTTCTTCATCTGCCTGCTGTTGAGCTGGGCATTACAAAAGATGCCGTCTCCTCCCGCTCCGACATGGTAGCGGGCTTCCTGAATCTTCCTGGCCTGATTGACCCTTTTTCTGATCTCGGCTGAACCCTCCCCTTGAGCTTTCGCGATAAGGTCACGAGACTCCAGGGCAGGCACCTCGATATGAAGATCGATCCGGTCAAGCAGCGGCCCTGAGATACTGGAAAGATACTTTCGAATCTCCCAGGAGGTACAGCGGCACGGCTTGGTGGGATGTCCCAAAAAGCCGCACTTGCAGGAGTTCATGGAAGCGACCAAAAGGAAGCGGGCCGGGAACGTCAGGGACATCGTGGAGCGGGAAATCGTGACCGTGCCATCCTCAAGGGGCTGGCGCATGACTTCCAGAGTGCGGCGGTCGAACTCGGTCAGTTCATCCAGGAAAAGCACCCCGTTATGAGCCAGGGAGACTTCACCCGGCCTTGGAATATTCCCGCCGCCGATCAGCCCCGCGTTGGTAATGGTATGATGGGGAGCGCGGAAAGGCCGGGTAACTGCAAGGGCCTGGCCTTTGCCGAGCAGCCCGGCGATGCTATGAATCTTGGTTGCCTCGATCGCCTCCTCCAGGGTCATATCGGGAAGGATGGTCGATAAGCGCTTTGAAAGCATGGTCTTTCCGGTTCCGGGAGGTCCGATGAGAAGTACGTTATGCCCGCCGGCAGCAGCAATCTCAAGCGCCCGCTTGACATGCTCCTGCCCCTTGACATCGCTGAAATCAATTGAATCTATTCGATGATGAGAGGAGAAAATCTGCTCTATATCGACCTTGTGGGGTGGAATTTCCAACTGGCCGTTCAGGAAAGCATTCGCTTCGGTCAGGGATTTGACGGGAAAAATCCTGATTCCATCGACTACTGCGGCCTCGTTGGCATTGTCTACCGGCAGGATGAATCCATAAAGCCCCATCTGCCTGGCCAGCATGGCCATAGCCAGTGCTCCCTTAATGGGCCTGACTGCTCCATCGAGGGAAAGCTCTCCTGCTATCAGGTGCTTATCGAGAACTGTGGCTGGAATCAAGCCCTGTGCAGATAAAAGACCCAGGGCAATAGGCAGGTCATAAACCGTGCCTTCTTTCCTGATATCCGTGCTTCCGCACCCCCGATAATAGTTTTTAGATTTTTTTACTTGACCAATAATCGCTGATTTCATACTGTGGTATAGTGCCATGTTGATGTATCATTTGCAACCAGCCATAAGGGGGGAAAGC
>JBFMGO010000004.1:0-106800 GCA_040752695.1 bacterium
AGTTTACTCCAAGGGCCAAAAAGTTGACCCATAGGCCAAAAAGTTGTCCGTTTCTATCCTCCTCCCTTGAGGCAGGGAGCCCCTCTGGTAGACAGGCCAGGTGAGGGTGATCCCAGGAAAGCCCCTTTCTCCCATACTGAAGTTATCCCCACTTGTCAAACAGGCTCTTTCTTCAAAAAAGCTGTCATTGCACACCAGAGGGATGACTCCGGTGACCTGCTGCCGTCTTTTTCCTTGAAAATGACGAGAAGCACAATATCGGCGTCGGCGTCTTGATACAACGCCGTCGCATGCGACTTCTCGAGCTACGGTGCAGGAGTTCGAGAGATGGTGGGGCACTATTTCCCTGCCTGAGAATGGTTGAATAACCTATTGATTTTTTATATTAATTTTTTATTCTTAATTGGCACGGTGTATGCAACTTTAATACATCGTAAATTGAATTAAAAGTATTTTCAATATATTAAGCCCACGAAACCATTCGTGGGAAACCCTTGACCTTTATACATTTAGTAAGGAGGTTGATCTTATGGCTTATTGGGATCCTTTCCGTGAAATGCAAAGTCTGCGCCGTGAATTAGACCGGATTTTCAGCTCTCTTGGAGAACCGACCGTACCGTTCTCCCGGGTATCTTTTCTTCCCGGCAGGGCGGCACGCCAATACCCGCTGATCAATGTAAACGAGGATAAAGATAATTATTATGTCGAAGCCCTGGCTCCGGGAGTCAATCCCAAGTCAATCGACCTTTCGATTACCGACAACAGGTTAACTATTTCTGGAGAAAAGCTTATGGCAGGAGCAGGGATCGAGGTAAAACCCGAGGCCTATCACCGCAGTGAGAGAGCCGCCGGTCCATTCAACCGCAGCATAGACCTGCCGACCCAGGTGGATGCGGACAAAGTCATGGCCGATTACAGGAATGGCCTGCTGCTCGTGACCCTGCCCAAGTCCGAAAAGGCTAAGCCAAAGCAGATTACGGTGAATATAGGATAATCTCTTTGATCATAAGCAAGCGTAGACCATAAGCAAGCGTAAACGAAAGGGTGCGCTTTTTGCTCACAAAGATGTCTCACAAAGATGTATAGATAAAACTTAAGGAGGAAGGAAAGATGCCTGAAAGAACCGTACCAATAACCACCGAAGCAAAAGATACCGTCGTCCGTGAAGAAACACGGCAGGAGGGCCGCTATCTGATCCCGCCCGTGGACATTTATGAGAGCCCGGAAGGGTTGACGGTCATCGCTGACTTGCCTGGCGTGGATAAAGATAATACTGAAATTCGCGTTGATGACAATATCCTGACCATTCAAGGGAAAAGCGGCCATAGAGCGCCGGGTGATCCGGTTTACACCGAATTTGCTCTCTTGAATTTTTTCCGCCAGTTTCAATTGAGTGAGATGGTGAACCAGGAAAAAATCAGTGCCGATCTTAAGAACGGTACCCTGGTCATTCATATGCCGAAAGTTGAAAAGGCTAAACCGAAAAAGATAACCATCAATGTATCCTAAAGGAAAGATCATTCAGGAAGGAAAGGACAGTGGCCGTTGAACCAAAAAGAGGGCTGATTTCTGTCCTTTCCCTCTCCGGTCTTTCCCCCATTAAAGTAAGGAGATTAAAATGGCGAGATTGATTCCTATCAGGTGGAGACACCCTATCGAGAGGCTGAGGGAGGACATTCATCATGCCTTCGATCGCTGGATGCCGGAATTGAGGCCGAGGAGTGAAGAGGAGGCGGGTTTTCCTTCGGGGATGATGATGTATTTCGGTCCAGCCGTGGATGTCATCGAGAATGAACACGAAGTGGTGGTGTATGCCGAACTTCCCGGCATGGAGAGAGATGATTTCAGGGTCGAGGTTCTGGGAGATCAAGTTTTCCTGCGGGGAACCAAGACCATGCCTTCTGAAGAGAAGAAGCAAATCTATTATTACACAGAGTGCAGCTATGGCCCATTCATCCGTCGTATTTCACTCCCCTCTGAAGTCGATGCTGACCGGGCCAGTGCGGAATTCAAGTATGGTCTTCTCAGGATCAGCCTGCCAAAGATCGTCCTCCCTGAGGCCCGGAAGGTTCATATTAAATCTTCATGACGGTTTTTTTCTTTTCAAATATCGCATCGAATGTTTCTTAAGAATGATGCTGATGCTAAGGTTCCCCCCCTGATGAGGGGGAACTTTATAAATTTGCGTTTTTCGTGCAAGAAGCCTCTTCATAGGAGTAAAGAATGTGTTATACTATATACTCTGCACTTGTTTATGAAAAATATATCATAGAGGGATGAGTGTTATGGATATGAATCGCTTGACCCAAAAGTCGCAGGAAGCTTTGCAGCAGGCGCAGACGAAAGCCCTTCGCTACGGCCATTCTCAAATCGATGGAGAGCACCTGCTCCTGGCCCTCCTGGAACAGCCCGAAGGGTTGATTCCACGACTGTTTCACAAAATGGACGTACCGGTCGAATCTCTCAAAACGGAGATCGAGCAGGTACTGCAAAAACGGCCCAGAGTTTCGGGGCCTGGCCTTGAGCCAGGGCAGGTTTATGTTACACCCCGTATGAATCAGATTCTCATCAAGGCTGAAGACGAGGCCAGGCACCTCAAGGATGAATATGTTTCCGTAGAGCACCTTGTTCTGGCTATGATCGATGAGGGCACATCGAGTGCCGCGGGCCGGATTTTCAAGCAGTTCAACATAACCAGGGAGAACCTCCTGCAGGCCCTGACCGAGGTACGGGGACATCAGCGGGTATCGAGTGCCAATCCTGAAGCGACCTATGAGGCTCTTGAGCGCTACGGCCGTGATCTGGTGCAGGAAGCGCAAAAGGGGAAGCTTGACCCTGTAATCGGCCGCGACGCTGAAATTCGCCGCGTCATTCGCATCCTTTCGCGCAAAACGAAAAATAACCCTGTCCTGATCGGCGAGCCCGGAGTCGGTAAAACAGCAATCGTTGAGGGGCTGGCCCATCGCATCGTTCGTGGAGACGTTCCGGAAGGGTTGAAAAACAAATCCATTTTTTCTCTCGACATGGGTGCACTTCTGGCAGGGGCCAAGTATAGAGGAGAATTTGAAGAGCGGCTGAAAGCCGTGCTCCAGGAAGTGAAACAAAGTGAAGGCAAGATCCTGATGTTCATCGACGAACTTCACACCATTGTCGGTGCTGGAAAAGCCGAAGGTGCCATCGATGCGGGCAATATGCTCAAGCCCATGCTGGCCCGTGGAGAACTTCATTGCATCGGAGCCACCACCCTCGATGAATACCGAAAGCACATCGAAAAAGATGCTGCCCTGGAGAGGCGGTTTCAGCCCGTTGTGATCGATCAGCCCTCGGTCGAAGACACCATTTCGATCCTCCGGGGCCTGCGGGAGCGCTTTGAAGTGCACCACGGCGTCAAGATTCAGGATAACGCCCTGGTGGCTGCTGCTACGCTGTCCAACCGCTATATTACCGACCGGTTCTTGCCGGACAAAGCCATTGATCTGGTGGATGAGGCATGTGCCATGATCCGCACGGAAATCGATTCCATGCCTGCCGAGCTTGACGAAGTAACCCGCAGGATCATGCAGCTTGAGATCGAAGAGGCAGCCCTGAAAAAAGAAAAAGACGCAGCCAGCAGGGAGCGGCTGGAAACCCTGCGCAAGGATCTGGCTGAACTCAAGAGCAAAGGCGACTCCATGCGGGCCCAGTGGGAAGCGGAAAAACAGGCCATTCGCAAGGTCCAGTCCCTGCGAGAGGAAATGGAACAACTGCGACAGGAGATCAGCCTCGCTGAGAGAAACTATGACCTCAACCGGGCAGCGGAACTCAAGCATGGCAAACTGCCCGAATTGGAGCGAAGACTCAAAAATGAAGAAACCAGGCTGGCCCAGAAACAAGGCCAGGGAAAACTCTTGCGCGAAGAAGTTACCGAAGAGGAAATCGCCGAGATCGTCTCCCGCTGGACCGGTATCCCGGTTACACGCCTGGTTGAAGGCGAGCGTGAGAAACTCTTGAAGCTGGATGAAATCCTCCATCAGCGGGTAGTAGGTCAGGACGAAGCCGTACAACTGGTGGCTGATGCTATTATTCGAGCCCGGTCTGGAATCAAGGACCCCAGAAAGCCTATCGGCTCTTTTATCTTCCTCGGTCCCACCGGTGTCGGAAAGACGGAACTGGCCAGAACCCTGGCTGAAGCCCTCTTTGACAGTGAAGAGAACCTGATCCGCATCGACATGTCAGAGTACATGGAAAAGCATACCGTCTCCCGCCTCATTGGTGCACCTCCGGGCTATGTCGGCTATGAAGAGGGGGGACAGTTGACCGAGGCTGTTCGCAGAAAGCCCTACGCTGTCCTTCTCTTTGACGAGATCGAGAAGGCACATCACGATGTATTCAATATCCTTCTTCAGATACTCGACGATGGCAGGGTCACCGATTCCCAGGGGCATACGGTCGATTTTAAAAACACCGTCATTATTATGACCAGTAATATCGGCTCTTCATTTCTTCTGGAAGGAATCACCGAGCAGGGTGAAATCACAGAATCAGCCCGCGAAGCGGTGATGAAAGAATTGCGCATGCATTTTAGGCCCGAATTTTTAAACCGGGTGGATGATACCGTTATCTTTAAACCACTGACTCTGCCTGAAATCGAAAGGATTGTTGACCTTCTGCTTAAAGACCTGGCCGGGAGGCTTTCTGACAGGCAGATTACCCTGGAACTGTCCGAGCCGGCACGCAAGTTCATCGCTCAGGAAGGCTTTGATCCTGTTTACGGTGCCCGGCCACTCAAACGGTTCATTACACGCCAGATAGAGACCCGTCTCAGCCGGGCTTTGATCAAGGGGGATGTCCTCGATGGAGCCAGGGTCACCGTGACACTGGAAAATGGTCAGTTAGCATTCATTGTTGATAATCCTCAAAGCTGATGGAAGAAAACAAAAGAAAGAGCGAACTCTCATGACGAGGAAAACATCGTAACCATACAATACAACAATCAAGAAGAATATCCCGGAAAGAAAAGTATCCCGGAAAGTAAGATAAGATAGTCATGCATTCTCATGATAATATTCCTGTACCAGAACTGGATCGCAAGACAGGGGAAGGCTTTCCAGGCATTATCGGATCAAGCGAACCCATGCAAAAGGTGTTTGACAAGATCAGCCTCTATGGCCCGGCAGAAGCTCCGGTTATTATCACCGGAGAAACGGGTACCGGCAAGGAACTCATTGCCAGGGCACTGCATGAGCGAAGCGCCCGCCATCGCATGCCCTTTGTGGCCGTGAACTGTTGCGCTTTGTCCGAAGACCTGTTTGAATCGGAACTATTCGGCCATGAACGGGGATCTTTTACCGGCGCTGTCAAAACACACAAAGGCCGCTTTGAACGCGCTGATAAGGGGACTCTCTTCCTCGATGAAATCGGCGATATGCCCATCAGAACCCAGGCCAAGCTTCTGCGGGTACTTGAGGAAGGAACCATCGAGCGGGTCGGTGGGGAAGAGGAGTATCCCGTTGATGTCAGAATCATTGCCGCCACCAATGTCTCTCTCGAGCAGGCCGTAGCAGTTCGCCGCTTCCGGGCTGACCTCTATCACCGACTGGCTGTATTTCGCATCCATGTGCCCCCCTTGCGTGACCGTGCTGGAGACATTCCTTTGCTTGTCGAGCATTTTCTGAAGATTTTAAACCACCGCTACAACCGCCAGGTGCTCCGCCTGACTCCCGAAGCGTTGAGAGTGCTGGAAGATTATCACTGGCCAGGTAACGTACGGGAGCTGCGAAATGTTCTGGAAAGGGTCTACGTGGAAAGCCATGGCGTTGTAATCGGCCATAATTCCTTCAATGAATGGATAAGGGAGCGCGATTACTTTTCAGCCGGAGAATGGAATCTCTACTTTCCTGAAAACCAGAAAGCCGCTAAACCGGCTATCATTGTACCTCATAGTCCCACAGGACAGCATCAGCCTGAGGTACACCTGCTCCCTCTCAAGTCTGATACTCCCCGGATTGGCGATGGACACTGGGGGCATCAGCATCCGGACGGTTACACGGCCCTCCCTGCTGTTTCATCCACCACTGACCCGGCAGCCGGCAAGGTGCAGGGCTATGAAAATTATTACCCACCTATCGACATCTCCTACACAAGCCCAAAAGCCACAACCAGGCCAAAAGAACTGACCAGGGAACAGGTGATCAATGCCTTCCAAACCACGAAAGGCAATATCACTCAGGCGGCCCATCTTCTTTCGGTCCACAAGGCTACGCTCTATCGGTACATGAAAAGTGCGGGTTTGACCCGTGAGATTTTAAACCTCGAAGCCC
This sequence comes from bacterium, assembly GCA_040752695.1. Classification (GTDB taxonomy): domain Bacteria; phylum SZUA-182; class SZUA-182; order DTGQ01; family DTGQ01; genus DTGQ01. The sequence continues at coordinate 6,300 of JBFMGO010000004.1, forward strand.
GCGATAATCAGGCCGTAGATGGCAAAAAAAGCCCTGACGAATAATATCGGGTGAACGCCCGCCAATAGATACTGTCTCATCTGATAGATATAATCTGATAGATACAATTTAATAGATTTGGTACGATCTGATGGATGAGATTCAATTTAATAGATGAGATACAATCTAATGGAAACTGTCCGATAAGGGTTCGTTTGACTGGCGATGGTGTCTGGAAATAAAAGAGCCCGCAAGGTTTTGCGGGCTCTTTTTAAGATACTTTTTTAAAAGCACATTTAACTCAAACTAAGGCAAAAGTCCATATGTAGCGCCGTTCAGCAAAGACCATGTCGAATAGAATGAAGGATTGCCATAGGAGTAGTAGGGATAGCTAAAGCTTACATACGGGTTTACTGCCCCAGGGGTTGTCAGATACGGAAAAGGAGTTACGTAGGGAGAATAGGGATATCCGTAAGAGGGGATGATAACCGGTGTAGCCAAGGCAGCTAATGAACTGATATAGGCAGGATCATAAAACGGGCTAAACGGTTCAAAACCTAACAGGGTAGAAGCACCTGAGATAGGGTTGCTGTATCCATAGCTGGGATAATAAAGGGGGTTGGTATAATACCATGACACTGGCAGCCATTGGGCATGAGCACTTACACCCACAAACAGTACTGTAGCCGCTACACACACCATTATCGCTCTCAAAAGCCATCCTTTATTCATAATATAACCTTCCTTTCTTCCAATATAGCTCATCAATCTCTTAAAACTCTCTCTTTAACAATATATCTCTCACAAATGGTAATGAAAAAAATAACTATTAAGGTACCCTTACTAAAAATTCACCTCCTTTATAATTTTTTTGTAATGTATCATAACACCACCTCCCAAACTCTGCTTTGTATTCATTGAGGTTTGAATTTTTTGGATAAATAGAATCCTCTGTGATTATATTTCTGATAAAATACCGTCACCGTCGGTAAAAGTTTGCAATATCCATGCCACATTTTGCTTCCGGTATACTCTCTCCCAGACATGTCCCGCAGGCAAGAATGGACTGATATGCTCATGGAAATAAGATCCCTCACTGACTGGAAGTTCTCCTCCATCCCCTGCGGATGGAGGTTCCATTGTGCATATTTGTTCTAAGGGTATCATGAAATCTGCGATATATGCATTCTCTTTCATACTTTCTTGACCATGTTTTGGTTAATCAAATACAATCAACCCGATATATAAGTAAGCAAGCAGTTACATAGATATGCAATCCATTGCATATCTGAAGACTAAAAAGACTCTCCTTATCTTTCTTTATCAGTCTCCCTAAGGCAACCACGATAAGTGGGGTTCTTTCATGTCTACAATATATGCTTTCGTGGGAAAAACAGAGAATCTATCTCCTCCAGATTTACCCCAAAGCAAAGTTGAATTCAGCCATTTCCCCGTAACCGGGTCATAGCTCCTGATGCCATAAACTTTATTTGACAAATTCATGAGCATCTGATGAGAATCATAGCCTGCAGTAGCTGATTTAATGTTTCCAACGATATTCATACCGCTTGAAAGATCGATCACGGAACTGTCATCCTCACCGGGGAATATCTCTCCACTGTACGTGATTTTCTTATTCGACTGAGAGTATACGATATATCCTTTGCCATTCTCGATCAGAAAATTGGAAAGCTGGTTTTTCCATTTTCCATTTTCCGTATCAAAATGAAGAATGTTTACGATTCCAGGATCATTGGTCGCCGTCCAGTCACTCAAAAGGGTACTGGCATTGTAACGAGATGGCCACAGAGGAACCCTGATCGGAAAGCTGAATAAATTGAAACCTTCCGATAAATCGAGCGTAGTTTTTGGCACATTGACGGCCGTATACTTTGAGGTCAACATCAAATCGACGCCGGATTTGCCCTGCTGAGAAAGGGTAATCTCTTGCTCCCTGGGTGAATAGTTATTATTATAATCCCATGCCAGGACCTTATAGGTGCCCGGCGGTAGTCCTTTGACCGTGTACTTTCCATCCTCCACACTGTTGACGGTATAATAATCTGCAACAAAGGACCACTCGGTGCCGCTGCTCACCTGGTAGAGGTAAATGATGGCGCCGGCAAAGGGGCTCCCGTCGCTGATTGTGACCTTCCCCTCGATTTGGGTACCTTGCTTGTCTAAAAGAATATTTTTATGCTTTGAGGACAATGGATCGGAGTACTGAACGGTTACCGTTTCTCCTTCCGCACTCTTGAATGCATAGAGTGAACTTCCTGAAGTATAATACCTGGGGATATAGTTCCTGTCAGGATCAAACGCACGGATCTTATAGCCACCCTCAGGCAGACCACTGAAGGTATAGTGCCCATTGGGATCGGTGAGAACACTCTGGAAAATCTGGTCACTTCCAACCATATAAAGATTCACCAAACCTCCCTGGAGATACTCTTTGGCTATTCCCTTTGTCACCACGCCGTCAATGATCCCGATCTGGCTGTTGAGCTTGAAATCGAATAATGCGTTTGCATTCGTTAAAGGAAGGGTAACCCGCTCCGCCTTATCAGGGGTAAAGGAATTAAAACCTGAGCTGTAGAATTCAGCCGGGTAAATATGATTCATTTCATCAACTGCCTTCAGGATATAGGTCCCCTCGGCTAATCCCTTGAGGTAATACATTCCACTCACTCTTGTATAGTCATAAATTCCGGTGCTCATCAACTGTCCAGAGGGCTCTTCTACCCGGTAAGCTTCTATCTTGATGTTTACAAGAGGTTTTTGCTCTGGACTATCTTCGGAAACCTTTCCACTTATGGTCTTGCCCACCGTATCCCAGATAAAGTCTATTTGCATGGAACCATCTGCCGGGTTTATCTCAAAGATACTTGCTTCTTTATATGTAGAGACGCCCTTGGGTTCATTTTCCTTATAGTAATTTTTTAACATTTCGGGAGGCATTCTTACATCAACAGCGGCGATTTTATACTCTCCCTGGGGAATTCCCATAATGGTATAACTCAAGGTATTCGGATCGATCATTTCCGTTGTCGATTGCATTAATTTAGCTGTCTTGGCATCCAAAAGATCCACATGAATACTTCGGGCAAGGCCGTCTCTGACCTGAGGGGGAATTCCGGTAATCTTACCTTGAATGACTCCTCCCTTTTTCAAAAGGAAATCATATGAGGTCAGCACTTGACTCGGATAGGCTATTACAATATTAGGATCCGCACCATTCAGGGTATCGCTGTCCCGATAGAAGACAGCAGTATAATTAAGGCCATATGATGGCCTGGCATAAAGGACATATTGGCCTGTGGGAAGCCCGCTGATCATATATTCACCGTTCTCACCGGTAATACCTACCCCGCTGGCGGTTTGTGCTATCGGATAATTAGTCAGGTTGCTGTTGGTCCCAATCCGGAATGCCTGAACTGCAACTCCCGGGATTGCTTCATTGGTTGATGCGTTTTTAACACTACCGGTTATCTTCCCACCGATTTCAAGTTCAAAATCAATGTGTGAAAAATTCAGATTCTGCTCCGTTACCTGAATCTTCTGCGCCTGAATGAAGTTGGATTTGCCTTGATAGTATTGCCAAAGATACTGATGATTAACCTCATCAACTGCCTCGATCTTATAATCCATCGGAGGAAGCCCGACCAGAGCGTATCTGCCGTTGGGATCGGTGTAACAGGGCTGCATGATATTGATGATATTCATCTCATCATTTGCGTCAATTGCTTTAATACCGATTTGAACCAGAGGATTGCCTGCCTTGTCCTTGATCGTCCCCTCAATCCTCCCGGCCTTACGGAATCGAATATCAAACGTCGATGCTGGAGTAATGTTCTTGATGCGAATCCGGTCGGCCTCACTCATGAAATAATGGCCGTCGTAAAAAGAAGAGGCATAAACGCCCCTTGGGTCCATCCCTGCCAGGATGCACTCTCCTAAGGCACCTTTTGGTGACCCGCCAAGGGAGTAGTTGGGATCCAGTCCGCCGATGGAGAAATGGGGATCGTTCTTGCGGTATGAAATGTCAAGTAATCCTCCGCTCAGGTAATAGTTGAGGCGGGTTACGAATTCATCATAAGCTGCACTGTTAGGATCAAAAATATACGCCCCTATGGCGACATTATAGGTGGTGTCAAGCAAATAAACCGTTGCCGTGTGCTGCATGGTCTTTCCATCCGGATCAAGGAGTGTTCCCTTGACCTCGTAGCCCTTTTCAAGACACATGTTCTTTCCGGTGGCATCTGAATTCACGATCTGGATGAGCTCAGCATTGTCAATCGTATCCGCACCTGTTGTTCCCTTATAGAACTTACGGATATACCCCTTGGAAGGCCCGTCAGCCATGAGATAGTACTTTCCAGGGGAAAGCCCATAAATTGTATAATTAACTGAATTTAAGCCCCCTGTACCCGTACTTTTGCCATAACGGCCGACAGGATTTCTGTTGGCATCGAAAAGCTTCATCATGACACCCTCGATATAGCTGCCACCGGCACCACACGCTTTTAAACTCCCCTCGATCTTGTATCCCGCCTCGAGGGCAATGATCTTGGTACCTGAATTTGCAGTGCCGGTTGTGTCGATAAAGCTTTCATCTGCAATTGCTTCCTGAAAGGTACGATGCTTTGAGTAAAACTGGCTCTGGTAGTTTGCTTCTTTCATCTGATAAGATCCCTGACTGCTGGTCCGCCCTACCAAAGGCTCAACCCTGAGCAAGTACCGCTTTCCCTTGGGGAGATAAACGGTCGATGCCCCGGGAGGGTTGTACGCGCTACAGGTATTGATCAAAGTCTGCGCGACCGGCATACCGAGCGCAGTCATCCCTTGAGTGTATTCATAGAGCTGTATCCAGACTCTTATATCTTTACTGGTTACCGAACCGTTAAAATCAATGGTCAGAGAATACATATCCTGTGCCCACGCGCATCCCCCATAGTGGGCAACCCAGATCCCTGTCACGAGCACGAAAAATAAGGACAAAATTACGGCCATGACCAATCGCTTCTGCATGCCATTCCTCCCCTCATGAAAAAAACGAATTTTGGAAAAGGTTCCATGAAGTAATTATCATAATTTAAGTAAAGATTATGAAATTCCTTAAGTCATTGAGTAGCAAAAATCATACCAAAGGCACTGCCATATCGTGGAAGAATCAATAAACCATATAGTCTTCTTTCTTGATGCATACCGACACTAATAGGAGCTCTTTTGTCAAGACGGACTAAACTCAAAAATCGTTACGCTGTTATTCCCACCTTACAGCCTGCATTCAAAAAATGTCCCTTCATAAATTCTATAGGCCGTAAGGCTCTCTTTCAACTCCTTTCAGTCAAAGGAGATCTATAAGCCGAATTCTGTCCCTTCCTAGAATGGGAGGGGATGATCATTAATCTGAGATGCCTGTCACCTTGGCACCTTATGCGACCTACCCGAAAGCACTGATAGGGCGGTCAGATACGCTTTCCTATTTGGTCTTGCTCCAGGTGGGGTTTACCGTACCTTCAAAGTCACCTTTTGAAGTGGTGAGCTCTTACCTCGCCTTTTCACCCTTACCTTACCCCTTACGGTTTGCGAATAAGGCGGTATATTTTCTGTGGCACTTTCCTTGGGGTCACCCCCACTTCGTATTACGAAGCACCCTGCCCTCGGAGTTCGGACTTTCCTCTGGCCTGCGCCCCGGAAATAACCGAGAGAAGACCAGCGATCATCCAATCTGCTTTGACTGAAAGGAGCAAAAAATAAAAAAGTCAAAATTGGCAGGAAAAGCCTCTATTTTGACTCCTTCTTTCATTCCGGTTCTTTTTCCTCACGGTAATAGATGATTCGATGACAATGCGGACAGGAATAGATCTGCACATTTTGCTTTACCTCCTGAAAGAGCTGCGGCATGAGATTCATAAAGCATCCTTGGCAGGAACCGTCTTTAGCCATGACAACGGCCAGGCCGTTCCTGCTCTGTATAATCTTGTCATACCGCTTTATTAACTCATCGGAAAGTTCTTTGCGTATACCCTCCTTCCGGGAATCAAGGTTTCTTTTATTCTGACGAAGGAGTTCCAATTCCTGCTCCTTCTTTTTCTTTTGCTCAACGAACAGTTTCTGGCTTTCTTCCATTTCAGAGCGGGTCTCTTTGATGGCCCTGCCGGCAGCCTCGGCATCCTCAATAAGAAGTAATATAGCCTCTTCCAACTGAGATATGTCATTTTTTATATTTTCAATTTCATGCAACAGCGCCTGATACTCGCGGTTGGTCTTGACCGAGAGAAGCTGATCCTTCAACTTAGCCAGGCCACTTTCCTTCGACTCCAGTTCCCGCTCATTTCTTCTCCTGTCTTTTTCAATACCTTCGACAGATTTCACTTTACTTTCATAGGAATGCCTGCAAGACTCGCTTTCCTTTTCCAACTCTTTCATTTGCAGCGGAATTTCTTTTTCTCTCTTCTCCAGTTTCTGAATTTGCAGGTCTATATCCTGTAAATCGATCAACAGCCCTAATTGCTTATCCAATATCTGCTCCTCAGTAATATTAACAAACTACCATTATATCATAAAAGTTTTCGAAAATCAAATTTGATAGTGCCGGATGTGTCAGCACATCTATGATGTCAGACCAAGGCGGCTTTCCAAAAACAAAAAAAGTGCACAGTTTCGTTGTGCACTTTTTTTGTTTTTGGTACTTCGCATTATCATGATCCGTCAGGCTTTAATAAGTGGGCCCACCTGGTCTCGAACCAGGGACCTACCGGTTATGAGCCGGTGGCTCTGCCAACTGAGCTATGGGCCCGAAAAATCTTTCGAGTTTCGCTTGACTTGCGTTCGGGCTTTTGATCACCCTTTCTTGATGTGCCTGCTTCTTTTTATCGTATTTTTGCATCCCGTTCTTCAAAGAACCATGAGTCAGAATCAGGTATAAAAGCTTTTGAGCACTTTGCTTCTGCTGGGATGTCTCAATTTCCTTAATGCCTTGGCTTCAATCTGCCGAATCCTCTCCCGGGTAACGTCGAAATCCTGTCCCACCTCTTCAAGCGTATGTTCACATGATTCCCCGATTCCAAAGCGCTTTCGCAAAACTTTCTCTTCCCGGTAATTTAACGTCTCGAGTATCCGGTTGGTCTGTTCGCTCAAGTCAATACTGATGACCGCATCAAGAGGAGATTCCGCCTTCTTGTCCTCGATAAAATCACCAAGATGGCTGTCCTCCTCCTCACCGATAGGAGTTTCCAGGGATATCGGCTCCTGAGCTATCTTTAAAACTTTCCGGACCTTATCAACCTCAAGGTCCATTCTCTCGGCGATTTCCTCCGGCGTAGGCTCCCTTCCTACCTCCTGGACTAAAGATCGCGAAGTTCTGATCAGCTTGTTAATTGTCTCGATCATATGTACCGGGATACGGATAGTTCTGGCCTGGTCTGCGATGGCTCTGGTGATCGATTGCCTTATCCACCACGTGGCGTAGGTGCTGAACTTGTATCCCCGCTTATACTCGAACTTATCAACAGCCTTCATGAGCCCGATATTTCCCTCTTGAATCAGATCCAGGAATTGCAGCCCTCGATTCGTATATTTCTTGGCAATACTCACCACCAGCCTCAAGTTGGCCTCAACCAGTTCCCTTTTCGCTCTTTCGGCCTCCTCTTCTCCTTCCTTGATTTCTTTCATCGTCAGTCGAAGGTCTTCAATGCTCAATCCAGCCTCTTGCTCAGCGCGCTTGACTTTCCGGTAGATAGTGCTCAAAATTCTCTCGTAATGGACGAGATCTTCCTCTGAAGTGGAAAAAGAAGCATCCATGCGCTGCTTGCCGCGCTGTTTGATTATCCTGCGCAGGTCCAGATAGCTTATCCCGATTTCCTTCTCAACCATTTGCATCTCTTTGACGGCATGGTCGATCTGATCCAGAAACAGCCTGATCTTTTCGACAATTTTGGTAATCTGACGCGAATCCATGGGAATCATTCTGATGAGCTTGACAATCTGTGCCTGTTTTTTCAAAATCAGGTTGCCGATTCTTTTTCGCTGAACAGCGTCCACGTCCCTTTTGCCGGATTCCAGATGAAGGGCATGGATATCCGTCTCAAGCTTTTCAATGGACTCAACCATCTTGATAAAGTTGCCGGTCGCCTCGGCCTCGGCGTCTTCAAAGTGCAGGCCATCCTCGCTCTCAACAGACTGAAGATCTTTGACCGTGGTTCGCCCCTCTATCAGCCGGTTCTTCAAGTCTATGATCTCCCGGTAGGCGATGGGGGTTTTGGTAATGGCCTTGAGCATCTTCTGCTTGCCCTGCTCTATCCTTTTGGCGATCCGAACCTCATCGTCTCGCGTAAGCAGGGGGACCGTTCCCATCTCTCTCAGGTATAACCGTACCGGATCGTCCGTTCTGCCAACGTACGTCCCTGAGACTTCCTCTTCCAGTTCAGTGAGTCCTAAATCACTGAGCTTTTCTTCGGATTCGAGCTTTTCTTCGGCATACTTGTTTTTTTCTGTCTCATCAATAATGTTAATATCCATTTCATTAAACATAATAAATATATCATCAATTTCTCCCGATGATACCACATCATCGGGAAGAAAGTCATTTACTTCTTCATAGGTTAGATAACCCTTTTCCTTGCCAATGGAAATCAGCTGTTTAACCTGATCCACCTTTACTTCGTTAGACATTTTTTCTCCTTTCTTCTAGCCCATTATATAATCAAATACATAAAATGGCAAGAAAAATAGTTTATATCCCTTTGAAAGATAATCTATAATGAGCGATTAGCTTATCATAATTTTTTTCTTTATTTCTGAATATTCTTTAAGCAACACATTGATCTGTGGATCATTATGTGGCTTTGACTTGATTTCATCATGCAAATACTGCAATTTTTTTATTAAATCACGGCTTTTTATCTTTGCTACACAATCGTGGAATTCTTTGCTGATATCCCCATGGTCTACTTCCTCAAAGAGAAAACCGGATATTACTCCTTTTAACTTTTCGTCTTTTAGTGCGAATATCAATTCTTCTGGTCTGATTCGCCCTCTTTCCCGCCAAAGGGAAAACACCTCTTTGGCGATCTGCTTCATCGGTTCAGATTGGAAGTCATTGTCCAGGATCGATTTCTCTATCACGTCCTCCATAGGTACGTCACCGCGGCAGATGAGGCCCAGAAGCATCCGTTCCGCGACCTGGGTTGCATCGAGCACTGATACGCTTTCCTTTTTGCCCTGTACACCTTTTGGCATGGGTGCGCCCTGTGCTCTTTGACGGATACCCGGCATCGGCTGCCGTGATTCTTGAACCTTGTGGTGCAACTCGTCTAAGATTATTTCCTCGCGAATATCGAGAAGCTTTGCAACTTGCTGTACATATTCCATTCGAACCAAAGTGTCGAAAACTTTGGATAAAATTGCCAAAATTTCTCTCGTTGCCCTTACTTTTCCCTCAACGGTCGAAATACCATTTCGTTGAATAGCTTGGTTAATGAGGAATTCAACGGCTGGGGTGCCTTGGTCAATTCGTTTATTCAATTCTAAAGGACCATACTGCCTGATAAAGCTATCAGGATCATGCCCGCCCGGAAGCATGACGATCCGAACATCGACGCCTTGCTTTTCAAAAATGTCGAGTCCGCGCAGCATTGCTGAGATTCCTGCCTGGTCGCCATCATAGATAAAGACTGCTTTCTTGGTATAGCGTTCAAGAAGTTTTACCTGCCCCAGGGTTAAAGAAGTTCCAAGAGTAGCAATTGCATTTTTTATGCCTGCCTGATACAGGGAGAGAAAATCCATGTATCCCTCAACAACGATGGCGTACCCGCTGGTGCGAATAAACTGCCTGGCCTGATAGAGGCCGTACAGGCTGTTACTCTTGCTGTAAACCAGTGTCTCGGATGAATTCAGATATTTCGGTCCGAAGGATTCATCTGCTATCTTTCGTCCTCCCAGGGCGATAATCCGACCATCCTGATTGTATATGGGAAAGATAATGCGCCCCCGAAACCGGTCATACCCCTCATCCTGCCCTTGGTGTTGGCCTTGGTGCTGTCCCTGCCGAAGGGAGGCAAGGCCGGCATCCTGAGCTTCTTTAAGGGAAATATTTTTTTTCCGTAAAAAGTGAAGCAAATTTTTCCCCGAATCACTGCTCCATCCTAAACAGAATTCCGTCACGGTTTCATGATTCACCCTTCTGGATTCCAGGTACCTTTGGGCACTTTTGCCGGTTGCTGACTTCATGAGCAGGTCATGATAGTAGCGGGCAGCCAGCTCATTCACCTGCATGATCGCTTCTTTTTCTTTTCTCTTATGGTCTTGGGGGACCATGCCGTTCTCGTCGGGAAGCTGTATGCCTTTGCGCTGAGCTAAGAATTCGACTGCCTCCACAAAAGAACAGTTTTCAAACTTCATGAGAAATGTTATGATATCCCCGCCGGCACCGCAGCCAAAGCAATAAAAGAGCTGCTTCTGCGGGCTTACGGTAAAAGAGGGGGTCTTCTCGGAATGGAAGGGGCAAAGGCCTTTAAGCCTTTCTCCTGCTTTCGTGAGGGAAACAAATTCTGATATCACCTCCACGATATCGAAGCCCTGCACAACCTGATCTATCGTTTCCTTCGGAAGATGCTTCAAACAAAGTCCTCTTTACAATACATTCTCAACAATACATTCTCATGATTGTTATATATTATATTATGGAAAATACCCGGCTCAACATTGATGCTTCTCGCTCAACAGGTTTTTGAGCGATTCTTTATCTCTTATATCAAGCTCCATGTATGTATACCAAGCTTCATATACAAATAAATCATATTCGGATAAATGCCTGGGTAGACGCTGGGAGAGAATTAGCAGGCAGGTGAGAATCTTCTTTTGAGCAAGATACTCTCTGGCTCTCTTCAGGATATTTCAGTCCACAAGGCTTTGACAAGAACCCGGCTTAATGTCAAAAGTACAGCTTAGAATTCGTTTATACTAAGCTTTCTTTGCCCTCATTGGTTTAGATTCTCTTCTTTTGGAAACTTAAAAGTTAAAAAGTCATAGTAGGCATTACTCTCGGTATCACTCAGTGAATATAAGAATGGATACGCGATATGCCCTAAGAAATTTTTCTCCTTCAAGAAGGAAAAACAATAGCCTAAAAATCATGTAAGACACTTTTTGGCAATTTATTGAAAAAAAAAGATTCGGGATGTAAACATCCCGAATCATACTTGCCAAATTTCAGCTACCATGAAAATTACACCTTTTTCTTTTGCGCTTTTTTCCGAGCAGCGATAGCTTTTCTTTTTCTCCTGGCGCTGGGCTTCTCGTAGTGTTCCCTTCGCCGAAACTCAGTCAGAACTCCTGACTTTTCACATTGCTTCTTGAATCTACGCAAAGCACTTTCAAAGGATTCGTCTTCCCTTATCTTTACAACTGGCAATCATTTTCCCTCCCTCCGAACATATATTTATATCTCATCTACATGATATTTTACACTCGCCTAAAATAGATAGTATAGCTACAATTATAAAAGTTGTCAAGTACAAATTCAATGTGTCTGATGTACCAACAGTCTTTGATTGAAACCATCCGTATCATTCAAGGGGAGAAACCACACGAATACAGCGCTGTACCCGTTATGCTGTCATGTGAAGTCGAGTATCCGTCTTTTTATTCATCTACCTGTTATTATTCGTCCACTCTCTATATACTTATTAGTCGGCTTCTTGGCATCGTTTAATCGAACAAATCGACAGTCCGGGATATTGACAATCAAAAAGCCGTATGGTTTAATGGACCTCTCAAAATGAAAGATTCTGACAATGACCATCGGGGCAAGGGTCTTGAGAGCGGATGGAGCTAAAAAATGGTAAAGGTTGCCAAGAAGACTGACCAGACCAAGTATATTATCCTGCTGGGAGATGGGATGAGCGATTATCCTATCCCCAAGCTCAAAAACCAGACTGTCCTGGAATATGCCCATACTCCGAACATGGATTTTATCGCTCAGCACGGGATACTGGGACAGGTAAAAACAGTTCCGGACTCTTTCAGCCCGGGAAGTGATGTGGCCAATCTTTCCGTTCTGGGCTATGATCCCCGTCTCTACTATACCGGCCGGGCTCCGCTGGAGGCGGCCAGCATCGGGGTGAGCCTGGCGCCCCTGGATGTGGCTTTTCGCTGCAATTTCGTTACCCTCGAAGGGGGAAAAATGAAGGATTTCAGTGCCGGCCATATTTCTACGGATGAAGCCCGATCTCTTATTCAGGAATTGGATAGGCGGCTGGGGTCATCAGAATTCCAATTTTTTTGCGGCACCAGCTACAGGCATCTTCTCGTCTGGCGGGAAGGCTTAGAGCGGATGCTCTTAACGCCCCCCCATGACATTTCCGATCAGTCCATTGAGGCCCATCTCCCTCAAGGGGAGGGATCAGATCGGCTTTTGGACTTGATGTCCCGCTCGCAGGACCTTTTGAAAGACCATCCGGTCAACCGTCAGCGGGCTGCCAAAGGATTGCCTGAGGCCAATTCCATATGGCTGTGGGGCCAGGGTCGCGCGCCTCAAATGCCCACATTCTTTGAAAAATATGAAAAAAGCGGCGCTATCATCTCCGCGGTCGATCTTCTCAAGGGGATTGGCCGATATCTGGGACTTGAGATCATTTCGGTGCCAGGAGCCACCGGCTACCTTGACACCAATTATGCAGGCAAGGCTGATTATGCCCTGGAATCCCTGCTGGAGCACGATCTGGTCTATGTTCATGTTGAGGCTCCCGACGAAGCAGGGCACAATGGCGATTTGAAAGCCAAAATTCAGGCCATAGAGGATTTCGATCGGCTGATCGTAGGGAATGTTTTAAATAAAATTACTCAATTCTCCTCGTTTCGGGTCATGATCCTGCCGGATCACCCGACCCCTGTTTCCATTCGAACGCACACCAGCGATCCGGTTCCTATGGCGATTTTCCCTTCGAATGGAAAAGAAGGAGCCGATAAGACAACTAGGCGAAAAAGAAAATTTAATGAACATGATGCCCGCGCCGGGATATCTTTCCCCGAGGGGCATACGTTGATGGATTTTTTCTTGCAGAGGAGCGAACCTTAAAATGAGGCTGGTAGTCCAGAAGTACGGCGGCACTTCAGTGGGAAGTATCGAAAGGATTCAGGCTGTAGCCAAAAGAGTGGTGGAAACCCGCAAGGAAGGCAATCTCGTGGTTGCGGTAGTATCAGCCATGAGTGGAGAAACGGACCGTTTAATCAACCTGGCGCTTAAGGTCTCGGAATATCCCAGGGAGAGAGAACTGGACATGCTCATATCCACCGGAGAGCAAGTCTCCATGGCCTTATTGGCCATAGCTATTCATGAACTGGGATATGAAGCTAAATCCATGACAGGCCATCAGGCCAGAATTCTGACCAACCGGGACCATACCAAAGCCAAAATTCTTGCCATTGAGACTGAAAAGATATTCAAGGAACTGGAAGATGGGAAAATTGTCATTGTGGCCGGGTTTCAAGGCTGCGATGATCAAGGAGAAATCACCACCCTGGGCCGTGGAGGCTCTGATCTTTCAGCAGTTGCCCTGGCTGCCAGTCTGAAGGCGGATGTGTGTGAAATCTACACCGATGTGAGCGGAGTATTCACCGCTGATCCCAACATTGTCCCGGAGGCTGCCAAAATTCAAAAAATTTCCTATGATGAGATGCTGGAGCTGGCCGGTCTTGGAGCTAAAGTCCTGCAAACCAGATCGGTGGAATATGCTAAAAGGTATGGGATTCCTGTACATGTACGGTCAAGCTTTAATAATGAAGAAGGAACCCTGGTCACAGGGGAGGACGTGGAAATGGAAAGCATTTTAGTCAGAGGTGTAACCTGTAGCAAAAATGAGGCTAAGATAACGATTAATGGAGTACCTGATAAGCCTGGGATTGCGGCTAAAATTTTTTCGGAAATCTCCAAGGCCAATATCATGGTGGATATGATTATTCAAAACGTCAGCGAGCAGGGGAAAACCGATATCTCCTTTACGGTTCCCAAGGTTGAAATCGGCAAGGCTGTTGAAACAATCAAAAAGATTTCAGTTGACCTGGGCATCCTGGATATTAAGAGTGATCCCAAGATCGCCAAGATTTCCGTGGTGGGGCTGGGTATGCGAAGCCATACCGGCGTTGCTTCGACCATGTTCAGTTCCCTAGCTGAGGTGGGCGTTAATATCCTGATGATTTCTACCTCCGAGATCGCCATATCCTGCGTTATAGACGATAAATTCAGCGAGTTGGGCGTGCGGGTCCTCCACGAGGCTTTCGGACTGAGCGAGCAGGGAGTAAAAACGAGCTAAATGGTCTATTCAAAGCATGGAGGCGCTTTCCCATGTTAGGTTTTGATCGGATTACTTTTGATCCCAATGTGATGGGCGGTCGGGCATGCATTCGAGGGATGCGCATTACGGTTTCCCTGATTGTCAATCTGATAGCCAGCGATATGAGCACAGAGGATATTCTTGAAGCCTATCCATACCTGGAACCGGACGATGTCCGTCAAGCGCTTAAATACGCTGCCTGGCTGGCCGAGGATACCATTCATCCTCTGGAGCCGATATCGACATGAAATTTCTGGCAGATATGGGTATCTCGCCAAAGGCGGCTGTATTTTTACAGATGCTTGGTTCTGATGCTGTGCACTTACACGACCAGGGGCTTGACAGACTGGCGGATTCAGCCATTTTAGCAAAGGCTCGAAATGAAGACCGGATCCTGCTCACCCATGATCTTGACTTTGGCGAATTGGTTGCTGCCAGTAGAGCTCAATTACCAAGTGTCGTAATCTTTCGCTTACGCAGCATGCGACCTGACCGGGTAAATCGATACCTTGAAATAATTATTTCCCAATACCGGCACGTGCTTGAGCAGGGCGCGATAATCAGTGTGAGCGAAGAGCAAATTCGGGTGCGTACTCTCCCCATAGGATAAAAGTATATGGAAAATCAGGTACTAATCTACGACACTACCTTACGGGACGGCACTCAGGCCGAAGGGGTATCCCTGCAGGTAGAGGACAAGCTGCGGATTGCCCGAAAGCTGGACGAGCTTGGAATCCACTACATAGAAGGTGGATGGCCGGGCTCAAACCCGAAGGATATCCTGTTTTTTGAGGAAATCAAGAAGGTTCCCATCCGGCAGGCCAAAATCGCCGCCTTCGGCAGCACGTGCAATCCCCGGTATCCGGTGGAGAAAGATCCCAATCTGGCTGCTCTCATCAGGGCAGAGGCACCGGTTATAACCCTTTTCGGAAAGAGCTGGGACCTTCATGTCACCGATGCGCTCAATATCTCTTTGGAGCGTAACCTTGATTTGATCGCTGAATCGATCAGTCATGTGAAAAAGTATGCGGATGAGGTTTTATTCGATGCGGAGCATTTTTTCGACGGATACAAAAACAATCCCGGATATGCCTTAAAGGCCATTCAGGCAGCCCAGGAAGCGGGGGCTGACTGTATTGTCCTGTGTGACACCAACGGCGGCATGCTCCCCTTCGAAATCGGGCCAATCCTTTTAGCAGTAAAAAAATCGGTCACTACTCCTTTTGGAATACATGCTCATAACGATTCCGAGACCGCCGTAGCCAATAGCCTCATGGCTGTTCAGCTTGGGGTAAACCATGTCCAGGGAACCATCAACGGCATTGGTGAGCGGTGTGGGAATGCCAATCTGTGCTCGATCATTCCGGGCCTTCAATTGAAGCTTGGCAAAAAATGCATCCTTGACGGGCAGTTGAGAAACCTCTTCGAGGTTTCCCGCTTTGTCAATGAAATCGCCAACATCAGCCCCTGGTGGAATCAGCCGTATGTTGGGGACTCGGCTTTCGCGCATAAAGGGGGCATTCACGTCAGTGCCATCCGGAAAAACTCCATGACCTACGAGCATATCGATCCTGCTCTGGTGGGCAATCAACAAAGGGTTTTGGTGTCCGAGCTTTCCGGAAAGAGCAACCTGCTCTACAAGGCCAGGGAATTCAATGTCGATCTCAGCAAAGATACACCGGAAACCGCCACCATCCTGAAGAAGTTAAAGGAATTGGAAAACCTCGGCTTTCAGTTCGAAGCTGCCGAAGGTTCTCTGGAACTTTTAATGAAAAAGGCTCTTGGAACCCACAAGACTTTCTTTGACCTGGTAGGGTTCCGGGTGATTGTGGAAAAGCGGGACGGAGATATGATTCCCATTACCGAGGCCACCATCCGCGTCAAGGTCAATGGCCAGATCAGGTACACGGCAGCCATGGGAGATGGTCCGGTCGATGCTCTCGATGCAGCTTTCCGGGAGGCAGTGACAGGGTTTTATCCCAGCCTGAAGGATGTCAAGCTGATTGATTACAAGGTACGGATTCTCAACAATCAAGAGGGTACGGCTGCCAAGACACGGGTATTGATCGAGTCGCAGGATGAGCACAAAAAATGGGGCACCGTCGGGGTATCGGAGAACATCATCGAAGCCAGTTGGCAGGCCCTGGTCGATAGTATTGAGTACAAATTACTGAAGGATGAGGAGACAGCCGAACGTGAAGATACTGCGGATGAAAAAACCCCTGCCTGAGCGCCTTAAAGAGGCGCCCCGGGTTCATGGTCTATGAGCTTTTCTTTGGATATTAACGCATATCTTGAAGAAAAAAAATTGCTTATCGAAGACTGGCTGGAAAAGGCCATCCCTTCTGAAAAATCTCTGCCTCCCGTTATTCATCAGGCCATGCGCTACAGTCTCATGGCCAGAAGCAAAAGGATACGGCCTGTTTTGACCCTGGCCACGACCGAGTCGCTGGGAGGAAAGATCGAAAAGGCGCTCCCCTTTGCCTGCGCTCTGGAATTGATCCATACCTACTCGCTCATCCACGACGATCTGCCGGCTATGGATAATGACGATTTCCGGCGTGGAAAGCCGAGCAATCACAAGGCATTCGGAGAAGCCATGGCTATTTTGGCCGGAGATGCCCTCCTCACCCATGCCTTTTTCCTGATGAGCGCTCCCTATCCCTTCTCATCTTCCATATCGCCCTGGCTTGCCCTTGAGATTATCCAGGAAATAGCCAGAGCTGCCGGAACCGAAGGGATGATCGGCGGCCAGGTTATGGATATCCAACTCGAGGGGCAGTCCGCCGCTATCTCTCAAGTGGAGGACATGCACAACTGCAAGACCGGAGCCATGATTCTGGCAGCCGTCAGGGTGGGAGGCCTTTTGGCTGATGTCTCAGAGAAGCAACTGGAAAGCCTTACCCTTTTCGGCCGCCATATCGGGCTTGCTTTTCAGATTGTCGATGATATTTTAAATGTTGAAGGTCAGCCGGAAATGCTGGGAAAGTCAGTGGGAAGCGACCAGTCGGCTAAAAAAGCCACCTTCCCGTCTGTATTGGGGCTGGAAGAGTCCAGGGCGTGTGCCCGGCAACACTACGATCTGGCCGCTCAGGCTTTGGAGATATTCGGTGAGCGGGCACATATCTTGCGCGAACTGGCCAGGTTTATTGTCTGCCGCGAATTTTGAAGAAGAATCAGAATCCAGGAGCAACAAGTCTATCATGCCAGTGCTACCAAAAATCAATGGTCCGGAAGATGTGCGGTCGCTCGATAAAGGCGATCTTTATACCCTGGCCGGAGAGATCCGCCAATTAATCCTTGAAACCGTCTCCCGCAACGGCGGTCATCTGGCTGCCAGTCTGGGTGTGGTCGAGTTATCCATTGCTCTGCACCGGGCATTCCAATCTCCGGATGATAAAATCATCTGGGATGTGGGGCATCAGTGCTACGCTCACAAAATTCTGACCGGTCGCCGTGAATGTTTTCCTACGCTTCGCCAATATGGCGGGATAAGCGGATTTCCCAAGCGGGCCGAAAGCAGCCATGACGCCTTTGACACCGGCCACAGCAGCACCTCCATATCCGCTGCTCTGGGAATGTGCATCGCCAGGGACATAGCCGGAAAAAGCTACAAGGTCATTGCTGTCATTGGGGACGGGTCCCTGACCGGAGGGATGGCCTTCGAGGCACTCAACCATGCGGGTGACCTGAAAAAAGACCTCCTTGTCATTTTAAATGATAATGAAATGTCCATTTCGCCGAATGTAGGAGCATTTTCCACCTACTTAAACCGCATCATCACAGGACAACTCTACAACAGGATGAAGAGGGATATCGAAGTGATGCTCCGGTCTATTCCTCAGGTCGGATCACACATGGTAAAAATGGCCGGACGTCTGGACGAGGCAATCAAATCTTTGGTCGTACCCGGAATCATGTTCGAAGAACTGGGGTTTAAATACATCGGCCCTATCCCCGGTCACAACCTGAGCACCCTGATTGACACGCTCTGTGCTGTTAAAAAATTTAATAAACCCATTTTACTCCATATTGTGACTAAAAAAGGCAAGGGATACGCTCCAGCGGAACGAAAACCCTCAGCTTACCACAGCGCGCCTCCTTTCGTGATAGAATCGGGAGCTTTCAATCTTCGCAAAAAAGGAGATATCCCCAGTTACACCAAAATTTTCTCCCAGGCTCTCATAAAGATTGCCCGAGACAACCCTAAAATCGTGGGTATTACTGCCGCCATGCCCGAGGGGACAGGACTTGACCGCTTCGCCCAGGTTTTTCCCAACCGGTTTTTCGATGTGGGGATCGCCGAGCAGCATGCCGTGACCCTGGCCGCGGGGATGGCCTGTCAGGGCCTTGTACCTGTCGTATCGATCTATTCCACCTTCCTGCAAAGAGCCTATGACCAGATTCTCCACGATGTCTGCCTGCAAAACCTGCCGGTCATCTTTGCCATTGACCGGGCCGGCCTGGTGGGAGAGGATGGCCCTACCCATCAGGGGAATTTCGACCTGTCATATTTGCGTTCCATGCCCAATATCATCCTGATGGCACCCAAGGATGAGAATGAATTACAGCGCATGCTCTATACGGCTACTTTGCAAAACTGCCCGGTTGCCATCCGGTATCCCCGCGGCAATGGGGTGGGTGTCGCGCTGGAGGCATCATTGCAATCAATCCCGATCGGAAGGGGAGAGGTACTGAACAGGGGAAAGGACATAACCCTTCTTGCTATCGGAAGCATGGTGAATGTTGCCTGTGCCGCTTCAACGCACCTGCTCGATCAGGGAATTTCCGCCCAGGTCATCAATGCCCGCTTTGTGAAGCCCCTTGATCGGGAACTGATCACTCAGGCAGCCCGGCAAACGGCGCGAATCCTGACCATCGAGGAAAATGTATTACCGGGCGGGTTCGGCAGTGCCGTTATGGAACTGCTGGAGCAGGAAGATATATGGCCAATGCACCTTAAGCGCATCGGCATCCCTGATCACTATGCAGCCTCAGGGCCGAAGAACGTGCTTATGAAGGAATTAGGTCTGGATGTGACCGGAGTCACATCTACGGCCGCCCGACTTTGCGCATTAGAACAGATCAGCCATATAAGCCGATACCTGGCTAAAGGTTAGCGTGAGAGCATCTCCATGAACAGACGACCAGGCAAAGCATTTCTTTTCCTTGTTGTTTCCTTGCTCACCCTGGCAGGCGGATGCTCCTATCTTGGCCTTGTTCCCTACACCAGTCTCGTTCAGAAGAAAAAGCAGTTACTCGCAGGAGGAAATCTTAACAAGGCCGTCCAATCTCTCGAAAAAGAGGCTCATTCCGGCAGCAGTCAAGTCCTTAACCTCCTCGAACAGGGAATGGTCCGGCATGTTCAGGGTGATTACCAAGCCAGCCTTGAATCTTTCAAACAGGCTCTTTCCAAGATCAGAGACTACGAAGAACGGGCGGTCATCAGCGCCCGAAGCGTGGCCAGTCAAATGCTCACCCTTCCTTTGAACGATAATGCTATTCCCTATTACGGCTATCCTTTCGAAAGGATTTTAGTCAATACCTACCAGGCCATGAACTACCTCTTCCTGGGCAATCCCGAAGAGGCCAGAGTAGAGGTCCGGCAGGCAGATCTGCGGCAGACCAGGGAACTGGAGCGGCACAACAAACAAATCAGTGAATATCAGAAATGGGGAGGCAGTAAGGGAATCGATCTCGGGAGCTATTCTCAGGTGCAAAGGGTTCAAAAAGAAATGCACGATTTAAGCGGCAGATCAGCCTTGAGCTCCTTCCAAAACGCTTTCACCTACTATCTTTCAGGGATTATCTATGAGCTCAATGGTGAGGCTAACGATGCCTATATCGATTACAAGAAGGCCCACCAGTTGAGCCCCCGCTGTGCATCCATTCAGGCAGATCTTTTACGTCTTTCTCAAAAGCTGGGATTCCGGGAAGAATACGCCGAATGGGCCAGCCGTTTTCAAGACCTGCCCCAGGGCGAATTAACGCGCTCATCCGGCAGCGACAGCGGAGCAGAGATGATCCTTTTTTATGAAGCAGGATTTATCTCTCAGAAAGAACAGATCAAGATTACCCTTCCGATACATAAGACGCTGTTCAGTATTGCCCTGCCGGTCTATACCAGTCAAAGCCTTCACACCGAGGATACCTTGCCGGTTGAGGTCCGCGATTTCGGCATTTCTCTTGGAACCACCAGCCAGGTCGTGAATCTTGACACATTGGCCATCAAATCCCTGGTAGAACAATTGCCGATTATCCTCACCCGCCAGATTGCCCGCGTCATCAGTAAGTCTGCCATCAGCAATCAGGCGCAGAAAAACACTGGAGATATTGGCTTTTTGGCCACAAGCCTTTATAATGTTATCAGCGAAAACGCCGACCTGAGAAACTGGCTGCTCCTGCCCAACAACATCCAGGTGCTTCGCGGCCAGGTACCTTCCGGGAATCATGAATTCGAATGGCGTTTGCAGAACCGCTTCGGTCAGGTGCTGATCATGCAAAAGACCCAGGTAAATTTGAAGGAGGGCGATACCCTTTTGGTAAACCTTCGATCTATAGAGGGCCGGCTGTTTAGCAACTATACGGTACTTCATCGCAGGTAATTAAGCGTTATATAACCAGATGCAAGATGAAGGAGGAAAAAGATGAATCCACTCTTGCAGCGCATTTCCATTGACCCTAACACATGCTTTGGCAAACCCCATATTCGTGGTACACGAATATGGGTCTCTTTACTCTTCGACTTTCTGGCCGATGGAATGAGTATCGGGGAGATCCTTCAAGAATATCCTCAACTGACTGAGGATGATATACGGGCCGCTATCGCCTATGGGGCCGAGATGCCCAGAGACCGTTATGTTGAAATTCCCATTTAGGATTCATCAGTCAGAAATGGATAATGAGAATAGCTGTTAAAAGGATACACATAAAAAAAGGAGGACACAGTATGTTTAAAAAATTATTGCTTTTAGCTGCTGCCTGCTGCATCCTTGTTTCTTCCTGTGCTCCCGTTACCAGCAGTAATGTCGGAGGAGGACAGGCGCTGCCGCAAGGGGGAGGGGATTATGCCTTCAGCAATTTTGTCCTGATCAATAACAAAGCCCTCTTGCGGGACTTGCAGATTACGGACATACGGCAAAAGATGGTCAATGACCTGATGCAGGTGCAGGTGCAGGTCCTGAATAAAACCAGCAGGACTTTTTCCATCCAGTACTCTTTCAGTTGGTTTGATGCCTCCGGGTTTCAGGTTGTAGGTGTAGGTGAGCACTGGATACCTGCGGTAATGAATGGAAACGAAGTCAAAAGTCTGAACGGGGTAGCGCCGACTCCCGAAGCCACTCAGTTCAAGATTCAAATTCGAAAGTAAAAAAACACCTTTTGGAATCGCACTCGAAAGGAGGAGTATGCTATGATTCGCAATGTGAGATTTTTTCTGAGCGTTATAGTCACAGCCCTGCTTGGTCTTGCACTGTTTGGATGTCCCACCACTGTCCAGTACGGAGATCCTGGAGCAGTGGATACCATGACGCTTGATTTTGGTTCCACCGACCTCCAGACCATCGCCGAAAAGATGGTCCAGTCTCTTTTAGTCAGTCCGGTGCTCGGTGATAAACGGCCAGTGCTCTTTGTCAGCCAGGTCAAGAACAAGACTGCCGAGCACATCGACACCAAATCGATTACGGACTCGATCAGCACGGCACTTTTGAAATCCGGAAAAGTCCGCTTTACCGCTGCCAGCGAAATCAATAAGGACTTGCTGGAGCAACTGGAATACCAGCAGAATGCCGGTCTGGTGAATCCCGCAACGCAAAAGCAATTCGGCAAACAGATTGGTGCGGACTACATGCTCTATGGCGAGATCACTTCCATCAATAAATCGGCAGGCAGAAAAAAGGACGTCTACTACAAAATCACCCTCAAATTAGCCGATATCGAAAGCGGCATCATTGAGTGGGCGGACGAGAAGGAAATCCGGAAAGGGTCTCAGAAAGCCTTTCTTGGGATGTAAGGAAATGCAAGGAAATGTAAAGAAAGGAAGTTACCGGTTAAAGAGAGAAAGGAGAAATAGATATGGTTCAGAAAGCAAAAAAACCAGCCATGAATCGGCTCGGTTTGCGGCTGATAGGAATCCTGGCTCTTGGTATGGTTCTGATCATCCCAAAAGCGGTATCGGCCCAGGACGATAATGCGGGATTCGGTCTGCACCTTAGTTGGACGCAGTACACGGAAATTTCCGGGAACCGGAATGATGTGAAGGTTTCTCAACAGATTGCTCAGATAGCCTACCGGGACCCGCAGGCTTTCCGGCTTTCCTTTGGCCTTGGGCTGGAGGAAATCGACGATCTTCCGGAGTACGGGGGTGAGATCGACGACGCCCTCTGCTTTCAAGCGACAGGAGCCTTTTACCTTGCCCCGAACCTGGAGTTTGGCATCCCGGCCGATCTTTCCCTAACTGCCGAGTATAGCCGGGCCCGACACGATGCAGGTGATGATAAACTGACCCATCAGCGCATCATCGCAACAGCCACTATGGAGTGGGATTTCCCTCCAGCCACACCTTATATCCGCGTCGGAGCACTCTATGCATCGCTGGATTCTCCCGATAAAGATGAAGATAACACCTCGGCTCTTTTCATCGGCGGAGTCCGCTTCTCTCTGGCCCAGAGGCTTTCTCTGGGGGCTGAGTTCAATATCAGCCAGGATATCGGCTTTGGCGCTCTTTTAGGCTACTCTTTTTAAAAGGTGAGTTGTGTTTTTCAGAGTGCGGTGTATCAGATGAACTACTCTCCATGACCAAAGGGCCGGTGGGGCCCCTTCTTGTCACGGCCATCCTCGCCGGAAGCAACAATGGCAATCTTGGTACCTACTGGCCCGAAGATCTCATTAAACGTTACCGAAGCCAAGACCAGGGCTGTAATCAAAGGTGCAATCTGAGGACACTGTTCTCCGATGACCATGACCAGGGCTATGGCTACACCGGCCTGGGGCAGCATGGCCAGTCCCAGATATTTCTTCACCGATTCCGAAGCGTGACTCAGCCTTCCTCCCAAATAGGTTCCCAGCACCTTGCCGGCTCCCCGCGCCAGGATAAAGGCCATAGCAGCAGCCCAGTTTCTAAGGAGAATAGATACATTCAGCGTTGCTCCGGCCAGAGTAAAAAAACAGATCAGAATCGGTAACTCTATGTCTTCCATCAAAATGGAAATATGAGGTCTTGAGCTGAAATTCGTCAGGATATAACCATAGCTCATATTTAAAAGGAGGCTGGAAAGCCCGAATATTTCTCCCATCTCTCCAGCTAAAAAAGCAAAACCCAGTAATACCACCACAACTTCATGCTTTTCCTTGACCTTTCGCAGCAAAAAAATGACCAGAAATCCCACCACTATCCCGCAGGCCATGGAACCGCCAATCTCCCAGAGCGGTTTTTTTAAAATCTTGATCCAGGAAAAGTCATGGGCAGCTCCGTTGAGTAAGATTCCGGAAACTGCCAGGGCAATGCCAAATAAAATAACACATACGGCGTCATCAAGTGCTACGATAGCCATCAGGGTATCGGTAAGGGGGCCGTGGGCTTTATACTCGTGGATCACGGCCACTGTGGCCGCAGGCGCAGTTGCCGAGCCAATGGCACCCAAAAGGAGGGCGGTATGGAGTGGTACATGCAAAAGCCATCGCATGACCAGAGTGACGATGAAAAATGCTCCGGCTACCTGTGTGAGAGTAATAATGATTACGGATTTTCCTAATCGCCGCAGTTTCCTGTTATTTAAATCCGAACCAATGATAAGCGCAACCATGCTCAAACCAAGGACTTCGATGAATCTCAGATGATGAACCATCGGCCTGCGGATGATGCTCATCCCGGATCCCAGCAGGATACCGCAAAGAACATAGCCGGTTATGGCGGGAAGCTTTAAAAGGCGAATCGCTTTTCCGGCACCGAACCCTCCGAGAAGCAAAAGGCCAAGGATGATGATCTGATTTTCTCTCAAAAGGGTTACCATCGTTCTTTCATGTGGCCTTCAAAAGCCTGTATAAAGCCTCATAGTGCAGAATCAGACACAGCAGTCCCGTCACCGGCTTCAGGGTAATCTTCATCCTTTTGACTCCTCCTGCAACCTGCGAAGGATGCTCGAAGCGACGGGAGGGCAGCCGGGAATATAGACCCCCCTCTCCTTATGCCTGGCCGTACAGTTACCGATAAGGACTATTCCTGGTGGCGGATCATGAAGGTCTTTACCGATTCCCAGAATCAATTTTCCATCATGGAATAAAGATGGCGGAACCTGAGGCAGGAATCTCCGCAGAAAGAGCAGGGTTGTGGATAAGCAGGCGCTGCATGAATTGCAGTCATGAACGACGACATTGGGGTATTGAATGGAAATTTTTTTTGGTGGTGGAGAAAAAGGTTGCCGGAAATCGAGATATGCATCCGGCACGATGTGCATTTTTTTGAGCTCGATCTCACCTATTCCCCGCTCGGCTGCCATTCTCAGGTGAGGAATCGAGCCAGCCTCAAAGCCCATCAGGCAGGCGGCAACGGCATCGGCGGCCAGACAATCCCGGCTGGCCACTATCAGCCCTACGCTCTTCGCGTTTCCCTCGCTGGGCCCCAATCCCTCAAGACCGACGGTTCCATCGATCAGAGCCAGGTCGGGCCGCAGGACTTCGGCTAAATCAGCAATAGCCA
Source organism: bacterium (assembly GCA_040752695.1). Lineage (GTDB taxonomy): Bacteria > SZUA-182 > SZUA-182 > DTGQ01 > DTGQ01 > DTGQ01. Next base: position 31,311 of record JBFMGO010000004.1, read on the forward strand.
CATCCAGTGCCCTGCCCTGACCCTCTGGAAGGGCAGGATACTCCAACTGGTGTAAACGGACTTTTTCCCTCCGCCAGAGAGTTCCTTTCATGTTTTTGATGCTCAGGCTGACACCGGTGTGCATATGGGTTTTCATTACCGGAATGGAAACCAGATAATCAACTTCCCGAACGGCTGCGCAAACGCGAAGTTTTCTCAACACCTTCCCCTGCGGGACGGGTAAGGTAAAGGGTGGCCGGTCATCAAGATCGACCAGAGAAACTCCTCTCTGCCGGGCGATTTCAGCCATTTCCGCTTTTTCCAGTGCTTCCAGAGCCTTTACACCTAAAATGGGACTTTCGCCCAGGAGTATTTCGGCAGGGTTGAACTGCTGGAAAAAATCAATGGCAGCGGCTATGACCACTGGATGGGTGGTCACGCCCGATCTGGCTGGCACCAGCCGTCCGGCATTCGGTTTGAGCAAAATCCTTTTCCCCTGTAACGGGGGCAGGTGCAGGGTCTTAAGAGCACTAAAGACATTCTCATAGGGATCATCCCCTCTGGTTACTGCAACCAGGGGAGGAAGAGCATTCTCTTCTGAAGTTGGTGGAGATTTTTTTTCCATCTTACCTTCTTTTTTAAGGGACTCAGCACATCTTGGGATAGGAGCCGAGGATTTTCAGAAAAGCCGCTTTCCCTTCGATCTTTTGCAAGGCTTCGGCTACTTTGGAATCTGTTCGATGTCCTTCAAAATCGATATAAAAAATGTAATCTCCAAGTTTTCCGGATGGACGAGACTCAATTTTTGTCAGGTTGATGTTCCGTACCCTGAACTCCTCCAGCATTTCACACAGGATTCCAGGCCGATCAGCGACCGGATAAACCACCAGGCTGGTTTTATCTCTTCCGGTTCTCTCTCTAGTATCTTCTTCGGCAATAACGGCAAAGCGGGTTACATTAAATTTGCTGTCCTGAATGTTTTTTTCCAGTAAGGTAAGGTGATATATCTGAGCAGCGATAGCCGGCACAATGGCAGCGTACTCGGGACTGGTCTGCTCAAGAAGCATTTCAGCAGACCTTGCATTGCTGCTGGTCTCGATAATTTCCGCTCCGGCGAGCCTGGTGCGCAAAAAGGTCTTGCATTGCGCATGGGTTTGGGGATGGGCATAGATCACCTTAATTCCATCGAGCCCTCCTCGACCTGCCAGATTATGTTTGATTGGAAGCACAGTTTCTGCTTTCATGTACAGGCTAAAATGGAGAAAGGCGTCCAGTGTAAAACCTACAGAGCCCGTGATCGAGTTCTCGATGGGGACCATGCCCAGTTCCCCTTCTCCTGCGGCAGTTCCCTCGAAGACATCCCATACCGTATGTTTGAATATAATTTCTGCCTGTTCCAGATATCCGATCACTGCCTCATGACTGAACGTGCCCTTTGGTCCAAGGGTAATAATTCGCATTCTCTCTTCCTCCTTTATCCAAATGACTCCCTTGTTTGTTCCCCTTTGAGCATCATATCATAACGAGCAGGTTTTTATCACCCTTCACCCTATTGTAATAGAGATTATCTTTTCGAGTCAAATAAAATGATATTTCATGCATCCAACAAAAGCTCTCACGATCTAAAGCCGGATCTTTTTCTTTCCGAAACAGAAAAAGAGAGTAACCAACGCATTTGACCGCTCGTCTAATAGGTTGAAACTGGTTAGGCAACGAGCTCTTTCAAGGAGATAAGACCATGAACATTATCATAGAAACGATATTGCTGGGGTTTTTGGGTGGATGGCTGATCATTGCCATTCCTGTGCCGATAATCACGGGTATCATTCTCGACTATCAAATGGCGCACAGCCACACCTAGAGAAGGAAAGTTTCATCGCTTTTCAAGGCAGTTACTCATCCAAACCGGCCGGTTATATAATCCTCTGTCTGTTTATTGGATGGATTGGTAAAAATTTGTGTGGTAGGCCCGAACTCCACGACATTTCCTTCATAGAAGAAAGCCGTGAAATCAGACACACGGGCCGCCTGTTGCATATTGTGAGTAACGATAACGATCGTGTACATCGATTTTATTGATTCAATCAGTTCTTCAATTTTTGCCGTGGCCACGGGATCTATGGCGGAGGTAGGCTCGTCCATGAGAAGCACCTCCGGCTCGATGGCGATGGCCCTGGCAATGCACAGCCGCTGCTGCTGGCCGCCCGAAAGTGCAGTTCCTGGCCGGTGCAGCTTATCTTTGACCTCATCCCACAGGGCTGCACGCTTCATGGCTATTTCCACGTGCTCAGCCAGTTCACTCCTGGTGAGCTTGTAGTGCAGTCTGAGTCCATAAGCGACATTTTCAAAAATACTCATCGGGAACGGGGTCGGTTTTTGAAAGATCATGCCAACCTTTCTGCGCAGCTCTATTACATCCACTGATGGAGAGAGGATATTCACTCCATCCAGAAGGACCTCTCCTGTAGCTTTCTGCTCGCGATAGAGCTCAAATATGCGGTTATAAACCCTGATGTGAGTTGACTTTCCACATCCTGAAGGGCCGATGATCGCTGTAACATTGCCTGGAGCGACATCCAGGTTATTGTTGGTGAGGGCCTGATGATTACCGTAAAAGAAGTTAAGGCCGCGGGTCGATATTTTGGGTTGAACTGCAACCGGGGATATATGCTGGCCGTGGTTATTGTCTGAATTCACCCTGTCAGGGAGCCTGAAATACTGCTGCCGGCCCTGATGCTCCGGTGTTTCATTTAAACACGCATTCACTTTTTTGCCTCCTTGATAATAAAACGGGCAACCACAGTCAAAGCCAAAACGGCAACCATAATCAGAAGGGAGGCTCCCCAGGCAGTCTCCTGCCATGAACGATAGGGGGACATGGCATAGTTAAATATGGTTACGGTAAGGTTAGCAGTGGGCTGACTTAAGGATTTAGGCCAATAAGGACTATTCAATGATGTAAACAAAAGAGGCGCAGTTTCCCCGCTCACCCTCGCTATAGCCAGGAGAACACCAGTGATCATGCCTGTTTTGGCCGCCCGAAACACTACTCCCAGTGTAGCCTTCCAGCGGGGAGCGCCAAGGGCGAGTGCGGATTCACGCAAGGAGTTTGGAACCAACCTAAGCATATCCTCTGTGGTTCTGGCTACGATAGGCAGCATGATTATAGCCAGTGAGACTGCTCCAGCATACCCTGAAAATTGTTGCCATGGAAGAACCAAAAGTGTGTAAACGAAAAGCCCTACAATAATCGATGGTATGCCCATCATGACATTGCTGGTAAAGCGTACCATCGAGCCAAGGGAGGTTCTCTTCCCGAATTCAGCCAGGTAAACACCTGACAAAAGACCGATGGGGACTCCTGCCAGAGTGGCTAAGAGGGTAATCATGGAGGTCCCCAAGATGGCATTGGCCACTCCTCCCCCCTTGATGCCTGGTGGAGTAGGCAGTTGGGTGAAAAAGGACCAGTTTAATGAGGCAGAGCCTCTCTTGATGACTTCATAGAGTATCCAGGCTAAAATGGTTATCCCCAAGAGCGCTGCCAGACTTGATATGACCTTGACACCGATATCCACACTTTTACGGGGCGCGGCGGAGCGAACGATCACAGGCCACCTCCCTGTCCCTGACCTATTCTCTTCAGCCACAGTTGGGCCAGAACCTGGATAAGAAAGGTAATAACGAGCAGCACCAGACCTAGCAACATCAGAGAGCTCAGATAGATGGGTTCGGATGCTTCGGCGAACTCGTTAGCCAGGGTTGAGGCTATACTGTTGCCTGCCGAAAACAAAGAGGCTGAAATGGTGTGGTTATTGCCGATAACGAAAGTGACGGCCATGGTTTCGCCGATAGCACGGCCCAGGCCTAAAAATACGGCACCCAGAAGACCGCGCAGGCCGTAACTGACCGTTACCTTTTGGGTAACCTCAAAGGTTGTTGATCCGAGGCCATAGGCTGATTCTTTCACTACCGCCGGCACCATCTTAAAAACATCCCTGCTCACGGCACTAATGAACGGAATGATCATCAGTGCCAGGATGATTCCCGCTGTGAGCATTCCTATTCCCATCGGCGGCCCTTGAAAAAGAGGCAAGAATCCCAGTGTCTTATTTATAACCGGCTGAACATGATCGGCCATGAAAGGTGCGAAGACAAACAGTCCCCACATACCAAAAATGATACTGGGAATGGCGGCCAGAAGCTCAATGGCATACCCTACGATCCGTCCTAAGGCAGGGGGAGCCAGTTCCACCAGGAACAGGGCAATTACAAGACTTAACGGTATCGCCAGAATCAGTGCGATAACGGTAGAAACCAGCGTGCCGTAGATGCTGCTTGCTGCCCCGAATTCCTTGGAGACCGGATTCCATACCTGCGATATCAAAAACCTGAACCCGAATTTTTGCATGGCCAGATGAGAGTGGCTCACCAGTTGCCAAAAGAGACCTGCCATGAGCAGGAGCATTATAAAAGCGCACAAGGCTGTCAGCCAATGGAAGAATGTGTCTCCTTTCTTCTGGCCATTTTGTTGATGGATCGATTTCGCTGTCGTGTTCAGTTTCTGCATAATGCAATTATGGGCAAGAGAGCGAAAGAGCACTCCTGCCCGATTCTTCTAATCACTCTTTGTACTCATTATCTTCAATGCGCGGGCTTTCGTACCACACCCGTGCGGGCTTTCTTGACCTTATGGCCAGACCGACTTGTCACCGGCCTTTATTTCCCTGCTCCAGGCATCTTCTACCAGTTTAACCACATTCTGCGGCATCGGCACATACTGAAGGTCCTTAGCCTCTTTCACCCCGTTCTGGTAGCACCAGTCAAAAAACTTGAGCATAGCTTTAGCTTTCTTCGCATCCTTCTGCTCCCGATAGAGGAGAATAAAAGATGCTCCGGTAATCGGCCAACTGCTCTCACCGGACTGATCGGTTAACACAAGATAAAATCCTGGCGCGTGCTCCCAGTCTGCATTGGCAGCAGCCGCCTGAAAGGTATCGATGGTAGGTTCAACGAATTTACCAGCCCTGTTCTTAAGCAGCACATGAGACATACTGTTCTCCAGTGCATAAGCAAACTCGACATACCCGATAGATCCATCTATGCGCTGTACATAGGCAGCAACACCTTCGTTCCCTTTGCCACCCACACCAACAGGCCAGGACACAGCCTTGTCTGTACCTACCTTCTCATGCCACTCGGCAGAGACTTTGTCCAGGTAGTTGGTAAAAATCCAGGTGGTCCCCGAACCGTCAGCCCTATGTACCACGGTTATGGCCTTATCGGGGAGTTTGAGATCAGGATTGGCCTTTTTGACGGCCTGATCATTCCAGTTGGTTATCTTCCCCAGGAAAATATCACTCAAAAGCTGTGGTGTGAGCCGAAGATTTCCTGCCTTGACTCCTTTGATATTAACAACCGGCACGACACCGCCCATGACCATGGGAAATTGGAGCAGACCGCTCTCGTCAAGCTCTTCTTTCCTCATCGGTGCATCTGAAGCTCCAAAGTCGACGGTCCTGGCTTTGATCTGAGCAATACCGCCCCCGGAACCAATGGATTGATAATTAAGCTGAATGTCGCTTACTTTCCCATATTTGTGAGCCCACTGGGAGTAAACAGGATAAGGGAATGAAGCTCCTGCGCCATTTATATCCAGAGCATCGACTCGAGGCACTCCCCCGAACACCGAAAGAATTGCTGCCGCGAGTAATCCCCAAAAGCAAAACTTCATGCTTATTTTGTTGACTCTTTTGAATAATTTCATTCCTTCCATCTCCTTTCTTTCCGTACCTTTTACTTATCACTTATTTTTACACTTCAATTGTTAGTATTTTGTTAGAACATACTTAGAATTCCGTCAAGGCGCTTCATGGACAAAGAGATATTTTCCAGCGCTTTCGTTTACTAAGATGATTGTAGTATGTATTGGTTAACTGAATATTAAATTTTTATGAGAATTGTGTTAGGAACTGGTATTTTTTATTGGCAGGCAGATGGAGAAGGTGCTTCCCTGTCCCGGGGTACTCTCAACCAGTATCCGTCCCCCATGGGCATGAACGATATGTTTGACGATGGCCAGCCCGAGTCCTGTTCCTCCGAGCTTGCGGCTCCGGGCTTTATCCACCCGGTAAAAGCGTTCGAATATGCGTTGAAGATGATCCTGCGGAATGCCGCATCCCCAATCGCGAACCTTGATGACCGTCTCTTCGGCTATTCTGGCAGCTTCGATCTTGATGGTGCTGCCAGAGCCGCTATACTTTATGGCATTATCGATGAGGTTTACTACGGCCTGTTCGAGAAGCGGTGGATTGATCATTGCCTTAAGGTCCTGATCGCAGGCCAGATCGATCCGTATCCCTTTCTCATCAGCCTTGCTGGTACAAACCAAAATAGCTGAATCAAGGGCATCCTTGATTCGCCCCTCTTCGAGAGCGATCTGTTCTCTTTCCGCTTCCTGCTCGATCCGGGAAAGACTCAGGAGGTCATCGATGATGGCGTTCAGACGATCAGCGTGCCGGGCAATGATATCGAGGAATTTCATTCTGTCATCGGGGCTGTTTACCGCTCCATCCCTCAAGGTCTCCACAAATCCCTTGATTGAAGTGATGGGGGTCTTCAATTCATGAGAAACATTGGCGACGAAGTCGCGTCGGATATTTTCGAGCACCTTTAAACGGGTGATATTGTTCAGGACGATAAGAGCTCCGATATGTGAGCCCTGTAAATCTCTCAAAATCGTGCCATGCGCCTGCAAGAACCGTTCGGTGCCGTTGTAAAGAACGATATCACCCTCGACCGGCTCCTGACTCGAAAGGGTTTTGGTTACCAGATGCTGTAAGTCGGTATTTCTGATAACCTCCTGAATGCTTCGACCCTGGGCCGAGGAGGCTTTAACCTTAAAAAGGTGGGCAGCCGCCTGATTGAACCGGATGATACGCTCATTCATATCAACCACAAGAACAGCCTCATCCATACTTGAAAGCACGGTTTCAAGCTCATTTTTTTGCTGGGTGATGGTGCACAGCCGCTCATTGAGCCGGGCGGCCATACGGTTCATGGTTTCAGCCAGGGACCCAAGCTCTTCGGTCCTGGACATAGGCAGCCGGTAGTCGAGGTTGCCTGAAGCAAAATGATGTGCACCCTCTTCCATTTCCTCAAGGGGCACATCGATAGGACGGGAGATGATCAGGCTGATAATAATTGCAATCAGGGCAAAAAGCAGGCCGCCAAAAGCAATCTTCAGATAAATCGGTTCAAGGATCTGGCCGATTGAGGCCAGCGGTACAGATACCCGGATGACTCCCTCAATCTTTCTCTGTCCCTCGACCGGAACCGCCACATAAATCATTTCCTTTTTCGACTCGAAGCTATAGCCGGTAAAGACACCTACCCCGCCGCTCAGGGCCTTTTGAAATTCAGGGTAACTTGCATGATTCCCCATACGGGATGGGTCCTGCACGGAATCTGCGATTACTTCACCGGAGGGCGAGATGACCGTAATGCGGGTTGATATCCGGGGGCCGACATCCTTACACAGTGCATCTATCTGGCTTGCGCTCTTCGACAGACGTTTTTCCAAAACCAGTCTCTCGATCAAAAGGGCCCGGGCCTCAAGATCGAAAGACGCCTGATCAAGGTGAAACTGCCTGAGCGATTTTGAGGCATGCCACACCACAACCGCTAAAGAAAGCAGGGCGATAAAGAGATAGGAAGGATAGATCCTCCAAAACAGCTTTTTCCTCTTTTGCATAAACTTCTATTCCCTGATCCTGTATCCCACTCCCCGTACCGTCTCGATGAATTCACCTGCCTTGCCCAGTTTCTTTCGCAGCCCGACAATTTGAACATCGACCGATCGGTCTGTCACTGCATAGCCGTCACCCTTAACTGCATTGATAATCTGGTTGCGGGTAAAAACCCATCCTGGCCTTCGAATCAGAAGGTATAACAAATCGAACTCCGTAGCCGTAAGCTCCACTGGCTCACCATTTACCAGTACCTGGTGGCGGGCGGGATACACTACCAGATTGTGAATGGCGAAAGTCAGAGGGTCTTTTCCTTCGGCACTCTTGCGCTTTCTCAGCGCTGCCCTGACCCTGGCCACCAGAACCCGGGGGCTGAAAGGTTTCACGACATAATCATCGGCACCGAGTTCAAGCCCGGTTACTATGTCAGCATCCTCGCCCTTGGCCGTGAGCATGATAATCGGAACATGCGAAGTCCTGATATCGTTCTTTAAAATTTTGCAAACCTCAAGACCGTCCGTGCCGGGAAGCATAAGATCGAGCACAATAAGATCCGGCTGGTCTGCCCTGGCCTTAACCAGAGCCACTTCACCGGAGGTGACTCCCTCTACGGAATATCCCTCTTTAACCAGATTGTACCTTATCAATTCCAGGATATCTTCCTCATCATCAATGATTAAAACTTTCTGTTTGGACATTATTGGTTTTCCTAATTATAATATTATTGTTTTTCCTATTATAATATCATTATTCAAATCTATCCGGACAGACTCTTTACAAGGAGGCACTTGCCTTATTATAAAGGTTATACTTCCCTTTTGAAAGCCTAAAAAGTCTCTCGCTGAGTAAAAAACGCCATACCCTGTGCAAGGTTCTTTGCTGACATGGCAGTAAATTTCGCTTCCATTGAATTTATGAGTGAAAAACTCTTTAAAGCATGCTAAGATAATATGGTAATAAGTGCTTTCTCCAGGAATGAAACTGATAAAACGATCGAGAGGGAACAAATGCTATTGGTAATGCTGAGTCAAAAAGAAAAAATTAAAATCACGGCCCCGACCATAGCTACAGCGATCCTGGCCATCGTCTTTTTCAGGCTGATGTCCCCATCAGCCTGCCTGGCCCAAAAAAAACTCAATGTCGTGACCAGTCTTTTTCCGCTCCAGGAAATGGCCCGTGCCGTTGGCGGTGACCGCACCAGGGTCGATCTTCTCCTGCCGGAAGGCGCAGAACCTCATGCCTGGGAGCCCAAACCCAGTGATATCGTCACGCTGACCAGGGCCGATGTCTTCATTTATCTGGGTGCAGGCATGGAACCCTGGGCAGAGAGTATCCTTAAGGGGATCAATCGTCCCTCCTTGAGAGTATTCAAGGCCAGCCAGGGACTGCCGGCGATCGATGGCACTAAGGAGCATGATCGCTACGACCACGATCACCATGATGATCATAATGGTGAGCATGATCATCATAGTCACGATCATCATGGCAGCCATGACCACCAGATGGACCCTCACTTTTGGCTTGATTTCTCCTATGATCAGATCATGGTTTCGGCTATAGCCGGAGTCTTTTCTGAACTGGACCCTGCCGGCGCACAATTCTACATGCAAAATGCCTCACGGTATCAAAAAAAACTGGCAGAGCTCGATAAAAAATACCAGCAAGGGTTAAAAGACTGTCAGAGCCGAAAGATCTTTTTGGGCGGACACTCTGCTTTCTCCTATCTGGCCAGACGCTACCACCTCGATCAGATCACCCTTTACGGAATCAGTCCCGATGCCGAGCCGAGCCCCAGGAGATTAGCTCAAATCGTGGATCTGGCTAAGAAGCAAAAGGTCAAAGCCATCTTTTTCGAAGAACTGATCAGTGACCGGCTGGCAAACGTTCTGGCTAAAGAGGCGGGCGCTGTTACCCTCATGCTCAATCCGGGCGCCAACGTAACCAAAGAGCTCGTAAGTTCCGGGGTTACCTTTCTTTCTCTGATGGAAAAGAACCTGGAAACCCTGCGGAAAGGTCTCGTTTGTAGTGAGTGATCATCAGTCACTGATTTCGGTACAGAATGTCAACTTCACCTATGGCTCCACGGTCGTTTTGTCTGACATCACGATAGAGATCACCGAGGGAGACTTTCTGGCCATCATTGGCCCCAATGGTTCTGGGAAAACAACCCTGCTCAAACTCATCCTTGGCCTTCTGCGGCCTACATCAGGACGTGTCCAGCTTTTCGGGCAGGATATCGAACGGTTTTCCTATTGGAAAAAATTGGGCTATGTGCCCCAAAAAGCCACTCATATCGATCCCTTCTTTCCTGTTTCCACTCAGGAGGTGGTAGCCATGGGCCTTTTATCGAGCAAAAAATTTCCCCGTTTCATTACCTCTTCCGATAGAAAGGTCATCGATAAGGCGCTGGAACTGGTGGATATGGAAAAATTCAAGTCAACCAGAATCGGTGAACTCTCAGGAGGTCAGCAGCAGCGGATCTTTATTGCCAGGGCCATCGTCAATAAGCCCGATGTTCTCTTCCTCGATGAGCCAACAACGGGTGTGGATGCAGCTACCCAGTCCCGCTTTTACGATATGCTCGATGTCTTGAACAGAATTCAGAATATTACTATTGTCCTGGTGACTCACGACATCGGTGTAGTCAGTAAATACGTAACCAAGGTCGCATGTTTGAATCAAAAGCTCATCTTTCATGGCAATCATGAGGAGTTTTGCCAGTCCTCGATTGTTGAGCATTTCTTACGCGGCGAGCAGCACCTGATCTGTCACCGCCACTAGATGAAGGGGAAATCTTTTGCTGTCGTTTCTCTCGTATGGCTTTATGCAGCGGGCGCTGGTAGTGGGGCTGTTTATTTCGGCGGTCTGTGCTATCCTTGGGGTTTTTCTTATCCTGAGGCGGGATGCCATGATCGGACACGGGTTGGCACACATGACCTTCGCAGGTGTGGCGCTGGGCTTGTTTCTCCATGTCTGGCCAATGACTACAGCTCTGGCAGTAGCCGTTCTCTCCGCACTGGGAATCATCAAGCTGAGAGAGAAAGCGGGAGTTTATGAAGATACGGCCATCGGCATTTTCAGCAGTATCGGTATGGCCTCGGGGATAGTCCTGGTAAGTATGGCCAGGAGCTTTAACGTGAGCCTGATGAGTTACCTTTTCGGGAACATTCTGGCTATCTCTCCCGCCGAGTTGTGGGTTTCCGTGGCACTTACGGGAATAGTGCTTTTTATCGTCATTCTTTTCTATCAGGATCTCTTGTTCATTACTTTTGATTCCGAATCCGCCAAATCAAGTGGAATCAAAGTCAGCCAGCTCGAAATGATTCTGGCCGTATTGACTGCAATAACGGCAGTACTGGGAATGAAAGTGGTTGGATTACTGCTCGTGGCAGCCCTTTTGGTAATCCCTTCGGCTGCAGGTTTACAGATAGCGGGGAATTTCCATGAGGCTATGGTACTGGCTGTCCTGATAGCCGTCTTTTCCGTAACCTTTGGCCTTGTAACTGCCTTTTACTGGGATCTGCCGGCATCAGGAGCGATTATTCTCTTTGCTTCTCTTTTTTTCATCAGCGCCCTGGCTGTTCGCATCGTGAAGACCGGTTTTGCTTAAAACCCGGCATAACCCTTGAAAACAGAGGAAAGTATGGTTTTTGGAACAAACATCCTTGATATCGTCGTTGTCGTCACTCTTCTCTTTTTTACCATTCACAGTTTCTTTAAAGGAACTATCCACGAAATCTTTTCTCTTCTCGCTCTGGTGCTGGGGCTCTTCCTGGCCCAGCGGTTTTACCATCAGACAGCTCAGGCTTTCGAGAAAATAGGGGGCAATTCCAAGGCTGGCATTTTTGTAGCCTTTATCCTTCTCTTTTTCGTTGTCTACCTGATCGTTATTCTTCTTGGAAAGCTCTTGAAAAAAATTATCAAAACCGCTCAGTTAAGCTGGATGGACCACCTGGGGGGAGCATTTATCGGTATGATCAAAGGGATACTTCTGCTCTGTATGCTTGTAGCAGTCCTGGTCATGGTTCTCCCTTCTGAAAGTCAATTGATTCGAACTTCGCGGCTTGCTCCGCTTCTCTACCAGACGAGCTCTGTGCTTTTGCAAGCCGTTCCTCCGGCTATCAAGAAAAAATTCCGTGAAAAGATCGAGGAGCTTGAAACCTTGCGAAAAAGAAGGCCCGCACCCCACAAGGCTCCCCAAAGGCATACCCCTGGGAAGAGAGGAACGCCTTCCATAGAATTTTCTTTTGATACATTATCTTTTCTCACTCCTGTCAGTTCTGTCACTTCCGTCATTTCCCTCACTAAAAAGCCTTTGCTGCTGAGGGCTTCGAACCCGTGATATAGTAGACCATTTGGTGCGGATAATTGGGGGAAGCGGCTTATGCGCTGCAAGGCACTGCCGGGCAAAATGAATGGTCTTAGGGTCCGATGGATACCCTGATCCAAAATCGCCATACATCTTTCGCAAAGCATGGATCTCACGGTCCCTCACTACCTTGGCCACGATAGAGGCTGCCGCAACTACTGCATAGTTCTGATCAGCCTTGTTCTCTCCCCTGATTTCAATATGCTCTTTACCAACCAGCCACCTGACCGCCTGGCAATATTTCTGAATTCCTCCTCCTCTGGCCGGGACATCCAGGTAGATACAATCAGGGTCGAGCAGGTTGATCAGTTCAGCGGATTTTTTCTTACTCAAGACATTCAGATTTTCCTGATCTATCTCCTGCGGGCAAACCAGTATCACCTGCACTGAAAGAGCTGTTTTATGGATCAACTCGTACAGATATTCACGCTTTGAAGGCGTGAGCCATTTGGAATCTTTTACCCCGATCGACCAAAGTTCCTCCTCCCTTCTCTTTTCTATCATCACTCCACAAAGAGCCATCGGTCCAATCAGACATCCCCTCCCTGCCTCATCAATGCCGGCAATGAGATGCATGGTTTATTATCCTCATACATTTAAAGTACGTCTTGGGATTGAGAAAATACACAATCCCTTTGCTCCTCAGTCTGGTGAATAACCTGGAGATAGATGTGATCTTATCGTATATCTTACCTGATCTTTTGAACATTAACAATGGATAAAAGGATAATGTGGTCAACTGCTGCAATCCAAAGCATCGGATAAGAGTGTAAAACATATCCTTCTTCACCCCCTGCCGTCTTTCAATCGATTACTATAAAAAATATATTTCTTCTAAAAATTATATATATATTTTTATCTATATTTATTTGACAAATTGAATATCAATATTTTATAATTAAATATAGTTATATATATTTAAAATTAAACGATTCTTACTGCTTTATTGAAAGAGGATATCTATATTCTAACCAATAAATACTATGATTATGAACAAATTAATTTTAAAATTTTTTTTGAAAATTTATCGTTTTTTATGCTCTTACCAAATAAGAGCCGGCGAGAATTTTATAGAGTTAAAAAATGCACGAATGAATAAGAAGATCTTTCGTATGGCTTGTGTGTAGCTTATTTTTTTATAAACTTTAATTGTAAAAAGGAGTAATCCCATGAAAAAGTTATTCTTCTCCGCTTTGCGTTTAATTTTTGGAATAGTTTTAGTTTTTGGAATAGTTTCAGTATGTGGAGTATCAATATCCTATGCTGAATTGAATGGATTTTGCCTAGAAGACAATTCAGGGCAGTTGAATGTAGGAAGTACTCAAGGGAAAATGGGGCAGGAGGTTCAGATTCCTGTGACTGTTCAAAGGATACCCAACGGAATCTCTTCATTTCGTTTTAAAATTATTTATGATTCATCTGTCCTGGAATATTCAGGCTTTGAGCAGGGAGATTTAGTAACCTCTCTGGATCAGCTTAACGTCTTTGCTGTCAGTACTGACAGGCTCCAGATTGAAGGGACAGGAACGGACATTTCACAGGGAGCAACAGGGAATCTGGTGGTATTGAAATTTATCGTCATTGGTGGAAATATATCTGAAAATAACGGATGTTATCCATTACAACTGGAAAACCTGCTGGGTGATACAACTGATTTATCCACAACAGGAGGGTGCTTCTGTATCAGTCCCTGTAATGGAGATCTTAATAGCGACGGGGAAATTACCCCATCCGATGCTCTTATTGTCTTTGTGTGTCAGGTTGGATCCAGACCTTGTTCTGATTGTACTGACATAGACCGGGATGGTATCGTTACGCTCAAGGACGCACTTTGTATCTTCCAAAAGTATCTGGGGCAGCCTTCCTGTTTGGATCGGAGTTCTCCTGAAAATGAAATACCTCTATGGCTGACCGAACTCATCGATGAATTAAAAAACTCACCGGTCGCGAATCCACCAGCTCAAATAATTCAATACGAATATCTTAATACTACCGTTTACTACTTACCTCCGAAGTGTTGCGATATCCCAAGTAATTTATATGGCATCAATGGAAATATCATCTGTCATCCTGATGGAGGATTTACCGGCAGAGGGGATGGAGGATGTCCAGATTTTTTTACAGAATCAAAGAATGGGATTACCATATGGAAAGATGAAAGAAATTATCCTGTATCGAATAATCCTCAGGTACCCTCTTTTCGGGGATTTCCTTTGAATCGCACTATGAGGACCCCATAGTTTCAATAAAGCACCTGATTCCTGATCATTTCAGCGATCCGTCCTGTTTTACGGAAAGGGGGTGCAAAAAAGATCGCGGTCTTTTGAGAATTCTTTTTACAGGGTAGTAACTAATTGAATATAGGCTTATTTTATCAGTCAGTCTTCCCTTTTTCTCATGATTATCAATCTTGTCAGCGTCTATGCTGGAAATCTTATCTGGAAATCTACGGAATACTTTTCAAAATAAATTATTATGTATATCAGGAGGCTAAAAAATGAAAAAATTAGAAATATCCAGGATTATCTGTATAATAATAGTAATATTATTTGCTTTACTCGATAGTGCGACTGCAATGGGTGGAGAATATTCAAATTCAACTTTAAAAAGCATCTATGTTCGCAACCTTACACAGGAATATAGTGGATCGGATGTAGCTCCGCAAACAATAAGGGCTTTTGAGAATTTAATGGAGGAAAAAGGATTAGAATTTACCATCGAAGGAGAAAAAATAACAGGATTCGATATAAGGCAAATTTCCGGTGTAGATGAGACAGGTCAAAAACATATTCGTATGGGTCAGACATATAGAGGGTTGCCCGTTATCGGCGGGGAACTGATTGCCCATATCAAAAACCACAATGTCATTCACCAGGTTAACGGTAAATATCTCCCACTCCTTACTATCTGTGTAGAACCTTCTATCGATGCAGATACTGCACTACAAACTGGGCTTGATGAGTTGCACGGAAGGCCCAGCCTGCGTATTACCAAAGCCCCCTCTCTTGTAATCTTTGAATCCCGGTTAGCGTATCATTTTGTAATTTCGCATGAGGGTTCACAACCGGGACAATGGTGGTACTATGTCGATGCTCATACTGGTGAGCTTATTCTTCGCTACAACAATATCCAGCGCTGTGAACCATCTAGAAACGGTTCTCATACTGCTTTGGCTGGCAGTCGCCTTACAGGAGAGGGTGGCGATACGATAACGATAACTGGTTGGCGTGATAACAGCGGCGATTTTTATCTCGCCAACTTCAACGAGAAATGGGGTATTTTTGATGAAGACACCGACTGCTGGGTAAATAATGCAATATCGAATTGGGGCACATCGGATAGAGCGGCAGTCTCCGCTGCCGAAAACTTTGCGATGACTCAGAACTGGGTCACGAATGTATTGGGAAGAAACAGTTTTGATAATGCCGGCACTATTGCGATGGCCATAATTCATCATGAAACAAATTGGTCCAATGCTATGTGGAATGGTCAATATTTTTACTTTGGGGATGGAAATGGTGGAACATGCGGTCCCCTTACATCTCTGGATATTGTCGCTCACGAATACGGCCATGCTATAACCCAGTATACATCAAATCTCAGGTACTATGGTGAGTCAGGAGCGCTTAATGAATCCTATTCTGATATCTTAAGTGCAGCAGTAGAATTTGCCAGCCAACCAGATGGAAGAGGCAGTTATCCAGACAGGATCGCCGGCTATTCTGATTGGCTTGAAGGCGAAGATGCTTTGTATGGTGGTATGAGAGATTTTCGAGACCCTCAGCGGTTTGGTCAGCCATCATATTATGAAGGCGTTCATTGGCATGATGTTAATAACAGTTATGATAATGGCGGGGTCCACATCAACAGCGGAGTTCAGAATTTTGCATTCTACCTGCTTGCCGAAGGCGGGAGAGGAGTGAATGAAGGGCGTCAGTATGACATCAGGGGAATTGGGATTGACGATGCAGTTCGAGTTGCCATGCGTGCCAATATGGTATACTTGACACACTTCGATGAGTATGCTGATGCACGAGAAGCCTGGCTCTCCGCGGCAACTGATCTCGGTCTTCCTGCTGCAACGATAAATGCTGTCTGGGATGCCGTTGGTATTGGTGGTTTGAATACCTATTATCGGGATAATGACAGGGACGGATATGGAAACCCTTCAGATTCGGTCACAGCCAGTTCATGCCCTTTGGGATATGTTGAAAATAATACCGATTGTAACGACAGTGATCCTGCCGTTAATCCCGGCGCTTCTGAGATACCCTGTAATGGAAAAGACGATGATTGTGCAGGGGGCGATCTTTGCGAAGGAGGATGTAAAGATTCTATCTCTTTGGGTGAGAATAAAAATGGTTCATGGAAAGCCGATTGTTCTTCGAAGCACAGATCTGGCAGATATGCCTTCTATTATACCTTTACTTTAACCACAGATACTTCAGTGCGGATTGATTTAGAATCAAGTGTGGATACCTATCTTTATTTATTAAGCGGTAGCGAAAATGGTGGAATCGTAGCTCAAGATGATGACGGAGGAGAGAACTACAATTCGCGCATTACCATATCATTATCTGCCGGGACCTATGCAATCGAAGCCACTACTTTCTCAAGTAAAAGGACGGGTAATTTTACGCTGTCTTTCAATAATGATTGCGGCCCTGAAGTTTGCGATGGCCTTGACAATGATTGTGATGGCCAGATAGATGAGGGAGTGAAGAATACGTATTATCGAGATTCCGATAGTGACGGCTATGGATGTCCTGACAAGAGAATAGAGGCTTGCTCTGCTCCTTCCGGCTATGTTGCGAATTCTACCGACTGTAACGACAGTGATCCTGCCGTTAATCCCGGCGCTTCCGAAGTATGTGGTAATGAAACAGATGAGAATTGTGACGGTATTAAGGCTGGTTGTGATAATATATCAAAATGTGTTTCTTTTATCTCTTTGGATGTGAGGCAAAAAGGTTCGTGGACGAGCCAATGCCCATCGAAACATAGAGCTGGCAGGTATGCTTCCTATTACACCTTTACTTTAGACACTAATACTTCCGTGCAGATTGATTTGGAATCAAGTGTGGATACCTATCTCTATTTATTAAGCGGCAATGCTGGTAATGGTACAGTACTCAAATATGACGATGACGGAGGAGATAACTACAATTCGCGCATTATAACGACACTATCTGCCGGGACCTATACAATCGAAGCCACCACCTACTGTTCTGAAAAGACAGGCAATTTTACCTTATCTGTTCAGAGTGTGGATAATGGATCACAAGAGATTTCAACCGCTAATACTTCAACTTATATTGGTGATGGCTGGTGGGACTGGACTGTCTTCATCGCAGCCCCCACGCAAGTACTCAACCAGATAGATTGCGTGGAATATACACTTCATCCGAGTTTTGATCCTCCTCAAGTTTCGGTATGCAACATCGGAGATCCAAGTTATCCCTTTGGTCTCAACGCCAATGGATGGGGAACCTTTTTGATTTACATTGAAATTACTTTCAAGGACGGGAGCTCTTGTAATTTGGAACATATGCTTGTCTTTGAATAGACCTAAACGGAAACACTTGAAGGTGTGTGTCATGTCATTTCGATAAGTACCATATTTGTATGACAGGCAGAAAAAAAGGCCATGGATTTACTATCCCATCAATTCTCCCATGAATATCAGGGGTCACAGATTAGACTGTGACCCCTTTTTTTTATGGAGATGACTTTGTGGGCGACTTTTTTTACACTCAGCCTGATAAGACATTCATTCGAGATGTTCTTTTCCGACGAGAAGAACAGAGGGTTTTCATGGATCAGACAATAGATCAATTATATATGTTTATTTAAAAATTTTTGCTATATACTTGACAAATAGAATATCAATATATTATTATTTATATATATATTTATGTATAAATATTTTATAGATACAGACGAGAGCTCGATCGGTAAGCGGTATAAATTATACACCTTGCATGAATGACCTCTTTTCCATTCAAGCTGAAGTCGGTACTCAGACAAAAACCCGTTTTAACCCTCAACGTGGGAAAAGGAGGACTCATGCAATGTAAAAAGAGGATTGTAAAAGTACAAGGGCGTTTTATTGGAGGTATTAGTTTTACTAGAGGTATTAAGATAGTAATTCTCTTGATCATCCTTGGTCTTACCGCAAGAGCCGGGGCTGATGGAACAAAAAAGACTTCTCCACCGCCTTCGCCTTCATCGGACACGAAAAAGATGCTTGAGCAATTCTGGCTGGATGCCTATGGTAAGACATCGCCAGGCCCGGCATCCGAACCGGCCGTATCGTCCACGCGACCTACACCAGCAGCACCAGGTACGCAAGCCACGCATGCCACTCCAGCCATGCCTGGCATGCCTGCCGCACCACCCATGCCAGATGGAAACAAGACAAAAACATCACCATCCCCGAAGCCGGGCAACCCGCTGATTCAATTACCCCCAAATGAACCTTTTGCCACCCTGAACAGGGAACTTTTGGCTAAGGCCAAACCAGACGAGTGCTTTAACGGCATAGGAAATCCCTACCCTACCGGGCCCCCCTGCTCTGAAGGAAAACCCAAGGTGAACCAGGCTTATGTCTGGGGGCTGGCCAAGGTTGGCAGTAATATCTGGATTGGAACCGCTCCCAATGTACACTGCCTGGCCATTGGAGCCTATGGCCCTGCCGCCATGGACCCTACGATCCCACTGAATCCTCTTGAGACTGACTCATGGGTTTGCGAATTTGGCAGTTCTCAGTACTCTCAAAACTATCCCTTTGTACCGCCTTCTGCCGGGGACTGGAGGCCACCTCATATCTATGTCTACAATACGGCACAAAAGACCTTGACCGAGAAAACACCCATAAGAGATCCAGCTTTTCTGCTTATGACCGGCATCCGATCGGCTGGCAGCATCGGCGATCTGGTCATTATGGCTGGGCCTGGCACGGCAGGACCCAGTAACCAGGGAAGCATTACCCTCAGTGCTTTCCTTTCGGATTCGGGCACCTATCTGGGATCGAAAACTCTTTTCACCTATACCAATATCCGCAAGTGGCTGGTGGTAAACGATGTCCTTTACACAGCCGTACGAAATGTCAGCGGTTCATCCAAGGGCAGTGTGCTGCGATGGACTGGCGAGTTGACCTACCTGCCATCGGGAAAGCCCGACTTGAACGCGCTCTTCAGATTTTCGATTGTCGGGAACCTGTCAGATGGAGAGGGTGCCGAACTTGCCGAACACGAAGGCCGCATCTTTGTGACCACCTGGCCGGGCAACATGCTCGAGGGGGAGGAGATAACCACGGCCGGCCTCTATATGAGCCCGCCCATTCCAGCACAGGGGCTGACCAGCGATGATGCGGATAGCTGGACCAAGGTCTGGCAGGCGCAAGATTATGAACCTGACTTTGTGACGGCAGCCACCTATGGAGGCGGTGCCCTGGCCTCCTTTGACGGTTATCTCTACTGGGGGACCATGCATGTACCCTTCACCTCGGCGCTTGCGCATTTCATCATGTATGGAATGCCTGATAATGAAAGGGATATCCTGGCTGCGGTTTTGGGGACGTATCGCCCCATCAGCATTTTCAGAGGCCGGAATTTTGACTCAAGAAAGCCAGATTTGCAACTCGTTTACGGCATGCCCTGCCTGCCGGTATACATGCCACCAGGCCACTGGGAGATCCTGCCAAATAAAATGGGCGATCCACTCTGGGGCCTTTCCGGATTCGGTAATTTCTTCAATAATTATACCTGGACCATGTCGGTTTATCGGCATCAGCTTTTTATCGGTACCATGGATTGGAGCTACTTTGTAGGAGAACAAATGAGCGCATTTCTCGATCTTACGATCGGCTCTATCCCTGATGAATTGCTCAATCTTCCTGAAAACTTCTATGGGGCAGATCTTTTCCGCATTCAATCCTCATATATTCCTGCCGTACCCGAATCTGTGGCCGGAGTTGGTAACTATACCAGCTACGGCATCCGCACCATGCTGTCTGACGAAGCTCTTTACCTTGGCATGGCTAATCCGATGAACCTGCTCACGGATATGGATGATGACCTGCCGGAAGGAGGGTGGGAATTGATCAGACTGAATAATGAGCTTCAGGTACCCATAGATATTATGCCGGGAACATGCCCGAACAGGCTCTCCGTGCTGAGTAGAAAACTTTTGGCTATTGCTCTTTCAGGCACACCTGATTTCGATGTAAGCCAGGTTGATACAGGCACGTTTATGCTTGGGAAAGATGCCACAGGGGCGAAGGTCACCCCTGTTCGCAGCATGTTCAGGGACGCAACTACACCCTTTGGAGAAGAACCATGCAGTTGTCATACCCTCGCCGGCGATAGGATTACAGATATTGTACTCTTTTTCGATCCACAGGAAGTTATCATGACACTCGGATTAGGGATTGAGGATGACATACTTCTCACCCTGACCGGCAGGCTGAAGAAAGAGTACGGCGGCAAGGGAATTAAAGGACAGGACTGCCTGTCGATCGAATGAGCAAGGTCATTTTTTATTGTATGACAGTGCCATTGAAAGACTTTTGCGTTGTCCCACGGATGGACCTGCCCCTCTTCAGGGAGGCCGGGCGGAAATAGGAAACAGGGTCACTATTTCCCATCTCCCTTTCAAGGGGCAGGATTCTTGAATATTCTATCGTCCGTGGTTAAAGTGGTCTTTTGCGGCACCGATCCAGCACGTGCTTATATCACTCCATTCCTTATAGCAGCCATAACTGCCTGGTCAGTTAGCGCCATATTTTGACGGAACCCACATGACTTGGCCGGTTCTAACTGACCAGACACGCTATGGCCTTTTAATCCTTTATCTCTATTTCAGTTATCCTTATTCGATATTAAAAGTATCGCTTCCGCCCATTCCAAAAAATATAAAACAAAAAAGAAAATACCCCTTAATTGGAAAACCAGAAAACTCATAGCATCCGGGCTGTTTATTTTTTCGAGTATTTATTGGAAATTGTATATTCATTATTTTATCTTTATTATACACTAAAACAAGTCAAGATGAAAGTAAAAATTTTATAAATATGGATTTTGTGTAATGCTCAAGTGAGCGATAACCAGAAGGATTTATTCCGTTTTGACCATGAAGATACTTCATGAGGATAGGAAGGGATGAAAAGATAAAAAAATGGAAAAGCGCGAAAGTGCGGGATGGGAAACGGCAAAAGGCGGGACAAGGGTATCCCGCCCGGTAAAAAAAGGCATAGGAAGAAACCTTCCGGTAAATCTGTTGAATAAGGCCAATGCATTGAAAGCAGAGCCAAGTATTTACTGGCTCTTATTCTGCCCTTGCTCTTTGTTCAATAGATAGGCGTGGATGGCCTGGGCTGCCTTCTTGCCTGCGCCCATGGCTTTGATCACTGTGGCTGCGCCGGTTACAATATCGCCACCTGCGTAAATACCCGGCAAGTTTGTGGCCCCGGTCAATTCATCAGCGATAATGTTTCTTTTTTTATTCAAGGCAAGGTCCGTCATCGTGGAAGTGAGAAGGAGATTTGGTCCCTGGCCGATAGCCACGACAACAGCCTGAACATCAAGAATATATTCCGAACCTGGAACAGGGACCGGCCTTCTTCGTCCGGACTGGTCCTCACCGGCCAGTTCCGTCCTTATGCACTCTATCCCTTTCACCCAGCCATTCCCATTGTCCAGAATACGGGTCGGATTGGAGAGAAGCCAAAACTCGATGCCTTCCTCTTTGGCATTTTCCACTTCTTCCCACCGGGCAGGAAGCTCCTTCATTGATCTTCGATAGATAACGTACACTTTTTCCGCCCCAAGCCTCAAGGCAACCCGGGCTGAATCCATGGCCACATTTCCGCCTCCGATTACGGCAACCTCCGCCCCGATTCGGATTGGCGTGTCATAGTCAGGAAAAAGATATGCCTTCATCAGATTGGCTCTGGTCAGAAATTCATTGGCCGTGTAGACACCGTTAAGATTTTCACCAGGAATATTCATAAAAGAGGGGAGACCCGCTCCGGTGCCGATAAACACCGCATCGAATCCCTCCTGCCTGAGCTGATCAACCGTGATCAGCTTTCCTACGACATGGTTGGTCTTGACCTCAACACCCAATTCCCGGATGTAGTCGATTTCCCGCTGAACGATTGCCTTCGGGAGCCGGAACTCCGGAATCCCATAGATTAAAACACCGCCTGCCTTATGAAGTGCCTCGAAGACCGTGACCTCATGGCCCATCCTGGCCAATTCGGAGGCGGCGGTTAACCCGGCGGGCCCTGAACCGATTACAGCCACTTTTTTCCCGGTGCGGGGAATTGAATCATGATGCGCAAGCAGATTGCCCTGACAGTACTCGTAATCAGCCACGAACCGCTCCAGCCTTCCAATGGCTATGGGCTGTCCTTTTTTGTTCAAGGTACACCGTGCTTCGCACTGGGACTCCTGAGGACAAACCCGGCCGCATATAGCCGGGAGGCTGTTTTTCTCCTTAATTTTCCTGATAGCGCCCGCGAAATCCTCCTTTTTGATAAGGCGAATGAAGGATGGAATATCAATATCCACCGGGCACCCCTCTACGCAGGGCTTATTTTTACATTCCAGACAGCGAGATGCCTCCATGAGTGCCTGCTCCCTTTTGTAGCCCAAAGCAACGGGTTCAAAGTTCCGGATCCGCACTGCCGGATTCTGCATGGGCATGGGAACACGGGTCTTTGGCCTGTCCTCCTGATTGGCAGATTCTGCCCTCGCCTCCTTTTCCTGGCACTTGCAGGTGTAGTTCCACAGCGCCCGGTCTTCTTCACGTCGATACATGGAATGCCGTTTTAATAACTCATCAAAGTCCACCTTATGCCCATCGAATTCCGGCCCTTCCACGCAGGCGAAAAGAGTTCTGTTATCAACACTTACCCGGCAGGCACCACACATACCGGTAGCATCGACCATGATGGAATTTAAGCTTACGACGGTAGGAATATTCGCTCTCTTTGTCGCTTTGGCCACTTCCCGCATCATCACTACAGGGCCGATAGCCACCACAAGGTCGATCTTTTCCTTCCTGTCAATTAATTCCGCCAATAAATCAGTCACAAAGCCTTTGGTTCCATGGGAGCCGTCATCGGTGGCCACCATGAGACGATCAGAAATTGCCCTCATCTCATCTTCAAGAATCAGGGTATCCTTGTTCCTGGCACCGATAATGGAAATGACCCTGTTCCCGATTTCCTTCATGGCTTTGGCGATCGGCAGAACAGGAGCCACACCAACGCCGCCGCCAACGCAGACCACTGTGCCGGTTTTATAAATATGGGTAGGTTTCCCTAAGGGGCCTACCAGATCCATGATGGTGTCTCCCTGGCGGAGCAGGGCCAGTTTCCTGGTGGAAGCGCCTACGATCTGAAAGATAACCGTGATCGTTCCCCGCTGCTCATCACGGTCCGCTATGGTCAGAGGGATCCTTTCTCCATATTCGTCCACCTTGATTACGACAAAATTCCCTGGTCGTGCGGATCTGGCCAATAGTGGATATTCGATTTCCAAAAGAATGATTGAGGAGGTCAGCATCCTCCTGGTAACGATTCTATAGCTCATTCCTCTTCCTTTTCAGGTCAATTTGAATGGAGCAACACAATTTTTGCAGAATTGCCGTTGCCTGGAGAAACAATAAACCCCTCATGGTCGATGCTTTCACTCAAGACCATGAGGGGCCAACCATCATGCTTTAGCTCTTTATCGGCCAAAAACTTACGAAACTTGATTGTAGTCGACGATAATGTTGTTCTCTTTCTTTACTCTTTCAATCCATGCCTGGAAGAGCTGCTGTTCTTTATTGTAAAGAATCTGATCGCGTATCTTACTCTCTTCCTCTGCGAATTTCTTAAGATCCACTCCGACCCGCTTTCGCAAGACCGAAAGACAATATCCATGGCCGATCTTCAGGGCAGGAGTGATACCTCCCTCTGAAAGGCCGAAAAGAGCAGTGGCTAATTCCTGGCTTGAGCCTAATCCCTTAATGAATCCGTAGTGTGAAATTTCGCCGGTATCGGTTACCGTCACTTGATATTCCTGAGCGAGAGAGGCCAGATCAGCTTTCGTATCCTGTAATTTGCTGCGCATTTCTTCGGCCAATACCCTGGCCTTTTCCTCGGCTTTTTCTTTTTTCAGGTCCTGGATCACTTTTTCCCTGACCCTATCCAGCTCAGGAACCCTGGGTGGAATCTCTTCGGCCAGGCGTAAGATATAAAATCCCTCATTTGCCCGAATCGGAGTGCTTGCATCATCTTTCTTGAGTTTGAAAGCAGCTTTGACAAATTCTTCGGATTTCCCGACATTGGGAATGGTTTTGGCATCTTCGGCCAGTTCGGTATCCCCGATCGCATATCCCTCTTTTACGGCTGTCTCTTCCAGTTGTCCTGTTTTGTAGAAATCGCGGACCATATTATAGGCTACACTTTCGGCTGCTTCCCAGGATTTTTCAATGAGAAGTTGATCTACGATTTGCTGCCTCACTTCCTCAAGCGGTTTGGTTCGGGCTTCCTGGATGTCCTCCACCTTGATGATATGGTAGCCGAACGGCGTTTCGACGAGTTCACTGATTGCACCTTTTTCCAGAGCGAAAGCTGCCTTTTCGAAATTCGGAGTCATGCGGCCCTTTCCAAAGAATCCTAGATCACCACCCTTGGATGCGCTGCCGGGGTCTTGTGAAAACTCGGTGGCCAGCTTGGCGAAATCCTCCCCGCCTCTGATTCTTTGCAGCAGGTCTTGAGCCTTCTTTTTGGCCTCCTCTTTCTTGGCATCGTCAGCCGCTGGATCGGTTTTCACGAGAATGTGCCTGGCATGGACCTGCTTGGGGATCTGATACTGTGTCTCGTGGCCATTGTAGTATCTTTTTACTGCATCGTCGCCAACCGTCAGCGATTCTTTCACTTTCTGACGATCCACATAGATGAACCTCACCTTGCGTTGTGCGGGGAGCTTATAGTTTTCTTTATTTTTCTCGAAATAGGCATTGGTTTCATCATCGGAAACTGCAACCTGAGAAAGGTATGAAGCCGGAGTAAAGAGCACATAATCTGCCTGCACTTTTTCATTCTGCTGAGAGTAAGTATCAAAAACCTCCTCGTTCGATACCTTGATGCCGGCCCTGATTCTCTCCTGCAGCCGATCGATGAAAAGACTCCTTTTTATTTGATTCTCGAAGGAAGCAGGGTCGGTATGCATTCCGTATTCTAAAACCTGAGCATATACCCGTCCGTCAAAATGTCCGTTCTGCTGAAAGGCCGGCATGCTCTGGATCTTATCCAGAACATCCTTATCGCTGACCTTGATTCCCTGCAAGATAGCCTGATGAACCAGGATTTGACGATTGACGAGATTATCGAGAGCAGCTTTTTTGAGCTGCATTCTCTCAGCCATCTCCGGTGACCAATTGTTTTTGAACTGGTTCTGATAATATTCATAGAGTTGGCGATATTCGGTAGAGTATTCGAGGTGAGTAATATCTTTGCCGAAGACCGAAGCGATGACTCTCCCTTTGTCCTGGTGCTTCTCATCTCCTACTCCCCAGACAAGGAAGATGGTACCGATGAAAGCCAGGACGATGAGCGAAATAATTGCCTTTACTAAAAATGATTTTACATTTTTTCGCATGAGATTAAGCATTAACCCTTTCTCCTTCTAATGAGATCTGAGATGGCGAGTGACTTTTTCCAAAAAATTAAATAAATTAATTATATCCCATATCCTACATATTTTCAAGAGGCATTCTTTTCTCTTGCGTCGGTGAGGTGTTTTTGTTAGAATGAGAAAAATTTTTGATAGCCCAAAACAATGACTTAGTAACGATTTTCAAATCAAAACTTTTTTTATCCTGAAGTAGCCATTTCTCAAATGGGCAGAAATTTTTTCGAAAAGATGGTTTAAGTACCTATTTTATCACACCTTGATTCATCATGAGAATTCCCACAGTTTAAGTTTTTCTCAGGCAGCGCATCTGGCGACTTGGGAGAGAATGTGAAATGTTCAGCCTTTGGTGGTAAATGGAGCCTTATTAAGAGGAGCATGGAAATATGATATTTGACTCGCTGTTTGGGCTGTTTTCTAATGACCTGGCGGTTGATCTCGGTACGGCTAATACCCTGGTATACGTAAAGGGGAAAGGTGTGGTCTTGTGTGAACCCTCAGTTGTGGCAATCCAGAAGAACACAAAAAACGTCATCGCCGTTGGGAAAGAGGCCAAAAGGATGCTGGGCCGAACTCCTGGAGGGATCGAGGCTATTCGACCTATGAAGGATGGGGTTATCGCCAGCTTTGAAATGGCCGAAGCCATGTTACGCTACTTTATTCGTAAAGTGCATAACCGGAAAACGCTCGTTCGGCCTCGAGTGATTATTTGCGTGCCATCAGGGATTACCCAGGTAGAAAAGCGAGCGGTTCGAGACTCCGCTCTGCAGGCAGGCGCCAGAGAAATTTACATTATCGAAGAACCCATGGCCGCCGCTATCGGCGCAGGGCTGCCGATACAGGAACCCTCCGGAAACATGGTGGTTGATATCGGAGGAGGAACCACGGAAGTGGCGGTCATCTCCCTCTCCGGCATTGTCTATACCGGCTCGGTAAGAGTCGGCGGAGATGAGATGGATGAATGTATAACCCAGCATATTAAAAGAAGATACAATCTGATGATCGGGGAAAGTACGGCTGAACAGATTAAGATCGCCATTGGCTCAGCCTATCCCCTGCCGGAGCCCAAAACAATGGAAGTCAAGGGCAGGGATCTGGTTTTGGGAGTCCCCAAGACCCTGGTGATCAATGATGAAGAAATTCGTACCTGCCTGGCCGAGCCGATTTCCGCTATTGTAGATATCGTCAAAATGGCTCTGGAGCGAACTCCTCCGGAATTGGCTGCCGATATTGTTGACCGTGGAATTGTTCTGGCTGGCGGGGGATCATTGCTGACCGGCCTTGATTGTCTTTTACGGGAAGAAACCAAACTTCCCATTATTTATTCAGAAGATCCCCTCTCCTGCGTAGTTTTGGGAGCTGGAAAAATCCTGGACGAATTCGATCTACTCAAGAAAATTTCCTTGTAGCTGTTGTTCAAATTGACGAAGATCATATTGCTCCGGAGCGTGAACGCCCGGGAAAGAGAGAATTTTACGGGTTATGGATTTAAATCTGGATAAGCATCGCTCCCTCTCTCTCTTGATTTTTTTTCTTCTCATCTCATTTTTTCTTATCAGTTTTCAGGGATTTCAGGGGAAGAGAACCAACTCTTTGCTTCGATCAACCATTACCCTGTTTTCTTCTATTCACAAGCTGTCCGTATCCGTTGTCAAGGGTGTCAAGTATATCTGGACTGACTACATAGCGCTGGTAGGCGTCCGACAGGAAAATAAAGAGCTCAAACGCCAGATTGAATATCTGAAACATCTCAACAATCAATACATCGAGGCTGTTCAGGCCAACAAGCGGTTACGAAAATTACTCGACTTTCGCAAAGAGATTGAAGATCCTACCTGTTCTGCACAAATTATCGGCAAGGATTCGACCAACTGGTGCAAGAGCATTTTACTCGATAAGGGCAGCATGGACGGCGTAGCTGTCAATATGCCCGTTGTCACTTATAGTGGAATTGTCGGAAGGGTTCAGGAAGTAACCAACCATACCGCCAAGGTCTTGTTGATTAATGACATCAACAGCAGTGTGGCGGTCTTGATCCAGAGAAATCGTGCCGAGGGGATCGTTGCCGGAAGCGGAAAGGACTATTGCATCATCAAATATATCGGTAAGGACTTGGATATCAAGCGAGGGGACCGGGCCATCACCTCCGGTATAGGCGGGGTGTTTCCGAAGGGATTAGTCGTTGGTGTCGTAAGCAAGGTTAAAAAAAACAACTATGATCTCTTCCAATACGTTGAAGTTATTCCAGAGCTCAAAATCTCAAGGCTTGAAGAGGTTTTCATCATCAAGAAGACCCCTCAATTCTAGCTTTTTCCTCGTCACTGGGCAAGATTGGGGGGAAATATGTTTTGCCCTGCATAAGGGCGCTTTCAAAAGACTATAGATCTTTCAAAAAACCATAGAAGATTATGACACTGAAAAATTTTCTGTTTTTTTTCTTACTGATCCTTGCTTCCGTATTTTTCCAGAGTACTTCCTTCGACATTCTGGTCATTTCCGGAGTCAAACCGGATCTTGTCCTCATTGTCGTTTGTTACATAAGCCTGCGCTGGGAGGAAGAAGTCGGCACCTGCCTGGGATTTTTGCTGGGTTTTCTTCAGGATGTACTTTCGGTCGGCATCCTCGGACTGAATGCCCTGACCAAGACCCTTTTTGGATTTATGTGCAAAAAGGCCGAGAGAAGGCTCAATACCAAAAATCCTATTGTCCAGATGCTCTTGATTTTTATCTTCTCCCTGCTGGAAGGCACATTTTTCCTCTTCATTTTGCAGGTCTTTCACCTGCACCGAGGTATCCACGAAACGATTCTGGAATTAGTTCTTCCGGAGGCTTTTTACAACATGCTGCTGACTCCTGTCCTTTTCTGGACGATAAACCAACTGCACAGAAAGTGGATTTTCGAAAATGACCGAACTCATGCAGGATAAAAACGATCCACTCTACCGGCGGATCATTTTGGTAACGGGATTTATCCTGATGGCCTTTTTCTGTATCACTATCCGTATTCTCTTCATGCAGATCATTGAGGGGGAGAAGTATCGAACGCTCTCTCAGAACAACCGGATTCGCCTGGTTCGGATTACCTCTCCCCGTGGTATTATCTATGACCGGAACCGGCGTATCTTAAGTGCCACCCGTCCCTCATACCAGGCTACGATCGTTCTGGAAGATACGGAGGATCTTGATTCGGAAATCGACTTTTTGAGTAAGATCCTGAAAGTACCTGCCACCAAGCTGCATGAGAAAATCAAGTCTTCTCCCCGACGGGGGCCATATAAGGAAATCATTCTCAAAAAAGATCTGACCTTCCTGGAGGTAGCCGCCCTAGAGGAGTTTAAACTGAACCTTCCTGGTGTGAATGTTGACGTAGGTACTGTTCGAAGCTATCCAGAAGGGGCTTTGGCCGGTCACGTTCTGGGGTATGTAGGGGAGATCTCCGAGCGGCAATTGCACCAGGAAATGTATAAAGATGTTCATGCCGGGGATCAAATCGGCCAGTTCGGCCTGGAAAGGGTATGCAACAGGTTCCTGATCGGTCTTGATGGAGGCAAACAGATCGAAGTGGATGCCTGGGGGAGAGAAATGCAGGTTTTGGGATACGAAACCCCACGGGCCGGAGATAATCTGGTTTTGACCGTTGATCTTGAGCTGCAAAAATTCATTGAGGAGCTTTTGGGGGGAAAGGCCGGAGCTATTGTCGTCATGGATACCCGAAACGGAGAGGTCCTGGCTATGGTCAGCCATCCTTCTTTCAATCCCAATTCTTTTGCTTCGGGAATCAGTCAGAAGGAATGGTCCGAGCTCATCCATAATTCCCAGTACCCTCTGCAGAACAGGGCCATTCAAAGCCATTATCCGCCCGGCTCTGTTTTCAAGATCATTGTGGCCATTGCCGGCCTTGAAACAGGGGCACTGAATGAGTCGACCACCTTTTACTGCGGCGGGCAGGTAAGTATTGGCCGCTGGACATGGAAGTGCTGGAAAAAAGGCGGCCATGGACGGCTCTCCCTGCATCAGGCAATCGTCCACTCCTGCAATGTCTTCTTTTACCAGGCAGGGGCCAAGATCGGTGCCGAGGCTATTGCCCATTATGCCCAGCTCTTCGGCCTCGGACAGCCAACGGGCATTCTTCTTGAAAACGAAGAATCCGGCTTCATCCCTACACCTGCCTGGAAGCAAAAGGCACTGAGAACCAAATGGTATCCAGGGGATACCCTGTCCATGTCCATTGGCCAGGGCTATATCTCGGTTACACCCTTGCAGGCGGTCAACTTCATAACCGCTGTAGCAAACGGGGGAACCCTGTACTGCCCCAAGCTGGTGCGGTCTGTTTTAAATTCCCAGGGGGAACCGATTCAGGAGCTTCCGTCTCAGGTCATTCGACAGATGAATATTTCTCCCAAGACTCTGGAAATTGTGCAGCGGGGAATGTTTGGAGTGGTGAACGAATATGGTACCGCCGCCAGGGCTATGATTCCCGATATTAAAGTAGCAGGAAAAACCGGGACCGCTCAGATGGTCAGCTTAAGGGACCAGGGGGAGAAGGAAGACCTGCCGGAAGAGCTCAAAGACCATGCCTGGTTCTGCGGTTACGCTCCTTTCGAGAACCCCGAGATTGCCCTGGCCGTCTTTGTCGAACATGGGGGCAAGGGAGGCGCAACCTGTGCTCCCATTGCCAAGGAAATCTTTCTTAAGTACTTTCAGCTCAAACAGGAAAGGTTGGAGGCGAAAGGAAATGTTTGACCGCAGATTGCTGACGAACTTCGACTGGTCTTTACTGGGGGCAGTTTTTCTGCTGATACTGTGCGGCATCATTTTGATTTACAGTGCTACCCATAGTTCTCCCAGTGCCATGAGCAGGAATCTTTTCCGACGACAAACCTACTGGGCTATGATAGCTACTTTCTGCCTCCTTTTGACCATCAGTGTCGATTACCATCAGATCATCCGCTATGGTTCTTTTTTTTATATCATTGACAACATCCTTCTGATCTACCTTCTGGCCGGAGGAGGGGGAGGCAAGGCCGGAGTCAATCGCTGGATCAGCTTTATGGGCGTCTCCGTACAGCCCTCTGAGTTCAGCAAAGTTATCATGGTCCTGATCCTGGCCGGCTACCTTTCCCGGCGCTATAAAGAAGACATCCGGATGCGGGAAATGGCCACTCTTCTTATCCTGCTCAGCATTCCCCTCGTCCTGGTAGTGAAACAGCCGGATTTGGGGTCCGCTCTGATGCTTTTGCCTATTTTTCTGATAATGATTCTGGTGGCCGAAGTGCCTCTGAGATGGCTGCTCTTTTTGGGTGCAGGAGGCTTATCCGCCCTGCCGATCGCCTGGCGGCACCTCAAACCCTACCAGATCAACCGCATACTCAGCTTCGCCAAGCCCAACCTTGACCCTCTCGGCATCGGCTACCAGGTGCTGCAATCTAAAATTGCCGTTGGATCAGGAGGAGGCTTCGGCAGAGGGTTTTTAGCCGGAACCCAGAGCCAGCTCAGGTTCATCCCTCAGCATCATACCGATTTTATTTTTTCCGTTCTGGCCGAAGAGTGGGGTTTTGTCGGCTGCATCGTGGTCATCGGTCTCTTTCTGTTCATCATCCTTAAAGGCATCGATTTCGCCCTTCATGCCAAAGACCGGCTGGGCACAATCATGGCCATGGGAATTGTCAGCATATTCTCCTTCCATGTGATCACCAATGTCAGCATGGTCATCGGTCTTATGCCGGTCACCGGGATACCTCTTCCTTTCATAAGCTATGGGGGAACATCTCTTTTGACCAACATGATAGCCATCGGCCTTTTACTCAATATCCGCATGCGCAGGTTCAGTTAAAAGATACGTGATTTTTAGAATTTTTGCCACTATTATTCCGGCTAAACCATCCGATATACTTCAAAAGGGAGTCATCACCCTTGTTCTTTGAATATCAAAAGGAACGTTTTTCAAGGTATTCTCTTGCATTTTCAGCACAACGACACTATAATAAAATTCAAACCTCAAGTGGTGTTCGGATTACTCTTACTGCCTTTGGCCCCCAAAAGGCTATGAGATTAAAGGAGAAAGTGACGCGGGGCGATGCGGGATATCTGCCTTGAACCCGACATGATGAGGTAAACACGTCACCTTTTTCTTCACTGCACCAAAGGTGAGGAAAACAGGAAGGAGTTCCATATGAAAAAAGGTATCTACATACTTCCCAACTTATTTACTCTAGCAAATATGCTTTGTGGATTTTATTCGATCATCTCCACCATCGATGGCCGGTTTCATCATGCTGCTGTGGCCATTTTTGTGGCCGCCCTCTTCGACGGACTGGATGGGAGAATTGCAAGGCTTACCGGGACATGCAGCCGTTTTGGTGTAGAATTCGATTCTCTCGCGGATTTACTTTCCTTTGGCATGGCTCCTGCCCTTCTCATCTACCTGTGGGCACTCCATCCGTATCAGAGGATCGGCTGGCTGGCCGCTTTTCTGTTCGTTATCTGCGGGGCCTTGCGCCTGGCTCGTTTTAATGTACAGGTGTACTCTCCCGAGAGTAAAAACCATTTCACCGGACTGCCGATCCCGGCGGCTGCCAGTACCATAGCATCATTTGTCCTTTTGCATCAGTTTCTCTTTGGCGATGAGGGAAGTAAACCGATCTTCATTGCCGGGCTGGCGTACCTTCTGGCCTTCCTGATGGTGAGCAATATTAAATATCGCAACTTCAAGCAATTGAAACTACGAGAGCGAAAGCCGTTCAACCTTCTCGTGCTTATGTCCTTAGTGCTCCTTGTCATTCTAGCTCAGCCTCAGATCATGGTCTTTATCCTAATCTCCGGGTATGTTCTTTCTGGTTTAGTGGAAAAAATCTTTCTTCACAAGTTTGAGGGCACGTATGAGATCTCCCCGGAAAAGAGGAAGCGTTTTGTCAGCCTGTCCCACTTTCATGGAAGGAGAAAATGATGAACCAGGTTATAATCTTCGATACTACCTTGCGAGATGGAGAGCAATCCCCGGGGGCCAGTCTTAATCAAGATGAAAAGCTTATGGTGGCCGAACAACTGGCCAGACTAAAGGTTGACGTAATCGAGGCCGGCTTTCCCATTTCCTCCGAGGGTGATTTTCTGGCGGTCAGGGAAATTGCCAAAAAAATTTCAGGGCCAACCATAGCTGCGCTTGCCCGTGCTACTCAGAAAGACATCGATCGTGCCTTCGAGGCGATTCAGCATTCGGAAAAACCGCGCATTCACCTGTTCCTGGCCACATCTGATATCCATTTGAAATATAAGCTTAAAAAGAGTAGAGAAGAAGTTTTACACCTGGCCATAGAGTCGATCCGGTACGCAAAAAAATATCTTCCCGACGTGGAGTTTTCCGCAGAGGACGCCTTCCGGTCAGACCGGGATTTTCTGTGTCAGGTCGTCACAGAAGCCATTAAAGCTGGTGCCGCCACCGTCAATATTCCCGATACGGTCGGCTATGCCATCCCTTCTGAGTTTGGAGCACTGATCGGTTACCTGTTCGAACACGTCCCGAACATCAATGAGGCATGCATCAGCGTCCATTGCCATAACGACCTTGGTATGGCGGTAGCCAACTCTCTGGCTGCTGTCCAACATGGTGCACGGCAGGTCGAATGCACCATCAACGGGCTGGGAGAGCGAGCCGGAAATGCTGCTCTTGAAGAGGTGGTCATGGCGCTTTCGACCCGCAGGCCCCTGTTTGGCGTCACTTGCGGAATCAAGACCGACGAGATCATGAAGTCAAGCCGTCTGGTCAGTCACCTTACCGGCCTGGTCGTTCAGCGGAACAAAGCCATTGTCGGAGAAAATGCCTTTGCCCACGAATCTGGGATTCACCAGGATGGCTTTTTGAAGGAAAAATCCACCTACGAGATCATGACTCCGGAATCGGTCGGCCTGAAAGAAAGCAAACTGGTTTTAGGAAAGCATTCTGGAAGACATGCCTTTACCGAGAAGCTGAAGGATATGGGCTATAACCTTACTCCCGAAGAAATCGAAAAAACCTTCATCAAGTTCAAGGACCTGGCTGATAAGAAAAAAGATATTTTCGATGAGGACCTGCGGCTCATCATGGAGGAAGGAATCCACCAGATCCCGGAAACCTTTACTCTTGAATACATTCAAATCAGCAGCGGGGACAAAACGATTCCTACATCCACGGTTGGCTTGCGGCGGGCAGATGGTGAGGTTTTTCTGGAGGCATCCTACGGAGACGGTCCTGTTGATGCCACCTATAAATGTATCGATCAAATCACCGGTATGTCAGGAAAGCTTTTAAGCTATTCGATCCAATCCGCTACGGTAGGTAAGGATGCCCTGGGAAATGTACATATTCAGGTCCGGTTTGACGGTCAGGTCATTACCGGACGAAGTTCCTCATCGGATATTATCATTGCCAGTGCCAATGCTTACCTGAACGCTATCAATAAGGTCCTGTATATGAATAAAAATGTGCAAAAGGAAGAAAAACAAAAAGGTGAAGCTGTATGCCAATGACCATTACTGAAAAGATCCTGGCAGCCCATACCGGCAAAGACCAGGTTAAAGCGGGTGAATTTATCGAGGCCCACGTAGATATCGCCCTGGGAAACGATGTCACTGCACCGATAGCCATTCGCGAATTCGAATCCTTTGGAGCCAGGGAGGTATTTGACCGGAACCGACTGGTCCTGGTCCCCGATCACTACGCTCCCAATAAAGATATCAAATCCGCTGAACAATGTAAAGTTATGCGTGAATTTGCACGCAAACATCAGATTACCAACTACTTTGAAGTCGGACAGATGGGAGTGGAACACGCTCTTTTACCTGAAAAGGGACTGACCCTTCCCGGAGACCTGATCATCGGAGCTGATTCTCATACCTGCACTTATGGAGCACTGGGAGCTTTTTCTACCGGGGTGGGCAGTACGGATCTGGCCGCAGTGATGATCAGCGGCAAAATCTGGCTCAAGGTTCCCGAATCGATCAGGATTGCCTTTGAAGGACCTTTAAACCCATGGGTATCAGGAAAAGACCTCATCCTCTATACTATCGGGAGGATCACCGTTGATGGAGCGCTCTACATGTCCATGGAATTTACCGGCTCCACCATATCCGGTCTCGATATGGACAGCAGGCTCAGCATCTGCAATATGGCTATCGAAGCTGGTGCCAAAAACGGAATCATCGCTCCGGATGAGACCACGCTGCTTTATGTCAAAGAAAGGGCAAAACGTACCTTTTCCACTCAAAAGAGCGATCCTGACGCCCATTACCATAAGACATATCAATTTCGCTCAGAGGACATCCAGCCTCAGGTTGCACTTCCGCCGCTGCCCGAAAACAGCCGCTCTGTTGATGAAATCGGGGATATTCCCATCGACCAGGTGGTGATCGGCTCCTGCACCAATGGACGGATATCAGACCTTCGCCAGGCTGCCACGATTCTAAAGGGCAACAAGGTGAGCAATACGGTGCGGCTGATTATCATTCCTGCAACCCAGAGTATCTATCGACAGGCCATGGACGAAGGGCTCTTTCACATTTTTCTGGAAGCCGGGGCAGCTATCAGCACACCCACCTGTGGCCCGTGCCTGGGAGGGTATATGGGTGTCCTGGCTGCTGGAGAACGTTCACTGGCTACCACCAACCGGAATTTTATCGGCAGAATGGGACACCTTCAAAGTGAGGTCTACCTTTCAAATCCAGCCGTAGCCGCTGCCTCAGCCATCACCGGGAAAATCAGCCATCCCAGAGAAGTTATCTCTGATTAATCGAAGAGCTTTTGCATACATATGGCAGTCGCGAAGCTTATAAATCAAAAGAAACACAGAAAGTGAGAATTATGAAAGCAATCGTTGGCAAGGCATGGAAATATCAGGATAATATTAATACTGATGAGATCATTCCAGCTAAATATCTGAATACTTCCGACCCGAAAGAACTGGCCCGGTATTGCATGGCGGGTATCGATGAAGGGTTTGTTCTTAAGGTTTCCCCAGGAGACCTGATTGTAGCCGGAGAAAATTTCGGCTGTGGATCATCCCGTGAGCATGCACCCTGGGCTATCAAAGAAGCGGGGGTTTCGTGTGTCATCGCTAAAACCTTTGCCCGGATTTTCTTCCGAAACGCTATCAATATCGGTTTGCCGATTATAGAATGCAAAGAGGCTGCCGAAGAAATACAGGAAGAGGATACTATCGAAGTTGATATTGACGCCGGGAAAATTATCAATCGCACCCAGCAAAAAGAATACACTATCATAGCCTACCCTGAATTTATGCAAAAGCTGATTACCGCAGGCGGACTGATGAATTACCTAAAGGCCAGCCATGGATAAGTGACTATTTTTTGATGCATCCGCTTTATTGATTTTCTTAATCAGGTTAATCTACCAGGAATCTCTACTTAAAAAACATTTAATTTCGTATGGAGGAACATTACAGGTATTATGGCTAAATGGAAAATTGCAGTCATTCCGGGAGATGGAATTGGCCCGGAAGTGATTCGAGAAGGATTGAAAGTACTGGATTCACTCTCTAAAGTTACTGATTTTTCTTATGAAAAGGTAGAATACGACTTCAGTGGAGACCGTTACCTGGCGACCGGCAAGATTATTTCGGATTCGGACCTGTCTGAATTGCGTCAGATGGATGCTATTTATCTTGGAGCAGTAGGGCACCCTGGGGTTAAAACGGGTATAATGGAAAAAGAGGTTTTACTGCGGCTTCGCTTCGAACTGGATCTCTACATCAATCTGCGTCCGGTAAAGCTCTATCCTGGCGTATGGACTCCTTTAAAAGACAAGGGGCCGAAGGAAATCGACTTTGTCGTGGTCAGGGAAAACACCGAAGGACTGTATATTGGCGTGGGTGGATTCTTTAAAAAAGGGACTCCTGACGAAATAGCCACTCAGGAGTTGATCAATACCCGAAAGGGTGTCGAGCGGTGTATCCGGTATGCATTTGAATATACCAAAGAAAGGAACATGAGAAAAAAACTGACCCTGTGCGATAAATCGAATGTTCTGACCTATGCCCATGACCTGTGGCAGCGGACCTTCAAAGAGGTCGGGAGCGAATTTCCTGACATCGAGAAAGATCATGCTCATGTTGATGCCACCTGCATGTGGATGGTAAAAAATCCTGAATGGTTTGATGTCATTGTAACCTGCAATATGTTTGGAGACATTATCACCGACCTTGGCGCTGCGATTCAAGGAGGAATGGGGATAGCAGCTTCCGGAAACATCAACCCGAAGGGTTTATCCATGTTCGAGCCTATTCATGGATCAGCCCCGAAGTACACGGGAAAGAATGTGATCAACCCCCTGGCCACGATATCCGCGGGGCAGATGATGCTCGATCATCTGGGAGAAAAGCATGCCTCGAAACTGCTTGAAGATGCTATCGTATCTGCTCTGGCCAGTGGGAAGCTGAAAGATTTGTCTGCACACAGCGGAGTGAGCACATCCGAAGTTGGTGATATGATCGTCGATTACATCAATCAGGCTGCTTTATAACATTGATCTATAAAAGTGCAAAGGATAATCTATGGATGGAAAAAAAGAATTTGTCGTTGCCGTAGCCGGAGCTACCGGAGCAGTCGGCAGGGAAATGATCTCCACGCTGGAAGGGCGGTGTTTTCCGGTCAAGAAATTGGTCCCTTTGGCTTCCATACGATCAGCCGGTAGCCGGGTTACCTTCAACAATGAGGAAATCGTCGTCAGGGAATTAAAAGATGATTCATTTGAGGGTGTTGATGTTGCCCTCTTTTCCGCCGGTGCTTCGGTCAGCCGGGAGTTTGCTCCCAAGGCCGTCAAGTCCGGGGCTGTTGTTATCGATAACAGCAGCGCTTTCCGTATGGATGACGATGTACCTCTGGTGGTTCCGGAAGTGAATCCAGAGGCTATCTTTACCCATAGGGGAATCATCGCCAATCCCAATTGCTCCACCATTCAGATGGTGGTGGCTTTAAAACCCATTCACGACCGGGCCAGAATTAAACGTATTGTCGTCAGTACCTATCAGGCCGTTTCCGGCACCGGGAAGAAGGCTATGGACGAATTATTGCAGCAGACTCAGATGATCCTTAATTTTAAAAAAGACGACATCAAGCCTAAAGTATATCCTCATCAGATTGCCTTCAACTGTCTTCCCCATATCGATATTTTCCTGGAGAACAGTTATACCAAGGAAGAGATGAAAATGGTCAACGAAACCAGGAAAATTATGGGAGATCCTTCCATTATGTTGACCTCCACTACCGTGAGGGTTCCGGTCTTTATCGGACATTCCGAGGCTGTAAATGTCGAGACGCAAACCAAGGTTACTGCTTCAGAATGCCGCGAATTGCTGAAAAAAGCTCCTGGAGTAATCGTGGTGGATGACCCCTCTCACAATCTTTATCCCCTCGCTATTGAAGCAGCGGGCAAGGATGAAGTCTTCGTCGGCAGAATCAGGGAGGATGAATCCATAGAGTGCGGGTTAAATATGTGGGTTGTGGCAGATAACCTCCGCAAAGGTGCGGCCTTGAATGCGGTACAGATTGCTGAGATCCTCGTCGGGCACAAGGTAATGAAGGCTGTTATCGATGTAGAGTATAAATAACCGGTCTTGGAAACCTGAGAACTCAGGTGGCGGAACCGGTAAGACAAGGAGACACAAAGCAAAGGGATAGCGCATAAAGGACGGGGATTTTAAAACGGGATTGAGCCGAATTCCAGGGGGAAAAAAAACGAGGGGTTCCTCTCTTGTCGAATTTTCCGGACCATGCACGCCTCTTCCATAGATGGAGGGAGTTAAGGTCGATAAGAGAAAATGAGGAGGACTTATTGGCGATGCCACAGGAAAAGGCGGGAAAAGCGCTTCTGATCTACCCCGATCTGTGCATTGCCTGCCGGTCGTGTCAGGTCGCCTGCAAGCAATGGAATAATCTGCCTGCTGAATCCACAACGAACTGCGGCTCCTATGAAAATCCTGCCGGGCTCTCATTCCATACCTATACCCGGATCCATTTCCAGGAGCGCAAAACTACCCGGGGGATTCAATGGCTTTTTCTCAAGCAACAATGCTATCACTGTACCGATGCTGCCTGTATGCTGGTATGCCCTTCGCCGGGAGCCATATCAAGAACCGACGAAGGGGCAGTAATCCTCAACCCTGACAAATGCATTGGCTGTAAGTACTGTGTGCAAATGTGCCCTTTTGGATCGATTCAGTTCGATCCTGTTACCCGTAAGGTCAGTAAGTGCCACCTGTGCCACGATCGAATCACCATGGGAGCGCAACCGGCCTGCTCGCTGGCATGCCCGACCGGCGCTGTTCGCTACGGCGACCGAAAAGCGCTCATCCAGCAGGCCAGGCTCTTGGGATATCAAACCATTTACGGTGAAAAGGAAGTCAAAGGATTGCACGTACTGTTCGCTCTGCATGCTCCTGCTCAGGATTATGGTTTACCTCCGAACCCCAGGGTACCGGTCGCTGTTTTTTGGTGGAAGCGCATCTTCAGGCCGCTTCTGGGAGGGGGGAGCGGAATCGCCCTTTTAGGGATTCTGGTCCATTTCTTCCAGCGCACCATACGAAGTCATGGGCAGCACGGAGACCCGGAGTCATGAGCAGAAGGGATTTCTCCTCTTCCCGAATTGAGAGGATCTCTCACTGGGCATTGATCAGCAGTCTTTTCATCCTTCTTTTTACCAATTGCGGTCTTTTATTTTCTTCTCTCTTGTTCATACGACACCTCTTCTGGTCCTCTCAAAATGCATCCACCATCCATCACGTGACCGGAATGTTCTTTTCCCTCTCCCTGCTTGTCAGTTTCTTTATTTGGATCAAAGATTGTATCCCCGATGGCGAAGACCTGGAATGGCTCAGGAGAGGAGGCCCTTTCAGTTGGGTCGCAGCACCTTTTGGCAGAGGAAAGTTTAACACGATCCAAAAACTTTACTTCTTTGGGACCATGCTTTTTGGGATCATGGCAGCATCAAGCGGCATTCTTCTTTGGAATCCATATCTTTTCAAACGGGAATTGATCGCCTGGGGACATGTTTTCCATACCTTTTCTGCAACTTTTTTCACGGCCAGCGGGATTATCCATATCTACCTTCGGCATTTCAGGTAACCTAAAAAAGGAAATGGCTTATTGACCTGAGGATAATTAAATGATAATATTAAAAAAATAACTGTGCTGGAGGGAAAAAAGATATCATGAACGACATTATGGCCGTTAGTCCAGAAGATCAATCATATATCCAACATGAGTGGGCGGTTCTCCTCTTCGAAAGCCCGTGGTGCGGCAGTTGCAAGGAGTTACTCCGTTCAATGGAAAAACTCTCTCTGCCTGAGGGTGTCGATTGCTTTCTCGGTACGGTAGACATCAGCCAACATCAATCCATGGCCATTCAGTATAATGTAATGAGTCTTCCGACCGTAATCATTTTTCAAAAGGGAATCCCGCAGGAAAGATTTTCCGGAAAGCTGTCTGAAGAAAAGTTTTTCCAAAAAGTCAAAAGATGCATAGAGAATGTCACCTAACTTATTTCAATTAGCTCAACAATATATTCAATCATCATCTTTCCTCGCTTATCCTGTTGTACTTCTTGGTGGAGTGGCGACTTCCTTCACTCCCTGTGTATATCCGGTTATCCCGATTATCGTGGGATATATCGGGGGCCAGGGAGACCGATCGAAGCTGAGCGGCCTTATCCTCTCCTCCTCTTATGTGCTGGGCATGGCGCTGACCTATTCCTTCCTAGGCGCCTTTGCCGCTCTGACTGGCAAGTTTTTCGGTCAGATCCAGAATAATCCCATTGCTTATCTCATTGTGGCCAATGTTATCATTTTTTTTGGTCTTTCCATGTTGGGGCTCTTTTCCCTGCCTGTTCCCTCTTTTCTTAATCGATCAGGATCAGTTACCCATCGGCGCGGAATTATCGGCGCTTTTTGGCTCGGCCTCGCTTCCGGGCTCATTACCGCACCATGCACCGTAGCTATCTTAGGTGCACTTTTAACCTTTATTGCTACCAAACAAAATGTGATTTTCGGTGTCAGTCTTCTTTTCACCTATGCTCTAGGGATGGGCTTTTTGCTCATTCTGGCCGGAACCTTTACCGGATTTTTGAATGCCCTTCCCAAATCCGGAATGTGGATGAAGCGGTTGCAGACCGTCTTCGGCCTCTTCATGATTGCTTTAGGCGAATACTACCTTATTCTGGCAGGAAGACTCTGGATATAACGAAAGAAAATTACTGGGTATAAATCAATTTCTTGGATAAAATTTAAAGAGGGTTGAGGGCTCCTTGACTTTCCCCACAACTTCAGAAAGGAAAGAAATCAATGAGAATGACGATATTACGAAAGATGACGATTTTTACGGCAATAGGATTTTTCTTAATGGTATCGAGCTGTAAAGCGCAAAAACAGGCTTCTGAGCAGGCTGGCGTCAATCAGAAAAATACAGCCGAGAAATCATCATCAAATGATGAGGCCAATAAGAAAGATCCCGCCGTGCCGGCACTGGATTTTACCCTGCAGAGCATTCACGACCAAAAGGTCAGCTTAACTGATTTCCTCGGCAATAAAGTCATCCTGATTAACTTTTGGGCAACCTGGTGCCCATATTGCGTGGCCGAGATTCCCCATCTTAATAAAATTGAGAAGTCTCTGGCCGATCAGGTGAAATTTATCTCTATCGATATCGGAGAAAAACCTGAAAAGGTTTTGAATTTTGCCAAGAAAAAAGACGTTGCCTTCGATGTTTTACTCGATCAGCAAGGAGATGTGGCCAGAAGATATCGGGTCAAAGGTACTCCTACCAATATTGTTATCGATAAGAAAGGAAATATTGTCTATTATGGCTATGAGCTCAATAAGGCTGAGCAGGTGATCATGGGCTTATTGACCAAATAAATAACGGGCCTTCTTCACAAGGCCCCTTTCGGTGGGGGAAGCAGCTTTTCGATAAGTTTTTTTAAAAATGCGATCTCGTCTTTTTGGGTTTCCAAGGAGGTTTCCATGATCGTTTGCCTCCTTTGCATCTGCCATTGCATCCTGATTACGAACCCCAGCATTACCAGGGCTATCGTTACGAAAAGCCCGAACATCCAGGTGATGAGATCAAACCGGCTGTTCATATCCGCACGCAAGTCATCGAACCGTTTGTCAACAGCATCAAATCGTTTATCCACTGCCTCAAATCGTTTATCCACTGCCTCAAACCGTTTATCAACTGCCTCAAACCGTTTATCAACTGCCTCAAACCGTTTATCAACAGCGTCGAATCGTCCAATCAT
This sequence comes from bacterium, assembly GCA_040752695.1. Taxonomy (GTDB): domain Bacteria; phylum SZUA-182; class SZUA-182; order DTGQ01; family DTGQ01; genus DTGQ01. The sequence continues at coordinate 73,374 of JBFMGO010000004.1, forward strand.
CTCTGAACGAAGATCATCAATCCGGCCTTCCAGTCTTTTCTGCCCCTCTTCGAGCCGGGAAAGTCTTTCCACGATTTCTCTATCCGAAATGCGGGGAGCGACATCTACAGCAAATGCAGCCAAGGTATGACAAAAGAACAGCAGCAGTAAAATAAAGGTATTAACGATAACTTTTTTCATGCTTCCAACTTACCTCTCCGGGAGGTGGATTGTCAAGCCAAAAAAGCAATTCATTGATAAGCAGATGCTCACGGGAAGGATTAAAGGGGCAGAATAAAATATCCTGCCCCTTTTTCTTGTTTACGAGGTAAGTAAATGTCGTGCTCTCATTTGATACTATATATAAATCAATACACGCTTGATATCGACCTCTCCTGTGGCAGGGCAAGGTCCTAAGGAAATCTTTCCTCCTTGATTTCCACATAACCGATGGTCTGACCGATCTGGACCTCTTCTCCCTGCAATACCTTAATGTCGATCAATTCTCCATCGCCTGGTGCTTTGAGTACGACATCTCCATGTTTTTCAATTTCGATAAGGGCCAATGGTTCTCCTTTCTTAACCTCATCCCCTTCCATTTTGAACCATTCCCGGATAGTTCCCCTGCAATCTTTAATCCTCTCATCTTGCCACTGCCAGGAAAATCTACTCGTGCTTGCTTCCTCTTCATCCCATAGGGGAACGAAAAGACTTCCCTTGGCGCGAAGAAGCTCTTCAGGGGTGGGGACCCTGGAGGAGACCTTAGCCATAATCTGTACCAGACCCGGATCATACCCTGCCCGGTAGATACAGGAAGCTTCTCCGTTGTGGTCGGTTTCCAGAGTGGGATCATACAATTGACCATTTCTCGAGGGATTCCCTTGCGAATCTTGCAGCTTGAGCTGAATCGTGGCCTGAGGGTTGCGATTATCATTGATATCTGAAACGGTAAATTTGATATGGGATAATTGTCCGCTGCCTGCATCGAGGATGGTGGAATCTGCTGTTATGATGAGCTTGGCCGGAGCATCACTCATCAGGGTAACAGATATGATCCCATGAAGCGGTTGAGCCATATTTGGCTCTTCCACCCGGATGGCTGCGACATTAACGATTGCCGTAAGGACACGCTTTCCTGCCTCATAGTAAGTATAGCCGCTTCCTGTTGCACCTGTGGTAATGGTTTGTGGACTCAAATGTCCTTCACCTTGTGTCAGCGAGAAGGTAACCCGATAGGGTTTGGTAACCGGTCTTTCGTACTTATCCAAAAGCCGAACCGTAATCCTTGACCGGCTGCGGCCATCTGCGGTTATTTTCTGGGGATCAGCCTCTAAAATCATATAAACGGCATCGCCATCAGGAAGCGATAATAACTGCTTATTGTCCCACACTTTTTCCTTAAGTGTAATATTAAGACTGCTTTCGATGTAACTCGTTATATAGCCAACCCCGGCCAATCCGGTGTTCAAGTCTTTGGCAATGATCAAGGCAGTTTTAGCGGCATTACCGGCCGTATAGACGGCAGTGATTTGCCCGTAATTATCAGTGACACTGTCAAAATCGATGGCAACTTTCCCATCCGGCTTCTGATTGTCGAAACCGCCGCCGCCGATTACATCCGTATATTCATCGGTCGTGGCCAGAGTCAGGGCCAGATGATGGTTGCTAACAGGGTTTTTATTAATATCCTCAACCCTGACGACGACCTTTGCATTTGCATTATCATCTGCATAGAGGTCTTTCGGATTCGTGGTTACCGTGATGATAAGACGGGTATCTATAGACAGGGCGGTCTCGCTGGCCTTACTGGACAGGTTTCCGGCCTGATCGGTCAAATATCCATAAACATTTATTTTTTCCGCATCGTCTCCTGTTCGGATGGTGTAGGTTCCCTCGTATTCACCAGGTTTGGATTCGGTCATGGGAATCTTTTTCCCCTCAGGGCCGAGACTGAAAAAGGCTATCTCCCCCGGATCTCCAATGAGGTGGACACACAACACATTTCCGGCCACCAGTTTTGATGTCAGTGTAGCTTCCTTGTGACCGGTGAATTCTACCCTGGCGATTTTCGGGGGTTCCTTGTCATCCGAATGCACATTGATGCGCAAGGGTTTTTCTCCCTTGGCGAACCGCTCTTTTTTGGCCTGATCGAGCAATCTGGCAACCAGGTCGGCTCCCTTTTCCGTTGTCTGGTCTTGCGATTTGACCTGGTATTCTCCTCTATAAATCCCGGGCCTTACCTCATTCAGGGATTGCCATTGAATAATTTCCCTGGAAGAAGATTCCCCGCCGATTTCCTTCAGGGAAAAGGATGCGTCGCAGCCGCGGTCACCCTCTACAACTACCCGAATAATCCGGCCTGTTTTGACGGGGATACCTTCGGTATCATCTTTCACGGAGTAGATTGCCGGGGACTCATTTCTCTCCCCCAGGTCAATTTTGACCGCCTTAGAGACCTCCGACCTGTTCCCGGCCTCATCAACGGTCCGGGCTACATAATAATAGATGGCACCGGCATCGGCTTTTTCATCGATGAAGGTTGAAGTGCCTTTAGCGATAGTAATGGCGGGTTCTTGTGGGAAGCCGGGATCAAAAGCGGAGGTTGAGCGATAAATTTCTATAGAAGAATACGTTTTCGCATCGGGCGGGGTCCAGGTGATCTGCGGCCAGCCATAATTTATAGTACCGCTTATGACCTGTACTGGCGGAGGAGGATCGTTTTTAATTGTGATATTGCCGGCAGCCTTTTTCAGGGCTTTATTGCCCTGTGTATCCGCCAGATATCCTGTCACCTGTGCATTGTTCAGGTTCGTTCCGGCCGGGACTGAGAACTCCTGGTGATACACCCCAAGGCTTATTTCCTCCATGGGCTGATTTTCCGCCAACCCTTCGATGGTGAAAGTGGCTTTACATCCCGGCTCCCCCTTCATAATAAAGACGATTTTGTCGTCGGCCTTTTTTGCTTTCCCTTCGGTATCTTCCGTAATCGAGGCAATATACAGGCTCTGAGTGCGGCAGGCAACTTCGAGCGGGAATTTACTTTCAGTTCCCTTTTTATCAACACTCACAACAGAATACAGATACTGCCGGTTGATTTCGATCGAGTCATCGGTGAAGGAGGTTTCGATCAACAATTGGCTGGTCAACTTTTGAAAGCGGTTGTCCTGTATGGAATTACGCCGGTAGACATGATAGCCTGCAACCTCAGGATCGGAACTTTCCGGCCACTCTAATTTGACCACATCTACTTCAAAGGTGGCCTTCAAATCGGAAGGCTCGATGGGAATGCGGGTTACCGGGGTTGCACCCATCTCCTCGGAACGGGGACTTTCCATCCCATATTCGTCGACCGAAGAAATGACATAATAATAATTGAGGCCATTTTTTACCTTGAGATCTTCGAAGTAGGCACATTCAAGAGGAACATCGGTAATTTTTTGATAATCGCCTCCCCGACTGCGGCTTCGATACAGGTGGTATCCCCGGACCGAAGATTTGCCGCTGTCATCCCAGAACAGCTTGACCTTGCCGTCATCGCCGATGGCAGTGAATTCGGCTGGTGGCATAATGCTCGGAGTAGCGAAAACCGGATCGGACGGGATACTTTCATTCCCGCTGAAGTCTACTGCTGTTACGCAGTAAAAATACGTCTGTCCATTCTTGAGGCCGGTATCTAAAAAGGTACATCCACAAACAGGGTCGTTATTAACCTTCTCATTCTGTTCTTCGCGCGTGATTCCGCGGTAAATGTTGTATCCGGCCAGATCCACCAGGGCAGTTCCATCCACATTTCGCGTCGGGGCGATCCAGGTGATCCTGACCTGGCCTTCCCCCCCTGTGGCCCGAATGGCCCAGGCAGGAGTGGAAAAGAGGGTGCCGATCAAAAGATCAACGATCAAAATGAATATCCCCAGCGTTTCCCGGCGAAGCCAAGGAGCAGATTTTGCCAAAAGCGGTTCATACGTTCCCTCTTTCCGACTCTCTTTCAGTTTCGCGTCATCCGATATCTTGATCAACATGGTCAATCGCTCCTCATTATAATTATAATTCCGGCAGCTTGATTATTTAGGTGGCTCTGGAGCCACGGTATCTTTTTTTATTTCTCCTTCTTCTCCTTTACGCAGTAAAAGAGGAGTAAATGGTAAATGGCATGGAGTTGTATTACAGGTAATAGTGTCCCTGATCTGTGAATTATGCTCGTGAGTAATATCATGACAGCCACCTAAAGGATCATTGATAGAACAACTGGAGGCACCATTCACGGAAGCAAGAACAGTAGTCGCAGCCGCAGGTGTGCCCGGAGACTGATACCCACCTCCGCCCGGCAGAGGGCCGACTACAGCAGCATCAGCCAAAAGCCAGTCTTTCAATAGGTGACCTCTTTGGACACCGACGATACCCGTAACCGTACTTCCCACGAATGTTCCAAAAGTGGCGTGAGGATCATGACAATACGTACACGATGCATTTTTTAAGTGGGTAGAATGCCCATTGAGAATACGATAGGGCTTGGTTCCGACTTTCGTAATATGACATCCGCCGCAGGCCCCTGCTGTCACATGCTGGTGAGGGTAGAAGAAATTGGAGGCAGTTAAAAGAGAATCATATTCATCGTTCATGAGTTCATATGAGATATTCGGTGCTCCGGGCCAGGGAGGATTCGGTGGAATGAAAATATCCGGTGCATGACACTCCATACAAAAAAGATCCACAGCCGGAGTCCCGGCAGCATTGACATTGCCTGCATAGAAGGGAACCCCCGAGATTAAAAACCCGGTGAGACCGACGGTAGTATTAAAAACGGGCAGGGTTACCTGAGGCTCTGGAGCAACCGGATATAAATCTGCTTTTGAATAGGGATCGGAAACCGGGTGTTTATTCTCCATGGTGGTATCGTGATGCGGATTATGGCAATCACAACAGGCAATGACGTTGGTAGGAACACCGCCCAGCAAGACTCCCTCGACATGGTGATGTGAAGGATTAAGAGGATTGAACTCATCGGCTTTTTCCGGATGACAGCCGTTCATATAGCACAGCCGTGGCTGCTCGAGCTGTAGCATGCTTTTAAAATTAGACCCATGATATTTATGGCAATCCAGGCACCGCAGGTTTCTCCTCCGGTTGACAGCATGTCCGCAGGGCAGGCTCCACAGGGGTGCGATGATTCGCCCCGGCGAAACGATACCGTTGACGCTGAACCAGATCGGCGGATTGGTAGAATCGGTCGGCAGATCGTGGCAACTGAGACAAAAATTATTGGTCTGAACCGGGTCGCCATTGTAAGGATAAGCGTCGCCGGGATCGGGATCTTTCAGCATAACGATGCCCCTGGTATGATTGATCAGGTAATTATGGCAAGCACAGCAGTCCTGACGAATGGCCTTCACTTTGGTCACCATATCGGTTTGAGTCTGCGATGCGACTGCGTTCGGATGGTGATCAAGAAAATTGGTAAACAGACTGGCCTGAAAATCATGACAGCCGGTGCAGCTTAAGGGAGGGCTGGTGGGCGGGGGCAAAGGGACCTGGGCTTCCACAAAGAGAGAGTGGAAGATCTGATAACCTAAAAAACCTGTACCCACGAAGAGAGTAATAGAGACCAAGAGAGTGACTACCCTTTTAAATGTACGATTCTTCACTTGCCCAAACACCCTGAAAAACATCTTTCTCCTCACCTAGTTTTTTTATCGGTCAAAAACAGACTCTTCTAAGGGATCGCCGGTAAAGGCCAAGGAACTCCTGGTAAATTCACCGGCAGCGGCGCTTCCGGAGCAAGAAGCAGCTTCTGATAATAGGGATCCTGCAACGGGTCCGGCATCCAGTCGGGCAGCGGTATCGATGGCAGTGTCGGCGGCGTCGGCCGCTTGACGGCCAGGGACCAACTGGGGGTTAAATTTGTCAGATGCGGCCTTTTATCCGGATCTCCTACCAGAGGATTATGGCAGCCCACGAAGCAGGTCTGTTCAATGGGATTGTATAAAGCCGGCAATCCCGGGTAACTCATCTTGGTGGGATACTCGCCAAGAATTCGGGGAAACCCGAACAGGGGGTTAAAATCAACGCTGACCTTCGACCGGATGAAAAACGGATTGGCTACCGTAGCCCCGCCCGCATTATGCAGACATCCCGTATGGCAGGTCAGGCAATCATATCTGCAATTGAAAACATGCACCGAATGCGCTCCGGCGCCGCCGGGGTAATTTTCGTCCGTGTCCCCGGCTCCCGACCACCCATTGCCCGTCGTGGTAGGAGGGAAACTGTGGCAGTCGATGCAAAAGACCGTAATTCTGTTATGCTGATGACAGTCGGTGCAGGCATAGGCTCCCAGGCTGGAATGCTCGAACACCGTCGGAGTTGGCGGAGTGATCTGTTGCGCGCTTCCCCAGGCCGGATTCACGGCTATAAACGGTACAGAAGCCGGCCCCAGCCCGCTTGAAGGCTGATATGACCATCCATGACAGGTGACACAGATCAGGCGGCTTTCCGTATCGTTCCGGGGGCCATGGGAAGAATCGCTGTAAACCATATTCTTACTGGCATAAAAACCGCCGTTTACCTTTCCGCCCAGGAGTTCCTTGATAAAAGCCTGATTCTGGGTCTTGGCTTTGGTCCAGCCCCTGTGGGGATCATGGCAGTCGCTGCAGGCCAGTTTATCTCCCTTCATAATCCCCCCCATGAGAGACGATTTGATGTAATGACCGCCGGTCTTAAACCCGAAGGGAGGTATATTCTGAAGCCAGGGAGGAGCTATTTCGTAGTATCCGATAAGATCCCCGCCCGGTTTATCGACAAAAGCCACGTCCTGGGGTATATATTGCCCATAGGCTGCCAGCGGGGGATCGTCATTGCATCTGGAATGGCAGTCGTAGCACAGGATCGTGTCGCCAAGAGTATAGGCGGGATTGATTTTCTGCTGAAAGCAGGATTCTTCGGAAGAAAGACTCCTGGCCCAGAGAATCGGTTTGCCGTTCCAGGTAACTGCCGAGGCAGCGTTATGCGGCACATGACAGGCAGAACACAGTCCTTTTTGGCCGATCTTGCAGCCTTGACGGTATCCCGGCGAAAAGTCATGGGGAGAGTTAACGATCCCGGAAACACCAGGATGGCACCGGATACACATATCACTGCCCGAAGGATCTTTATAGTTATCAATCACCAAAAGGTTCCCGTGATTTCCAAGCGCCGATACCCCATTGAGAGAATGCGGAAAGTCCGCCCAGCCGTCAAAGGTGGTCGATGCTGCATGAACACTGTGGCAGGTCAGGCAAATGACACGGCCTGCAGCAGGGGCCTCACCGGCAGGGGTAAAGGTAACCCCTCCTTTTTCTCCGCTCAGGCCCGTAGTGAATTCCGGCAGCCAGGTCAGGCTGGTAGCGCCACCGGGAGACAGGTCCGGCCCCCTTCCAAGAGGATGGTTGAGCATGGGATCGATAAACATGGTGCTGCCGGGGGTAGTGTGGCATTCCTCACAAAATCCCATGGCCACATAGGGAGATCGTGTACCGCGCAGATACGGGGAACGGAGATTGGTGCGATTATTATGCACATCATGACAGGTTCCGCAATAAATCAGCCCCTGCTTTACCCCGTAATCATCAAGGGTACCAAAACCGTTGTAATCCGACAGGGGGAACTTGCCCCCTACCCGGATATTGAAGGCAGTGGTCTCGCTTTTCGGGGCTGTGGCAAACCGATGGCTGAAGCGAATTATTCCAGGTATTGTTCTCTCAGCAGGATCAAGAGTGCGGGGAGGCAGCAGTTTGGACCCCAGAAGTCCCGCACCTCTCACGATAGCCGAGCGGCCATGGCAGCCGAAGCACATATCTTCATAATCGAACAGGTCGATATCATCCCATTTGTCCGCCCAGGCCAGATTAAGGGGAGCAACCCGCATCAGAGCGTCCAGATCCGGTGTTAAAAGATCACCCCTTTGGGTTCCGTTTTCATTCTGCCCGTCATGGATAAAGTGGCAGAACATGCAGTTGCCGGACCCCACCTCTTTTTGGACATTGGCTTTGGTTTCAGGGTCCTTTACCGTCACCAGGCGCTTGACGGGCGAAGTCTCGCACACCTGATGGTGCCCTTTATGCTCATCTCCCAGGTTGTAAGCGCTCTTGTCCGGATGACATACACAGCAGAAAAGGGCCGAATCCTGAGTAAAATCCCATCGGAGAAAATTGTTGGCACGATCGCCCTGATGAAATCCATTGTGACAGGAAACACAGGTCAATTCCCCTTTCCGGTTCATCAATGATTCCCCGCATCCTTTGGCCCTGGGGATCTTTCCCAGGATTGCCTGCGTTCCCATAGGGTGATGTTCGCGGGGAGTAGGGCTGTCGTCGCCATGAATGGTGGTCGCCCCTGCCGGACCCCACTGGGCAGCACCCCGTGGGCCGTGACAGCCATAGCAGAGGGTTGAAGGAAAGTCGCTCTCGGGATTGTCGGTAATGCGCGCAACATTCGGTCTGGCTACAAATGGCGCCGGAACTACCTCATAGATAAAGATCTTGCGGCCTATGATTTCGTTATCGGTAACGCGGGTTGCACCCTTGTGGGGATGGTGGCAGTCCAGGCAATCGTTATCAGGCGCATGGATATTGCCATGGCACTCGTTGCAGAATTCCTTCCTCTTGCCCGGAGTCCCGACGTTTTTATCCTTACTGCGAAGATAGGCGTCGCCTATCGTATACTTGCCGGAGGAGTCCCCATGAGGATTATGGCAGGTGCCACAATACATGCCCTCCCCTCCCCGGTAATAATTAAGCCCCGACCGTCCGTGTGCAGTCCCCTCTTTCAATGAGGGTAATGTGTCCCGATCCTCAGGGTCTAAGGGAAAGATCTTCTTATTGATACTACCTACCAGTTTCAGGCTGGCGGCAAATTGAGGATATTCTCCCGGTTTGACAACGGCTGCACCGTGCATCACATGGTTCTCGGAAAATGGATAGAAGACATTATCCGATCCTCTGGTCGTACCACCCGATCCATCGTGACATGAGTGACACAGTGCACGAGTTCCGCGAAAGGGGTCAGGGATGGACCTGGCCCAGATCTTTATGCCTTTCCCTCCGTGAGGGACATGGCAGGCAACACAGGCCCCTTTTTCCTTAACCTCGATCCAATCCGGAAGGAAATGGGGACCATTCACAGCCAGTACCATTGCCGGAGACAAAAGAAGACAGAGGCACGTTGCCAGAATTCCGATGAATATACGTTGAGGGCAGTTGGCGACTATCGAAGAGATATGAGAAAAAGTTTTCATATTCGGCAATTTGTTTTCATACTTAATGAACCATCTCACTCTAAACCCCAAGCAGACAAAGAAGCACCCGTAAGTCCAACTATAAACTTACCATGCAATAAATGACCATTATGAGGATAATATGCCCATAAAAGATAGACAGACGAAATAATTATTGTTGTGCCAGGGATATATGCAAGTTTAGTTCCTACACCTTTTGGAAGCTGTTTGCTTTACTATTTTAACCTACTATGAATAAAACTACAATATGTTTTAGATTATTTTTGGATATTTTGATCTGTAAAGCCAAAAAAGCGGGCACTGTGTGAATCACTTTACACAGTGCCCGCCTAACCTGTGACAATTTTCGGATAGTTTATCGTGGAGGTTCCGGCGCCATCAGATCCTTGATCAACGATTGAGGGTAGTAATACCGGTAATTATCACCGGTCCTTTGCAGCTTCGCGTGACATTCCCAGCAGTATAAATCGTTATAATTATCCAGACTGTCATCATAGGCCCCATATTTTCCACTGCCGATTTTTCCAAATTCCTCACCACCTGGATTCATGCCGTGAGTAATAGCCAGATCATCTCTGGTCATGGAAACATATCCGGACCCGTGCGGATTATGACAGGCTGTACAGGAGGGCCGGGAATCAAGCTTTCCGTCACGATCAGAATCCCAGAAATCGGTATCGCCCTCTTTAACCACATTGCCTCTTCCATGACACCGATTCGAGAGGCAGGTCTGTGTCCTCTGGTTCCCGCTGCTGCTGCTGTTCTGGCTCTGCGGTCTGATAATCGCGTTCGGATCGATTACCGCATCGGGCAAAGACAGATGGTTCCAGTGGAGGTTGTAGCTGCTCGTAGGGAAAATCCTGCTGAAATCTATTTGTATGCTTTGTCCCATTTTTTTAATGGGATACAGCCCCTGCACATTCGCATTGCTATAGTGAGTCATCGGGTAAGTGTCCATATTCAGGTTGACGTAAGGGTTATGATTATCGGTGTAATCCGTATACCCCGGCGGGAGCCCGATAATGGACGCTTCTTCGTGACAGGAGAAACAGAGCTCAAAATCAGAGTTTTGATATTCCACGCCTCTTCGAGGCAGTTTCAGATCCAGCTTCAAGCGGTATTTATTATCCTGCCAGTTTTTGTAATTTACCTTTCTCTCTCTTTGACTGTTGACGATATGCCTGGACATGGGTGAATGGCAGTCGGGACAGTTCAGCCCTGCACCGGTCCTGCCGGACTGGGTGTAATTGTCAGAGGTTGCCAGACCATGGCCGCTCTTTTCAAAACCGTAGTTGCCGTCCGGATCACCCAGAATATTCGGGGCCTGAACCCATTGCTGCTCATCCAGTTCAGGATTCTGGATGCGGGAGGGCTGATCGTCATGACAGTTAAGGCACCACGCCTCCTTATAGGGCCGCAGTTGCCAGTCGGACCGCCCGTTGTTATCGATAACCTCTTCATACACTCCAAAGCGCCAGGAATCTTTGGCTCCATAGTCAAAATCACTGACCGTGGTATAATACCCGTTCGCACCGTCATACTTCCCCCCCCGGCTGTGACAGGTATCACACACCGCTGTTTCCTCAAGGCTCTTTCCATCCCTGAAGATCAGTTTTCCAGCCTTGAAGGTAAGTTCCGGCGAGTGACAGATGTCGCAGCTCCTGTCGGTGGATTCTTCTGTCTGCACTGCCTGACGGACCACGATACTCTTCTCCCCCTGGGAAAAAAGACTCGCAAAGTGAACACCATGCGTATCAGGACCGGATCGTTCGGATTCGGGTTTGGTCGAAATACTGTTATGAACATGGCACTTCGTACACGGGGTCTTGCGGTCGTTTTTTGAGTGGTGTGTATAAACACTCGAGTTATCTCTCGCTCGATCAGGAGGTTTGACAATTTCGATTCCAAAAAACTCAACCGGTGTATTTATCGGCATATTCGACTCGGAATAGCCATGACATGAAACACAAATTTCCCGACCCGTTCCCGTTCCGTTTTTGGTGCGACCACTGGCTTTCAGACCGGCGAATTTATTGTTTCCCAACGGATTGCGCAGGAATACCTCGTTATTGCTGGTCCTGTGCGGGTCATGACACAGATCGCAGGAAAGCTTGTCACCAGTACCGATTCCGTTGCTCATTTCGGTCAGCCCGGCTGTTTTGATATAATGACCGCCGGTTTCCATGCCGTTGGTGGGAGGATTATCGACTCCGTCTTCCCCATAGCTTCCCGGCGGGATGGTTTCGTAATAACCCACGGTCGAAGTTTGGCCCGGCCCGTCACTGTAGGCGATATCCGGTGGAGAATGAAGGAAGGAACTCAAAGGCGGATCATCATCGGCAGCGTTATGATCGTCATGACAATCGTAACAAAGAAGCGTTACGCCTCTTTGGTAATTCGGCTTCTGTGCCTGACTGAAGGTTTTACGCTCTTCGGTCAGACTTCGCGTCCACAGCATGGTCTTCTCCGAAGACCCATGAGGGATATGGCAGGCGGAGCAGGTACCGAAGGAGAGCGGAGCACCAAGCTTCATGTCGGTAAAATCATGCCTCGACCCTACGATCCCCTGGTGAGAAGGATGACATGACAAGCACAGGTCACTTCCCTTATCCGACGAGAAATTGTCCACAACCAGCAATTTCCCATGGCGGTGTGCTGATTCGGTGTCAGCGTGGGACCCGGAGGATGATTCATCCGCAGATTGAGCCAGATCGATGCGGCCGTCAAAGCTGGTTTTGGCAGCATGGATGCTGTGGCAGGTCAGGCAAAGAACCTGGCCGCCGGGGCTTTCGTCCGAAGTGACGCCCCGCGGCACGCCGCTTTTTCCCCCATAGGCGAAGGGGGGGAATTCCTCTGCGGTAATTCCCGGCCGCGGCGATACGCCAAGAGGATGGCTGGACCGGCCATTGGCCGGATACTCGGTGTGGCAGCGAGCGCAAAAACCACCGCCTGCGTATGGAGAATCCCCGCCCCGCAGGTAGGGTGCATTAGCGCTGTGGTGGATATCATGGCAACTGCCGCAGTATATTTTCCCTTTCTCCACCCCGTAATCATCGACAACCCCATCCAGATTTCCGTCCGAAACCGGCAGGGTCGGGTGGACCCGGGTCGAAGGGAGGGAGGCGAACCGGTGACTGAAATATTCCTGCGGATGCAGTCTTGCACCATCTTTGCCGGTTCCCTTCATATAGCGCGACGAACTGTGACAGCCGAAGCACATGTCCTCAAAGTCATCCGTGTCCGCATCACCTGCCTGGTCAGACCAGGCCAGATTGACCGGATCGACCCGGAGAAGTGCCCTGTTTGCGGGAGTTTGATCCGGTCCCCGGTCAGGGCCGTCATGGATGAAGTGGCAAAACATGCACTCGCCCCGCTTGTTCGGGCTCTCTCCACAAACCTGGCGGTGGGCTGACCCCGCAGTACCAAGATCCCGGGCAGTCTTGTCGGTATGGCACCCGGTACACAGGGCAGCGGAATCGTTGCTGAAATCCTCTTTGAGAAAATTCAGATTCTTTCCCCGGTGAAATCCATCGTGGCATGAGGTGCAGGTTACCTGGCCGTAGCGGTTGAGATCCGCATTCTCCAAGCCCGGAGCGCGATGGGCCTTGCCCAGTTGGGCTTTTGATCCCATGGGGTGATGTCCCCTGACAAAAGAAGCATCCCCATGCAGACCGAAGAGGGGCTTTGCCCCCGCATCGCGCATGGCCCGGGATGCAGACGGCCCATGGCAGCTATAACAAAGAGATGACTCATCCTGATCCTCCGCCCCCTGATCGGGCCCGATCGTTCCGTCGCGCTCCTCTTCCTGCGGGCCAAAGGCAACCACGTTCGGCGGAGCCTGAAAATCGACAGGGAGTATCCTTTTGGTTAAAATTGACCGGCCAAGCTGCGCCCTCCGGCTGCTGAGCTGATAATATCCGTCATGCGGGTGATGGCATTGATTGCAGCCTGCCGATGCCCCATGCTGCCGGGCCTCGGCAGTATCCTCATGACACTGAATACAAAGGGCAGTCCTTTGATCCGATTGACCGGCCAGTTTTTCTTTTTTGGTCCGCAGGTAGTCGCCATTCCCGCTGATGTCCTGGTTCGGCTGGTTGTGGGGATCGTGGCAGGTGGTGCAGGTGAAGCCGCTGTCCTTCGGATATCCTTCGGGCAGGTTCGCTTCGTCTTCGATATCGGCGTCCCGTAAGGGAAAAGAACTGGTATCCAGTGCCGTCCGCAATTTCCCGGCCGCAGGATCGGGCTCGGCCTGCATGGACATGACATGGCTTTCACCGATCCCAAGGAGCGAGGTATCAACCAGTGCGTTCCCCTGGCTGAAATCGTGTCCACCCGGCTCATGCTGTCCAAGTGTGAAGCCTGAACGGGCGTTGACCGCATTACCCGGATAATGGCAACTGCTGCAAACGACCTTCACACCCCGTTCGCTGGGGAGGGTCTGAGCGCCCAGAGGCAGATCCTCCCATATCTTTTCCCCCTTGCCGGAGGTCGAGAAGTGGCAATACGTACATACCGGGTCCCTGATGCCAACAACTTTTTGATTGTGTGCGCCACGCTTATCGTTAGCGCCTCCATCCACGGCCAGTGACTCGGAACTTATACCAATGGCAGCCAGTAAACAGACTAGGAGAAAGATGGCCGGTCTAGAGCGCATTTTGAGTCACTTCCTGAAAAAGGATTTTATTGATAACCACTTTGCTCTTTTTGCGCAAACCGGCTATATGGTCGCTTAATGCTTTCTCCTTTTTCATGGAAAGCAGCGTTTCCCGGATGTGGGATTCCACTTCAGAAAGCTGGGCAAACCCTTCTTTTTGCCGCTCAAGAAGCTTGACGATATGAACCCCTTTTTCAGTTTTTATGGGATCACTCACCTGTCCTGTACGCAAATGAAAAACCTGTTCCTCAAATTCTTTCCCCATGGTGCTTCCCCCTCTCGCCCAAAAGCCCTTTGGTGTCAACGAATCTGATGATGGGTATTGTTTTGATAACTCGTTAAAATGAATTCCCTTTTGGAGCTTTAGCACAACCTCGGCTGCGGTTTTCTCGTCCGAAGTGGTGATTCGGCTTATTTTGACTCTTTCCGGAACTCGGTACTCGGGCAGATGAGCCTGATAATACTGCCGACACTCCTCAAGACTGACTGAAAGATCTTTATATATTCCTTCGGCAACCAGGCGTCTCACCATCAGGTCATCTTTGAATCGGGCGATATTTTTTTTCACTTCACCGGATTGATCGTAGTGCAACTTCCGGGCATAATCGGAAACAAGAACCGCTTTTACCTTGCGGTCAAGGATTCTTCGCAGCACCTGTGCATCTTTTTCCCAGGGGCTGCCTCCCCCATAGGAGGGGTCCTGCCCATCGGGTATGATCTCTCCCAGCCGGATCGAATGGTCCCTCACCTTTGCGATCTCAAGGCCACTCATCCGCTTTAAGGCCTGCGCCCCCTGATTGCGGCTGATTGCCTGTTCGATCTCTTTGAACAAATCCTCGTTGATCACTACCCGGAACTCGGTATACAATTGCTGAAGTAACTGGTTCCAGCGTTCCTTTTTCCGTTCCAGACTGATTTGCTGGCGAATGTACTGCCGGACCCGTTCCAGATCCTCTCCCTTGACCTTTCTTTTGCCCAGCACCTGAAAGAGAGCATATCCTTCCCGGATCGAGGCAGGGCCTGTAATCCGGCCATCTTTCAAGGCAAAAATCTCCTCTACTACCTTTTTGGGGAAAATGCCCTGGTCAAATGACATATAGCCGATATCTCCTCCTTTGTGCGCTTCCTCGCCTTGAGAAAACTTTTTGGCCATCGTGACAAAATCAGCTCCCTTCTCCAGTTGCTTCTTCAGCTTGAGGGCTTCTTCCTCGCTGAAAACCACTATTCTGCGCAAATGAACCTCGAACTTTTGATTTTCAGGGACCCTTTGATCGACTTCCTGCTCACTGATCACGATCCCCTTGTCGATCTGCTCCTCGGTGAAGACATTGATCAGCATGCCCTGCTCAAAGTCGGCTATTTCCTGCGTGTGGTTTTTCAAGCCATCGGGGTATAACCGATAGGCCTCCTCAGCCATCAGGACCTTTCCGATAAGGGCGTTGAGGGTCTCGTTCGGATCATTCTGGTTGCCTTTTTCAGAATTCCAGCGGGCAATGCGCGGCCGGGTCCTGTGGAAATCGATAAAGTCCTGGACTGTGATTTTCCTCTTGTTGGCCGTTACCAGAACTTCATCCGCCTTCACTGCACAGGATGCGGAGGGTAAGGAAAAGATGACGGCAAGGATCCACAAAATAACAGTGATCATGCTCCAAAAAGGAGAGATAGGGTTGAAATTCGCTTTTTTGAACTGCTTCTTCATAAAGCCCCTCCTTACGATAGAAAAGATGAGAAGACAAAAGTAGACGAGCGAAAATGAGGATGGAAGCCCTTATCACTATATCGCTCCTTTTTCCTCATGCAATCGCTTCTCTTTAAGAAACCGCTCTTACAGAATCGCTCCGGACTGGAACATCGTTTCATTCCGGGGCTGCCTGTTGTAAGTACCCGCAGAAAAAGATTTGGTCCGCAAAAAAAGTACATTTCCCTTTCACTGTATTTACTAATTCCTTGACAAGGAAAACCACATTTTAGTAATATTAAAACCGTATTACGAATATCGTAGTAGGTGGTACTCCAAACCATATCAGGAAAGGAGGTGGTTCAGAAAAATGAAAAAGAGCTTACCCCTTCTCATTCTCGTAGTTCTGCTTACCCCAGCAATTGCCTTAGCCGGTGAAGGGCACGAGGAATGCTCACTTTGCCACGGAGCTCATACGGCAGTAGGCCCAGGTCTTTTGACCGAGAAACCTAATACAACAACTATCAACCCCGTTACTGGAAAGCCGCTGGAAAGAATGGAACAGATTTGTATGGCTTGCCACGCAGCGGAACCTGATGGGTTAGGATATCGACCCGTCAAAATGGAAAGCACTCATCCATGCGGCATGAAGGCCAAAAAAGTTATTTTACCGGAAAGTGCTAAGGGTTTCAAGGGGCAGGAGGACCAGTTGACGTGCATGGGATGCCATGATCCTCATCCATCAAATAGCAATTATATGTATTTGAGAGGACCTCAAGTCTCAGCAGGTAATACCCAGGCATTTTGCATCTGGTGTCATCCTGTACAGGCGGCTCCCGCGTCTCACGCAATACCGCCGGCACCGAAAAAGTAGCAATAAAGCTGATGAAATTTCAGGAAGTATGTTCTGTAAAAGGAGCTTAGCTGTCAGAAAGCGGTTAAGCTCCTTTTATTTATGTTTGGATGCTATCCATAACCATCGGGAGATGGAGTTTAAGAGGAAAATTGTCCTTGTTGATTTCAATTGGCAGTGATCATGGTGGATTCGAACTGAAAGAGTTTTTGAAAGCCTACCTCAAGAGTCAGGATTACCAGGTCGAGGATATCGGAACCTATAGTCCCGAATCAGTAGATTATCCTGACATAGGCAAATGCCTGGTTAAGAATATTGTTGACAAAAAATCTGAAAAAGGTATCCTTATCTGTGGTACAGGTATTGGTATGTCCATTGTTGCCAACCGCTACCCCGGAATCAGGGCTGCCCTGTGCAGCGAGCCTATGTCCGCCCGTCTGAGCCGCGAACATAACGATGCCAATGTACTGGTACTGGGGGGACGGGTCATCGGCAGGGAAATGGCTGTTGAAATTACAAAAACCTGGCTTGCGACCCCCTTTTCCGGCGGAAGGCATTCGGGTCGGATAGCCAAGATCGACGCTCCGGAAGAAACCCTTCCGGACGGAGAGATAAAAGCTGGTCATAAGGTTATGGAAGAAAAAAAAGAAAACACGATAAAAGAAATAAACGGCCTCGATGCGGTTGATCCCGAAATCAGAGTCGCTATCCAGCGGGAAACCGAACGTGTTTCCTCCACCCTGCAGATGATAGCCTCGGAAAACTTTGCCAGCGAGGCTGTTCTGGAAGCGCAGGGCTCAATCCTCACCAACAAATATGCAGAAGGGTACCCTGACGGAAGATATTACGGCGGGTGCGAGAATGTAGACACAGTCGAAACGCTGGCTATCGAACGGGCAAAAAAGCTCTTTGGGGCAGAACACGTCAATGTTCAACCACACTCGGGGACACAAGCCAATCTTGCCGTCTTCTTTGCGCATCTCACCCCCGGCGATACCATCCTCGGCATGGAACTCCCTCATGGGGGACATCTCAGCCATGGAAGTCCCGCCAACCTTTCAGGCAGGTACTTCAAGTGCTGCTCCTATGGAGTGAGCCGGGACACCGAAATAATCGACACCGAGGAAGTCAGGAAAATCGCCAGGGACTGTCATCCCAGGATTATCATCGTTGGAGCAAGCGCCTATCCGCGGACATTCGACTGGAAAACCTTCAGGCAGATCGCTGATGAATGCGGGGCCCTGCTCATGGCGGATATTGCCCATATTGCCGGATTAATAGCCGCCGGCCTGCATCCTTCACCGATCCCTTATTGCGATTTTGTAACCACTACCACTCATAAAACGCTCCGGGGACCGCGTGGCGGCATGATTATGTGCAAAAAAGAATTCGCCGCCAAAATCGATAAAGCGGTCTTTCCCGGAACACAAGGCGGGCCCATGATGCATTCGATAGCTGCCAAGGCCGTGTGCTTCAAAGAGGCCCTGACTGATGGATTCAAAGCTTATCAACAGCAGGTCATCACAAATGCCAGAGTAATCGCCGAACAGATGCAAGAGGGTGATTTCCGTGTAGTTTCCGGCGGAACCGATAACCATCTGGTTCTTCTGGATCTGACCTCAAAAGGTATTACCGGAAAAGAGGCAGAGGAAGCTCTGGATGCTTCGGGCATAACCGTCAATAAAAATGAAATCCCCTTCGACACCAAAGGATCACGGATCACCAGCGGTATCCGGATCGGAAGCCCTGCCATAACCACTCGAGGCCTGCGGGAGCCGGAAGTGGAATATATCTCGCATCTGATGAAAGACGTACTGAATCATATTGGCGATCAAGCGACTTACGCTCGGACAAAAGAGGCGGTTAAGGAGCTTTGCCTTCGCTTTCCCCTCTACCGGTCGCGGCTTTAGATACGTGCTGCGATCATGCCAAGGCCCTCTTGGAACGAATATTTTATGCAAATTGCGCGCCTGGTTTCGCAACGTTCTACTTGCATTCGGCGTCAAGTTGGTGCTATTATTGTCAAAGAAAAGAGAATCTTATCTACGGGTTACAATGGTGCACCGAGCGGGCTGAAGCATTGTCTTGAAGTGGGATGTGTGAGAGACCAAAGGGGGATCCCCTCCGGAGAGCGGCACGAATTATGCCGGGGGCTCCACGGGGAGCAAAACGCCATTATTCAGGCTGCTCTCTATGGAGTGAGTATTGCGGGGAGTTGCCTCTACTCTACTCACCTGCCCTGTAGTCTGTGTGCCAAGATGCTCATAAATGCCGGAATCAAAGAAGTGTATTATGCCGATGGATACCCTGACGATTTGTCCTCTCAGCTTCTTGATGAGGCAGGTATTGTTTTACAAAAGGTAACGATATGAAATTAAAAACTTTTTTGGGGGGGATTCACCCTCCCGGCAACAAGCATTTAAGCGCGGCGAAAAAGATCCAGGACGCCCCCCTGCCCCAGAGGGTATATTTACCCGTAATGCAGCACATTGGAGCGCCTGGGGAGCATATCGTCACAGTGGGGCAGAAAGTGAAAAAAGGGGAAATCATCGCCCAGAGTAAGTCATTTGTCTTTGCTCCGATCCATGCCAGTATTTCCGGCACGGTGACAGAGATTAAAAACCATCCCCATCCAGGCGGAAGCGAAGTGCTCACCATCGTCATCGAGTCTGACGGAAAAGACGAGTGGTTCGAGGAGCCGCACAATGACCATGATCCCCTGAAGTTTTCGCCTGAGGAAATAAAAAAGAAAATTTACGCAGCAGGAATTGTCGGGCTTGGCGGGGCTGCATTTCCCACGCATGTGAAGCTCTCGCCTCCAAAAGAAAAGCCCATAGACAGCGTGATCCTGAATGGGGCCGAGTGTGAACCGTACCTGACTCCGGATTACCGGCTCATGCTGGAGAAGGCCGGGTCCATTGTGAAAGGATTACAGATTCTCTTGTACGCACTGGGCATAAATCGCGGGTACATTGGCATTGAGGCCAATAAGCCCGATGCTCTTGATGCCATGAGATGTGCCGTTGAAAAGGATCCCCGGATCGAGGTGATCAGCCTGAAGGTAAAATATCCTCAGGGAGCGGAAAAGCAATTGATAAAATCTGTTTTGAACCGTGAAGTTCCTCCGCCGCCCGGGTTACCCCTGGATGTGGGGGCGGTTGTGCAAAACGTGGGAACCGCCTATGCCATTTACGAGGCTGTAAGCATGGGGAAACCCCTGATAGAGCGCGTTGTTACGGTGAGCGGCCAGGGTGTTAGAGAACCCAAAAATCTACGGCTTCGCCTTGGCACCCTGTTTTCCGAAGCCATCGGTCACTGCGGTGGCTTTCAGGGGGAGCCTGCCAGGATTCTGATGGGAGGCCCCATGATGGGGCTGGCTCAACACACGACACAGGTTCCTGTCATCAAAGGCACTTCAGGGATATTGGTCCTTTCAGCCGATGAAACGGCAAAGACCGGCGCCAGTCATTGCATCAACTGCGGTATGTGTGTGCGCGCCTGCCCCATGCGGCTTTTGCCGAGTCTGATCGGCACCTATTGTGAGAAGCACCTTTTTGATGAGGCTGAAAAAACTCATGTGCTCGATTGCATCGAATGTGGTTCCTGTGTGTATGTGTGCCCGGCCAAAAGGCACCTTGTTCATCTCATCAAGTACGGCAAGAGTGTCATTCTGGCCAAGAAGCGAAGACAGGCACTCAACTGAAGCCGTTAACTGACGCCGTCATATGTCGCCATGTACAAAAATTAAGATTACCATTTTGAGGATCAAGGATTAACTATGCCAATATCGCACGATATCTCCCAGAGTATTTCGGGGACGGATGCCCTGGATTTCACACTGCTCACTGTTACGGCTTCACCGCATATTCGCGGTGATGTCACTGTTGCAAGGATCATGTACAGTGTTTTGCTTGCCCTTTTGCCCGCCACTGTGGCCGGGGTATATTTATTTGGGCTTGGGGCTCTTCAGGTCATACTGGTGGCAGTCTTCGGAGCGGTGGCCACCGAAGCTCTGGTTCAACCCCTTTTGGGGAAGAAAATTTCGGTTCAGGACGGAAGTGCGGCAGTGACAGGACTCCTCCTGGCTCTGACCCTGCCCCCGGGACTTCCCTGGTGGATGGTACTCACCGGATCATTCGTGGCTATCGTACTGGGGAAGGCGGTTTACGGCGGGTTGGGAAACAACCCCTTCAATCCCGCTCTCATCGCCCGCGTCGTTCTTCTGGTTTCATGGCCTGTGCACCTTACTCGCTGGCAGAATCCGGGCTATCTGTTTGCCCGCCATGCTCAGGATGCAATCAGTGCAGCCACACCCTTGGGGATGCTCAAAAGCGAGGGACTGGCCAGCATCGGTCACCTCCGGCTGCTCGATTTGTTCTTCGGCTACAGGGCAGGGTGCATTGGAGAGGTATCGATCGTAGCCCTTCTTATCGGTGTCAGCTACCTTTTATGGAAAGGGTATGTAACCTGGCACATTCCGGTAAGCTGTTTAGTCACTGCCTTTTTAGCCAGCGGTTTTTTCTGGATAATGAAGCCCGGCCAGTATGCGAATCCGATCTTTCATATCCTGAGCGGAGGTCTGGTGCTGGGAGCCTGCTTCATGGCTACCGATATGGTCACTAGTCCGATTACAAGCAAAGGGATGCTGATTTTCGGTGCAGGAATCGGTCTTTTCACCATCATTATCCGGCTCTTCGGAGGATACCCTGAGGGGACCTCTTTTGCCATTCTCATCATGAATGCGGTGTGTCCCTTGATTGACAAATATACCATGCCCAAAGGGTTCGGGAGGAGGAGCGCTCATGCGTGATATTCTGGAGCTGGTGCTGGTATTAAGCATTATCTGCCTTGTAGCGGCACTGTCTTTAGCCAAGGTATATGACATAACCAAAGAGCCCATTGCTCTTCAAAAGCGCCTGGCAAGACTGCAAACCATCAATGCGGTCCTCCCTCCCCACGATAACGAGCCCGATAAAAATACCGTTCAGGTTTCTCTTGACGCTCAGGGCAACGAAGGAGGAAAGGTTGCGGCCCGAACAGCCGACGGCAGCAGGACCAAAACCGGCGCTGTTTTGGTCTACAGGGGGCTCAAGGGTGATCATGTAAGCGGCGTGGCCTTCGAGATGAAGAGCCTGGGCTTTGGCGGGGAGGTCGGAGTCATGATAGGACTGGACCCGAACGGGATCATTCGGGGAATCGAGATCACTTCCATGAACGAGACTCCAGGACTCGGGGCACGGGTGGCAGAGCCTGCCTTCAAGCAGCAATTTCAGGGGAAATCCCTGAACGTCACCCATTTTAAAGTGAAAAAGGACGGTGGAGATTTCGATCAGGTCACGGGAGCGACCATCACCCCGCGTGCTGTGGTTCAGGCTGTTAAGAATGGACTCGAATTTTACCAAAAGCATAAGGAGAGCATTATTCAATGACAACCTTGCTGCGCGACTTAGTGAATGGAATCTGGAAAGAAAATCCGGTCTTCCGGCTCGTTCTGGGGATGTGCTCAACCCTGGCCATAACGACGCAGGCTAAAAATGCAATCGGTATGGGCCTGGCCGTGACGTTTGTTCTGGTATGCTCGAACGTGCTCATTTCGGCCATGCGTTCTGTTATTCCCGATAAAGTGAGGCTCGCCTGCTTTATCGTGATCGTAGCTACCTTTGTGACCATCGTTGACCTGGTCATGGCCGGATTTTTCTTTGAACTCCATAAAGCCATGGGTATCTTCATCCCTTTGATCGTGGTCAACTGCATTATTCTGGGAAGAGCCGAAGCCTTTGCCTCCAAGAATCCGATCCTCAACTCGTTCCTGGACGGCATCGGCATGGGTATCGGCTACACCCTGGCCATACTGATTGTGGGGTGCATCCGGGAACTTTTGGGCAGTGGATCGGTATTCGGCATATCGGTCTTCGGGCCCCGGTATATTCCCTTTCTTCTTGCGGTCTTGCCGCCGGGAGCGTTTATCGCCCTGGGGCTGTTGCTCGGATTTATGAACAAGGTCAACAAAAAGCTGGCCATGTAACGTGTGATTCTGTAAAGAATTTCAAAAAAACAAGGATCTCGAATCATGCTAAAAATCATTCTCATGATCATCAGTACGGTTCTGGTAAACAATTTTGTTCTGGCTAAATTCCTGGGGATCTGCCCCTTTTTGGGGGTCTCCCGAAAGACGGAAACTGCCGTCGGGATGGGGATGTCCGTTGTTTTTGTCGTTACCCTGGCCACAGCCATGACCTGGCTGGTTCAGACCCTGGTTCTGAACCGGTTCGATATCCAGTACATGCAAACGATCGTGTTTATCCTGGTCATTGCCGGCCTGGTGCAATTTGTCGAGATGGTGCTCCAAAAAACAAGCCCCGGCCTGCATCAGGCCCTCGGAATCTACCTCCCTCTCATTACTACTAACTGTGTGGTTTTGGGAGTAGCTGTTTTGGCCGTACAAAACGAATATACCTTTGTTGAGTCTCTGATTTACAGCGTTGGCGCTTCAGTCGGCTTTGCCCTGGCCCTGGTTTTATTTGCTGGATTGCGTGAGCGACTGGCTCTGGCCGAAATTCCCGAATCCCTGGAGGGGACTGCCATAGCTCTGGTGACAACGGGCCTTTTAGCCCTGGCCTTCATGGGCTTTGCCGGGCTGGTAAAATAAACAAAAAATCCTCTCCTTAAAAGAGATGAAAAATGAGCACGATAGGGATATAATAAGGGTAACGGAAGTAAGGGCAGTCCCATACGTAACAAAAAGTAATTTTACATGAGGTAAGGACATTTATTATGATAGCTGCTATAGCTACATTAGGAAGTATGGCTTTTATCCTGGCTGTCGGGTTGGGAATAGCCTCCCGAATTTTTGCTGTTGAGACGGACCCCAGGGTTACCGAGATCCTGGGCCTTTTGCCCGGTGCGAATTGCGGTGGCTGTGGTTATGCAGGCTGCGCGGGGTTTGCCGCGGCTTTAGTGGCCGGGGAAACGACTCCGCCCGAGTGCAAGGCATCGAGTGCTGAAGTCATTCAGGAGATATCCCGTATCCTGGGAGTGGTCCATGTTCCGAGAGAAAAGCAGATAGCCATGGTTTTTTGCCAGGGCACCTGTGACAAGGCCAAAGCCAAGTATATCTATGAGGGAATCAAAGACTGCAATGCGGCGATGCTCCTTTCAGGAGGTGCAAAGTCCTGCGCATATGGGTGTCTTGGGCTTGGCTCCTGTGTCAGAGTTTGCCCCTTTGGTGCCATCACCATAGGAGCACATGGATTACCGGTGATCGACGAGGGATTGTGCACCGGATGCGGTAACTGCGCCCGTCAATGCCCCAAAGGAGTAATCAGGTTGATCCCTGTCAGTCAGATGTGGTATATTCCCTGTAATTCACAGCACAGAGGAAAAGCGGTACGCCAGGTTTGTGAGGTCGGATGTATCGCCTGCGGCATCTGTGTCAAGAATTGTCCCCAAAAGGCAATTACTCTGGACAATAACCGGGCAGAAATTAACCCCGCTCTCTGCTCGGGATGTGGAACCTGTGCCAGTAAGTGCCCTCAAAAGGTTATTCAGTTTCGCGGGGTCAAAGAGGGTGTAGTGTCCTAAAGGATGATGTATCTATAAAATGCCCAGCAGCAGAGAGAGCCGAGGATGTCAAGGTATTATTCAGTTTGTTTAGACCTGCGCAAAAAGCAGTGCCTGGTTATCGGGGGGGGGGCAGTTGCCGAGCGTAAAATTTTTACTCTCCTGGAATACGACACCGCCGTTGCAGTTATCAGCCCCCGCATCACCCCCTCGATTGTTCATCTTGCAGACGAGGGGAAATTGCTCTATACGGCCAGAGAGTTTCAGCCTGGTGATACCAAAGGGTATTTTCTGATCATTGCAGCCACCAATAACGATCACGTCAATAAAGCCATCAGCCGGGAAGCACAGGAAGCTCATATCCTGGTCAACGTCGTGGATGCGCCGGATGACTCCACCTTCATACTTCCCGCCCTGGTCAAGAGGGGAGACTTGACGATCAGCATTTCCACAGGGGGAAAAAGTCCGGCCCTGGCTCGAAAAATGAGGGAGGACATGGAAGCTCAGTACGGGCCTGAATACGGGATTTTAGTTGACATTCTCGGAAATCTTCGAAAAAATATTCTCCTCAAGGAACCGGATATTTCAAAGCGGAAAGAAATTTTTCAGCGCTTGGCTGAATCTGATGAACTATTAGATATCATTAGAGAAAGCGGCAGGGAAGCGGCTGAAGGAAGAATCAGGGAACTTCTATGAATATCGCTTTTTTTCTCGGCTCACTGGGCTGTTACTGTGGCTCCGTGGCCTTTCATTTGATCAGCCTGGTCAAGCAAAGATTATGGTCCCGATGGGGGAACAGGCTTGCCCTGGCCGGGTTTATCTCCCATACCGTTGCGCTGATTATCCGCCTCATACAATCCGGGCACATCCCTATCGCCAATCTCCACGAATCACTTTCTTTTTTCGGCTGGGCGATTATTCTGATGTATCTTATCCTCGAAGCCAAATACAAAATTCCGTCCCTGGGTGCTTTTGTTCTTCCTCTGGCCCTGGTGTTCGTATTTTACGCTTCGGTGCTGCCAAAGGAAATCCAGCCCCTGGTACCTGCCTTGCGCAGTGTCTGGCTGGGTATTCATACTACTACCTCTTTTTGCGGATATACTACTTTTGCCTTTGCTTTCGCTGCCGGGATCATGTATTTAATCCAGGATAATCAGTTGAGATCGAAAAGGATGGGCCTTTTTTATTACCGGCTCCCTTCTCTGGAGGTTTTGGATGACCTCATCCATAAGAGTTTATTATTCGGGTTTCCGTTACTCACGATCGGAATAATCTCAGGATCCCTGTGGGCGAACACCGCCTGGGGTTCTTATTGGAGCTGGGATCCAAAAGAAACCTGGGCCCTGATCACCTGGTTTGTCTACGCAGCACTTGTCCATGCACGGTTTACGGTTGGCTGGCGTGGAAGGCGGGCCGCCTACCTGGCCATCATTGGTTTCTGCTTTGTACTTTTTACCTTTTTGGGGGTCAATTTATTGCTGAAAGGATTACATTCATATGCCTGAGTTGTTCATTCCCCCGGCTGCTGCTGGTAGAAATTTGCCGTTCTTTCGGACGATCTAACAAAAAATAACCCTGTACCCAACAAATCAATTGGATCTTTCATGTTATGGAAGTTATTGTTTTGGGATTAAATCATAAGACAGCTCCGATAGAAATCCGAGAAAAACTATCTTTTTCCAAGGGGCAGGTAACTTATGCTCATAAGGAACTTATTAAAAATTCAGCTATTCAAGAAGTTATGCTGCTTTCCACGTGCAATCGCGTAGAATTATTTGCACTTGTGGAATCAGTGGAAAAAGGAATTCAGGTATTCAAGGAATTCCTCACAGGGTTTCATCACATTTCCTGGGAGGTTCTGGATAACGTGAGCTATTGTTATCATCAGAAGGATGCGGTCCGCCATTTATTCCGTGTAGCGTGCAGTCTGGATTCCATGGTTGTCGGTGAACCGCAGATTCTCGGACAGATGAAGGAGGCTTTTAATCAGGCGCTCGAAGATCAATCTATGGGAAGCTGGCTGACCGAATTGCTGGAAAGATCATTTCATGTAGCCAAAAAAATCAGAACCGAAACAGGGATCTGCAAGAATGCTGTTTCCATCAGCTTTGCCGCTGTAGAGCTGGCGAAGAAAATTTTCGACAAGATCGAAGGGAAGTCCGTATTGCTCGTAGGTGCCGGAGAGATGAGTGAATTGGCTGCCAGGCATCTTATGGTCAATGGCGTACAGAGTATTTACGTTGCCAACCGTACACACAAGAGGGCCGAAGAGTTGGCCCGTCAATTCAATGGTCAGGTAATACCTTTTACTTCGCTGAAAGAAAATCTGGAATTGATGGACATCATCATTACCTCTACCAGTGCCCCTCATTTTGTTTTTCATAAGGAAGAGATTCAAAAAACACTCCACCGGAGGAAGAACAGACCTCTTTTTTTTATTGATATTGCTGTTCCCCGAAATGTAGATCCGGCTGTCAACAAATGTGCCGATGTCTATGTCTATGATATCGATGACCTGCAAATGGTAGTAAATTCAAATCTTTTGGAAAGGCAAAAGGAAGCGAAGTACGCTGAAGCGATTGTTGAGCGGTATGTAGAACAATTTTGGGATAAGGTAAACTCTGCCAGTGTGATTCCTACGATTGTGGATTTGACGAAAAAATTCGAGGATATCCGCCAGCAGGAATTGAAAAAGGCGTTTTCAAAGTTACCGAACCTTTCGGAGGCTGATCGTGAGGTAATCAACAGTCTGGCTTCGGCAATCATGAAAAAGGTGCTTCACGACCCTATCAGCCTTCTTAAGAAAAAATCCAATTGCAGCAATGCATCCCATTATATTGAAACAGCAAAAGAACTATTTAACTTGGATGGATACAAGAGACCATAGAGCATCGATAAAAGATGGAGGAAAGACGAAAATTCATGCAAGAAATTTTAAAAGTCGGTACTCGGGCCAGTAAACTCGCCCTGCAACAAGCGCGATGGGTCATATCTCAACTGGGGAATCTCAATCCGGATCTTCAGTTTGAAATCGTGGAAATCAAGACGACAGGGGATAAAATTCTCGATGTTCCTCTGGCCAAAATTGGCGGGAAGGGATTATTCGTCAAAGAACTGGAGGAGGCCCTTCTCAATGGCCAGGTCGATTTCGTAGTGCACAGCATGAAAGATGTCCCCGTCGAATTGCATCCTGAATTACAGATTGCAGCTTATACTATCCGGGAGGACCCCAGGGATGTACTGATATCCGGCCAAAACCTGATCTTGAAGCACCTGCCGCCCGATGCGGTCATCGGTACCAGCAGTTTACGGCGGCAGAGTCAATTGCTTCATTATTCTCCGACCTTTCAAATTGTGCAATTGCGCGGAAATCTGGAAACGAGGCTTCGCAGAGTCGAGGGAAACGGGCTGGACGCGGTCGTTCTGGCTGCGGCTGGAATCCACCGGATGGGCTGGCAGAGTAAGATCGTGGAGTACCTGCCGATGGATATCTGTCTGCCCGCTATTGCGCAGGGCGCATTGGGAATCGAAATCCGGAAAGATCATCCGATGGTTCAGCACCTTGTCAGCGCACTCGACCACCAGGAAACCCGTCTTTCGGTGCTGGCCGAGCGCGCCTTACTCAGAAAACTGGAAGGGGGATGCCAGGTTCCGATTGCCGCTTTCGGTGAAATTTCGGGTGGTCAGATCTCCCTCCAGGCCATGGTCGGGTCCATGAAGGGAGATAGAATCATCAGGGATTCCATCCAGGGGCCTGCGGATGATCCTGAAAAACTGGGTATTCAACTCGCTCAGAAACTGATCGATCAGGGAGCGGATCAAATTCTCAAAGAAATTTTCGAGGCCAATCAGGCAGCCTGATCATGGCACGAAAGGAAAAGAAAAGCGGGTTGGATAATGGAATGAAGAATCGAGGAGGTGTATATTCAATGAGAAAGAGGATGAGGTCCTTTGTGGTCTTTTCCACCTGTGCTGCATGGCTGCTCTTGTGTGCCTGCATTTCCCCCGTCAATCAGCTTCGTACGATACCGTTCAGAACCCTGACCGGCATGGTGGTGGATAACAGCGGGCAGCCCGTCAAACAGGCTATCGTAACTACCGATCCACCCACATCCACTCTCTTGACCGATGATCTGGGGAAGTTTTTACTTACCAGTCTTCCCGAAGGTGTTTACACCATTCAAACGGTCAAGCAGGGCTTTGCCATCAATTCAGCAGTCATCGCGATCAAGGGCCTTGGCCCTTTTCATATCGATGTCCAATTGAACAAAAGGGTCTCGGCCGGTCCGGGAGAAAAAGAAAGGCTGTTACCTCAGACTCGCGGCAGGGAAAATAGTGAGAAAAAGGAAAAAGAAGAAGGTTCCTCCTGGTGGCCCACTCAATGATGATTGTTCAAGGAGCAGGTATATATTATCATGAAAAATAAAAAAGGTATTGTCTATTTAATCGGTGCAGGCCCTGGTGATCCCAAACTGATCACGCTGCGGGGAAAGGAGTGTATCCAGGCGGCCGATGTTCTGATTTACGATTACCTCGCTAACCCTGTCTTTCTCTCCTGGGCTAAACCGGAAGCGGAAATACTCTATGTGGGCAAAAAGGGAGGAACACCGCACATTCAGCAGGAGGAAATCAATGAGCTTATCTTGCGCAAGGTAGAAGCAGGGGCAAAGGTGGCCCGCCTCAAGGGAGGAGATCCCTTCATCTTCGGCAGGGGAGGGGAAGAAGCGGAAGTCCTGGCTGATGAGGGAATCCCTTTCGAAATCGTTCCGGGCATTACTTCTGCTATCTCTGTCCCTGCCTATGCCGGAATCCCCCTGACCCATCGGCAATTTACCTCAACCGTGTCCTTTATCACCGGCCATGAGGACCCGAACAAGGAAGAGTCCAGCCTCGACTGGGAAAAAATCAGTACGGGAGCAGGGACACTGGTATTTCTGATGAGCATGACGCGGCTTTCGAACATCGTCGAGCGGCTGCAAAAGCACGGTCTGCCACCCGCAACGCCGGTGGCGGTCATTCAGTGGGGAACGAGCCCCAGCCAGAGAACCCTGGTGGCTGATCTTCAATCGATCACAGACCGGGTGGCTGAAAAAGGATTTGGGGCACCCTCCATTATTGTCGTAGGGCAGGTGGTCAGTTTGCGGGAAAAGCTTCAGTGGTTCGAGAAAAAACCGCTTTTTGGAAAAACCATCGTTGTCACCAGGGCTCGAGCGCAATCCAGTGCCTTCAGCCAAAACCTGACGGAGCTTGGCGCCTTATCGATCGAATTTCCGACTATCCGTGTGTCCGGCCTGCAAGACTCATCGCTTCTCGATGACGCTATTCAGGCTCTTTCGGACTATCAGTGGATTATTTTTACCAGTGTCAACGGAGTGGACTTTTTCTTCCAGAGGCTGCATGCATTGAAAAAAGACAGCCGGGCCTTCGGTGCAGGCAGGGTTTGCGCTATTGGGCCGGAAACCGCATCAGCCCTGCGGCAGCAGGGGATTATCCCTGACTATGTCCCTTTCGAATACCGGGCCGAGTCCATTATTGAAGGATTCTCAAATATGGGGATAAAAGAAGGGGTCAGGATCCTGATTCCAAGAGCTCTTGAAGCCAGAGATGTCCTGCCCGAGCAGCTTGCACAAAAAGGGGCCAGGATTTCGGTCGTCCCTGTCTATGAAACCCTGCCGGATAGCGCGGATAGTGCCTCCCTTTTGGACCTCATTCAAAAAAAAGCGGTGAATATGGTAACGTTTACCAGTACATCGACCGTAAAAAATTTCTGTGCCGCCTTTTCGGGCAGCGGCTTTTCTCTGCCTGAATTACTGGAAGGTGTGGACATTGCCTGCATCGGCCCTATTTGCGCCAGGGAAGCGCAAGTTATGGGCCTTAAGGTTCATATTATACCCAAAGAATACACTATTGCAGCTATGACTGAAAGCATTGTCACTTATTATCAAAACCCAAAAAAGGCCTTTTAGTGAGGTGATTTTGGAGATTTCAGGAGGAAAAAGGCCATGTCCTTTCCGGTGCACCGTCCACGAAGAATGCGGTCACATGAGAACTTCCGAAGATTGGTGAGGGAAACCCGCCTTTCGGTAGATGATCTCATTTATCCGATGTTCGTCGTTCCCGGCCAGGGAGTAAGGAACCCTGTGCGATCAATGCCGGGTATCGATCAGTTTTCGATAGACCTCCTTTTGGAGGAACTTCAGGAGGTTAAGGATTTAAAAATTCCGGGCATCCTGCTCTTTGGCCTGCCGGAGCGAAAGGATGAATTCGGGACTGAAAGCTATGACGCTGAAGGAATCATTCAACGGGCCATTCGGGCTATCAAGAGCCGCTTCGCGGACCTTTTGGTGATTCCCGATCTTTGCATGTGTGAATACACGAGTCACGGTCATTGCGGCATCATCAAAAACGGCCAGGTCGATAATGACCGGACCCTGGAGTTTTTATCCCAGATCGCCGTATCGTATGCCGAGGCAGGAGCCGACATGATAGCGCCTTCCGATATGATGGACGGCAGAATCGGCGCCATCCGCAAGGCCCTGGACGACAGAGGCCACACCACGGTTCCGATCATGGCCTATTCGGCCAAATACGCTTCCGGCTTTTACGGCCCTTTCCGGGAAGCCGCAGAGTCGGCTCCCCAGTTCGGAGACCGGCGATCCTACCAGATGGACCCAGGCAATGCCGAAGAAGCGCTCAGGGAGTGTGCTCTTGATCTGGAAGAGGGAGCGGACATTATCATGGTCAAGCCGGGATTGAGCTATCTGGATATCATCTACCGGGTCAAGACCGAATTCCGGGTTCCTGTTGCGGCTTATCATGTCAGCGGAGAGTACTCCATGATCAAGGCTGCCACCCAAAACGGATGGATCGATGAGACAAAAATCATGATGGAGTCTTTGATTTCACTCAAGCGCGCCGGAGCGGATATTATTCTCACCTATTTCGCCAAGGAAGCAGCTCTTGTTCTGCGGCAGGCTTCGCTTTCGTAAGCCATGAGAAAACCGTCCGGCCCTGCCTCCGAGCATACCCCTGAATATTCCATTGTCTGGCAGGAGTGGTCCAGTGCACTCTTTTCCTATGCCAAGGCTAAAGATAAACTTATCTTCCTGTACCTCCAGGCTCCTTGGTGTCAGTGGTGCCGCAGGCTGGAGAGTGAAAGTCTCACTGATCCGGAAGTATCCCTCCTGATCAGCCGGTATTTCATTCCTCTTCAGGTCGATACAGACGTGCGGCCCGATCTCAATCTCCGCTACACGATGGGCG
Organism: bacterium; assembly: GCA_040752695.1. Classification (GTDB taxonomy): domain Bacteria; phylum SZUA-182; class SZUA-182; order DTGQ01; family DTGQ01; genus DTGQ01. Next base: position 104,626 of record JBFMGO010000004.1, read on the forward strand.
GATGGCCGAGCATCGTCGTTCTGACTCCCGAAGGGGAGGTTATTACCGGCGGAACCTTCCTGAGTAAGGAGAACCTCAAAAAGCTTCTGGCCCATTGCCTCTTTCTTTACCGGAGCCGGAAAAAAGAACTCCGGGAGCGACTGAAACAGGTAAAGGAAAAGTCAAATCACCACCACATCGGAGAGGGAGGGGAAAACCTTTCCCTTCCTCCTGATATTCTCCAAAGAACCATTGAATTTTTAAAAGCCGATTTTGATCCGGTTTATGGCGGCTTTGGCCGGACGCCGAAATTTCCTCACTATGAGGCCATCGAGCTCTCGCTCTTGGCCACCCGCCTCTTTCATGATCCCGATATGGAAGAAATCCTGACCAGGACCCTGGACGGTATGGTCGAAGGAGAACTCTTCGATCAGGAAGAGGGCGGTTTTTTCCGCTGTTCTCAGAACCGGGACTGGAGCTCGCCGCAGTATGAAAAAATGCTGGCCGATAATGCCTGGCTTTTGAGAAATTACCTCGGTGCCTCACTCGTTACTGCCAGCGAGCGCTATAAAAACATTGCCCAATCCATTCTTCATTACCTCGATACTCATCTTTTCGACCCTGACCGGGGGGCTTTTTTCGGAAGTCAGCGCGCAGACGAGCAATACTACCAAAAGAGCGGTACCGAGCGCACCTTTTACCCCGCCCCCCCTTACGGGAAAGCCATTTATACCGATTGGAACGCACTTACTGTCTCCGCCTGTCTGAGGGCCTCTGCAATTCTCGGCAGGGAAATCTATCTCGACCGGGCAAAAAAAACCATGGATTATCTGTGGCAGCATTGTGCCACCGGTGACCTGGGAATGCTCCATGCCGCTGATCTTCCTCATGACACCACATGGAGGCTGCTCCAGGACCAGATCTCCACGGCAAGAGCCCTTCTGGACTGCTACCAGGTTTTTGGTGACGATTCTTACCTGTCTTCGGCCGCCCTTTTGGCCCAGGTCTTATCCCGTCACTTCTACGATGACAGAAATGGCGGATTCTGGGACCGCATGGACACCAAAGAGCCCTCTGGCCGGCTCAAAGAGCGGGTCAAACCCATCCTGGACAATTCTCTGTCTGCGGAGTTCTTTCTCAAATTCGGTGTTTTAACGCAAAACCCGGGCTCCCTGACCATAGCCCGCCATACTCTGACCTTCTTCAGTCAGGATTACCCCCGCTATGGAATCTTTGCCTCCTACTACGCCCTTGCCTGCTATCAGGCGATGCACCCGGCAGTTCTGGTCATCGTCCTTGGCAGGCGTGAGGATCCCCTGACCCGGACTTTTTTGCATAAAACCTTTGCCCGCTACGAACCGCGAAAGGTCATCAAGCTTCTGGACCTGGACCAGCATCCCGAAATGATCCAATTGCTGCAGCAATCCGGACATAAGGCCCCGCGAGGGTATCTGTATATCGGTCAGAACTGCCAGCTTGAAACCGACAATATCGAGCGCCTGATTCAGGCGATCGATGCTCTATCACAAACAAAGATAGCATAAAGATGGACGGCATGAATCCAAAGGTGATGGGTTTATTGGGATAATTCTCCCTTGCCCTCTTCAGATTTGACGTGCTATACTTATTTTCACTAACGGCCACATTTTTCATAATCTTGCCTCAAGGGCATGATATCATAAGTACTTAAGGATAGGAGTGCGTGGTTTAGTAGGTGATTGAGGAAGCGTAAGCTAAAAGATGTGTAATCCCTTCGACAGATAAAAAGGGAAAAGGGGAAATGCAGACATGCCCAAAATATATGTCTATTTAGGCATTGTTATCCTTTTTATAGTAATGAACATGAGCCCGTACATGTACATGGAAAATACCAGGGGAGAGAGTCTAAGGCTGAACTGATAATTGAAAATGGAAAAGTTACAGATGTAATAATGAAATCTGTTAAAGGGCGATCGCCGTTATTAAGCAGGGAATTAAAATATTTTGAAGAGCTTGTAGTGGCTTATGCTGATAAAATAGTCCAAAAGTGGATTGATTACTTTGTCTTGCATAAGGAAATAGTATGCGAAAATATTGAAACGAGGATAAAATGATTGCAGATAACCAAATTATTACCATACTAGAAGCAAAGTATATAGAAGATTATAAGATTGAGGTGACATTTAACGATAATACAGTTCAATTGATTGATTTTTA
>JBFMGO010000005.1:0-31621 GCA_040752695.1 bacterium
ACAAGGGAGGTATAACTTGATCATGAATAATTTACCATCTCAACAGGCCGCTTTCACCTTAGTTGAAGTTTTGGTTATCGTCGCGATAATCGGAATTCTTTCCGCAATTGCTGGACCAGATCTTTTAAACATGATGCCAGGAATCCGCCTGAACAACGCTGCTCAGCTCATTGTAAATGATCTCCAGTTTGCGCGAATGCGATCGATTTCGACAACCAGGGAATATAGAATCAATTTTGACGCCTCTTCTGAAAGCTACCGGATTGAGGAAGGTGACCAATCAATCGGATCCACCTGGCCGGGAACATTAATTGAGCAGGAGAGGAGACTTAATGACAGTTCCAATGTGTTTTATCAAAAAGGCATTGATCTGAATAGCGTAACACAAAATCCGGTTTTCAACTCCAAAGGATTATGTTCAACCCCCTCAACGATTAAGATTCAAAATAACAGCGGAGGCAAAAAAAAGGTTGTTATTAATATGACTGGAGGGATTAAAATCTATGACGGATGGGATTAGAAAAAGCCGCCTGCACGTCCGCCAGTACTCAAAAAGATGTCTTTTGGCAGAAGAGGGATTTACCCTTGTAGAGCTCCTCGTTTCACTGGCTATTCTCGCCCTTGCTCTTCGGGGAATTGGAAATATCATTGTAACCGCATCCCGAAGCAATGGCATGTCCCGTAAAATTACTTTAGCCTGTAACCTCTGCCAGGCGAAGATTGAGGCTATCAAGGCACTGGGCTATAGTGCCATAGCCGACAGTCAGGAATGCGGTATTGATGAAAGGGGCGAATCTGGAGGGGGCTTCGACCGTACCGTTACTGCGGTAACCGGCCCTGTGAGTGACACCAAATTGATTACCGTAACCGTCAGTTGGACCGATTATACCGGGCCCCGTCAGGTTTCGGTACAGACCCTGTTTGCAGATTTGTAATTTCCCTTTAACACGTTTTCCTGTGACCCGTTATTTTTCAGCCCCTTATCCCTTTTTATGATCGTTCTGCAAGGAGACGATATGCCTGAACCTTTTAAACTTTCCCTCTATCCAGACGCGAGCGGTTTCAGCTTTGTGGAGTTGATGGTGAGCATGGGCATTTTCCTCATTGTTCTTCTTGCAGCTTTTGAGGTTATCACTTCTCAGAAAGATACTTTTAAACAAGAGCAGGCGATGATCGAGACGTCCCAGAGTTCGAGGGCATCCCTTGACATTCTGCTGAGAGAACTCCGTACTTCGGGCTATAAAGTACTCGAAGCCGACTTTCTCGGCTCCCTGTCCAGATGGATTTCCAGCGGATACCTGCCTACCAGCCCAAAAGATGTCGTTCTGTCTTACGGCACCTGCCCCATTTTTACGGAAGGTAATGGTTCGGAGCCGGATATGATCACCCTTTTTATGGCTGATATCAAAGAGAATACTCTTTTAGCTCACGTAGCCAGTGACTGCAATGTCATTATCCTTGACGCCAATGCTCCCGGTTTTTCCTGTAGCGGCAAATTCAGAACCGATGATATCATACGCATTGGCGATCATACTGAGTTTGCAAAAGTTATCGGTGTTTCTGATAACTCCCTGACTATCGATACCAACCCCTCATTACGGGGAAATCAGGGACTGACCTGCAGCTATCAGGCCGGAGTGCCCATAAGGGAAATCAATATCGTCACCTATACCGTGTTTAATGATGAAAATGATCCGACAAACCTATATCATACGGCAGGACATCCCGTTTTGAAGAGAAAACATAATGAGGCTGTCTATATGGATGTTGCTGAAGATGTGGAAGATCTTCAAATCATACCAGCCACTTTTCCGAACTATAAGCTGCAGATCATTTCCCGGACCTCAACCAGGGGCAATTATACATCCGGTTCCCCGGACGGTTATAAACGGGTTGAATTGCTGACAGATTTTCGGTTACGTAACTTCATCGATAAACACTGCCTCCTGCCGGCAACTGTTGCAACTCCCTCATTGAGCGGTCTTGATGAGTCATATCCCTGCACTATCCATGTCAGTTGGGCTGCGGTTACAAAAGATTCACAGAACGAAAGCCTCTCAGCCGAATGCAGCATCAGTGAGTATGTCATTGCCTACGATACCACACCGCAAACCCGCTCCCACTCTACATATACCAGTGATGGTACCAGTTGTGACATCGACATCAATGACATAAAAGATCCCAATCATCAAACATACTATGTCAGTGTTGCCGCTGTCAATGCTGCCGGTTTAGGTGCTTTTTCTGCTGAAAGATCGATTACTGACACCCATCCCCCTTCTAGCGTCAGCAATCTGACGGCCACTGCAGATGGTCATTCGATCACCCTCAATTGGACCGCCGATCTGGAATGTGATGTGGTAGCTTTCCGTATTTATCGCAGTACTAGTTCCAGAGGGCCCTATACCTTGATCTTCGACGATCCGAACTTCATCGACCATAATACCGAGACTGAAGGTCTTGATTCCTATACCTACTGTGATACGAACCTGCCCTGCCACACCTATTACTATCAGGTGAAGACCTTTGATGATAAATTCGAAAGCACCAGTTCTCCGCAATCTTCTTATTCCATAGTCGATAATGATCCTCCTGAAGTGCCGACTGATTTTTCCTATACGCCGTCAGCGAACAGCATGGTAGACTTCAGGTGGAACCTGTCACCCGATGATCCATACTTGAATCCGGAAGAGAATTCGGGAGATAACGATGTGAGGGCCTACCGCATCTTCGCCCTTGACGGAGTGGTTCCGATTCTCCTGAACACCTCTGTTATTCCGGCAGGGCAGAATACAGCGAGTCTCTACTCACTAGGATACCACAGCTTTGGCATTAAAGCGGTCGACATTTGCGGCAATACCAGCGATCTAGTCGCCCTGGCGGATGCCTGCCAGGACCCGCCGCAAGTCGTTTTCATCATACCTTCCTCTGGTGACACCCTGTCAGGAAGCTCGATTATCAATGGCACTGCATCTTCATCTCATCCACTCGACTGGGTCAAATTAAAAATCGGCGATGGACCATGGATTCAGCTCAATGATACGAGCAACTGGAGTTACGAATGGGATACCTCGTCTATAGCTGACGCGAACTATGCCATTACCGTACAAGCCCACGATAGTGAAGACTGTCTGGGAAGTGCCTTCATCACTGTCATTGTTCAAAACTCAACAGGACAGGGCGAAAATGAAGCCCCTGATCTGGATGTAACTCCACCTTCGATCAGTAATGTCGTGGTCACATCATCCGGTCGCGGTTGGGTGGACATCGTTATAACCGCTACCATTACTGACGATTCTGGAGTCTCATCCGTAACGTATACCTGTAAAAATAATGGGAATATGGTGAGAGTTGATGAGATGACCCATATTGGTGGTGACTCTTACCGGTGCACCTACGTGCGACATCAAAATGACACCTATTCCGTTACCATATCTGCTACTGACGGAGTTTCCAATACAGGGACCTATACTACCACTGACTGATGGAAGAAGGTAACGAGTAATTCAACGTGACCGAACGCTGAAAAAGCCTGACAAAAGGAGAGAGGATCCGGCATGCCCCAACTACCCTTTCCCGCCGATAACAGGGGAATAGCCCTGGTGACTGTTATGGCCCTCATGGCTATTCTCTTTTTATTAGGGTCGGCTGTTTTAACCAATACAATCGTCGAATCGAAGATCAGCCAAAACCACAAGCAGAGTATACAGGCACTTTATGATTGCGAGGCCGGTATAGCTGAGGCCATTTCCCATATTAAAAACCGCACTGCTACCCTGGACCAGGACGGCGACCCTAATTGGATTTTAGCTGCAAACAGTTCCCCTGCTTTCCATTACCGCTATTCTATCAGCTATGATACCGAAAGCCGCATCTATACAATTATATCTCAAGGAAAAGACGCTACCCTGACAGCCAATCGCAGGATCATTGCTGAATTGATACGTCCCTTTTCTTCAGGCGATATAAACTCGCCGGTTTATTGCGGATCTGGCGACAACAGAGGGCAGCCTAATAGAATCAATGGGGATTCATCCTGCCCGGTATGGGCCGATGACGGTGATCCGAACAATAACACCAGTGCACCCTGCATTTCTACTCCCAATCCACGTGTCAGCGATACAGATCCTCTTGATTTTGACCAGGATCAGCTCATTACCTCGAATCCGGACAAGATGATGTACGATGTTCCTCCTATTAATTTACAAGCTATGGCAGATTATTACAGCACCGTTGCTGACTTAACCAGCATTCCGAATGGGAATGGGGATATTGGAGCCTATGATGACCTCAAGGTGGTGTACGTAAACGGTTCTGAAACTATTGCCGGAAACAGGAACGGCTATGGCATTTTGGTGGTTACCGGCGATCTGCACCTTTCAGGGCAGCTCCATTGGTATGGTGTCGTTATAGTCCTGGGAAATATCAGACAAACGGGCGGTGGTAGTCATGGTATTCAGGCTACCGGAGCGGTTTTGACACCGAATAATTTTTCAATGCGGGGAAATCCCGATATTCAGTGGTGTGACGACATGGTCCGGAAGGTGATGCAGGACGCAGGTACCCCCCCCTTCAGCATCTTAAGCTGGATTGAAGATTAAAGCATGTTTGCCCCAGTGGTTTTTGTAGGTATTACAATGCTCTTTGGTGTTTGTCATGCGCTTTCTTACGGCACAGGTTTCTTTTCCGTAGTGGCTGGCATCATTTCCGTGCCCCCCCCGGCGCCAGCCGGTTTCATATCTTGTCCGGGCTTCCAATATTTTTGATGCCACTCCGAGGGGACATGATAATTCTTATACCTGAGGATAGCGTCAAATCCATGGCAGTCAAGGCAAATGGAAAAGTCTGCGCCACTATTTCTCAGAAAGCTGTTGCGCGGATCGCCTTCGATATTTTTCCCAATAGCCGGATACTCTGGAAATTCGGGATCCCACTGGTGAGCATTGTGGCAGGTGATGCAGGTTACAAAACCTACCGCCGATTTTTTGGCCTGCTTATCGTAGAGTGGAAAATAGGTCTTGTAATCCGTATTTCCCATCGTGCGGAATTGGGATATTTTCCCTGTATAGACAAAGGAACTGGGATGAAGACCGATAAATACGCTCTTACTTTCAGCGCACTTACCCTTTTCATGACAGGACAGGCAGGTAGCCAGGGCGAGGTCGTTCTCCGGTGGAAGTTGTTTTGCCCAGAGCAGGGTTTTGTAGATACTATTATGAACAAGATGGCAGGCAGAACAGATACCTGATTGCTCTACGGTGTATCCCTGTATATTGACCTCCTTGTTTGCGAACAGGCTCAAGTCATGTTCACTCTTTATGACATGCTTTTTATCTTTGTGGCAGTCCGTGCACAGATTTTCCTTTTCCTTTTCATCCAGTCGTAAAAAGCTGCTGTGAATATCCCCTTCCTGATTCCTCACGACAACCGTTTTCCCTTTACCGAATGGCCGCTCTTTGACGGCAGGTTCACTCTTTTGCAGCCGCTCGTCAGGAGCCCACTGATGAGGATTATGGCAGGTGTTACAGGTTAAAAACCCTTTGGCAGAATTTTCAACCTTGCCACTCAGCGTGTAAAGCGGCAGTGTGGTGGCAATTCCTTTTTCCGCAAGGACCAGGTCTGTGGGATGAGAAAAATTCGCGATAACTTTTTTCTCCCCAACCCTGCCCTGACTGTGGCAGCTTGCGCATTCGCGGGTGGTGAGACTGAGGCTTCCGGCATGGGAGGGAAATTCCCTGGCCCACATATCGCCTGATGGAGCATTGTGAATTAAATGACAGGCAGAGCAGACCCCCGCTTCACTGACCGTCTGTTTCTGAATATTCTTTTCGGTGTCAGCTACGAGGCCCATGTCATGATCGGTACCGACCACGCGGCATTCCTTCTGGTGACATTCCTCACACAACTCGGGCCGGGGCAGCATGGACAGCCGAAGGAAACTGTCTTTTGCCGTTCCTTCAATGTTTTCTCCCGTCCCTTGCACCAGTTCACCCGGTGCCCACTGGTGGAGGTTATGGCAGGAAGCACAGGCAACCCTGCCTTCCGGCTGCTTTGTGCCATCGGGTGCATAGAGAGGTAGTCTGATTTGTCCATCCGCCAGTTTAATACCCTTATCCATGGGATGCGTATGAGTGGAGATAACCTTCTTTTCTCCACAACACTTTTCCTTATGACAGGAAGTGCACAGTCGGTTGGCCAGATCCCCTTGCAGCCCATCAACGGATTTTGCAAACATCAGAATCGATGTACCGTTATGGGCAAGATGGCAGGTGCCGCACAGGCCGGATTTACTGGGCAGGTCACCGGGATAATTCTTTTCCCTGGGAGCGATAAACCGCAAGTCGTGATCGGTTCTGGCTATATACTGCTGCTTCCTGTGGCAGTCAAGGCAGAGAGTGGAGTTGATATCGTTGACGATTCGGAGGAAACTATCGTTTCCATCTCCTTCCAGGTTCTTCCCTATCCCCATCCTTTTGAGATCCGGTCTCCACTGGTGAACATTGTGGCAGGTAGCGCAGGTGACCAGTTTGCCCAGTTCGGAGGCAACTCCCATCTTGTCAAAGAGAGGAAGTGTGGTTTTATCTTCAGCCAGACGAATGTCCACTCCAGCCGGATGCGTGTAGGTGCCGACGAGTTTCTTCTCTCCGCAGGCTTTTTCCCTGTGGCAGCTTTCACAATATGCGGTTACGGGATCCTGGACCTTTGGCAGCACCCTGGCCCACAGTCTGTTACCTTGAGCCTGATGCACTGCATGGCAAGCGCTGCAGGGGCCGGATTCAACACATTTTTGCTCCAGTGCATTGAGATCTTCTGCGGCAGTGATGCGCAAGTCGTGATCTGTCTTTAAAACAGTTTTTTGGTCCTCATGGCAGGTTACACAAAAATCGGAATTTTCCGTATTCGCCATTCTCAAAAAGCTGTTCGATTGTCCGCCTTCCACCATTTGTCCGGGACCCTGCTCTTTTTTCCCTGGGTCCCACTGATGGGGATTATGGCAGGTAGTACACAGGATTTTCCCCTGAGTACCCTGGGCGCAAGGGACCCCCAGTACGGTGTAGGTGGGAAATTCGACTTTTCCCTTCACCTTGGCAATATCCCGGTTAACAGGGTGGCTGTAGGTACCGGTCAGCTTCTTTTTGCCGCAGGAGTTCTCATTATGGCAGCTCTCACACATCTTCGATCCTGCATCGCCGTTCAAACCTGACAAGGGCCGAGACCAGAGCCGGTACTTTTCTGCATTGTGAGGCTGGTGACAGGCACCGCAAATACCAGTCTGAGAGCCTACCTTGGTTGAAAAATCAAGCTCCGTTGGTGCTGACAGAGTAAGATCATGCTCGGTTTTCACCACCAGATTTTCCTGCTGATGGCATTCGATGCACAGCGGGGATTTTCCCCCCTTTACGAGGATCGAAGTCTCTTTTTGTGCCCCGTGCGGAGAGTGGCAGGTCAGGCACAGAATTTCATCCTTCGCTCCGGTAATGAGCTTTGTACCTTCACTCCACTTCTGAGGCAGATTGGCTTTTGGAACCACATCCACCGGATGGGTGCCCATTCCAATCCCTTTCCCTTTCATACTGGGATTGGGTGTATGGCAAGACTCGCATAACTGAGCATTCCATTCTCCATCGGTTTTATTGGGAATGACCAAAAGGTTTTTATCGATACTGCCATGAACCGTATGGCAGGACTCGCAAATGACCGTATCCTTTTCCACACCAGATCTGCCGTAATTATCCAGGATTCTGACAGGGATCGGTAATGAGTTGACACCGATGGGGTGATTGCCCGCACGTGGCCCGCCATCTTTCCCGATGTGGCATTTGAGGCAAATTTCCGAATTGCGGTTTGGAAACCGAAGGTAAATCGATTGCTGGAAGCGCAACTCATCAGCAACACCGTGGGCTGTGTGGCATGTGCCGCATACAATCTGCTTTTTCTCTCCCAGAGGCATCTCAGGCGGAACGGTCACTTTTTCCGAAGGCACGATATTCACCCGGTGCCCCCGCTTGGCCCAGAACCGCTCCCGCGAATCGACCAGGATGCCATTGTGGCAGCTATAGCACATCATCTCATCAGCGGCATCTCGTTCTTTCTGATATTCGACCAGGTCAGTACCACGGCCTTCATAGTAGAATTGGTCCAGCCACCGGAAATGACAAATCGCGCACTCCTTGGCAGAGTTGGCAACCATCTGTGCATTTACTTTCGGAGTCAAGGCCAGAAGAAAGGATAAAAGCCAGACAACGGCACCATAAAAACCTGAAGGAGGTAATCCCTGGGGACACCTCAGGGAAGAGGGAAAAACAGCCTGTTTTAAACGATCATGAGACATGGATAAATTTCTTTATTTCCCGATTGAATAGACACTTATCGTACTGGTATACATTTGAACAACATACAGCCGGTTTTGCTGATCGATACATAAATCCGCCGGAACCTTGAAGCGAATCTTCTGATTCGACATATCCCCGACAACGCCTAAAAAGTTGCCCTGCTGATCAAAGACTTGAATTAACCCGATCTTGTCGTAGTTTTCTCCGACAAAGATTCTCTCCTGCTGATCCATACAGATTGACTGCGGCCTGAAGAATTGACCTCTTTCGATACCCCACTCACCGATGCTGCGGATGTACTCACCCTGGGGGGAGAGAACCTGCACTCTGGTATTGATTACGTCCGTTACGTACATATTGCCAGACTTATCCAGACATATGGCATAGGGGTAGCGGAAATCTCCATTTTCATAGCCAACCCCCCCGACCTCTTTGAGCAGTTCGAACTTCTTATCGTAGATTAAAAGCCTGTGGTTATCATTATCGACGGCGACAAGCTGCTGATTCACCTCATCGAAAGCCATATCCGTAGGGTCGGACAACGACCTGTACTTATCTGGAGGGACCGGGATTTCCGTTACCGGACTTGCGCGATCATCGAATACCTGAATCCGGTGATTTTTTGAATCGGCAACGTAGATGCGATCTTTGGAATCAATCATTAATCCAAGTGGAGACTTGAATTCTCCACGATCGCTTCCTTTTTTCCCGAACTGAGCCAGATATTTCCCATCATAGGAAAAGAGCACAAGCCGGCCGTTGACTCCATCCAGAACCCAGATCCTTTTCTGGGAATCAACAGCCACTGCACTGGGTTGATCAAGAGGCGGTATTACAGCCTCTTTTTTAATATCAAAAAGATGCTTTACCTGGATAATCTGAAGAGGAGCCGCCGTCACAGGATTGACCACTGCTGCTGGTTTGTCGGCTGGTGCCGGTGTTCCGCTTGGAGATGCAGATATTCCATGAATGGGGGCGACCGGTTGTTCCGCTTTTCCACTTACGGAGACCGGCTGTTCCGGTTTTCCACTCACCGAAGCCGACATTCCCCTCTCAGACCAGAGAAAAACAAGAGCCGGGCAGAGCAGAATCAAGAAAAGCCACAGCCAAAGGATAGAATCCGTGCCCTTAAAATGGCTTGTATGGTTATTACTCATTCTCCTCTCCCGGCATCAGCGATCATTCTTCTCCACCCTGGTCCATTACCGGAAGGGGAATCTTGCCATCTTTCAGATTTTCCTTCCCTTCGATGATGTTTTCCGGTCGAAACATGGTAGGCAATTTCAGAGACTTATATTTGGAAACCATACCAGCCACTTCCGTTCCGGTAAACTCGTCGCACAGGTGCTGAGGATAACCGAGTGCCTTGAAATCCAGGAAGGGATTCCTTCTGCGGTGACACTCGGTGCAGGTGACAGGCTCCTGAGAAAGATGCTTATGCGCCTCAGCCTTGGCCTGTGACTGCTGATCGTAGGTATATTGTGCCCAAAGCCCCAGATACTGGCGTGCATATTCTTCGGTGATGGGTTGGTCCAGCCTTTTATGCTTCCCGATCTTGTCCAGGATGCAGGGCACAATTTTGGCCCCATAATTTCCCGCATACACCCCATCAGGAACACGGTCCTTGATCTCGGGGATTTGTTCGCCGGTGTAATTATCGTACCAGACAAAAGTAATCTTTGGAGAGCGCATATGACAGGTTTCACAGGCGCAAAAATAGGTATGCATATTATAAAGTGATCTGACTTCCTTGTTTTTACTATGCGGATAGTTTCCGTGGCAGATTAAACAAAGCGTGGGAACCCGCTTTTTCACATCCAGACTCGTGTCGATATTATGAAAATGTTCCATTTGTGAATAGGTCTTCGTTTTTAAAATATTTTTAAAAACGTCCTTATCTGCAGGCCTTACATCGAGCGCATCATCCTGGGAAGATGATTTCCCTGTAGTTACTTTCTCGAACTCAACGGCCGGAGGTCCATGGTGAACTCCCTTTTTCGGGAAGAAGAATACCTTAATCATCATCAGCAGGCTAATTACCAGGAGTACTGCTGCTATGCTGCTGATTGCCTTTACAATTGGTCCGCGGGATTTCAACATCGCTTATTCCTCCTCAGTTTCCAGCGTATTGTTATGATGACCATGGTGTTCATGTTGCCCACCCCATGAGGCTGAGTTCGAGGAGGCACCCTTCGTTTTCGCTTTGGCCATTTCTCTTTCCTTTACCACTCGCTCCCACTGAAGGGGATGCTCGTGTTTTAAATGCTCCATACTTACCAGCCCATCGATCCATGAGGTATCTTGCGGGAATTTCCCGGGTTTCCAGTGTACGCCGTAAAAGTGCCAGATCGAAATGGTAATACTGGCCAGCGTAGCCTCGCACAGGTGGACGGTGCCGCACAGATCGACCATGAACCTTGGAAAAAACTGGGCAAAGGTCATTACCACCCCGGTCACACAGATAACTGTCGTACCGATGAGTCCGAAGATATACTCCATTTTTTCACGATAATCGAACCGATCGAATTTAGGCTTGAAATCGGATACACCCAGCATGTAAAGAATATTCTGCTTCATCTGGACTGCATCCGTAAGATTGGGAATCATATCCAGCAGCATCTGCCTTCCTGGCTTGGTAATTGCTCCATAAGCAAGGTGCCATATGGAGCCGAAAATTAAAAGGGTGGCCAGGATTAGGTGTGCAATGCGTCGATAATAATAAATCTGGCCTGTATACCTACCGAACATCACCGTTACCCAGTCGGTTGGTATTAAAGACATCATTCCTGTAGCCACCAGCAAAACAAAGCAGATCCAGACAATGTTATGCTGCCACACCTCTACCCGTGACAGGCGAGGAAAATATTCCTGGTCTTCAGCTCTCCTTCCCCATTTCTTTGCCATATTAATGTCTCCCTTCCCTTCTTTCTTTCAAGGTTATTCTCAAGTCAAGCAATTGGTGCAAGAACATAAAACCTCCAACCAAAACGATCATCAACTTATAGAAACTCTTAATGGCCCAGATAATGGTCAGCTGCAATTTCGTCATGCTCTTATCATCGATTTCGGCTCTCAGCTTCGTCTTTTCCTCCGGTGTTAAATCTTCACTCTTTTCCCTGAGTTCCTTTTCCAGCAAGGCAGCTTTTACGCCCGTACCATGAACCGCCCCTGAGGCGAAATACTTGTTGGCTCCCTCGTGGCAGCCGGGCTGACCGCAGACCTTGGTACGATTGTCCTGAAAGAGAAGGGATTCCGGATCATCAGCAGCCTTGATTAAATGGGCTGATAACCCTAATTGCCCCGGTCCATGGCAACTGAGGCAATCCGCGCCATTTACAGCTTCATACTTTACGTTTCGCCAGTGAAAGGTCTGTTTGAAGTTATCCGTACTTTCAAGGCCAAAGTTCTGCATCAGTTTTTTATCCGCATGGCAGTTATTACAAAGATCCACAATCTCCTTCTTGTTCCATCGCGGGGCTGTCCGGGAAGCGAAATGTTTCAAGAACCGGTCAGCCCAGGGACTCTTTTCATGACAGGCTATGCAGCGGGCCAATGACTCTGACTCACAGCCGGGCTTTTCCGCCAGGATTCCTTTCAAAGGGGAGTAGAGCGGGTTGGTATGGCAGTATTTACATCTTGGCTGTCCATCCTCAAAGACGAATAAAGGAGACTTGCCATGAATACTTTGCTTAAATTCATCGACTGTAATTTTATGTGAAAAATCTTTGCCTGTGGAAGGGTCCTTGACATGACACTTGGTTTCACAATTCACTTTTTTGGCAGGTTTGTGAGGAACTTCTTTGACATCCTGATGACAATGACTGCATAATACACCCGTGTGAACAGTATTCCTATAGAGACCTTCGCTTACGTAAAATATCTTTTTGGCTCCTGATTCTTTGTCAAAGCATCCAAGACCTGAATACCGGTGACAAAGCATACAGTTTTCCTGGTCTGCAGCCCGTGCAGATCTGGGGCTCCAGGCAACGCAAACGAAAATCATAAAACATAGGACTATAAGCAGGAAAGTGAATCGAGGAACTCTTTTATCTGCCATGGGGACGGACTCCTATTGTTTCGGTTAGTTATGGATTTAAAATAGTATAATAGGGCGACGATTTGTTTAAACTTCCACAAACTTTTTATTTGTAGATATGGTATATTATCTTGTAAGCCGGGGGTATTTAACTTATTAAATAACATACTCTCAGGTAAAAGGCAAATAAAAAATGGGAAAATTAAATTACCTCTTCGCCTACAATTTGGCCTATTCTTTCTCTTAGCTCCTTGTCGGAATTTATTCCTCCTTTACGCTACCTTGCTCTTGCTTTCCACTCCCTTGATCTTCTTCTATCGTATTTTTGTCTTTGGGATTCGAAACGCTCTTTAAATATTTTTCAATGATTGCGCTCCTATTGGGGTGACACACAGAACAGAGGCTCTCCTTCGATTCAACGCGTAATTTCGGTCCCTTGGCACCGTTGTGAGGGTCATGGCAGGTAAAACAGCCGATCTGACCGCTCAGCGTCAGGGGAAATATCTGCATATCCAGGCCATCTCCCATCGAACAAATACCTGATGCGGCTTGAGAGCTGTCCTTGAATTTGTTTTCCCAAAACCGCTCGACGAATTTTCCCGTATGCACAACCCCATACGGATGGTTCGTCTCTTTGTTCGCATGGCAGCCGAGGCAATAATAATGAAGCGAGGCCCTGTATCCGAAAGCGACCTTATCCTCCCCGGCCGGGTCAAGGTCATTCTGAGAAGGAGTCTCTTGAATGGCTGCGGACTCTGCCTTGCGGGTAATCCATCTGTCGGTTTCGTCTGCACCTTTTTGAACGATTTGCCCATACTTTTTATAATGGCATTGTCGGCAGCTCTTATTAACGTCATTAATGCGCAATTTTGGCCCTTTTCGAACATCATGGGGATTGTGACAGGTGGCGCACATGATTTTTCCACTGATGCTGATGGGAAACATCTTGAACTTTTCCTGCTGAGAAAGCTTATTTCGTTCCGATGGCTTAAGCCCTTCCCATATGGTATGGAGCTGCCGCCCGGTATGGCTCGCCCCAAAGGGGTGCTTTTCAACGCTGATCGGGTGACAGCCAAGGCAGTAAAACTTAAAAGAAGCCTTAAACTTAAAGGCCAGCCCTGTTGCATTTTCCTTATTGATATCATGACAAAACAGACACCGGTCTTCCCTGATCTCACCGGCATCCGTCACCTGGTCATGAGGATTGATTTTCTCGTACTGCTCCCTGATATGGCAGACCAGGCAGGTATCAATGCGTCTTTGATACGGCCCGCCCCGTAGGAAAAAGGAATTCTTCGTTCTCTCTCCACCCGCACAGTTCATCTTATGACAACTGATACAGGTCAGTTTGCCTTTTTTCAAAGGGAATTCCGCAGGAACCTTTACCCCGCGCTCCGTGGATGGAACGATTTCCACCGGGTGGTTATCGGCTCTGACACGCTTGTTATTATGACAACTCTTGCAGAGCTGAACGGTATTTCCACCTGATTTTAAATACAGTTCTTTGTCCCCTGGCCGCGGCTCCTTTTCGTGACACAAAAAGCAAAAGACACCGGATTGATGGGGATCGATCGTTTCGGAAAGTGCGCGAAAAGGTTGATAGGCACTTCGCAAAAGGAAGGGATTTTTCTCTTTATCAGGTACCTGATGGGTAGTATGGCAGCTTGGGCAACTAATTTGATTCTGAAAAAGAGGCAAGGGCAAGTCAGGTATCTGGCGCATCAGGGTCAGGCTGACTTCCTTTGATGATATTAAAAGACAGCTTTGGGGAAGCTTCTCCTCGTGACATCGAAAACACTTCTGGCTGTAATCCGGCCTCAGGTTTTCACCCTGTTTCTCTCCCATGGTCGCGCTTGATCCTTCTGGCTTTTCCAGGTGACAATTTCGGCAGTTCACCCTCAATAAATCCTGCGGATTGCCGTGTGGAGAGTGGGAAGACTGTCCCTGGGCAAACGAAAATCCCCACCAGGCGACAATCGAAAGAACAACCAATAACCAGCATATACGATGAATCATCTCACACCTTATAAACTTATCGTAACCTCATGTTTTATAACCGTTATCGCAGCCTTCTCATCGCAAACCTATATGATATGGCAGTACAGACACTTATTTTTCATGATATGGCCTTTATCATCAACCTGGATATGAGGATTGACAGCCTGATATCGCTCCTTCATATGGCAGGAGAGGCACACATCGACTCTCTTTTCATAAGGGCCTCCCCGCAGAAGCTTTTGTTCCGGGTTCCCCCCTTTGCAGGGCATCAGATGGCAGGTGAGACAGGTTATCTTTCCATCACTCAACGGAAAAATCTCGGGGACGTTTACCCCTTTATCTTTCGAAGGGGCAACCCTGACCGGATGATTGTCAGAACGCGCCTTTTTTCCGTCGTGACACTGGACGCAGATCACTACTTGATCTGCATCGAATTTCAATGCAAGATTGTGGGCTCCGGATTTGGCCGGTGTTTCATCATGGCAGAGCCGGCAAAAAACATTTGCCTTATGCGGATTAACCTTTTGAGCCCGGAACCAGA
Source organism: bacterium (assembly GCA_040752695.1). Classification (GTDB taxonomy): domain Bacteria; phylum SZUA-182; class SZUA-182; order DTGQ01; family DTGQ01; genus DTGQ01. The sequence continues at coordinate 14,909 of JBFMGO010000005.1, forward strand.
AGTTAGGATAGAGATTGTTGAGCTTTTTGTCGGCACCTTTTGTGCCCCGGTCATGGAAAAAGTGGCAGCTCCCGCACCAGATAGACCCTGACGACAGAAGGGGCAGCCCCACATAGTCCAGTTGAGATTTGAGAATTTGAGTCGCTTTTTCCGTGGACACAAGAGTACAGCTTTGCGGAACCGTGTGACAGGTGCTGCATCGGGCTTTGCACTTTTCGAACTGAATCGTGTCTGTCCCCTGGTTCTGCCCGGTTGGATCGGAAGAATGACATTCTTTGCAGCTTTGCTGGAACGACCCGATATCTTCTTTATGAGGGTTTTTCTCATCGGCCTTCAAAGGGGCAGCACACCAGGCGATTGCCCTGCAAAGAACCCCAAGGAGCACGATCACAATTACACCTGACCTGATCGTATGAAGGTGTCTTATTCTCTTACCGCTCAATGTCCCTTTATCTCCTCACCTTAGCCATTTGATATCCACCAGCATAAGACAGGCACTCAAATTGAGTATTTTTATACTTTTCTAAATGCCTTTATGTGGCTTATTTGTCATACAAATATTATACCCGATTCCCTACTTTCGAATCAAATCAATCCCGTCAATTCCGAATGGTGCTCTGCCAACTCTTATAGATTCAATAAGTTGCTCTTGACGTAAATCGATAACCGACAGGCTGTCTTCCGCGCTGTTAATTACATACAAATAGTTCCGGGCGCTGTCGAGGGCAAGTCCACAAGGGCTTTTACCTGTCCGGTACCGGCTTTCCTGAATGCCCGCCGAAGCAGGCATCTTCTGAGCGGCAGACAGTAAAGGTACCCGAAAGCTGCTGACTGAATTATCTTTCCGGTTGGTGACAAAGAGCCTGCCCCTGTCTTCATCGAGAACGATCTGGTCAGGACCATACTCCGCCTGGAGTAATGACGATTTTTTCACCGAATATCCGGGATCGTTTCCGGCTTTCCCCTGATTTTCCAGAAGGGTTAGATCGATATCGAACAAAAATACCGATGAGGAACCGAAGTTGGCGACAAAGAGCAGGTCGGAAGAAAACCCGTCGCCCGATACCACTATTCCCGCAGGCTCGGACTGCAAAGGAATCCTGTCCGCCAACCGATGACTCTCAATGCCGATAACATAGATGTCGTGAGAGCCCTGGTTTGTGACATATAACCATTTCCCGCTGGAGCTTACTTCAAGATCCACCGGCTGATGTCCGGCATCGAACGTATCGATGGACTTTTTCAAATCCGTATCGATCATGCTGACATTATCGCTGTCCATATTGGCTGTAAATACATACTTACCATCCGATGTAATGGTTATCCGGGAGGGAGCGATACCCAAAGGCAAATCGATCGCCTCCTCTTCCAGTTCGTTGGTCATGGTATCAATGATCGAAACGGAATTGGAGCCCGAATTTGCCACATACGCATAAATGCCCCTTGGATTAACCACGATACCCTTTGGCGCCTTACCGACCTGGATAACCGTGATGGTAGAATTGGTCAAGCGGTCCAGAACCGATACCGTGTTATCATCCGTGTTGGTTACATAGAGCATCAGGGCTTTGACTCCCGCAGGCTTTCTCCCCTGGCTCAGGCGGGGAGAGAAGAGAAGCCCTGTATCGCTGCCCTTTTTTTGTGACTTCACTTCAAGATTGACGTAAGCGTTGGTAGTTCTTTTGGGGGTAATGAGAAAGGGGACGTCCAAAAAGGTATAGCCTTCTTGAGACTCCAAAAGAATGGTCTCCCCCGATCGGTTAATAGAGGCACCGGTAAAAGAAAGCCCGATTTTCTGGTAACTGCCGGTCGGTACCTTCACTTCGATGAAAACCTGTCGCCCATCGGATCCTGCCTCAAGGGGTTGGTTTACAGGCCGCGAAACCAGTGCACCATCCGCACCCTCAAGCTGGATATCCTTTACCGTAAAAGAGATTTCTTCTTTCGCCGGACTGCAAAAACGAACATAGAGCCCCAACGAGCCAGTCTGAACCTGTTGCGGTCTGTCATGTTCCGAAGCCAGATAGGCACAGCCTGAGAGGAAAAGAAAAAAGGACAGCACGCAGACACACTGCCACACGCAGAGAAAATCCAGGCTTTTCTCTCCACCTTTGTGCCTGTGAGGTTTTTTGATCTGATTTTGATTCATCCCTGCCCCTTCTTAGTCTTTCTGCCTATTTCTTCTTGTGACACTGTTCACACAGTGCCTGTGAGCCATCCCATCGCAATGCATGCATAAACTTGGTCCCCATAGGATCGTGACACGTCTGGCATGTAATTGGACTCTTCCGGTCCCTGGGGTCAATAGCCTTTTCTCCTACAGGGTGGCAGGCATTCTTTTGCCTGGCATGGCATTTTGTACATAATGTGAGAATATCTGTTTTATAGAAATTGGGCAGTGAAGAGGAATGGGGATCGTGGCAACTGGTGCAGTTTCCCTTCACAACTTCCGGATGCCGGTAATCCCCTGCGTTCTGCTTTAACCGCGCTGCTATTCGGGGATGGCAGCTTTCGCAGAGGGCTCTGACATCTTTTCGAGTTAAGTTCTTTCGCTCAGAGGCATGGGGATTATGACAATAGGTGCATTGTGTATCCCCGGAAGCCATATGAGTTCTTGATGCGCGTTGGAACTTCTCTTTTTCTTTTTGGTGGCAAGTATAACATAATTTTGCTCCATGAGCAACTAATGTAGATTTTTTTTCGTTCTGATGACAACTTTTACACTTTTGCTCCTCATACGGAGTGTGGGTAAAATCATAGATCAGCCCTTTCCTGTTGGACGCGTGCGGGCTATGACACAGGGTACAGTCGCTGCCTCGGACATCAAATCCCTGATGAAATTCTGTCAGGTTTTTTTGACCGTGACAGCCAAGGCAAAGAGTACGCAGTGGCTCAATCAGCAGGAAATCCTCTTTCGAAGCATGAGATACATGACAGGTTTGACACTTTCCCTCCTTAACCGGCTCATGCACCGTGCTCGCCGTATACTTTTCTTTCGAATGACACTGAAAGCAAAGATTCTGCCCCTTCGCTTTCAACTGGGATCGGTAAGGGGATACATGTGCCTCATGGCAGCCAAGACACCCCCTCCCCTCCTCCCGAAGGGGCCCGTGCACTTTCAGTCCCTGCCATTTTTCTTTTTGTTCACGGTGACAGCGGTAGCAAAGCCCGGCTCCTTCATCGATCAGAAGATGATTGAACCGGGCTGTGTGCGGATTATGGCAGCCTGCGCAATTCTCCTGCCTGACGACCCGATGAACATACCCCGAGGCGCATTTTGTTTTCAGGTCCGGATGGCATTGGAAGCAATCGACACCTGCGCGCGATTCGGCTGATGGAAAAAGTACGAGAAGCAAAAAGAGCGGAAGAACCACTGAGAAAGAAGCGCTCTTCCCCCTGCACTTTCCCCTCCACTTTTCCAAGGAGCGTCGATTGTTCCTGCACTGATCATTCTGGCACATTATCTTTGGTCCTTCGATGGCAGATATCACACTTTTTCGATTGAAACGGCTCATGAACAACCCTTCGAAATAATCCCCCCTCTTTTGAGGAGTGAGGATCATGGCAATCGAGGCAATGGTTCTTGTCCGGCCTGATATTCCCATGGGCACGAAGAAAAAGCTTCTCGTCCTGCTTATGACATTCAAGACACATCGAATCCACTCCCGCGGCTAAAACAGATGGATGCGAAGCCCCGTGCCCGCTGTGACAGGTGAGGCACTTGCCTTTCTGTACCGGAGTGTGGACATGGGCATTGGCCTGCCCGATTTTTTCTTCCATGCTCTTATGGCATGGAAAGCACAAGCTGCCGGATTGGCTCAGCAACAGGCGGGAAAGCCTGCTTCCATGGGGATGGTGACACGATAGGCATTGAAAGCTCCTGACCGGGCTGTGTGTGACTGATGCCGGAGATTTGCCACCTGCCGCCAGGTCGCGGCCCAGCGGCTGATGACATTCACCGCTCAGGCACAAAAGGCCACTATTTTGGATAAGCATATTCTTGCAGTCACTGGCATGGGGGTTGTGGCACTCCATGCACTGGCCGTTTTTGAAGGGTGAATGCAAGGATGCATCTTCAAGCTGTTTTTGCAATGGAAGATGGCACGTCCAGCACAATTCCTGTGCCGGAAAAAGCAATAACTTTTCATGATCCCCTTCATGCGCCGTATGACAGCCCAGACAGTTACCGTTTTGCACCGGGGTATGGGCATTTACTCTTGTATACTGCTTTTCCTCCTTCATGTGGCACTGATAGCACACCTTGGGAATGGGTTCCTTGAGGAGACCTGAAACGGTTGAGGCGTGATTGGCATGGCAGGACAGGCATTCTCCCTTTTGAACCGGGCTGTGAATACTGTAAGAGCCCGGCTGGCTCGCTTCACCGGCCTGGCTGTCCGGGTCGAGGTCTTTATGGTCACCTTCCGGGTATTTCCCCTCCTCTGACATGCCTTCCTTATGACATTGATAACAAAGGCCGGCCTGTCCCCCTCTTAACGGCCATTTCACCTGTGCGCTGTGGGGATCATGACAGACGGTGCACTGGCCATTTTTCATGGGCTTATGCACGCTCCTTTGCTCTGTTTCCTTTAGCACTTGCAGGTGGCACTGGTAGCAGACCCAAGGCTCGCGATACGATAAAAGCCCTTTGGAATCCGAGGCATGCGGGGCATGACAGGCAAGGCACCTGCCCTCTTGCACGGCCTTATGAGCATCCTGCCCGATCGCCGTACGGTATTTCTCCCCGTCATGACATTGGTAACACAGTTCACCGGTTTTTTCCTTTTTGAGGCGAAACGGCTCATTCGCATCTTTCGAAAGATGGCAGAAAGAGCATTTTTTTTCCTGCATCGGCTTATGGATTCTGGCTCGCAGCAAGGATTGCGTGTCAGAAGAATGCGGGTTGTGGCACTGTGAACAGCGCTTTTCTTTCACCGGATACCCCTGATGTGCTGCAACCAGACGATCATCCGTGGTGCGGTGGCAGGTAAGACACAGCCGTTTTTCCTCATCTGCCAGAAGCTCCGGTTTATCCGAAGCATGGGGAAGATGGCACAACTGACAGCCCTTTTCCAATGCCTTATGTTTAAAGGGCCGGTTAAACGGTTCCTGATCCTGGGCAGGGTCATGACAGCTAAAGCACAATTCCTGCCCTCTTTGCCTGGTCAAATTCGCATTATCAGAAGAGTGAGGATCATGGCACACCGTGCATTTTTCCACCGGCTTATGTACCGAAAAAGCTCCCCCCTGGGCAGCGTCTTGTTTTGGCGTCTTGCTTTGAGACACCTGGGCTTGTATCTTCGGATGACAGCGAAAACAAAGCTCCGGCTTTCCCTGTTCCCAAAGGTGCAAAGTGCCGACAAAGCCATGAGGTTCATGACATCGGCTGCAATCCTTTTCGCTGACCGGTTTATGCACCGTGAGCTTTTGCAGATAGTCTTGTGCTTTTTGCGTATGGCATTCGACGCAGCGGCTGCTGGCAAATCTGGTCCTTTTCCTCTGAAGCAGCACACAGGAAGAGAATATCAGGCTACAAAGAAAGAGGATAAGAACCATGAAAGAGGGGCTGATTCCTTCCTTTTGCGTGGGTCTTTTTATCATAATGAACCTTGCTTCAAACAGTGAAAGGTGGCTGATAAAACGTCACTATCAAGGCTGATGCCTGGAGGTCAATCCTTGCAGGTATTTTTCATCGATAACGATCGTGGATGCTGCCCGGAGGCGCCGGAGCCAGTCCTGGACGAGGGAATGCAGCTTTTGTGCGGCAAGCTCTTTTTCAATGTGCATCTTCACCTTTTCAAGGGGGATCTTATCACCCCCCTTTTTCTCCTTCACTCTGAAAATCGAATATCCGCTCCCGGTCTTAAAAGGTGGGGTGATCTGCCCCTCTTTCAGGCCCTGAGCCACGAGCAGGGATCTTAATTCCGGCTGCATCCTTTGGAGCGACACCCATTTTCCTCCTGTCTTTCGATTCACTTCGGGTTGACCTGCCCCCTGACTGTCAAAAGTCCCGGCTGCCCGGTGCTTGGCCATAAAGGAGAAATCCCCTCCCTGAAGCAATTCCCGGTAATCACGCCAGGCTGAATTGGGGTCTTTTTCGGCGATTTCTTCCAGATAGACCATAGTCTCATGCAGCAGGAGTGTTGAATTTTCCCGGTAGTAGCGGTCAATCTCTTCGCTCCTTATCTCCACCTTCGGGGCAAGCACTTTTTGCAGGAAGGTTTGATAGAGCAATTCATCCTCAAAATGCTTAAGCTGCTCTCTGACCTTCTTTCCTGCACCATACCCCTTACGATGCGCTTCCTGCCTGAGCAGCCAGTATTCGATCAGGCGTTCGAGTCCTTTTTCGGCATATGTGGATATCTCCTCATCCGGGGCATCTTCTTCTTTGGCCTCTTTTGTCCTTACGCTTTCCTTTCCAGCGCTTTGCTTTCCAGCCTTCATTCTTGCCCTGATTTCCTCATAGAGGTCCTGTCCCTCGATTTCTTCTCCATTGACACGGGCGATGGGACCGGAAAGGGTACCAAGGCTCATCGGATCGGACAGATCGAAAATCTCTATGTCGGACCTTGTTTTCAAATCCTCGATATAGGCCCGGCTCAAAGCATCTTCTTTCCTCATCCTCACTTTTTGCAATTCAAGCCAGTTCATTTCCGATATCCGGGGAGGCCGCCGCCCGTCCTGCCCCTTAAAGTAAGCGTCTACATCCTTCTGTGTCAGGGATTGGGATGGCTTGACGATTTTTTCCTCTCTCAACGCAGCAAGGCACATCTGTTCGTTTTTATCAGACAATGCCCTTTGAAACCCTTCCTGCTGATCCAACCCCATTCGCCTCGCTTCCTGAATAATCAGCCTGCGGTCTATCATATCCTGTAAAAAAGAGGCAATATCCAGCTCTTTTGCCTGAGCCGTAGGTCTATTGTGGAGATGAAACTGCCGCAGTTCCTCCACGAAATCAGCCTGAGTTATGGGAAAGTCATTGACGCGTGCAATAACAATACTATTCGGTCGAAGGGAGGATACACAGCCACTCGTTACGATGAGAACACAGAAAGAAAGAAATGCTATTCGATAATAAAAGGCAGAATGCATTCGATGGGGCATGCTGACACGGTACTTTTTACAATACAATATGGGTTATAGGGTAAAATCTTCAAATATCTTTTTTAACCTGGCGCTCTCGGTTTGCAGTTTTCTCACCATATGTTCCGAGCAGGCTCCAGGCAGGTCTTTTTGAATCATGGCATCAAGATAGTGGGATGACTCTCTGGCTGCCAAAAGCCGCTCTCGCAAGCTTGCGCCCATCTGGTTGATCTCTCTGGCCAGATCCTGTAATTCATCGTTCGATCTCAGGCGAAAATCCTCGTGCAGGTTTCCCAGAGCGATGCTCTGGATTCTGCGCTCCAGGCGGTAGAGAGGGCCCGCCAGTTTTTGCGGATAAAACAGGGCAACCGTTAAGGCCAGAAAGCCGCCAATGCCTATGGCCAGTAGCGTCCACGGGATGAGAACCTGTCTCATGTTATGCAGTTGAACATGAAACTGCTTGTAAGTCGTATCGATTTGACGATTACTGTAATGGTAAAAGATTCCTCCGCTGATCAAAGAGGAGATGACCACAATGAGCAGAATCCATCCTAAAATCCGCAGTTGAAACTGCCTTTTTATACCGAGGTTAAACCATTTTCTCTTTTGGTGGGAATGCTCCATGTCCCTCTCCTCACGCTCACTCTTATTTCGGGTTATATATTTCTTTTGGATGGCAGGCCAGGCACAGTTCCTCGCTGACTGCCCTTCGCCCCAGGTAACTCTTGCTGCTCGCATGGGGGAAGTGGCAGGTAATGCAGAGAAGGAGCCCGTTTTTCCCAGTCGGCAAATCAGCCGTTCTCATCTTTTCCCTGACTTTCTGGGAAGGCACGACATTCACAGGATGGGACACTCCCAGAGTCTCTTTGAGATGACATTGATAACAGGCGTTGATCCCGATCTCTGCACTCAGTATCGAATTTTCTGCATGAGCGGTTTTGGCCTCTGCCATCGGATCTTTCGGTTCTTTCCATGAGTTTTGCGTTTCACTCCACTCTAACATGCAATAATCGGCTGTCTCCGTTTTCCAGGTAACGATGGCGGATGAGGGATCCTGAGTATTCGAGGTGAGCTCTATCTGTGAAAAGCCGCCTGAATCGGGAAATGACATTACCGCGCCTCTTATGTCTATATTCCTGGGGGAAAAAGAATAAACCGAAGATACATGCGCTTTATTTTCGGCCACAAGAGTTTTCAAACGAAAATAAAACGTGTGGTCAAAAGCGAGGGATGGAAAAGTAAATGAATGATCCTGTACTGCCTTGAACTTAAACTGAAACTGATGACACTGATAACATTTTCCCATCCCAAAAGGACTGTGTACACATGCTGGTAAGTTATCGAAGGCTTTCTCATGGCAAGGCAGGCATTCATTCTTTTTGGAAGAGAATTGCGGAGCCTGGCTGAAAGCAAGACGGATGAAAGGTGCCATGCAGGCTGCCAGAGCGAGCAGCAGGACACCGAGTTTTCTTTTCTTTGGGTAGTTTGGCACGATAGTAACCCGATCCGTAATCTGTTTTTTCTCTTTTCAAATGACACTTCAGGTCCTGCCACAAAACCCTTCACGTTTCTCTTTAAATTTACGAAACCTTCAAATCCTGCCGCCGAGTTCCTTCAAAAAATCCCTCGCAACGTTGACGGTGAGCTGAGAGCAAAATCTAATTTCGCCGATATCGAATACTTTCACTGCGTCCCGCCCTGTTCTCGTCTCCCGCCCGAACCACACAGTCTGTCCGTTTTCACAATCGACGAGCCTGGCAGAAATTTCCACAACCGCAGGCTCTTTCCCGTCCGGGCTCCATTCCCGGTACTGATTAATGGTTCCGAGAATGACCCCCTCTACTGAAAACCTGTCCACCAACTCCTTTACTACCTCTTTGGTAATCGTTTCGGTGGATTGAACATTATGCTGCCATAAAAACTCCTGAACATCTCCATATTTTACAACTGAAAATCGCCTCTCATTCGCAATTTCGCTAATAAAGAGATTTGTTACGATAATTTCCGCATCCAATCGCTCGCTCAGGTTATAAAATGGCAGTACCGCAATCCGTTTGATACGCTGCACTCTTTCCATTTGGAGTACAGCGCTGGCTTTCCCTTTCGGCGATCCCGTACAGCCGCCCGCTGCTACGATCAGGAAAAGAACAAGGAGGATTCCCCCTATTCGGGTCATCCGGCATCCGTTTCCATTGTCTCCCCTCCAGTCGAATCCTCTTTCACTGTCTTCTCTGCCCTCGAATTTTCCGCGATGACCGCTGACGGATTTCCCGTTCATCATCTTCGATAATAACTGACTGTTCGATAGCAACTGACTGATGGTCTTCGTTGATGAATAGATCAATTTTTTATCTTTCTTTACTTTTCGGCAAAGACCGGAGTAAATCTTCGGCCACACTGTGCATTAATGATGACCAGTCTATGTGGATGTCTCTTTGCAGGAGATAGATCTCCTGCTGCCCAACGGCGCAGAAATATTTCGACCACAGAACCGGTGCCGACCCTTTGGTTGAAATCAGATTGCAGAAAAATGATACCTGTGGCAGCGGCTCTTGTCGAAAGCTATCGATCATTCCCAGTAAAAGAGTCTTGACTCTCAAACGCTTGCCGATTTCATTAATCTGTTCAGTGGTGAGAAATCCCGTATGTCTCACCTTAAGTTCAGTCAGGATTTTCTCCACTTGATGTGCAGGGACAATGGAATACTCTTCTTCAAGCGATTTCGCGATGTCCTCCATTACCTGCTCGCTCGCGCCGAATTTCCCGCTCAGGTTCTCGAAGGGCAGGACAGCAATAATCCCCTCGTTCGCTTCTCTAGCCGGTGAAGCGGTCGCAACAGGCCGAGTGCCTGGGAAAAGACTTGCCAGGATAATAAAAACGATCAGTAAGGAATGCTTCATACCCTTTTGACTACTCATAAACGAGAGTTTTTACTACGAAATTGGTTGCTTTGGCGGCCACATTACTCAATGAGTCCTCACCAATACCAAATATCGTTGGTAATACCCGACGGCCCATTGTTGTATGACTGACTGACCAGATGATATTCCCTGTCTTTGCATCGAGCATTCGCATGGTGATCGCGATTTCCGGAAAAGATCCTGACATGGTTCGGTTCATGGAATATTCCTCGACCGTCCCCAGGATCAGACCCTGAACGCCGAGCATCTGGCCGACAACTTTGGCCACATCTCCGGTTACCGCTTCCTGGGAGGCAACCCCTTGAGTTTCCAGTGCTTTTAAAACCTCCCCCAACTCCGGCACATCGATTACATTCGTTGACAGAAGTGAAGTCACGAATACATCGCGCACCTTTTTGTCAGCAAACCGGTCTGAAGTAAGATTTTCGAAAGGAAGTACTGCAACCCGTTTAATGAAACCAAAATTGGTGTTCGGATTAATATAAACCTTTGGTTTAACCCCACATCCAGCGATACAAAGAATGAAAACTACGACACTGGTGATAATTGAACGGCCCCTTGGCACATTTTTCACAGACACTGCCTATGCCCTCCTTACATTAAGTTTTCAGGGTGAATCGGAAAGAGACCACCTGATCGTCTGACGGATACGTATATTTAAATCTGAACTTCAAGGTCTTGGTAATATTGAAATTCATTTCGCTCGAAAAATACTTTTCTTCGTTTGTGTCGGAAGATTGGTACTGGGCCTCAAGTCGCAACTTGGGTACAGGAACCCAGCCAACCCGGTAGCTGTAGGTCACCGTGTGCGTATCACCATAGGTAAGTTTGTTATCGAAGGTTAAGAAAAGTTGATCCGCCGGTCTGTAGGTGATAAGGTGCCAGATCTCACCATCGAAGGTATCGACCGTGGTTCGCTCCCCTTCCTGATCTTTTTGCTCGATGCTTATCCAGTCGTTTTCATTCCGGAAATAATACTTCAAATCTTGCCGTAAATCAAAGCTGGCATCAAATTTAATATCTTTTTCCCATTTTTCATCATGATCATTATAATCCTTGGCATTGATCAGTTCAAAATCAGTACGGATCTCGACTCCATGGTATATTTCCGTCGAGCCTTTCAAGAGAGCGGAGTTCATCCGGTAATCAGGCTCTCCATTTATCTCGTTCAGGGAGCTGCTCAAAAGGAGCGATGTCTTCAAGGGAGGCATCGGAAGAGCCAGAAATAAGCCCGGAATTTCAGGCTCCAGCCTCAGTCCATATGTCAATACGCTGTTACGTATATCATCCTGTGAGTCCCAATGGTTATCATGGCTTGCCTCTAAGGTCGTTTTCAGATACGTAAGGGGGAGAAACTCTGTTTTTATGGAATTCCCTACGCTTCTTTCGCGGTCATGCTCCGACATTTTCTGAATCTCTCCCAAAAACAAATTATAATACACTGCCGTATCATGACCCGGCAAGACATGAAACCTCAGGTTCGCTTTTTGCTCCAGTGACCGGTAGGTATTGTTGGCTTCCTCATCCTGTTTTTCATTGTGTGATAATTCGTAATCGGAATTCACCTGCAGCCGGGAATCGAAAGCGGAAAACTGATAATTTATCTGTCCTCTATTGTTAAGGTCATGATTATCATAATCCACGGTATCTCCTGTGTCATCGCTGGTCACTTCTCTTTTTTCGATGGCAAAGCTGTGGCTTAAAACAAAAATTCCCATCGCCAGACGGTAATCATCTCTCAGGATCAGTCTTTTTTCCCTGCCGCTGTCCTCTTTTTCATCGAGATCTTTATCCTCGGTCTGATACTGGACCGTAATTTTGGGCAGGTAGAAGGGTTTCCAGATAAATGTACTGTAGCCTCGAGCCAGATCATAATTGAGATCCTGTTCGCGGATGCTGTCTTTACTATATCCTGAATCCAGCCTCAGAACCTGGTTTCCAAGATGAAGGGCCACAGATGGCAGATTCTGTACCCGGTTCTTCGTATCCTCTTCCTTTTCAGATCTGAATTGAATCTTGAATTGGAGGTCATAGAGGGGACGTACGCTCTTTTCCAGGATCACATCGTAGATTTGCGTAAACCGGTACTCGGACGTTTCCTCTGTTTCCGGACGCTTCTCATAGAGATAGTCTACCCCTAATCTAATCAACTGGCAATAGCATGGGCTGACTAAAAAGAAAACAGCTATCACGATTATCACGGGCACTATGTTTTTTCTTTTACTGACAAATCTCCCCAATGAGTAAAAATCCTCTCTTTGTATATGAATTCAACAGCTTATCTGTCAGAATGCAAAAGGAAAAGAATGTTTTCCTCCTTAAAAGGCCCCTTGCGATCAGGTTTTTCAAGACTCCTGACTTTTTGTTCCAGGCAAGGGATCAATACAATCCCTTTTCAGCGATCCGGATTCTATCCAGCACTTTCGAATCAGGAATACTCGATAGTGCTCGCGCCCGAATAGTGACGGTTTCGGGTTTGGTGCCTGCCAGGTACTTGAGTCTGCATTCTCCATGGAAATCGGTAACAGCCTCTTTGTTCAGCAGGATCAATTTTCCCCCGCCCTGGATGATTTCAACTTCCAGCGGGATTCCCCGGTTGGGATTGTCGTTGATATCTCCGACCCGGATGGTCAAATCAGTGGTGCTCGCACCATCAGCCCAGATTGTGAGAGGCGCACCCTGAAGCTCGATTTTGGAAGGAGCATCGCTTTTGAGGACGATATAAACCTTCCGGCTCAAACCCATAGAAGTATCAACTGCGGTAATTTCCACCGTACCGATATGTTTTCCCGAAAAGTAGCGGGCCAGAGCCTCACCGGAGCTATTGCTCGTCGGGATAATCTCCTCGATCCGTCCTTCTCCCGAAGTGATGGAAAAACTGATATGATGTCCCTCAAGCGGATGTCCTTGCTCATCCAGCACCTTGGCATGGATATCGGTCCTGCTGTGTCCATCATCAGCGGTCAGCCACTCACGATCGGCCCATACCTGAAGAGTGGGCCCGCTTTGAATCCCGCGCATGCGCTGCCGGTTGGGTGGAGTAAGGAGTTGGATATTTATTACTCCCTCGATATATGAAGTGATATATCCTATGCCCACGCAGCCGGTAACTAAATCTTTAGCCCGCATGATGAGTGTCTTGGCTGCCAGTCCTGAGACATAAGGCACCTTTACCTGTCCTGCGAAATCGGTAACCAACTGATAGAAATTATCGAGATACCCATATTTACTCTCATCGAAACGGCCGACTCCGGCGATACCCGTATATTCATCGGTAGTGAATAATTCTATGGCAACTTCCCGGTTGCCGACTCCGACCTGCCTGGCATCTTTTACTTCGATCCGGACGTCGGTTCTTGATTTACCATCAGCCTTAAGGCACTTCTCCTCGGGTGTCACGGCTATGGCCACTGTCGTATCGATCGTAACCGTGCTGTCAGCCAGGGCCGGGAGGGACCGCTCTCCCTGCCGGTTGACCAGATAGGCCGTTATCTTTCCATCCCTTACATAATCCCCCGGCTGGACTTCGTAAGTTCCCTCATAGAGGCCAGGGCTTACTTCCTCCAGCGGAATATGCATTCTCGGAGTCAGGATAACCTGTTCATCTCCCGCGCTTTTTTTGGCAGTCACAAACAGGTATCCTCCCCGGTAATTTTCGATCCGGTATGAGGCACTCCCTTTGGGGAGTTCCGCAACCGGCCATACTCCCGGTACCTGTGAGCCAATGAAAAGATTGATCAGCGAAGAGGGATTTTGCTGACAATAGACCTGGTAGGAAACGATATCATCTTCAAAGCTCCTGAGCAAGCCTTCATTTCTATCCCACATCAATTCGACACCCGTTGTTCCCTGCTGGGATTCGCTCATCAGCGCTCCCAAATCAACATAGGCCGTACATCCCGTCTCGCCAAGGACCGAAATGCGCAGTACGTCTCCGGCCACGAGCGGATTGACTCCTGCCAACTGAAAAGCGTTATGCCTGACTTGTTCGATTTCCGGCTGCCTTGACGCATTGTCCGTAGTATCGATAGAAACTGTAAAGTCTCCTGATAAAGTGCCCCGGTTCCCTGAAGGATCGACCAGTTCGCAGAAAACAGGTTCTTCCAAAAGGTCATCTCCCGCCTGAACGATGTATTCTCCCCGGTATAAGCCCGGCCCGATCTCCTGTAACACCTGACTGATTCCAGAACCGATAGAAAATTTCCCTTCCGCCTTCGGCTCTCCCGTCATTTGAATACGGATGATATCTCCCAGGCGCTTTGTTCCGGGAGCGCTCAGTTCCTTCACCGAATAGATTTTCGGGGGAGTGGAATCGGGCAGTGTGACGAGTGAAAGGCACTCCAGTGCCTCATTGCCGGCACGGTCATACACTGCGACGGAATAAGTATACCCCTGGCCGGGCAAAAATGACTGGTCACAAAAAAGAGATGCGCCAGGAGCAAGCTCTTCGCCGATCAGTCCCATGCTTTTGCCTTCCGCGCACTCACGCTTTGTGACGCCACCTGCCGCACTCCCCTTTGCAGCGTCTGTCAGGGATCGAAAAACCTTCACTGCGGCGATATCACCCTTTTGCCCTGCAAGATCCCACGTAAGGCAAACGGCATCCTCGGCCACTCGCGCTTTAAGCGAGCGGACACCTTCAGGAGATACGTTATCGATGGTGATTTTATCTTTCGATACATATTCGACCCTCTTCCCCTGATCGTCCTGCACGCTGCCGGTCAGGATAAGTTCGGCCCGTTCGATATCCTGCGGAATCGTGTACTGACCATAATAGATCCCTTCCTGATCGGTCTCTCTGAGTGGGATATTTTGAGTGGGCGCTGTCGTGGCTCCTTGAGAATCGCCGATGCTGACGAAAGCATTTTTCCCGGAAGAGGCGATCATGGTTATGGTCAAAGACTTCCCTCCTTTTAAAGGGAGTCCTCTTGAGTCATCAGTCAGGGAACTGATGTAAAGATCAGCCACGGTCACGTACAATTCCTTCGGAAACCGTGCCTCGTTTTTGTCTTTATCGACAGCTGCAATGAGGTAATAGTAGCTCTTTTGGGGCTTGACATCTTCATCCAGAAAGGTTGTTACCATGAGCGGCGAAGAATTGAGCATCCTGTAATCTGCTATCCCTCTGGCCTCGTCCTCTTTTGTCCGGCGATACACGTTATACCCCGCGAGATTCTCCATCGCGACCGGCTCCCACCGCAGGATAACCGCACCATGGTCCACGCTGATCCTGAAACCATTCACCCGCTCAAGTACGGCCAGCTCTTCCTGGCTGATCAAAAGAGAGGTTGCCGCCACCTCCTCGGAAAGAGCGCTTTCCTGCCAGGAAATATCTACCGTGCTTATCCGGTAATAGTAGTTTTTGCCAGGCACGGTATCCTGATCGAGATATTCGTGATCCGTATCGAGAACGCTTGCAATTTTAAGCATCTTCATGCCTGCTGCCGCCTCTGAGCGGTAAATATGATATCCCCGGATCTTTGGGTTATTGGTCTTGCGCCAGGTCAGCCTGACACTTCGCTTCAAGCCAAATGCCTCCACGTTGGATGGAGGACCTAAAGGCGGAATTGCCTGCACGATCGAGGAACGCGGTCCCTCAAGTCCCTGCTTGTCAACCGTGGTCAGGGCATAGGAATAGCACATCCCCCGCTCGATGCTCTGATCTATATAGAATACATCCTTGACTAACTGATCATTTATTTTCCGGAAAGTTCCCTCGCCGTCCAGGCTTCGGAATATATTATACCCGGCAATCTCAGAAGAAAAAAGCCTCTCTCCGGTGATCCTTTGGTTCGGCTCGGTCCAGGAAAGCTGTATTCCATTCTTTTGATAGTCCACCATGATTTCAGTCTGACCAACCCCGTAAACTGCCAGAACGATCACCTTCACGACTACGATACTGAGTATAGCCACCCCAAATTTGCCGTTTCTCATATACTTACACCACCTGACCGAAACCATGAACAACCATAAGACACGATCCTTAAGCAAATCTGCTCTTTTTTTATAACGATTATGCTCGATTCTCTCAATAAGCCTGCCATATTATTTTGTAGAATTTGTATTTTATAAATACCCTGCTTGCCAACATCCTTCACTTAAGGAGGCGAGGGAGGCGCTATACCAAAGAATTTTACATCACAAAAGAATCTTCCCAGAGGGCCGGGAGTTATTTTCACTGCCTTAATGGTAAGGTAGCCTCCTGCGATGAAATCAAACTCTGGACTGATATGACTATCTGATGTAAAGGTATTGTCCACTTCCCACGTAACCGTTGGAAGCACTGTCTTATCATCCGGATTATTATGAATCCAGGCATCTACCCGGCTTCTACCGCCGCCAGTATCGCCGCCAATGACCTGAATCCGGGAAACCCCATAGTGTGCATCCGGGTCGGCAGCCAGTTGGAAAGTAACTTCTGCCTCCCGGTATCCGAAAAGAGTCCAGCAGGTGGTATTCGGATCATTATCGATCGAATTTGCAGCATCCCTGCCAACTGAAAATGTGTAAACCTTTGCCGGGCTGTACCAGTCCGCCACAGGATTAAAGGATCCTTCCAATAAAACCGACCCTGTCAGCGGATTTCCTGCCTGATCAAGAACTGCGTCCTTCCCAAGAGTGATGAAGTCGCCAACCGCAATCGTGGAAAAAGATGTATCACTGTCAAAGGTTATGGTTAAGGTATCGTGTACGGGTGCATTCCACTCAGCCT
>JBFMGO010000005.1:31721-53772 GCA_040752695.1 bacterium
CCCGATCTCCCCCTTGAATTCCCAACTCCTGCCTCAGGGAATGATTCAAAGCTTCGGCTTTGACCAGGGAGCAGTCGAATGATCCGGTGATCTTTTGAGATGAAACAATCAAAATCTCCTGATCCCCGACTTTCCCTTTCAGTTTCGCCGAAGATACTTCCAGGCGGTCGCCAGCGGCAATATCCGCCTCGCCGCTTTGCATGGTTATCTTCACGGTATCATAGGCATGCCCGGCTGTATTCAGCCACTCTATCCGAGCGGGCTTGCCCCATTTTTTCCTGATTGGGGTGCCTTCAGCGCTATCATCGCCATAGACATCGAAAACAGCACTCACATCGTTTGGATCTTTGACTACATCAGGCCCATTGGTGGACACATTGAAGGTAATCGTCAACTCGTCCCCATCGTCGATCCCTGCGCCGCCACTTTTTGCATTCCATGCCTCAGCCTTGACGATACGCGGATTGACATGAGGCAGGGCAGTCACTCCGTTGAATTTTACTTCGTGGAAGAGATAGCCAAGGGGTCCCGGACCTACCCGCCATCCCCTCACTCTGATATACCTGCCTATGGCATCGAACTGAGGGCTGTTGTGCTTCTCACCCTTGATCAGCGTTACCTTCCACGGCCCATCTGCCGTGTCAGTTAATGAAGAGTCCGGACTGTAGAGCGGTGAATTCTGGTCACACTCCGGATCATCGCTAACCCATACCCTGACCGCATCTTCGCCAGTACCGGTCCCTCCGGTTGTGATTTGAATCTGGAAAATCCGGTAAACTGCACCAAGATCATAGGTAATCTCTCCCTCAGGAGACGATTGCAGGAACCAGAAAGTGTTCGGATCGCCATCGATCGAGCGGTAATTTTCGTGGTTACGCGTTCCCTGATGATTCGAGCAGGAAACCGCCTTCGGACTGATCCAGACAGGCCCAAAGGAGCCTTCCAGCACAACAGAGCCGGTTATGGTACTGCCTGATATGTCGCGGATGTTGGGATCACTGAGAGTGACCGTATCGCCAACAGCAATTGTGGAAGCGGGAAGTCCGCTGCCAAAGGTCACGGTCAGCGTATCGGCAACAGGACTGCTCCATTCGATTTTCTGTACCTGGCCCCAGGAATGATCGTTATTCAGCCGCAGGGCCTGGCTTATCGTGGCAGGAGTCAGGTGAGCTCCATCGCCAAGAGTGGGACCTGAGAAGGAAATGATTACCCGGTCTCCCTCACGGGCATCCAACTCCTCGTCAGGTGAGTGATTCTCGGCATAAGCCTTGACCACTCCGCAGTCAAAGGTTCCCGTTATTTCCCGGGCCGAGAGCACCGGCACATCGGCTCCGCCGACTTTTCCCTTGAGTTCTCCCGATCTCACCACCAGGTAATCACCCGCAGTGATGGCAGCATCCTGCTGCACGACAGTACCCAGGGTTATCCTTACCGTATCGTTTGAATGTCCACCCGCATCCGACCACTCTATCTTTCTGAGAGAGCCCCATTGCTTCCTGACCGTGTAGTACAAATCTCCATAGACTTCGAAAGCGGATCGTACATCGTTTGGATCATCGATCACCTCAGGGCCATTCGTAGAGGTATTAAAGGTAATGACCAGGTGGTCTCCATTATCGATCCCCTTGCCTCC
This sequence comes from bacterium, assembly GCA_040752695.1. Lineage (GTDB taxonomy): Bacteria > SZUA-182 > SZUA-182 > DTGQ01 > DTGQ01 > DTGQ01. The sequence continues at coordinate 33,355 of JBFMGO010000005.1, forward strand.
GAAAGAACTATTCAAAGCCACGGCACCCGCTATCTGAGGATCATTCCTGTTCGGATCAAACGATCCTTCCAATAAAACCGACCCTGTCAGCGGATTCCCTGCCTGATCAAGAACTGCGTCCTTCCCAAGAGTGATGAAGTCGCCAACCGCAATCGTGGAAAAAGATGTATCACTGTCAAAGGTTATGGTTAAGGTATCGTGTACGGGTGCATTCCACTCAGCCTTCTGTATCTTGCCCCATACATGGCCGTTGCTCAATGGCAGTGCCTCATCGAGTGAGGCTGCATCTATCTCTTTCTCCGATGTAGATCCTGCAAAGGTGAGAACTACCCGATCTCCCCCTTGAATTCCCAACTCCTGCCTCAGGGAATGATTCAAAGCTTCGGCTTTGACCAGGGAGCAGTCGAATGATCCGGTGATCTTTTGAGATGAAACAATCAAAATCTCCTGATCCCCAACTTTCCCTTTCAGATTTTCCAAAGCACCTTTATTGAAATTTCCCGGTATCACCTTCAGCCAGTCACCAGAAGCGATGAGGGAATCCCTGCTCAGGACGATCGTTACCGTATCATTGGAATGACCAGCCGCACAAGACCATTGTATGCCTTCTTTCGTGAGCGGTCCCCATTCTTTCCTGCTTCCATCTTCATAGACTTCGAAAACTGCCCGGACACTGTTTGGATCTTTGATTACCTCGGGGCCATTAGTAGCTACGTTAAAGGTAATGGTCAACAGCCTTCCATTCTCGGTCCCTCCGCTGCCACTCGGCGTAATAACACTGCCTTCAGCCTTGACGATGCGCGGATTGACATAGGTCAGGGCAGGCACTCCCTTGAATTTTACTTCGTGGAACAGTTCCCCAAGAGGACCGTGGCCTTCCCGCCATCCCCTCACCCTGATATACCTGCCTATGGCATCGAACCGGGGGCTGTCGTATTCTTCTTTTTCGATGAGCGTTACCTTCCACGGCCCATCTGCCGTGTCAGTTAATGAAGCGTCCGGACTGTAGAGCGGAGAATTCTGGTCACATTCCGGATCACCGCTCACCCAGACTCTGACCGGAACCGAGCCGCTGCCTTTACCAGTCGTGATCTGGACCTGCGAAATCCAATAGAATGCACCAAGATCATAGGTAATCTCGCCTTCTACAGCTCCGCCCAGGAACCAGAAAGTATTCGGATCTCCATCGATCGAGCGGTAATTCTCATGTTTGAAGGTTCCCTGATTGTTCGAGCACAATACCGCCTTCGGGCTGCTCCAGTAATCAACCGGGGCAAAGGAGCCTTCCAGTACAACAGAGCCGGTTATGATATTGCCTGATATGTCGCGGATATTGGGATCACCGAGAGTGATCGTATCGCCGACGGCAATTGTGGAAGCGGGAAGTCCGCTGCCAAAGGTCACGATCAGGGTATCGGCAACCGGGCTGCTCCATTCGATTTTCTGTACCTGGCCCCAGGAATGATCATGATTCAGCCGCAGGGCCTGGTTTATCGAAGCGGGAGTCAGATGAGCTCCATTGCCAAGGGTGGGACCTGAGAAGGAAATGATTACCCGGTCTTCCTCACTGGCATCCGGCTCCTCTCCCGGCGAGTGATTCTCGGCATAAGCCTTGACTAAGGAACAATCGAACGTTCCAATAATCTTCCGGGGCGAAGCGGTTGTAATCGTAACGTTTTTATCACCGACTATCCCGGAGAGTTTTCCCGGTATCACTTTCAGATAACACCCGGCAGCAATGGCATCCAAAGAAGTATCTTTGCTTAAGATTATCCTTAACGTATCATGAGAGCGGCCTCCTGCATCCGACCACTCTATACCCCTGAGAGGCCCCCATGCTCTCTTGCGGGTGCAGCCCTCGTCTTCATAGACTTCAAAGGAAGCCGTTACATCACTCCGGTCGCTGATCCCTTCATAGCCGTTCGTAGCCGTAGAGAAAGTAAGGACCAGTTGGTCACCGTCATCGATTCCCCTGCCGCCGGAAGGATTGTTCAGGGCTTCGGCCCGCAGGAGAAAATCGATATCATTGGGATCTACGTGAGGTGACCGGAAATACTTGCCTGAAGTCGGATGGCAGGTATTGCAGATTCCGGTCTTCGAAACCCCGACATTGCCTCTCGGAAACTGTTCGAAGACCACGCCGCCGATACTGTTGACCAACTTGGTATCCTCTGGCGGATCGGGTAAATAATGGAAATTGATTCCGGGAACTTTATCAGGAGGTTCGGAACCGGGAGTACTGATAAGCTCTCCGTGCCGCATCATCCTGGGCGATGGTGAACCATGCACGTTATGACATGCCGGGCAACTGATAGAGGAATCTCCGGTATTGTCCCAACTGGAAGTCCAGTCCAGGGCAGTACCGTTAAACCTGGCTTTCAAATGGTGGAGGTGATAGTTCGGATTCTTGTTGGGATCATAAAAGTTCGTTTCTCCGGGACCATCGGCATCACCCAATAAAGCGCCGATATCCTGGTGACACTTGAAACATAAGGCAAAGTCCGTCCAATATTTTTGAGGATCATTGTTCGGACTGGGTGGATTCGTAGAGTTCGGTCTTCTGGGAATATCCAGAGGCCGGGTTAAATTCGTTACCTCTTTTTCCGGCCAGTTCACTGCCTTGAGCCGGTATCCATCCCGGTAGTTATCTTGGGAGGCTGAATAGGTTCTGTGGGTATGATCAATGTGTCGCAGACTCCCGTCATGACAGTCAGTACAGGATGCTCCGGCACCGTTTGCCCCGGATGCCGCATAGTGATCGGCTCTGCTCAGACCGTGCCCGGTCACAAAATAACCGTATCCCGTTCCATACGGGGTTATCGCTTTCTCATCCCCGGCCACATTCGGGGCCTTTACATTCGGATCTGTCTGACACAGATCGCTCCGGCTGCTGGCAGGCGCTTTGTCGTGGCAGCCGACACACCACCCGTTTATCCCCGCTTTCAATATCAGGCTGTCATCTGCTGCTGCCTCGTACACGCCGGTCTTCCAGTTATCCTTGGCATCCTTTACGCCATCGTAGTCCCCTGCCGGGCTATGGCATGAATCGCATACCGTGGTTGAGCCAAAATCATGTCCATCTCTGAAGCTTATTTCACCGTCGCAATGGGCTGGATCATCATGAGATGAATGACACTCGCTGCACCACCTGTCCTGAGCACCAGCCGGCTCCCATGAATGGGGTCCCCTTTGAGCGATCAAGTGAACATAATGGCCATCCTTGGCCATGGTCTTATCCTGATCGTTGGGATCATACACTTCATGACAGGTCCCGCAAACCGATTGATTCTGCGATTGGCCATCCTCCGGATTCCAATCCCAGGAGACGGGGAGAGGCTCATTATCACTGAGACGGCGATGACAGGAAACAGTACAGGTGTGATTATTATCACTGCCGGTACCACCGGAAGATGCCAGCCTGAACGGCTTATTCTTACTATTACTGCTGCCATTACTATTATTATTGCCATTATTACCGGTCGTATAGGTCCACTGTGGATCAGGCAGGCCATCGGGACCAGCGAAATAGACGTCTTTCCGGCCATTGACATGGAAAAGATGCTTCCTTTCATCCGTGACATCAACCCGGATGGTATTCGAGTTTACATTGCAGGTGTTTGCATGGCAGCGGTTGCACAGGATCTTCGCCTGTCCGGCTTTTTCCCCCTTGGTCACCACGACGTGCTGGCGGTGGTGAGAGGAAAGCTGCCATTTTTCCGGCACCGGGTATCCGGGATCAGGATCGAGAAACCCATGACAGCTATTGCAGGCTGCACCCGTGTCGGGATTCTTGTCAGGATCATCCCAGGTCAGGTGAAAGGATGGGTTCGCTACATAGCTGTTCTCCCGATAATAGGCAGAGTTCGGATCATCGGAAATGCTGAGCGGATTGGCGTTGCTGTGACACCAGACAGCACTGCACGAGTTGACGATAAACGTACTCTGGTCGGTCCACATGACGCAGGTACCGTTCCCTCTGGTATCGTCGCACTTTCCGGGATTAGCCGCATTATCATACGAAGGATCATACGAACGAGCGTCATATTTCGGTTGAGGCGTGATGAAAGGAGCACCCTCCTCGTAAGGATTCCGGTAAAGGGACCGATACTGGTAAGATCCGCCATGAATGGACCACTCTTTCCAGTCAATCGAATCGTCATGGAAGCATATCTCCACCCACTGATTATCCGAATCAGGCACATGATGTGTGGCATGATTGACATGCGTAGCCTTATGCCCTGTATCCGTACTCAGCCACGAATGACACATTTCACAGGCAAAAGCATAGGTGGTGGTATGAATCTTGTGAGGGCCGGTATACTTCTGGATGTCAGCCTGCCAGACTCCCTGGTCTGCATGGCATATGTTACAGCTTCCGGGTGAGAGATGATGGACATTCTGTGATTTTTCATCGATATAGCTTCCGCCGTGGCAATCGTGGCAGCTTTCCTTTGCCCCCTTCTTATGCTCTGCAAAGTCAGGGATGGGCTTCATAAAAATCCCTTCGACATACCTGTCGTCACACACTTCATCGCTGTCCTTCGGAGTGCAGTCGGAAGGAACATGGCAGCCGAAACAGAACCTGCGGGAGGAATTGGGATCGGTAAGCGTATCTCCCAGATTATCCCAGCCTGGCCGCTCATCGGAAAGGAGGTGCCGGTTGGGGTTCCTATTTTCATTTTCGTTTCCGCCATGCCCCAGCGAGCCATGAGGATTATGGCAGTTTGAGCAGGCCAGTTTATCGCCCGGCCTTGCGAATCCGTCTGAACTTTTAATTTGATGCCCGGCATAGTTGTCAGGCTGCCGGTAGTAGGTTTCGATTTTCTGGGTCTCCTCCCTCATTCCATTGGGGGCCCAGGCAGGATCGTCGCCATGGCAGTTAAAGCACAGCTCGTAGTTGTTAGGGTCATTGGCCGAGTTTACCGTTCCTTTATAGGAAGCTTTGAGCATATCGTATTTACTGCCTGTGCCGTGGGGTTTATGACAGTGCATACAGGAGCCCTCGTCGCAGTCCGGGCCGCATAAATCGCTTTTCATCTTCCCGTGCGGGGAGAAATTCGGATCGTCGATATGAACGTAAGCAGCCTGCCCTGGCCATCTTACCCGGTAGTCCAATCCGCCTTTGCGCTTTCCCGTTGCCGCATCATTTGCTTCAAAATAACCGCCATACGGCTTGTCTTTTTCCTCGATCCGTATCAGTATTCCCTTGTCGGACAATTCCTCGGTCTTCGTATAAAACTTTGGAGTTTTCCCATGACACTCGGCGGACAGACAGAAAAATTTGTTATTCTCCCCAAACAGGTTATAGGTGTAATAAGAACGCAATCCGCTCGGGTCTCCCAATTGAGGATCGCGCGGTGTACCATGCTGCTGATGGCAGTGTTCGCATTCACCTCTTTGGAATTTATCAGTCCGGTATACCCCGAAATTGGGATCTGCATGGGGACTGGATTCGTAGTTCCCGTCACCGATATTATGACATGCCTGACAGGTATCCCGCATATACTGGCCATCTTCCCTCTCGGGATCAGCAGTATTCTCCCACAAAAGCCCATACTCGTGAGTCGATCCGTGGGCCTTATGGCAACTGCCGCAAAAAGGCCGGTCTTCCCCCCGGTTATCCGGATATATCGTTACAGCCGGAGGGCTGGTTGGAATCCCTGATGCATTCTGTGATGACCACTGCTCATGAATGGAGGGGTTGTCTCTCATGGCAATGGTATTGGTTGGATGAAGATTCCAGTGCTTATCACCCTCCCCACTATGATGAAACGCCGGATTGAAGTCCGGATGACAGGCGGCACACCAGGAAGAAAGCCCTACGCTTTTTTCCCCGCCCGTTCCCTCTTCCAGCCGATAAATAATATTGGATACATCGTAGCGGGCAAAGTCATTGGGGTCCATGAGGTCAACCAGTATCTGAATGCCCTTTCCTTCATTCCCGGCCACAGAGGTGCCTGCAAAATAGGTTACCGGGGAATCTGCAGAATCAGTCAAAGGTTTTGGGCGAAGATTCCGATAATATGAATTGCCATGGGGATCATGACAGGAAGTGCACGACAATTTCTTATCCCATCTTCCAGGGTAGCCTGGAGGCGAAAGGGTACTTCCCATCGTGTGGCCATGGACTAAAGGGTGATTGGGATCCACGGTTTTATCCAGTTCATCCAGATGTCCGGCGGAACTCTGATAATTACGGGATGTTGGATGTATGACATCCGGTGCCTTACGGTCATATCCGTCATGACACATGAGGCACATTTCGGAGGTGATATTTTTTAAGAGAAAATCCGAAGGCGCATCTCCCCAAGCACGGGCACCAGCAGGGACTTGCGGGATCTTGCCATCCTGACTGAAATGCAGGGTATGGCAGTCGTAGCAATTCAGGTTCTTGCCCTTGACATGATAATTCCCTGCTTTAACGAAAGAAAGAGGGAAGATTGATAATACACAAAACCATACAATGGTAGAGACAACTTTCTTCACGTCTAATTCCACAGCGCATTATACATCGTTAAATTTACGGGGGGAGCACTCTTCACTTTACATTACGATGCAGATAACTCCTGACCTGATCATCTTATCTATGCTTTTCTCATAAGCCCATCCAAGTACACGTTTTTCCCTTGTCCACGCTTACATTTTCTTCTTCTCTCCTTGCATTCTCTTCTTCTCTCCTTGCCCTTTCGTTCCCTCGATCTCATGAGAACTATCTGAAATCTTCTGAAATACCTGAAATCTATTGCTACTTTTTTCTAATATATATATCCTGTCCTGGTTATCAAAGTCAAGATCAATGGGAAAGCAAAATTTGCCCGCCTCCGTCCCATACGAGCCAAAACCGAACTGAAGTTTTCCCTGCTGATCAAATACCTGCACCCGGTGGCGGAAAGCATCCACCACCCATATCCTCTGAGAGCGATCTACGCAAACAGCCTGCGGGAACGAAAAATCTTCCTCGCGTTGGCCGTGTTTCCCAAAAGAATACAGATACTTGCCTTCTGTGGTAAACACCTGTACAGGAATCCCCTGAGCATCGGTAAGGTAAATTTTCTCTCCGTGAAAACAGATATCGGTGATAAATTGAAATTTTCCCTCTTCCGACCCTCTGCCGCCGAACCGAAAAGCTAACGAGCCATTGGGCTCAAACACCCATATTTCATCAGCTTCTCTGTTTATTGCATATATCCTGCCTGCGGGGCCGAGTACGAATCTTCCTGCGGAAAAGGCATGTTTCTTCAAAAAATCAGCGGAAGGAACAGGATAGAGAAATTTCCCCTTGGCGTCAAAAACCTCCAGGGATTCTTTTTCCCGGCAGCTTACATAAATTTTTCCCTCTGGATCGGTGAATATACACACTGGAGCGGCAAAGGGATGCTCGGCATGGAAGATCCCCAGCGCTTCTCCTGAGAGCGAAAAAATGGCAACCTTCCGGTTACCCGTGTCCGCAATATAAATTTTTTTTTGCGAGCTATCCAGAAACATTCCCTGAGGTCGATTGAAGGAGTGGCTTTTCTGGAGCCCGTGCACCTCGAAAAGCCACTCTATCTTATCCTTCGCGATCGCCTCTTGAAAAGGAAAGAAAATGCTTAAAACCAACAAACAAAAAAGAAGAATACTGCAACCTGCTCTCATACCAGCCAACGTCTCTCTTTCGGTTTACAACAATAGTATCCACACTCTCAAGCAAGATGAACCGCCCGGTCGTTATATACTTCCTTGCTGCGGCTTTACGTTGCTACTTCTGCTTGCTATACTTTTTCGTATGACAGCGGAAGCAACCGCCCCCATCCGTAGAAGTTGTCGACATCTTGCTGTAGTCCCAGCGAAGAGCGTCATCATAGGGCGATCCATGAGCGCGATGACACGATACACAAAGGACTACACGCTTGGCTTTCTGAAGTTCACCGCTTCCCCCTCCCCTGGTTATCGAGGGAAAGCCTACCGGTACTTCCTGGGAATAGTCCGCTCCCGGATCTCCCGGATAATCTTTATACTCGGATTCAGCATCCTGCCTCATCGCTATATCTGTCGGGTGCCTTTTCCAGGGCGAAGCCATCTCATCGCTCTGAGTATCTGTTCCCTTTAATCCTTTGAAGCTGTGGAAGCCGTTTTCACTGTCATCTTCCTTGCATCCATGGCACTCGCCACACAGGCCGTTAATGGAGCGGTCCGGACCGGGATCGGTTTTACTTCCCTGCAATTCCTTATCCGTTCCCTGATAAATATTTACGTCCTCACCGGCGAGGTCTTCCTGCCTGAGAAACTTGTTCGTATGGTCCCCGAACTCCCAGTTACTGGCAACCCGCCCCTTGACATGGTAAAGCATCCGATAGCTCGATGCGATGGTATTTCCATCCCGAAATCTATCCTCGTAGGCTTCCGTTGCAGGGCTGTGATGCCCGCCTTTAATTGAAACCAAAGGGTCTTCGACGTCCCGTTTCCCGTGACAGCCGGATACTCCCGCGCAGGTTAATTGCTTGTCAGCACCGCCGATACAGTCATCCGTCCCTCCGGGCGGGGTAATACCGAGCAGTTCATCCTCATTATCGTCGCTGTCGCCCATGCCCACGACGTTATGTCCCTTTCGGCAGCTTTTTCCGCCTGCATCGTCCTTGCCTTTCGTTACATAATAGTATGTCCCGGCAGCCGACAGTTTATTATCGTTGGCATTGGGATCAACATTTACCTGAGGCGCATCATACTCATCCTGCGGATCTTTGAAGTATCGCCCGTCATCGTTTCTCTTATGACATCCCAGACAGGGATTTTTCGCTGATACGTCAGCCCCTTTAATCAGATATGCCTGGGGACCCACGTCTGTTCCTTCGATCTCGTTGACAGAAACCCCTTCCTGACTATTGTGCATGGTATGGCATTCGGAGCAGGGTCCCTTTACTCCCGCTTCGGACTGCCCGCTCTGCATAAGGACGACTCCACCGACGACCACCAATACAAGCAGATGATAAAAAACCCTTCTCATTCTCAAGTTTAAGCGCCCCCTTTCAAACAATTCACCTTTTATCAACCTTCTTCTATTCCCGCGCGACATAATATCCTATTAGTATTTCGACATTTTTTAAAAAAATATACTACCTGCTTCAGAAGGTCGTCTTCACTTTTTTACTTCCTCCATCTGCAACGGGGGGAGCCTTCCCACGCATCCTCTACCGAGAATGAATGGTCAATACCTGGAGACGGTGGTTAAAAGAGTCCGCAATAACCAGCCGCTGCTCCTTATCCAAAAAGGTCTGATTCGGATGACTAAACCACCCGGCCTTTTCTCCCAGGCCTCCGTATTCCTGTAAAAACACTCCGTCCAGATTATAAATTGACAGAGTATGTCTCATATAGTCAGTCACAAAAATTAATTCTTTGGCGCGATCGACCGTAATCCCCGCTGGCCGGCTTAATTTCCCGAATGACCCTCCCTTTTGCCCGAATCCGAATAGAAAGGTATCCGGATTTTCGTAAACATAAACCTTTCCCATTGTTTCACTCAGAAGGTATATTCTCCCGCTCGAATCGAGAGTGACGTGAGTTATGGCTGCCAGCTTTGGAGGCATTCCTTCCTTGCCCGGCTCCAGGGGAGTGATAGCTGCCTTGAGCTTGCCCTCCGGATCGAGGATCAGCACTCCTTCTTCTGTTCCGGTCGCCAGATAAAGGTTATCCTTCTGGTCGATGATCAGATCCTTTGCATAACGGACCTTGCCTTTCGTCATCTGATCCAGATCGATCTTCCTGAGAAGTTTTCCTATGGAATTGAAAACCAGAATTCCTCTGTCTGCGTCCGATACATACATATTACCCTTTTGATCAACAGCCACCGCAGTCGGCCCTTTCAGGCCGTTCGATGTGTCCAGCCGACTCAAAGGGAGGTAATTGCTATCATAAATAAAAACAGATTTGTTATACAAGTCGACTACATACATGTTACCTGTACTGTCAACGTAAACATCTACAGGTTGCCCTAACGCAAGTTGATTATTAAATTGGCGAATAATTATGGCAGGGCTGATATTCTCTTTCAAATATTCAGCAATGGCCGCATCCGACAGGGGAGCACACAGGAGCAGCCATAACCACAAGACACTCCAGGCAATAAAAAAGCCGTCTCTCTTCATCTATTATCCTTAATTGTGCAGGTGCCTTGCTCTCTCGTCTTTTGACTACAATAGCCTCCTTACAGCCTATAGTAGAAATAATAACATATCTTGCGATTGAAGGGAAGGAAAATACTCAAAAAACTAAATTGTAAAGGGAAATCTCCCCATATGACCTGAAAGTACATCCCTGGCACCGGGTTGTCAAAAGATAAAAATCCTGCCGGGCTGCAAACAAAATATTATGAGAAATCAGCTGGTTATTAAAGTTATATTGAATTATTTACGTGGTCATGGTAAATTATATTAATAACTAGAAATGACGCCACAAGGTAACTTATTCATTTTCATAGGCTAATTTATAAGGATACTAAGGGTGAGTAATAAGCCGAAATCTGATTCGCAAAATAAAGAACTGACCAGAGAATTCATGAAGGCTTTTCTCAATAAATATACCTATGACCCAAGGAGTAATCTCTCGGCACGATGGGCTCTTTTATGGTGTACGCTGCTTTTGATTTTAGGTATCCTGCATCTTTCCTATCCGACATATTCCATAATAACCACAGGGGTAGATACCATGTTCGGACTTATCGCCATTGCCCTCTATCCCACCCTTGGTACCTCCGGGACACTCTACAGGCTGAGAGAGGAAACTATCAAGGCCTACAGTAAAAATCTGGAAAAGCTGGTTGAGCAGAAAACCGTACAAATCCGCAAGAAAGAGAAAAAGTACCGGACACTTTTCGAAATAGTACCTGCCGGGATGTTCCGTGTAACCGAGGACCTGGAGATTGCCGACATTAACGGCTATGCTCTGGATCTCATTGGCTTGCCTCAAGAGCAGGTCATTGGACGAAAATGTCTCGATATTATCTGCAAGTGCGAGGGAGCATGTGCATTATCCGGTTTGACTGGGGAAATTGCCACCAAAGAAGTCGCCTTACCATCTCCAGACGGCAGCCAAAACTATGTGGTAATCAGTTGCCGTAACTGGGAAATGGAGGGCAGATCCAGTATCATCGGCAGTATCACCAATATCAATGAACGGAAAAAATTAGAGGAGACGATTTTAGAAAATAAACAAAGGCTGGAATCTATCTTCGATGGAATGGACGATGGAATCATTGTCATCGGCAGGGAATTTAAAGTTGTCGCCATTAACCGCAAGTGGGCATCGATTATCGGAGCCCCGCCGGATGATCTGATCGGGAAACGCTGCACAGAGGTTATCACTCCCGCCTGCCAGGATATTGCCAAAAGGGTTTTTCTTACGGGACAGAAGGAGAGAAAAGAACTTATCCTCCTTCATAAAGGAAATGGGCAGCAACTTTATGTGGATATTATCTATGCGCCCATCCTTAACAAGGAAACCCGTGTAGAGCAGGTTATCGGAGTTCTCAGGGATATCACGGAAAAAAAGCAAATGGGAGACCTTTTGCTTCGCTCCGAACGGCTGGCCACCATGGGAGAAATTGCCGCTAATGTTGCTCATGAAATCAATAACCCCATGGGCATTATTCTGGGATTTACCCAAAGACTGCTGGGGCGAATGCCTGAAAGCAGTATGGACCATGAAGAATTGCAGATTATTGAGCAGGAATGCATCCGATGCAAGAAAATTATCACTGACCTGTTGGATTTTGCAAGGCCCAGTATTCCCCAAAAACGCCTTCTCCAGGGAGAGAAGTTGGAGGAAATCATTAACACATGCCTCAAGCTCCTTGAGTATCAGATTAATAAAAGAGGCATTCATGTCAAGCGCAATCTGGCGCGCGGATCAATGATTAACATTGACACCCTTCAATTTCAGCAGGTCTTGATGAATATCTTTTTAAATGCTATTCAGGCTATGCCGGGAGGCGGAAACCTGCGGGTATCCGTTTCGACTCAAACCCAGCATGCCCGACATCCCAATGGGCTTTCCCTGATCGCAGTTGAGGATACTGGGGTGGGTATTCCTCCTGAAAATATGGCCCGTATCTGCGAACCATTTTTCTCTGCCGGCAAACCCAACGGGACAGGGCTTGGACTGTCGGTATCAAAAAAAATCATCGAGGCCCATGGCGGAACCCTGGATATAGCGAGCGAAGTTGGGAAGGGCACTAAGATGACGATAGAATTACCCCTGTAAGGAGTGCTTATGAAAAAAATTCTCATCGTGGACGACGAACCGAACTTTCTCACTCTCTTGGGCAGAACACTCAAAGATGAGGGTTATCAGGTTACTACAGCCGCGACCAGTTATGAAGCCATTTCTCTTGCCGAGAATACCGTTTTCGATACCCTGATCACCGATCTTGCCATGCCGGAAGTCAACGGGATAGAATTAATGGAGCGGTTCCGGAAATTATATCCGAACCTGCCTATCATCATTATCACCGGAGTGGGTACTGTCGAGCGGGCAGTTGAAGCCATGAAAAAAGGTGCGTATGATTTTATTACCAAACCATTTGAGCTGGATAAAATCCGTACCACGGTAAAACGGGCACTCGAATATGGAGAGCTTCACCTCGAACTGCATCATCTGAGAAAAGAGGTTCAAAATAAGTACGACTTCAGCAATATTATTGCTAAGAGCAAGTGTATGCAGAATATCTTCAAACTCATCGATCAAGTAGCGGACAGCATGGCTAACGTTTTAATTCAGGGGGAGTGCGGAACAGGAAAAGAACTGATTGCACGGGCCATTCATTACCGAAGCATCCGAAGGGATAAACCCTTTCTGGCAATCGATTGCAGTGCCATACCGGAATCTCTTCTGGAAAGCGAGTTGTTCGGACACACCAAGGGCTCCTTCACCGGCGCTGTCAATGCCCGTCGAGGACTCTTTGAGGAAGCATCCGAAGGGACGATTTTCCTTGATGAAGTAGGCGACATTTCTATTGCCACTCAATGCAGGCTCCTTCGGGTAATTCAGGAAAAGGAAGTAAGACCCATAGGCAGTAATCAGGCCAGCAAAATCGATGTCCGCATTGTCACGGCTACCAATAAGGATTTGAGAGACTTGATTAAAAAGCAGACCTTCCGTGAAGACCTCTATTTTCGGGTCGCCATTATTCCCATTTATCTTCCGCCACTTCGAGAGAGGAAAGAGGATATTCCTCTCCTGACCGCTCACTTCATTGAAAAATACAGCAGGCTTAACCAGAAAAAAGCGAAAGGGATTTCCCGGGAAGCATTGCTTGCCCTCACCCAGTATGACTGGCCTGGGAATGTCCGTGAACTTGAAAACACGATCGAGCGGGCACTCCTTATCTCCGGTGATGGTCAAATCGATCTTCCTCATCTGTTCATGGATAATATCATGATCGATGACTATCCCTCCGGCGATACCGACCAGACGAACGATGAGCAAAATACCCTGACCAAGGCCATCGAAAAGGCGGAAAAAGATTTTATCATTCAGGTCTTGAATACCGTAAATTTTAACCGAACGCATGCGGCTAAAATTTTAGGTATCAGCCGGAGAACTCTTTATGATAAAATTGAAAAGTATAATCTCAAAAGCATTTCACCCAATGGGATCGATGAATAACGAAAAATAACGATAAGGTTTGAGATTCATCAATCGCCCCGGATTGACCCCGGATTGACATAGATAACAGACTTAAGGAGTAAGTCTCTATGAAAGTATTAGTAATCGGAGGAGGCGGCCGTGAACATGCCCTGGCCTGGAAGATCCGCCAAAATGAGGAAGTATCAGCCTTGTACGCTATTCCAGGAAACGCCGGTCTGGCGGAAATAGCTGAATGTTACTCTCTTGAAGTAACCGATATCACCAGACTGGCCAGGTTTGCCAGAGAAAAAGAGGTTGACCTTACCGTTGTAGGACCGGAACTGCCGCTTTCTCTCGGCATCGTCAACGAATTCGAAAGACAGGGACTGGCTGCTTTCGGACCTGTCAGCGAGGCTGCCGCAATTGAATCAAGCAAAGCTTTTGCCAAAAAATTAACCACGGAAAATAACATTCCTACCGCCCTCTATGAAATATTTTCCGATCCCAAAGAAGCACAAAAGTATGTTCGCCATATCAGCCGTCCACTCGTTATCAAAGCCGATGGTCTGGCCGCCGGAAAAGGGGTCCTGATTTGCCCCCACACCGAAGACGCCCTGCGGGCAATCGAACTGATCATGGTACAAAAGGCCTTCGGCCAGGCAGGCGAGCAGATCATCATCGAAGAACTCCTTAAGGGCGAAGAGGCATCTTTCCTTGCTTTTACCGATGGAAATACGATTCTCCCCATGGCATCTTCACAGGATCATAAAGCTGCCTTCGATGGTGATCAGGGACCTAACACCGGAGGCATGGGAGCTTACTCTCCGGCACCGGTCATCAGTGAAGAAATGCACCAGAAAATTATGACCAAGATCATGATTCCCGCAGTAGAGGGAATGGTCAGGATGGGAATCGATTATCGCGGAGTCCTCTATGCGGGCCTGATGATTCAGGATAACGAGCCCGTGCTCCTGGAATTCAACGCCAGGTTCGGCGATCCGGAAACCCAGGCAATTATCGGGCGACTTGAGACAGATTTAATCTCTATCATGCAAAAGGTACTCAAAAGAAAACTTCACGAGGTAAGCCTGCGTTGGCACGATGGAGCATCCACCTGCGTAGTTCTGGCCTCTGAAGGCTACCCCGGCCCATACCCTAAAGGAAGACAGATCAATGGATTGCAGGATGCAGACCAGGTTCCGGGGGTGACCATATTTCATGCAGGAACGGTCAAAAGGGGAGATAAAGTCCTGACCTCCGGCGGAAGAGTCCTTGGAGTGACCGCAGTTGGTGAGACCATTGCCGAATCCATTTCCCGGTCTTATACGGCAATAGAGAAAATCCACTTTGATGGAATGCACTACCGGAAAGATATCGGAAAGCGTGCTCTTCAGCCATGCCCTTAAAACTACACGCAGAAAACGATACTCAAAGAGTGAAAGCCGATACTGGCCCTGATGTGCCAAAGAGAACCCCGCCCATCTCGAGTGAACCGCAGGAAGGCTCCCTTTTTTGGTGCTGCCTGTGACCTCTTTCGCGGAAGGGGAGAAAAGAGCCGAGAAACATTATTGACAAGTGTATGGAACTATGTTAGTTTATTAGAAAAAAGTATGATTTAAGGGGAAGCATAACCCAAGGTGAAAGTGTAATCCCAGATGAAAATGCAGCCCCAGGCTGAAGCAAGTATAAGGAAGACCATGAGGCAGATGCCAAGCCGAGGGGAGTAAAGGCTAAAGAAAATTTGCGCCTGTAGCTCAGTTGGATAGAGCAACGGACTTCTAATCCGTAGGTCGCCCGTTCGAATCGGGCCAGGCGTGCTTATAAAATCAAGGGGGCTTCGGGAAAATCGATCCGAAGTCCCTTTTTGCTTTATGGGCCCTTTTTATGCGCAATTTTTGAGAAGCAGAAAGCATATCCTGAAAGAGCAGGAGCATACCCATAGCTGGCCGGCTCATTTCTTTGCAGTAATACCCATAGCTGGCTTGATCATTTCTCAGAAGAATGCCGGGACCCCGCATTGCCGGGAAAGCCGGACCCACTTTTCGAATAGGGACTTAAGAAAGAATAAAGAAGCAAGTTGACAGATCCCTTCAATACCTGTAATATTAACCAAACACTTGACTTAGGGGTCTCATAATCCCGATAATACACAATAACACAGCAAATTTAAGCTCCTCTACGAAGATTTTGAGGGTTTTTTCAATAAAAAAGAGGGATCCCTCAAAGGACAATATCTCTTTTTATGATAAAAAGATTATTCTGGTTTTTGGCTGTCTTGCTCGTAACTGCCGACTCCTTTCTGGCTGCAGATCTATTAACGTCCAAAATCAGTACCAAGTGGGAGGAATTGACTGATTCAGAGGTTGCTTCAGATGCGCAACCCAAGTCAAAAACCGCTGCTGTCAGATACTCCGATTATGCGATAATCGACAGGCGTAACCTCTTTCAGACGGCAGGAGTGGAAAAACAGGAAGAAGTAGCGAAATCTCAGGAACCAAAACCCCCATCAGAAGTAAAACCCCTGGGTCCATTGAAGCTGAAACTTTTGGGAACTATCGTCGGAACCATTGCGCGTCCGTGTGCAATTATCCAGGATCTTAACACCCAGAAACAGGATATCTACCGGGAAGGGGACACGGTCACCGACGCTGTAGTCTTGAAAATCTATCGTAATAAAGTGGTTCTCAACCATGGTGGAAACGAGGAGATCCTCCTGGCTTTTGAGTCGGAACTTCCCCGTTCCCCGCGGGAGGAGAAGACACCGGCAGTTCAAAAGGAGCCTGAACAACCCAATACCACCACTGGCCGCTATGATTTAGGCCGCCTGGGCAGACGGGTTTCGCAATACCGGTGGGAACTTGACCGGAGTGAAGTCTCCCGGG
This sequence comes from bacterium, assembly GCA_040752695.1. Lineage (GTDB taxonomy): Bacteria > SZUA-182 > SZUA-182 > DTGQ01 > DTGQ01 > DTGQ01. The sequence continues at coordinate 49,839 of JBFMGO010000005.1, forward strand.
TTATTGAGAATGCCAGTCAGTTATTAACCCAGGTCCGAATTGTCCCTCACTTTAACAAGGGGCAGCTTGATAAACCTGATGGTTTTCAGGTTGCCAACGTAAAGCAGGGAGGGTTTTTTGACAAGCTGGGCATCATGCCGGGAGATGTCATCAAGGAAGTCAATGGAGAGGCGGTCGATAGTCCGGAGAAGGCATTTGCCGCCTACCAGAAGTTTAAAAACGAATCTAATGTCAAGATCATCATAGAAAGGCAAAATCAACTCCATACACTGACCTACGATATTCCGTAGCAGTGTGCGATGTCCTGCGGGAGGAAGGTATTCGGTGATAAAGATCAGAAAGACCACTTTGTGGCTCTTGTTTTTGTTCTGGTTTGTCGCAATCGTCTGGAACGGAGGATGCAGGTTCTGCTGGGCTCAGGATATTCCGCCGGCACTCAATGAATTGGTGAAGAAGATCTCCTCGGATAAAGAGAGCAATAAGAAAGTATCCATGGATTTCGATAATGTGGATATCCGCCTGGTCATCAAATACATGAGCGACCTTACGGGGAAGAACTTTATTCTGGATGATCGGGTCAAGGGAAAGGTCACCGTGCTTTCACCCACGGAAATACCGGTTAAGGACGCTTTCAAGATTTTTGAATCAATCCTGGAGGTAAACGGATATACCACGGTCGTTGCGGGAAATGTTATCAAGGTCATTCCTGACAGCCAGGCTGCCAGCAAGAATCTGGAGACCGTTAAAGGGGAATCCCCCACAGCGGAGGAAGACGTCAGTGACACGATGGTCACTCAGCTTATTTCCCTTCAATACGCTGATGTCGAGAGGGTCAAGGCCATCCTGCAACCTCTTATCTCCCGGGAAAGCAAAATCCTGAGCTACCTTCCTACCAATACCCTGATTCTGACCGAGCGGGTTTCGAATATCAACCGGCTTATGACCATATTAAAAGAGCTCGATATTGAAATCGCAAATTCCGTTATCTCGATCATTCCCATCAAGCATGGAGATGCTGACACCCTGGCCAAGCAAATACAAACCCTCTTCGGAGAAAGGACCAGTTACTACCGCAAAAGTCGAAAGACCCGCTCTGCCCAGGGGTCCACTCTGAAAATCCTCCCTGACAGCCGAACCGGCAACATCATTGTCATGGCCGAGCCCGATCAGCTCGAGGAGATCAAGGATCTGATCAGGCAACTGGATGTTCCTGTCTCCAGGGACAAGGATGATATCCATGTCTATTTCCTTAAAAACTCCAAGGCAGATGACATGGCCAAGGTTTTGGCTCAGATCATGTCCAAGACTATGGCTAAGCCGGCTAAAGATGCCAAGCCTGAAACGCCGCTTACCGTGGTGTCGGACAAAGCCACCAACTCCCTGATTATTACTGCCTCTTCCGTGGATTACGGTGTCATCGAGCGGGTGCTTGAAAAGCTGGATATCATGCGTCCCCAGGTATTGGTTGAGGCCCTGATCGCCGAAGTAAGTTATGACAAATCCAGGGAACTCGGCGTTGAGTGGCGGGCCATGCGGGAGCCATCCGATGAGGGCGAACTCCTTCCCCTGGGAGGAACCAGCTTCGGAAAAATCAACAGTGTAATGGCTAACCCTCTGGCACCCCCCAGCGGTATGTTTATCGGACTGACCAAGGGATATATCAGCATGGGCGGTACCTCTTTTCCCAACCTGGCTTCACTGATCGCAGCCTATCAGACCGACAGCGACGTCAATATCCTCTCCACTCCGCATATCCTCACTACCGACAACGAGGAGGCCGAGATCATCGTCGGCCAGGAAGTCCCCTTTGCCGGATCAAGGGAAGTTCTGGCCAACAATACCAGCAGTTCCATCTATTCCATCAATTACAAGAACGTGGGACTTACCCTGCGCCTCACTCCTCACATCAATCAGGATGATTATGTCAAGCTGGAAATCTATCAGGAGATCAAACAGGTGGTTGACGCCACAGTGAGTCAGGCGGGACCTATCCCCACCACCACCATTCGACAGGCCAAAACCACCGTTGTAGTCAAAAACGGCCAAACTGTAGTCCTGGGGGGATTGATCCAGGATGATAAGTTTAAAAATTCTCAAAGGGTCCCCTGTCTGGGATCCATTCCTGTCCTTGGCCTGGCCTTCAAATCTTCAAGCAAGAGGGGTCAGAAGAGAAACCTTCAGATATTTATTACTCCTCATATTGTCACAAAACCAGAAGATATCGACATCTTCACAAAAGGGATGAGGGACAAGCTGGAAGAGCAGGCACCGGCACCGCAGTCGAAAACCGGAAAAGCCACCAATGCTGCAAAAGATACAACCGGGAAAGCAAAAAAAACTGCAAAAGATACAAAAGCTGCAACAGACATGAAAGGTACAGGAAATGCGAAAGATACACTATCTGCACCGGATAAGAAAGATAATGCCGTCCCTGCCAAAAAGGTGGAAAATAATCCAGCAGCGCCAGAGCAGCAACCGAAAGTCAAAGATGAGCAGCAACTAAAAGCCAAAGATGATATAAAGGCAGATAGGGCCCTCCCTGCCAAAAAGCTGAACGGCACCCCGCCAGCGGTGGAGCAGCAGCCGATAGTCAGTGAGGATAGAGAGAATAAGAAGGATAAAAAGGGAGAGACATTGCCGTTCCTGCCAAAAAGGTGAAAGGTAACCTGGCAGAGTATTTGGAAAACACCAGCCGAGAGCCGGAAAGAATAAAAAAAGACAATGCCATCCCTGCCAAAGGGGGGCAGCCCGGCGATTTTCGAAGCAGCAGCTAAAAAATCAAAAAGTGGAGCAGCCGAATAAGCAATGGGTGTGATAAAGAAGAGTTTAGGGAATATTCTCCTTGATCAAAACCTCATCAGTGAAGAGTCGCTATCCGAAGCGCTGAACATTCAAAAAAGCAAAGGAGGGAAGCTTGGCAAGATTCTCGTTCATTTAGGCTATCTGAACGAAACCGAACTTCTGCGTGCCATGAGTCTGAAATTTGGGATACCCTTCGAGGAAAGGATCGATTTTCAACTGGATAAGGAATTGATCCAAAAAGTTCCCTTTCACTTCTGCAGGCAGTATAAGCTGATCCCCTTTGCCCAGGAAAACGGTCTGATTAAAGTGGCCGTCTCCGATCCTCTTCAGATCCAGCTTCTGGACGATGTCCGGCTTTTATGCAATCAGCCCGTCAGGCCGGTCATCTGTACCGAAGATACGATTCTCGAGGCAATCCATGATGTTTATCATCAGTCACCGGAATCTGCCGAAAAAATGGTCAAGGATCTGGACATGGAAGACTCCTCCAGTCTGATCGCTGATATCGGCGAAGAGGCCAGAGATATTCTGGACATGGCCAATGAGGCCCCCATTATTAAATTGGTCAACCTTATTTTACTCCAGGCGATCAAGGAAAGGGCCAGCGACGTACACGTGGAACCCCTGGAGCGGGAATTGCGTGTCCGCTACCGGATTGACGGAATTCTTTACGATACCCTGACTCCGCCCAAAAAGTATCAGACTGCCATTATTTCCCGAATCAAGATCATGTCCAAGATGGACATTGCCGAAAAGCGTCTTCCACAGGACGGCAGGATGAAAATAAAGCTGGTTGACCGCGAGGTTGATATCCGGGTTTCCACCATTCCCGTGGCCTTCGGCGAGCGGGTAGTAATGCGGCTCCTAGATAAGAATTCCAACATTCTGACCCTGGAAGACCTTGGGTTTTCCGAAAGAGACCTGACAGAATTCGGATCGTTCATCGGCTTTTCACATGGGATTATTCTGGTCACCGGTCCTACGGGGAGCGGGAAGACCACTACCCTCTACGCTGTGCTTCGTAAGATCAATTTTTCCGATAAAAACATTATCACGGTTGAGGACCCGGTCGAATATCAGTTAGACGGGATCGGGCAGATTCAGGTCATGCCCAAAATCAATCTCCATTTCT
>JBFMGO010000005.1:53782-103048 GCA_040752695.1 bacterium
CAGGACCCTGATGTCATTATGGTGGGGGAGATCCGGGATCTGGAAACCGCCGAGATCGCTATCCAGGCATCCCTGACCGGACACCTTGTGTTCAGCACGCTGCATACCAATGATTCTGCCGGAGCCATTACCCGACTTCACGACATGGGAGTTGAGCCTTATCTGGTCGCTTCTTCGGTTATCGCTATTTTGGCACAGCGTCTGGTTCGTGTTTTGTGTCCAAAGTGCAAAAAGCCGACTCATCCTGACCCCGTCTCACTCGAAAAGATCGGCCTGACTTTGAACGATCTGCCTGAAGGAGTTGTCTACACCAGCCACGGTTGCTCCAGTTGTCTGCATACCGGATACCGGGGAAGAACCGGAATCTATGAACTTCTGGCTATCGACGATGAAGTGCGAAGGGCCATTATGAACCGGGCTGAGGCAGGATCAATCAAAAAAATCGGCTTGAAGCGTGGTATGACTTCACTGCGACAGGACGGCGCCTGTAAGGTTGCCTCAGGACTCACCACCATTGAAGAGGTCCTCCGGGTGTCCCAGGAAGACGTTTTCTAGCGGATATTTTCTCACGGGAAACCGCCTGCGGCTTTTATGGAACGCTGCTGCGGTTATGTATGGAAAGCTACTATGGCTATATTTGAGTACCGTGCCTTAGACACTCAAGGCAGATCCGTTAAGGGCCTGATCGATGCAGATAACGCCCAGGATGCACGATCGAAGCTACGCAGGGATAATATCTATCCTTTCAAGCTCAAGGCTACCTCGGTTACCAGGCGGCTGTCAAAAAGCGAACTTTTCCCCCTCTTCCACCCCAAGACCAAAACCAAGGAAATCGCGGTTCTGACCCGGCAACTGTCAACGCTTCTCAAGGCAGGGTTGCCCCTGATGCAAGCCCTGACTGCGCTGGTCGATCAGATTGACGCCGAGCACATCAAAAAAATCTTTATCGAAATCCGGGACAAGGTCAAGGGGGGGATGCCATTATCCAAAGCACTCTCGGAGCATCCTCAGGTTTTTTTCCGGCTGTACGTGCAAATGGTCCGTGCCGGTGAGGCGAGTGGCTCCCTGGATCAGGTTCTGACCAGTCTGGCTGACTACATGGAAAAAAAGCTCAAGCAGAGGAACAAAATCTGGTCAACCCTGGCTTACCCGATCTTCATGGTTTTTATCGGTGCCGCTGTTTTGGTATTCCTGATGATGTACGTAATCCCTACCATTACCAACATCTTTGTGGAAATGAAACAAAACCTTCCCCTGCCAACGCTGTTTCTTATCCGGGCGAGCGAATTTTTGAAAGCGTTCTGGCTCCCTTTGCTCCTGGCTGTATTCATGCTCATCTGGGCCTTTCGCAAATATCGCACGACGGAATCCGGCGGGCTTTTAGTCGATAAAACTCTATTGAAAATCCCTTTCGTCGGAGAGCTCATCCGCAAGATCGATACCGCCCGTTTCGCCCAAACCCTCGGCATCCTGGTTTGCAATGGAGTTCCCATTCTGGACTCCCTGACCATTGTCAAGGATGTAATCACCAACCGCCTGCTGGCCAATGCCATAGATGAAGCCCGCCACTGCCTCCAGGAAGGCGAAGACCTGGCTGTCCCTCTGAAAAAGGCCAAGGTATTTCCCCCCATTGTAACCCATATGATCGCTATCGGGGAAAAAAGCGGGCAATTGGAGGAAATGCTGGCCAATATCGCCGAAAGCTATGACAGCGAAGTCGATATGGCTGTCAACAGCCTTACCTCTATCCTCGAGCCTGCTATCATCCTCCTGATGGGTGCCCTGGTCGCCTTTATCGTTCTATCCATCCTCCTGCCCATATTCGAGATGAATCAGATCGTGTAGCTCTCCCCCCGGCTGGATAACTGGATACCGGGGGTCCCGGTGGCAAGGTCAGGTACCGGCTGCGGAATAACCTGCCCTCCATTAGAGGGATCAGCATCTCAAGTTCCTCAATAAAACGAAGAATTGACAAATGGGATGAAAAATACCTCCTCCCCTTTATAACTTTATAAAAGGGGAGGAGGTATTTTGGGATAAGCTCTCAAGTATCACTCAACCTCAATACCGGAGATCTCAATACCGGTAATGCTCCGGCTTGAATGGGCCGTCCTGGGGCACTCCGATGTAATCGGCCTGTTCTTTTGTCAGGCGGGTCAGTTTTACCCCCAGTTTGCCCAGATGCAGCCGGGCAACTTCTTCGTCTATTTTCTTGGGCAGGGTGGCTACGCTTATTCCTCTGGGATTGGTCCATAGATCGATTTGCGCCAGCGCCTGATTGGTAAACGAATTCGACATGACAAAAGAGGGGTGCCCTGTGGCGCACCCCAGGTTGACCAGGCGGCCTTCGGCTAAAAGATAAATTGCGTGGCCGTCAGGGAATATGTATTTATCGACCTGGGGCTTGATGTTTTCTCTCTTGATGCCGGGATAATCCGTCAGTTTGTCCACCTGGATTTCGTTATCGAAGTGGCCGATATTACAGACAATGGCCTGGTCAAGCATCTTTTCCATGTGCTCGATACGGATTATGTCGCGGTTGCCTGTGGCAGTGACAAAGATATTGGCTTCTTTGAGGGCATCCTCGACAGTGGTGACTTCATACCCTTCCATGGCAGCCTGGAGCGCGCAGATCGGGTCAATCTCGGTAACCAGAACCCTTGCACCGAATCCGCGCATCGACTGGGCGCAGCCTTTGCCCACATCGCCGTAGCCGCAGACGCATACCACCTTGCCAGCCACCATAACGTCCGTAGCGCGTTTGATGCCGTCGGCCAGAGACTCGCGGCACCCATACAGGTTGTCGAATTTTGACTTGGTCACGGAGTCATTGACATTAATGGCCGGGAAAAGGAGTGTTTTATTCTCCATCATCTGATAGAGACGATGCACACCGGTCGTAGTCTCCTCCGACACGCCGCGAAAATCTTTGACCATCTTGTGCCAGTACTGAGGATCTTTCTTAAGCTGACGCTTTAAGATGGCATTGATAATAATCAGATCCTTATTGGTTGTTTTCTCGTCGAGGCGGGCCGGATTTTCCTCGGCCCAATAGCCGTGGTGCACCATCAGGGTTGCATCACCGCCGTCATCCACGATGAGGTTCGGTCCACAGCTCCCCTGTCCATTAGGATGACCATTATGGCCACAGGGAAAGTTCAGGGCTTGAAAGGTACATTCCCAGTATGCTTCGAGTGATTCGCCCTTCCAGGCAAAAACCGGTGTGCCACTGGCTGCAATTGCTGCCGCTGCATGGTCCTGAGTCGAAAAGATATTGCATGAGGCCCATCGCACATCAGCCCCCAGCGCTTTGAGCGTCTCGATCAGGACGGCTGTCTGAATGGTCATGTGCAGGGAGCCGGTAATACGTGCACCTTGCAGGGGTTTTTGCGGGCCATATTTTCCCCGCACCGCCATCAGGCCGGGCATCTCCTTTTCGGCAATAATGATCTCCCTGCGGCCAAAATCCGCCTGGGACATGTCCGCAACCTTGTAATCCAGTCCCGTATAATCGGGTATCTGGATTTTAGTTAACACGCTTTGACTCATGATAGTCTCCTTTCGTAGAAGTTAACTTGGGGTCTTTTTTAAGAGACTTAAGTTTAGTTCATTCCGAGGGAGAAATCAACGGCCTTTTCTGTTAATTCATTGTGAGGATTATGAGGGCCTTGAGCCACTGGAGCCACCTTGAAGAGCACTCCTGAGCACTCCTTGAGTACGAGCCCTCCCTGAGGACTCCAGAGCACCTCCATTTTCGTACCTTTTGTCCGTGGATGAAAAGACAGATGGTCGGTGAAATAGTTTTTTCTACCCGGCATCTTTCAGGCACGTCATCCATTCAATCATGAGAAGGTATATATTCTTGAGATTCTCCTCCAGTTCTTCGAGGGTTTCTCCCTGCGTCATGATTTCCGGATGTTCAAGGATTTTTCCCAGCCAATAATTACCTTCCTTCCAGTAAATCATAGTCATACTCACATTCCTGCTCATAGGCGTTTCTATTTCCATTGAGAATACCTCCTGGCGAAAATGTTTTTACGACTCGACCTTCATGACTGGTTAGTATCGGTTTAATATGGTTCAATCAATGAATCTTTCCTCTTATTACACATCACGCTCAATACACGGGCAGTTAAAATCATTAAATAATATGTAGTTAGGGAATAGAAGGGGGCTCTTCGCTCCACCAAAAGAAATGGTATAATGGATGGCACAGAATGGGGCAGAAAAATCCTCATCCTGTGCTCCTGTGCCATTGAGTATCAGCGGTACTCATGAAACTGATCGGGTAATCCCCGATGGTCGTGTAATTCCAGTCTGAGAACCCAGGCATCGGTGCGATAAAAGAGGGAAAGCCGATGATGGCTGTGCCCTGACTTGAAATTCCACCCCAAGGTGGAATCTTAAACACAGTGGCCCTGCTGCGTTACCCCTTTTCAGCCCCTAGTCCCTGCATGAGGCTCTGTCTACTCTTCCCCGGTATAAACGAGCAAATTTCCGTCGAGGGTACCAAAGTAGATATACCCATCAAGCCCTTCAGTCAAAGCACCAACCTTTCCTGTCCAGTGGAATAATCTCGGATTCACGCCTGGCTTGTCCTGAGATTCATCCCAGGGCCTGTCTGTCCAGGGTTTCGTGGGATCGTAGCGGATAAGGTAGCCGTTTACCGCCGACCCCATATAAATGAGGCCATTCTCAGTACAGATCATGTCCAGGACTTCGGCACACCCGCCAAGAGTCCCTTTCGAATCAAAGATGCAAGAAGCAGGATCATAGCTGAATATCCTGTTCATGTCAGCGGTGCCAGCAGCATAGATAAGACCGTCATGGCCTATGGTAAGCGCTAGAACTCCCTCATCCACCGGCTTGGGATCAATTATGGAGAAGGATTTAGCAAAAGGGTCATAGGCAAAAATCTTGCCTTCAGGCCGTTTATATGTACTGGCAGGGGCAGGCTGGACAACACCGTAGAGGAGGCCGTCAGAAGCCATAGTCAGGCTGTTGATACTGCCCTGATGGGGAATCGGCTGGCCAAGGTACTCGATTTTTTCTGTCCTGGGGTCATAGACAAAAAGATGGGCGTAATAATCTCTTGGCCCTACATTTCTCCATCCTGTGCAGCCATAGATCCTGCCGTCCCGGTCTGCAACCAGGTCCCTGACCTCTATCGGTATAGCCCTTGTATCTTCGGGGTAAGAAACCACCTGGCCGAGATCCCGGGGGTTGGCATCAAGTCCCCTGCCAGGATTCCATGCCTTTTGGGGATCATAGACAGCCAGGTTGGCATACCCCATCGTGTTATAGTCCGATATGTACTTACTCCCGCCGCCAATATAGATCAGGTCGTCATTTGCGGTGACCATGGAAGCGCATTCATAGCCTGGCTTGCCAAGCTCGGTGAGCTCTCCTGTGACCGGATCATAAACGAACATACATCCTTCCCGCTCAGAGCCATTATTCGTCCCGCCGTAAATACGGCCGTCCGGCCCTGTAGTGAGGGAGAGAATGTCTCCTCCATTGGGGTTTCCCAGCACCTGAATGGCTGCCACAGGCTTTGGTCTGGGTTTATACGTTCTTACAGGTCCTTCGAGATTGAATGTCCCCTGATCGGCTGCCTGACCACGGTCATCTTTAATTACATATTCTCCTTTTACGGTAAAAATGCCAGCAAAAGCGCAATAAACATTCAGAGGGCAAAGACTGTTATTTGCTGTACCAGTGAAAACAGCCGTATAACCTGAGGGGAATTCAGCCATGAAGGAAATAGGTGCATCGCCTGAGGTTGGGATATATTGGAATTGAGTGACAGGTCCGCTGCCAAGAGGTAACGGGGAACTTGCTATCTCAAGGATGCCTGGTTCACTGCTTGTATCGAGTGCCAGACTTCCAGCCGCTGCTGCCCCGGTGTTTGCATTGGTTATCTGTCGGCTTTGCCATTCTCCTTCCATCTTTACCGGTGCAGGAGCAGGTTTTGTCACAGTCTGGGGATATTGGACCGGTATAATACTCGGCACCTCATTCCATCGGGTATTAGATGTAACTGTTACAATCGGGGAACCGATGGTCCCCGGTTGAAGCGGTCCCAAAGAAGAAATTGCCCCTGATCCCATGTATGCGGAAGCACTGCTATACGGTTGAGGAAAAAGAAAAGGAGTGCCCGAAGGGAAAATGCTGTAATAACTGGTCACCCCTGCATACAGTCCTCCATTGGATCCTCCATAGAGCCCTCCAGAGAGGCCACTAGAGAATCTGCCATTGGAACCGCTATATGCCGGTCCAATCAGGGATGAAAAAAGTGACGATGGGTTACTATTTCCGTAGGAAGAGTATGGAAAAAGGGAAAGGATTGAAGTGTTGTTATATTGGCTAATTGGACTATATTGGATATATTGGCTATTTTGACCGAATTGCCCGTAGTTCCCTAAAGATACGAAGCTGTTGCCATAGCTCTCCCCTCCTCGTGTCCCTGATCCGGAAAATGAAGATAATGCCGGCGGAAAAGATAAGGCCAAGGTGAAAGGATTGCTGTATACCGGGCTGAATGAAAGGAATGGAGAATCAAAGGAAAGTCCGCTGCCTAATGATCCAATACTTAATCCGGTACTGTAAGGTGGCCATTGGGCTAATAACCCGGCTGCTTTCATCAAACCAATGGAGAGCACTGTGAGTGTTATTAACAGGTATTTGAAGAGCCTTGCTCTCTGTGTTCCATTATATACCATCATTTTTCCCCCCTGTCCTTGCCTGTCCTTGGCAATTAAGCAGTATGTTAAGACCCAGCAATTTTTTTGCTCCGCTTTTATTGCTACGCCGCTTTGTTTTATTATTCCGGCACTTTCCATGTAATACCTATTCTGAAAAGTGGGTCCGGCTCTTATCGTGATGCGGCATCCCAGGATTTTTCGAATAGAGCCATCTAAAGCATAACGGATACCATAATTACTCTCCTTCTCTTTCCTCTTGAGTTGGAAAATCATTGCCTTCTTCGTGCTAGACGGGAGCTTATCTTAATCGTTACGTAGTCTAATGGATAATTTTTTCATGAATTATTGAAAGTTACATAAATTATATGTACCATGAGTAACCCTTTATCATGGAGGGCAAGGATGAGAAATACTCATGAAACCGATGAAACCCTGAGAGACACACTGGGCGCAGAAAATAATGACGCGCTAAAGCCTGGTGTTGTATCCTTACTCGGACAGACTGGGAGCGAACATTTTTATTCTCTCGATAGCCGGGAATGATGGTTACCTCTTTTAGGTAAAGGCTGGTAATTTTAAAACCGGCCAATAGATCGTTCCAGCTTGCACAATTGTTCTATAAGCTTTGTACAATTGTTCTATAATTGATTACTGCTATTCATTGATGCTATACTACTATATCAGTTCAGAGAAGGGCTTTTAATGCTGCGGCTATGACTACAGCGTGGCAAATGTATCCATGGTACATGTATGGCATGGTGCGCATATATGGCACGGTACATAAGCTGTGGTTACGGGAAGGTGCAAGGAGATATTAGAGGTGCAAGGGGATATTATATGTTTTATTGGCTCTTAATTCTCTTCATTGGAATTCCGCTCCTGGAATTAGCTCTTTTGATCAAGGTTGGGGCTTTGATCGGTACACTCAATACCATTTTGCTGATTCTCATCACGGGCGTTGTGGGTGCAGCCCTTGCCCAGCAGCAGGGATTGGGAGTGATTACCCGGATACGGGAAGAACTGATCCAGGGTCGAGTTCCTTCCGATGAGCTTCTTAATGGGATATGCGTTCTAATTGGAGGGTTCCTCTTATTGACGCCGGGGCTGTTGACCGATGCCATGGGTTTTGCTCTCCTGATTCCGCCGGTTCGGGAACTCATCAAAAAGTATCTCCGGTATAGGTTTAAGCGTAAATGGAAACGTGATATTTTCTAAGTAATCATCGCGCTCAATGCGCGGCCACCAGATAGATTATCATCCATGCAGCACATCACTCGTCATTCTGAGCGAAAGCTTAGAATGACGAGTTGCTGGAATTTTGCTTACAAGTGTCCGCGAATGAGACAAGATCAATCGGCCTTGAAATTCCCGCGGCCTGTACTGAGCGTGATATTTTCTCGGTGCGGTATCTTCGTCAAAGACAGGCGACAATCTCTCGCTGAATATGGATAGACGGATGTAAATGGTTTTTAAACAGAAGAGGAATAATGTGTGAAAATCGGTATCGTTTGTTATCCTACTTATGGGGGAAGTGGAGTAGTTGCCACGGAATTAGGCAAGTTCCTGGCTCGTAAGGGGCATCAGGTACACTTTATCTGCTATCATCTGCCGGTGCGTCTTGAGTCCTGGCCGGATCAGGGAATCACCTTTCACTCGGTGGAGGTCGTGTCTTATCCGCTGTTCAAATTCCCTCCCTACACGCTGGCTCTGGCTGCAAAGATTATCGAAGTGATTCAAAAGTACGGACTGGAAATTATCCATGTCCATTATACGGTTCCCCATACCATGGCCGCTTATCTGGCCCTGAAAGCATTGAAAGATTATCCGGCCAAAATCATAACCACTCTGCACGGCACTGATATCAGTCTGATCGGTATGGACCCTTCCTACAAGAGCATCACCCGCTTCGGACTTGAAACAAGCCATGGAGTCACCGCCGTTTCGCATTATCTGGCCGAGATTACGCGGCAGGAATTTGAATTTTCAAACCCCATTAAGGTAATCCATAATTTTGTGGACGCCCGCAAATTCGCAAAAACCAGCATTCCTATCATACGAAAAAAATTTGCACCCTGCGATGAAAAAATTATCACTCATATCTCTAATTTTCGGATGATTAAGAGAATTCCCGACGTGCTGGAGGTATTTCAGCTCATTCAACGTCGGGTCCCGGCAATTTTACTAATGGTGGGAGATGGGCCGGAAACTCCGACTTCCATGAAGCTGGCCAGAGAAATGGGACTGACCGCGAAGGTGCACTTTCTAAAATTTGTCAATTCTGTTCAGAAAATCCTGAATATGTCCGATTTATTTTTACTCCCCTCCGAAACCGAAAGTTTCGGCCTGGCCGCTCTCGAGGCCATGAGCTGCCAGGTACCGGTAGTGGCCTACCGGGTGGGAGGATTGCCGGAAGTAGTCGAAGACGGCCGCAGCGGATTTCTGGTCGCCAAGGGGGATATCGAGGCCATGGCCCGATTTGCCCTGCTGATCCTTGAAGATAAAGAACTCAGCCAGCGAATGGGAGAGCGGGGACGATATCTGGCCGTAAACCGATTTTCCGAAGAGGAGAAGGTAACCGAATATGAGCAGTATTACCAGAAGATCTGGACGGAGTAGTCTGTCGAATTGCGGGATCTGGAGCAGGCTGGTCAAGGGCGCAAGCTTGTCTGGTCCGGTGAAGTACAGCAGGCCCCTGAGAAGCCTGGCAAAGTGCGGGCAAAGGACGGTAAGTTGTTGAGGAGCAGGAAAACGCCGGGAAGCACGCGCGGAGAGTTGGAAGTGAGGAATCTCAGGTGAAAATGAAGCCCGGATCATCACTTGGGGAACTGGCCGGTTTAAAGAAGTATTTCCTTCGCTTTAAAACTGCCTATGTTCTCGGATTTCTATCGCTTGTTCTGACCAGTATCTTTACCCTGCTTATCCCATGGATACTCAGAAGGGCAATTGACGGCATCAAGGCGGGGATCGGTCCTGACACACTGTTGCGGTATGCTGGCCTGATAGTCCTTTTTGCTCTCGTTCAGGGATTCTTCAGGTTCTGGATGCGCAACATCCTGATTGGCACATCCCGGAAGATCGAGTACGAATTACGGAATGAATTTTTCGCTCATCTCCAGACCCTCTCCATCTCTTTTTTCCAAAAGAGGCGAACGGGAGACCTCATGTCTCTCGCCACCAATGACCTCAATGCAGTCCGCAATTTGCTCGGTCCCGGACTCATGTACTTTGCCCATACCCTGGTCCTGTTTCCCATGGATTTCGGTTTTATGATTGCCACCAACTGGAAATTGACCCTCTCGATCATTATCCTTTTTCCCATAATTTCTTTCCTGGTCATGAAACTCTCGCGCAGACTTCATGTCCGCTTCAAAGAAGTGCAGGAGCAATTCTCCACGATCAACACCCAGATTCAAGAGAATTTTGCAGGGATCAGGGTCATACAGGCCTATGCCAGAGAGGAATGGATGGCTCAGGAGTTTCAGCGGGCCAATGATGTATATCTGCACAAAAATATGGAACTGGCCAAAATCGCAGGGATATTTCATCCCATGATGTCGTTCCTGACCGGCATCTTCCTGCTGCTGATCCTCTGGATAGGAGGCGGGCAAGTGATTCACGGACAGATGAGCATCGGAGGGCTGGCCGCTTTTATCGGCTACCTGGGGCTGCTCCTGTGGCCGGCCGTGGCCCTTGGATGGGTAATCAACCTTTTCCAGCGTGGATCGGTTTCCATGGGCAGGATCAACGAAGTGCTGCGGACCGAGCCGGAAATCCGCGACCCGGAAATCCGTGATTCGGCCCCAGAGGAAACTCATGATCCTAAGGAGATTCATAATCCCGCGAAAATTCATAATCCTAAGACGATTCACGATCCTGAGGAAATTCACGATCCTGAGGAAAGCCACCACCCTGCTGAAAATTACGGCTTTGCCACTTCCATGCGAGGGGGAAACGCAACTCCCCTACGGGAGGATATTGATGTACCCATGCGGGGGGAAATTGAAATGGACCATGTTGACTTTGCCTATGCTCCTGAAGGCCCCAAGGCTCTTTCGGATATATCCTTGCGGATCAGACCGGGCGAGTCGATAGGGCTTGTCGGCAGGACAGGATCGGGGAAAAGCACTTTGGCTAACCTTATTCCCCGGCTATTCGATGTGACAGCCGGAGAAATCAGAATCGACGGAAAGCCGATCGGTCAAATTCCGCTCAAGTATCTGCGGGAAAACATCGGGTACGTTCCACAGGAAACCTTTATCTTTTCCGACTCAATCGGACGGAATATCGGATTCAGTCTTAGCCAGGAGAATATGGATCAGGTCAGGGAGGCCGCCTTCTTCTCTCATCTTCTGGATGACATCGAGGGATTTCCGCATAAATTTGAAACCATGATCGGCGAGCGGGGCATTACGCTTTCCGGCGGACAAAAGCAGCGTCTGGCCATATCACGGGCACTTATCCGCAGGCCGCCGATTCTGATCCTGGATGATGTCTTCTCCAGTGTGGACCTGCAGACCGAGCATCACATTTTACAGAAGATCAGCCGGGTAATCGAGGGCCGAACCTGTCTGATCATTGCCCACAGGCTGTCCGCAGTCAGGGACTGCCAGAGGATCTATGTCCTGGATAAGGGAAGGATCGTGGAGTCAGGCACCCACCGGGAGTTAATCGAACTCAATGGGTTATACGCTCAAACCTATCAGAAACAATTACTCACTCAGGAGCTCGAAGATGAAGGATAAAGGAAAGATCAGCGGAAAGACCGGAGAAAAGAACAGAGGAAAAATCAGCGGAAAGATCAAAGGAAAGATCAAAGGAAAGATCAGAGGAAAGGGCGAGGAAGGATTGCCATAAGCGATGCACAACCAATTCCAAAGCGATGAAATCCAGGGGAAGATCTATGATTGGAAGCTGATCCGGCGGCTTTTGCATTACCTTAAGCCCTACTGGCTCCTCCTGATCACGGCGCTGACCTTCCTCCTTTTAGTCTCCGGCCTGGAGCTTGTGGGTCCTTATCTGGTCAAAGTCGCCATCGACACCTGTATCAAGTCGGCTGATTATGCCGGGCTCATTAAAATCTGCATTCTTTTTATGCTGATCCTGCTCTTCAAATCCGCTTTTAACTTCCTGGAAATTTATTTCACGCAGTTAATAGGCCAAAGGATTATCCGCGATGTGCGAATGGATCTGTTTACCCATGTCCAGTCCCTGTCTCTCGGCTTCTTCGATCACTACCCGGTAGGCAGAATCATGACCCGGATCGGTAACGATGTGGAGGTCATCAACGAGATGCTCTCGGATGGGGTATTGATGGTAATAGGAAATGTTCTGACCCTTTTGGGCATCTTCCTGGTTATGCTCTGGATGGATGTTCGCCTGACACTGGTGACCTTTTCCATTCTTCCCCTGGTAATCTGGGCAAGCATGAAATTTCGGACAGGAGTGCGGGAAGCCTTCCGGGAGATCCGGGAAAAAATCGCCAAGATCAACTCCTTTATGCAGGAAAACATTACCGGCATGAAGGAGGTGCAGCTCTTTGGCAGGGAAGAGCAACACTTTCGCCAATTTGACAAGATTAACCGCGCGCATCAGGATGCCTATTTGAAGGCGATTTTTTATTATGCCCTCTTTTTCCCCTTCATCGAGATTCTGGCCTCGATTTCAACAGCCCTGATCATATGGTATGGCGGGCTCAAGGCTTTTCAGGGTACATTGACCATCGGCCTTTTGGTGGCCTTTATCGAATATATGGGCAGGTTCTTTCGTCCGGTCAGGGAATTAAGCGAAAAGTATAACCTTTTGCAGGCCACCATGGCCTCGGCGGAAAGAATTTTCGGCCTTCTCGACACCCGGCAGCAGGTAGTGATATCGTCCGGCCCAAAACCGTTTCCCGGCTTGCAGACAGATATTGTCTTCGACCGGGTCTGGTTTGCCTACGATGGAGATAACTACGTGCTCAAAGACGTGTCTTTCCGTCTGCCGCGGGGAAAGACCATGGCCATTGTCGGCACGACGGGAGCCGGCAAGACATCTATCGTCAATCTGCTTGGGCGCTACTACGATTTTCAGCACGGACGGATTCTGATCGATGGCGTGGACATTCGCGAATACGACCTCAAGGAGCTCCGGTCGGCCATGGCAATGGTTCAACAGGATGTGTTTTTGTTTTCAGACAGTATTCTCCATAATATAACCCTGGCCAATACCTCGATCAATCTGAAGAAAGTCCGACAGGTTGCCGAATATATTAATGCCAGCACCTTTATTGAACAGCTTCCGGAAGGCTATCATCAGGTTATGTCCGAGAGAGGAAATACCCTCTCGGCAGGACAAAGGCAATTGCTGGCCTTTGCCAGGGCTCTGGCTGCAGGTCCGGATATTCTGATCCTGGATGAAGCAACAGCCAATGTGGATTCGGAAACCGAGAGCCTGATCCAGGATGCACTTAAGAAACTAGTGCGAAACCGGACCTCTATTATTATTGCTCATCGGTTATCGACCATTACCGATGCAGATCAGATTCTTGTGCTGCATAAAGGGCGAGTTGCTGAAGAGGGCACCCATAGCAGCCTGCTGCAAAAAGAGGGGATCTACAGGAAACTCTACGAAATGCTGGTCTGGAAGCATTGACAATCCAGGCTCAACCCGGCTGGGGTGGCTATCTGGATGCATCGACAACCCGGTGATCTGAAAACATCGACAAATCCGTTACCTGGAAACATCGGCGGGATGCATTGACAAACCAGCTATCTGGATGCATTGACAAATCGGGAAAAGGGTGGTATCTATTTTAGGTGTACAATTTTAGGTGTATAGTTTTTGTGTTATAGTTTTAGGTGTACGATTTTAGTTGTATCATCTAGGTTGTATGATTTTAGTTGTATGAATTTTTTGCAGTACAAATTCACGTACATGTAGCCGCAGGGAGTAGATAAGCCGTTCACTTCATGTTTTTCAGCAATAAGGAGATGATCTATGCAATTCAGGCTTACCCAATTGACGCAACTGGTTATTCTCAATCTCGTTTTATTGATACTCACCTTATTCACAGCGGGGATCATCTCGACGAACGCTCAGGCAGCCCAGAAAGCTGACCAGAAGAACGATAAAACAGCCCAGCAGATAGAGACCGGTAAAAAAATTTTCGATGAGGTGAATTGCCTCTTGTGTCACCTTCTGAATGGAGAGGGCGGGGACGGAAAAGGTCATCCGTTGAATGATTCCAAGGATCTGGCTGGTGTAGGTGTCCGCAGGGACCAGGCAAGCCTGCGGAAATGGCTGCAAACCCACCTCTTTGAAGAGCCGAGAATCGACATGTTCGAGGAAGATCCTACTGATGCGGATATCGAAGCACTGGTTCAATATCTGTCTACTCTGAAAACTCCGCCAAGCGCCGAAGCAGTTCAAAGAGCAACCACCAAATAAGTCAATCATGCAGGTCAATAGAGCAGGTCTCAATCTAAGGATAGCAAACAGGTATGTTAATTTAGTTATGTCCAATCAGGTTGTCAGCCGAGGATGTCGTCAATCAGGCAAGACAAACAGGTATGACAATCGGGTATGCCAACCAGGTATGCCAACCGAGTATGGCAACCGAGTATGGCAACCGAGTAAAGGATTTTCTAAAAGATAGGGTTTTTCCCAAAAGATACTATACCTGTTTTGATAGAGAAAAGTCAGGAGCCAGAATCGAAAAT
Source organism: bacterium (assembly GCA_040752695.1). Taxonomy (GTDB): domain Bacteria; phylum SZUA-182; class SZUA-182; order DTGQ01; family DTGQ01; genus DTGQ01. The sequence continues at coordinate 68,184 of JBFMGO010000005.1, forward strand.
TCGAAATAGGAAGAATTTTCATTCTGGCTCCTGACTTCTGAATTTTTGAATTCCGGCTCTTGAATTCCGGGTTCTGCATCCTGAATCAGGAATCCAAGATTCTGAATAGAAAGGCTATGAAAGAGTTCGAGAATTACCCGTTTTATATTCCTTTTTTACGAAATCTGTTCAACCTTGGCCTCCTGACCATTGGGATCTGGACCCTTGGCGGGATACACCCCTGGCTGGCCATTCTATATGGCCTCTACTGTCTGGCCGCTGCTACCCTGATTATGCCGGGGCTGCGCTGCACCCGCTGTTTTTATCATGGCAGGCGGTGCAGTACCGGATTTGGACTGGTTGCCGGCCTCATCTACCGGAAGGATACTCGCCATACCTTCACTGACGGGATATGGCACAATGTATTTCTTTTGCCCATCGGCCTTTTTCCCCTTGGAGGGGCCTTATGGCGGATTCTTTTCTGGAAGGACAGCCTGAGTCTGTGGCTGGGCTTTGGGCTTATCCTGACCTTAGCGGGGCTTTTGACCGAACATGCAAACCTGGGCTGTAGACACTGCCGTGAGCTGGCAGGATGCCCGGCCCGATGGGTCGTGGCCTCCCCTGCTCCTCAGTCTGCTCCACCACAGCCATCCAGCCAAGGATCACCGAACCCGTCCATCGCAGAATTACCCATTGCAGAACTACCTGCCGAAAGACCAACGGGCGAAGAACCATAATAACCACGTAAGGCCAATACAAAGCGAAGCAAAAAACAGAATTCCACCAGACAAAAGGGGAGCATTACCAAATTGTTACGATGCCCATGTTTCCTGGGGATCGCGGGCAGGCTCTTCTGTCTGCCTTTGACAGTACAGCTTGTAAATATGCGCTAAGCCAGCCCCCGCCGTAACAAACTGGTAATGCTCCCTGTCGAACTCAGGTTAAATTACCTTTGCATCCAGGCTGAGGAGATACAGAGCGTTTATGTGAATGAAATATAAGAGGGATGAAAGGTAGGGGTTGGCGGAATCCAACGTTTTTTGATGGGTAATTATGACAAGGATGAAAGCGATATTAAAAACTCGTCAGGCTTCATAATCGGTATTCCTCGAAATGGGCTAAGGCTCAGTAAGTGTTCATCCCCACTGACAATACAGGTAGCGCCACCACTGACCGCAAGTTCTAAAAACATATCATCCTTTGGATCGGAGCAGGCGTTAATGTACTCAGTAATCTCTATCATTATCGCCTCCGTAATCAGTGCAGCCATAAACCGCTCCCGTTCTTCCTCAAGCAAGTATCGCTCGAATTTTTTCCGTCTCAACACCTCGTTCAGTTCCATTACGGCTGGCAGAAACAGTAAAATCACACCCTGCTCAAGAGCCAGATAGAATGCCTGCCCTGGCTTGGAATTTTTGAACAGGAGGGCACTCATGAGTACATTAGTGTCGAAAACATAACGCCCATTACTCTTCATCAAGGATTGACCTTAGAATTTCTGGAGTTAATCCTCTTTCCTGTGCTTTCTGACTGATCTCACCCATGATTGCTTTCAGGGAATCACGGGTCTTAATAACTTCGGTGAGCGGATACTGAGCAGTGCTTCCAATTTCCGCCTGTCTTGTGCTGAGGCAGATTTGAAAGCACGTGCGGCTTCAGCATCAACCTGAATGGTGATTTGTTCGGTTTCCATATTTTTCATGCTCCTGTACGCATCACTAAGTTCTGTAAACCCTGGTAAGACAGCTCACTATCAATTATATCTTATACGATGGCTAAAATACACATCGAAAAACTTACACTAAAAATTGTGAGAGCCGAATAGTGTAAACCCCGCCGATTACCGGAAGACCAGGAGGCGAAGGACAAGCGCTGCATAGAGGCCCATCAGGAGGGCATGGCCCAGCCAGAAGCTGGTTTGTGCCTCGAGATTTGTTCTCTTTCGGTGGTAGGCGATCTGCCAGAGGCAAGACCATGAAAAGAAAAGGCCCACTGCCAGGGTCGCTGCCTGAAACGGCTGGATGGCCGGCCCATGGAAGACCAGGCGGGTTTTTGATTTGACGAGATATTGAAAGTACCCTCCTCCTGGAATAAACTGCAACTGATGAGCGAGGTGGGCTACGAGGGCGAGGGGGACATAGGCATAGGCTGTGTGCCAGAAGCGAAGCCAGTCGTGTGATTTGGTCCTGGGTGAGGACAAAAGGTTCGGAAGCCAGAGTATGCCTGCTATGGCCACAGGGGTAAGAAAATGGGTCAGGGTGTAGAGCAGTTTTATCCCTCCCGAATGGAGGGTGAGGCCTTTTGCTTCGAGGTAAATGACCGGCAAGAGTGCACCGAGTAGGGCACAGACGAAAAAGGACATCTTATCCCTGACCTGGTTGGAGAGCCATATTTCACGCCCTGGCAGGCGCAGGTTCAGGGATGCCGAATGGTTCGGGCAGTTGCGGATGCATTGCAGGCACAGCTTGCAGTTTTGATTGTTATCGACAAACAAGAGGTGCTGAAACATGGGGCAGCCGGGCTCTTCGGGTGTCCCGTTGTAGCATTCGGCCCTTTTGCACTGGCTTGAGCAGACCGTGGTATCGGAGCGCAATTCAACGATGGAACTCATGGAGCAGACGCCGATCAGACCCCCCATGGGGCAGAGGTAGCGGCACCAGCTCTCCCTGCGGAAAATGACCGCACTGATCATGGCCAGGGAAAGCATGGTGATCATCAAACACCCCGTAGCCCTGGGTGAGGTGCGCATATGGGTAATTTCCTCGGCCCAGAGAATGGTTAAAAAGGCGGCTGTCACCAGGAGGGCGTCATATTTTTGAACAAAGGGCGGCACAGGGAGCTGATACTGCCTGATTTTTTGCATCTTGCGGCCGAAGGTCGCATAGGCGCAGATCGAGCACCAGGTGCGGCCAATCCAGAAAAATGACAGAAACATCAGCGGCCACCAGACCCTCCAGACAAGAAAAGTGGCCGGATTCCGGGCTGCACTGGCCGGTCCCAGGAAGCACAGGAGGATAAGCAGGATGAAAAAGGTTGCGGTTGCATACTGGAGCTTATCCGGATAGATCCTGTCCAGGACCCATCTGCCGAGAGGTTTAATCTTCAGGATGTTGTAATACCAACTGTCGGGCTTGACTGCCGGGGCTCCGAGGAACAGATGGCGGGGCCAGATCTTATCGTCGCTCGGCAGAGCTACGGCGCGCTCGATGATCTGCTCCAGTTCCTTGATGTTGCCCAGTCTGTAGTCATGTTTCAAGAGCGCCTGCATGGCCTCCGGTGTCGTGCCGGTAATGTGCTTATTGGCCTGTTTGGCATATTTTTCGATAAAATAATCCACCAGCCTGGGTATGGCTTTTTTGCGCTCCCTCAAGGGAGGCAGTTTAATGTAGTTGCTGCTCAAAAGAGCGTGCAGTCGGGGGTCAAAGGCCCCTTTGGCAGCCTTTTTCGCAAGATCGATCCGCGTGCTGGCTATAAGACGAAAATCCGCTATTCTGGGCTGCGTAAGGCCAAGGCGGCTATAGGATCGGGTTTCGAACACTTTCCTTATCCGTTGCTGGATTTCGAGGGAAAGCTGATCGCAGTTTTTGAGAAAGAGGGTTCCACCCTCGGCCAGTTCGAAATATCCGAAGGCGTGCTCGGTAAGATGAAAAACCCCTTTATGCTCCCTGCCGAAAAGGCACTCCTCCCAATTCTCCTCCTCCATCAGCGCGCTGCAATCTACCAGGATAAAGGCTTTCTTGCGTCTTGCTCCCTGCGAATGAATTTGCCAGGCAGCCAGTTGCTTGCCGCTCCCATACTCGCCCTCGATCAGGACGGGTGCGGTATTGCCGGCAGCGCGGCTGATAGCCTCACGCACCGGCCGCATCTTGGCACTGCTGGCGATAAAAAGAGCCTCCACATACGGCCTGGATTCTTCGGAGATAAGGTCAATGATGGCCTTTTTGTACTCCTTTTCTTCCAGGAGCAGGTTGGTCTGATGGAGGCGCTGGGTCAAGGACCAGATAAAGTGGCGATTCAATTCGGGATGCCTGGTGAGGAATTGATAAAAACTGTCCCTGCTCAGGACATAGACCTCCGTGTCCCTGAGGGCTATGACCGTGCAGGAACTTTCCTCCTCGACCAGCAAAGCTCTTTCTCCAAAGTAATCGCCGGGCCGAATGAAGGACAAATGGACCTGGGAGCCGTCTTCCTCATCGACGAGGAGTTCAACCAGACCGGAAGAAACGATATAAAAGAACTGGGTTTCCCTAGTCCCCTGTTGGATGATGGTCTCCCCCGCCTGAAATTTCTTCAGGGTAAAAAAATCCTGAAGCTGGCTGCGTGCCTCTTCAGGCAGTGATTGGAAGAGATCTGCCTGAGGAAGATTCTTTTCTCTCGTCATAGTATCGTATCGAATTGAAACGATTCGGTTATAAGCTGAGCAAAGGTAAATAAAAAGATAAATAGAAAACAGGTATCGGTACTATTGTACTATAATCTTTCGTCCTTTGCCTATCAATTTTATGAGGGATATGTGAATTTATGAGGGATGTATGAAAGTTTTGTGAGGTCCGGCAGCCAGCCATAGCGGCCCCTTGGAAAGGAGACGATGGGGGTGCCTTAAGGAGCAGCCTTCTCCAAATCAGCTTATCAAGGTCAGCGAGCTATTTTTCAAAAAACTCCGGGTTATTTTTCCGATGACTCCGGACTATTTTTTTCGGAAGGCTCCGGGCTGCTTTTCCAAGAAACTCCGGACTATTTTTCCGAATGACTCCGGTCCAATTTACCAAGAGATTCCTGGGCCGCTGTCTGGATGGCCGTATTGAGGGATATGGATAATTGCAGGAGTAACTTTTTCGCCTCATCCCCTCCGATAGTTCCCAGTGCATGGGCAACGGCAACCTGTAGCATGGGATGGCCATCCTGGATGATCGAGGCAAGTGCGTCAAGACTCTCATGCGCCCTCAACTCTCCGAGGAGTTCGATTGCCCGGGACCGGGTCCAGATGCTGGCATTGCTCCTGATACGCGCTTTAAAAAAGGAGATAAGATCCGACCGGATTTTCCCCTCCATCCGTGCAGCCAGCCTTGACGGATTGGTAGCTTTCTCCCGTTGGAGAATAGATAGAAAGGCAGCATTCATTCTCTCATCAATAATTCCTTCCGTGGGATGGGAGATGGCGTCGAGCATATGGCTGATGGTTTCTGTGGTGCCGATTTCTCCAAGAGATTCAATGGTTGCTGCCAGAATAAATTCGTCTTTCTCTTTAAGAAGGTCCAATAAAATGCGGATTGACTCTCTCCCGGAGATTTTTTCCAGACTTTTGATGCACGAAAAAATTACCCATGACTCCTCTTCGCTCTTGAGGAGGTTTTCTATTGCGCCAACTGCCCGCTCATCCGCCAGCCTGCCGAGGCTGGCCAGTGCAGAGCTCCTTACATGGGGGGATGTATCCTTTAGGGATTCGATCAGTGACTCTACGGCGCAGGGGTTTCCCAAAAGCCCCAGAAGATCGGCGATCGCTACTCTCATCGGTTCATCGGGATCGGCAAGAAACGGGACTAAGGAAGAGATTCGATCATAGGCAACTTCTTTGATGATCTCCATAGCCATGGTTCTGACCCTTGCATCATTTTCGTGCAATAGCAGCAGGGTACATTCCACCACCTCTTTGGTATCGATGCTGGTCAGGGTGGACATTGCCAGTTCCTGGATGGGCTTATGATCATCATACAAGAACTCTATAAGGGAATAACAGGCATCCTTGTCTTTTTGTTCTCCCAGGCTTTTGATGATTTGTTTCTTGGTGGCGTAGTTCAAATTCTGAAGATCCCATATGTTCGTTTGTTCTAACATGCTCAGTTCCTTCTTAAGTTCCTTATTTTCTGTCAGTTTCGTGATTCGAATGTATGAATTGGAGGTATGACTGTAAGCCTGATTTGGCAAAAAAGGTCTAGGGAAATGGGCTTTCTATAAATTAAGCAAAAATAATGCCACTATATCTCACCACTTGACCGATATATCTCAAATCCTTCATGACGGGCTTGATTCCACAGATGCCGGCAGCAGGGTTATATGAGCATACATGAGCGAAGTCCTCACAGAATGCGCGGCAGTACTGGGGGGACAGACAGAAGCGGCTGTCCCTTTAATCCTGGACGGGCGGCTGCCCCTGCCCGGTATATGAGCAGCCGCAGCAGGTCCGTCCCTTTTGCCGGGCGGGGAAATCCCACAGAAAACGGGTAATTCCCGCAAAAATATCCGGTTTTTGACGCCAGGGATTGCTTTATTTGACGCCGGGTGTTGCTTTAAAAGAGTGCACTCGTGGAGATGAGTTCGAATGGACTCTATCCCAAGAGAGAATTCCGTGGTAATAATCCCAACATCCCCCTTATAGGAGAGGGGCAAGGAGTATTTTGAGGACAGGCTCATGTGTCAAAAACAGTCTTATGTGTCAAGAACAGGCTCGTGGGGGGAGGACAAGATCGAAGGTTCAAAGGCAAAGGTCGAGGGGAATATCCTACATTTTTAAGGGTAAGACTTTGATTTTCTACTAAGATGTTCAGGTGATTCCAATTGACTTTAGGGAAAATTGTGTTATACTGGGAGTGATAAACTGATAAATTTGCGCTTCTATTCTCACGGCAAGAGCGGCAAGCTCAACGTTCTACGCTGGAAAGGCTGGGAAAATATGTACCATAGGATCCAATTTAAGGTGGAGATCAGTTGTCTGCTCATACTCGTAATCATGCACCTTCTGGGCCCACGGACCTGTCTGGCTGGTACGAGGGTTCCCGATGTCCCGGCAGAAGATCCCAGTGCCGCTTACTATCACTTTTTAGTGGCCGAATTACTGGGCAACGAGGGAAAGATCGACCTTTCGATCGAAGAATACCTTCAGGCATCTCAAGCTGACCCGAACTCGCTCTTTCTCCACAACGAGCTCGCCAACCTTTTTCATCAGCAGGGCATGACGGGAAAAGCCGTGGAGAGATGTAACAAAATCCTGGCCCTGGACCCGAATAATGTCGGCGCTCTTTTCCGGATGGCCAGAATCTATTCGCAGCAGGACAACCCGGGAAAAGCCATTTCCCTGTATCAGAAGGCAATCAGTATTGACAGGGAAAATCCCATGCCCTACCTGTTCCTGGGGCAACTGTACTCGGCAGGTGAAGATTATGAAAAAAGTATCGAAACCTACAAGCAGCTCATTGCAATTGTTCCCGATTACTACGTCGCTTACTACTATCTGGCCAAGGTATACCTCGAAATCAATATGGTAGGCACAGCCATCGACTACTTGAAGCAGGCCCTGCAGATCAACCCCGACTTTAAATCCGCACTCATCAAACTGGCAATTATTTACGAAAACCAAAAGCAGTACGACGAGGCAATCAAGATCTATCGCCAGCTCATCGAGCAGGACCCTGATGCCCTGGAATTTCAATACCAACTGGGGAAAATATATATCCTGAAGGGGAGTCTGAATGAATCGCTCAAGCAGTTTCAGGCGATCCAGCAGAAAGACCCTGACAATGCGGAAGTGAGTGTCAAACTGGGGCTCATCTATTACGAACAAAAACAGTACATCATGGCTATTGAAGCGTTCAAAAAGTATTTGAAATCAAACCCGGCAGAAGAAGATGTCCGTCTGTATCTCGGCATCTGCTATGAAGAGACCGAGGATTACCAGTCCAGTATCGGACAGTTCAAAAAGATTCTCACCTTTCATCCCGAATCGATCAAGGCGCGGGTTCATCTCAACTATCTGTATCAAAAGCTGAATCAATGGACCGAGGCGATCGATGTGCTGAAGGAGGCGATCGAGCTCCAGCCCAAATCGGTAGACCTGTATATAACCCTGGCTTTGACCTACCATCAAACCAAGCGGTATGAGGATGCCGTTACCAGCCTGAACCAGGCCCTGGCTATCGAACCGGATAACGACAGTCTGCACTTTTACCTCGGAGCCGTTTACGAGAAGGCGGGAAAGTTCGAAGAATCCATCCGCGAGTTCGAAAAAACCATAGAGCTCAACCCGAAACGGGCGGAAGCCTACAATTATATCGGATATATGTACGCTGAAAAAGGGATCAACCTTGAAGATGCGGTTGAAAAAATCAAAAAAGCCCTTGAATTCGAACCGAATAACGGAGCGTTCCTGGATAGTCTCGGCTGGGCCTACTTTAAAAAGGGCATGCTGGAAAAATCTGCGATAGAGTTAAACAAAGCGGTTAAGCTGATTACGGATGACCCGGTCATTTACGAGCACCTCGGTCAAGTCTATTACGAAAAAGGAGATCTTCCCATGGCGCGCGATTATCTTAAGAAAGCACTGGAAATCGATCCGCAGAATGAAAATGTCAAGCGGTGCCTGGAAAATCTCCAGATGAAGATTGAGAAATCTGAATGAATTTTTCTCTCAAGCGCATGCGAAGGAGAAAAGAAGAGAGGATTGCAGCGATTGTACTCGGCTGCCTGTGGCTGTGGGGCTGTGCATCCAGATATCGCCCTCTTAAACAGCCTTCACTCTCTTTTGAAACATCGCTTAATCGGCTGTTGGAGCGCAGATTGGCATTTCAGGACGTACGGGGGAAAGTGTCCATCTCGATCGTGCACCAGGAAAAGAGGCAAAGCTTTTCGGCCTATCTGGTTTTTGATTCTCAAAACCGGATTCGCATCGAAGGTCTGGGCTTTGCCGATACTCCATACTTCTTTCTGATTGCAGACAGCGACCGGATACGCCTTTATGCTCCAGACCAAAAGAAAGTCCTGTGCGGTGAAGCTTCGGGCGATACGCTGTTTCGGTTAACCGGAATTCAATTGGAGCCTGCTGTCCTGGTGAATCTTTTTTCAGGCAACCTGCCATCCGGCGTATCTTCAATGGCCTTAAGACATGCATCCTTCAATACCCGTGAAGAGTTCGTCGAGATTCCATCTTCCGATGGCGAGGAGCGGTATCGCATCTGGATGGATCAAAAAACGGGTCTGATGCTGAGGATGGAGGTATACAGGCAGGGCAAAGAACCTTTTTTATCAGCCAGGTTCGAGGACTACCGGACAATTGACGGCTATAGCTGGCCAGGGCGGATCGATTGTTCTTTCCTGCCCTCACGGATACAGTTGAAAGTCAAATATAAACAACTCGCTTTAAACTCAGGAATCACTGAAAGCATCTTTCATTTGCAGTACCCGCCTGGAACCATGATTGAGGACATCGACGACCCGCAGTCCGATCAGACGGGTGGATGAGGAAAGGGCAAAAGAGTCTTAAGGGTGAGCAATAACGGGGGGAGTTCCATTCAATGGAGCAGGTTGTAAAAGTAAGCGCTCCGGCCAAGATTAACTTGGGGTTATCGGTTCTCAGAAAAAGAGATGACGGGTATCACGAGATCCGGACCCTGTTCCAGGCAGTCAGCCTGTGTGACGAGCTGGAGCTTGAGCCCATCCCGAAAGGCATCGAACTGACCCTGGAGGGAGAGGGTATTCCGAATGATCAGGAAAACATAGCCTGGAAAGCAGCGGAGAGTTTCCTGTCCCGGCTCAGGGTTTCAGCAGGGGTTCACATCCGCCTTCGGAAGAACATCCCTGTTGCTGCCGGTCTTGGAGGCGGCAGCAGCGATGCTGCGGCAGTGCTGAAAGGATTGAGCAGACTCTTTTCTTTCTCCCTCCCCCGCAACGAGCTTTTGGAAATGGGAAGACATCTGGGAGCGGACGTGCCCTTCTTTCTTTTCGGAAATTCAGCCCTGGGCGAAGGAACCGGAGCGATCCTTTCCTCTATTTCAGCCTTGCCTCAATCCTGGATTGTAATCATTAACCCCGGATTTCCTATTTCGACCAAATGGGTTTACGACCATGCCAGTTTGTTATTGACAAAAAAGCCGGATCATATTAACATGGTAAAATATTTTCTTAGAGAGAATGACTTACCTCGCATCGGTTATTACCTTCACAATGATTTGGAAGCGGTTGTTCTCAAAAGATATCCGATAATCAATGAATTAAAAAATCGTCTGTTATCCGCGGGAGCCGTGGGTGCTGTTATGAGTGGGAGTGGAGCGAGTGTTTTTGGACTATTCGCTGATCGTCCATTAGCCGACCAGGCTTTTAATCGTATGAGAAGAGAAGGTAATGGGTGGAAAATTTTCTTGACTGAACCACTGAGTAACACAACGATCAACTAACTTTTTACCGGGAGGACGGTGAAGGCAGGTGGAAATAACAGACGTGAATATCTATTTAGTAAATGGTGAAAAGCTCAAGGCTTATGCAACCGTTATTTTTGACGATGCCTTTGTTGTTCGGGATATGAAGATCATCCATGGCAACAATGGGCTGTTTGTAGCTATGCCAAACAAAAAAACCAAGGATGGGACCTTTCGTGATGTCGCCCATCCACTGAATAAGGAAATGCGTAAACTTATTGAGGAGAGCGTTCTAAACCACTATAAGACGCAAGTTGAAGTGTAACGTTTTACCGGGAATGGCAAAAGTGACAACCCAATTGAATAAACATTAACTATTGATGGGGCGTCGACAAGCGGTAAGTCACAGGATTTTGGTTCCTGCATTCGGAGGTTCGAATCCTCCCGCCCCAGTCAGCTTTTGAGAGAGAAAAAAAATGGGTTTTGAGTTAAAACTAATAGCGGGAAATTCAAATTTGCCCCTGGCCAAGGGCATCAGCAATTACCTGGGAGTTCCCCTGGTAAATGCCATGGTAGGAAAATTTTCCGATGGCGAGATTGGCGTCCAGATCAACGAAAACATTCGCGGCGCAGACATGTTCGTTATCCAGTCAACCTGCCCGCCGGTCAATGATAACCTGATGGAGTTATTGATTATCATCGATGCACTCAGGAGAGCTTCCGCCCGGAGAATTACCGCGGTAATTCCTTACTATGGCTATGCCCGCCAGGACAGAAAGGTGCAGCCGAGGGTACCTATCAGCTCCAAACTGGTGGCTGATCTGCTTACCACCGCCGGCGCCAACCGGGTCCTGACCATGGACCTGCATGCCGGACAGATTCAGGGCTTTTTCAACGTTCCTGTCGATAACCTTCTGGCTTCTCCAGTCCTTATGGAATACATCAAGAGCCTCAAATTGTCCGATATTATTCTCGTCTCTCCGGATGCAGGTGGTGTGGAGCGCACCCGCAATTTTGCCAAGCGGCTGAATGTCTCCATAGCCATCATTGACAAAAGGAGAGAGCGTCCCAATGAATCCGAGGTTATGAATATCATTGGAGATATCAAAGGGAAAGATGCCTTTATTATCGACGACATGATCGATACGGGAGGAACCCTGACCAAGGCCGCCACAGCCTTAATGCAGAACGGAGCTAAAAGTGTGTATGCCTGCTGCACTCATGCGGTTTTGTCAGGAAGCGCCATGGAGCGAATCAATGCCTCGGATCTGAAAAAACTGGTAATCACGGATACGATTCCAACGCGGGAGAAAATTCAAAACTCTTCCAAACTGGAAGTTCTCTCTGTGGCGGATTTAATTGGTGAAACCATTTACCGGATCAATGTCGATAAATCGGTAAGTACCCTTTTCGTATAATATCCTTTTGAAAAGGACGCAAAATTAGTCTCGTATGGAGGTATAAATGGCTGTTCAGATTAATATAAAGGCAAAGGTCCGGGACCGATTCGGCAAGGAAGCCAGCAAGAAGTCGCGCAGGGAGGGCCTTACACCGGCAATTTTGTATGGCAACCGTGAGAAAGCTTTGCCCTTATGGTTCGATACGAATGAATTTTTAAAGCAAGTTCATGGTGAAATCCATGAAAATGTTATTTTCAACCTGAAAATTGAGAGTGCCTCCAATCCCCAGGGAGAGGATGTTCGGGCGATCATCAAGGAATTGCAGTTTGAGCCCAAAAGAGATACCCTGGTGCATATCGATTTCTACGAAATGGTGGCAGGCAAGCTAATTTCGATAGAAGTGCCGATAGAGGCCATTGGTGAACCCAGAGGGGTCAAGATCGGAGGCGGAATACTGGAACATATCAAACGTGAAGTCCTGGTTGAATGCCTTCCAAAAGCTATCCCTGATTCGATTAAAGTGGATATCACCAACCTGGATGTAGCAGGGGCCATCCATGTCCGGGACTTAGAGGCACCGGAGGGCGTTACCCTGCTGGATGATCCTGAAGGTGTCGTATTCACGATTGTTCATGGTATGGCAGCAACTACAACCACTGCGGAACCCGCATCATCAGCCGCGACCGAAACAAAATAAGGTTAAGCAGGGGTTACATTGAATCTCATTATTGGGCTGGGGAACCCTGGCCCTCACTACCAACGAACCCGCCATAATATTGGTTTCCAATCTGTTGATACAATTTCATCTCGTTACAGAATAAAGCTTTCGCAAAGTGATGCTCTATCACAATGGGGGAGCGGTAAGATACAGGGAAAGGAGGTAATCTTAGCCAAACCACAAACATACATGAATCTGAGTGGAAAATCGGTCCACGCTCTCATGTCTTTTTTCCGCCTAACTCCTGAAGATGTTCTTACTATTTACGATGATATGGATCTCCCTCTTGGCCGAATGAGAATCCGCGAAGAAGGCAGCGCTGGTGGACATCGGGGCTTAAGCTCGATTATCCAGTATCTGGGGACTTCGTATTTTGCTCGCCTTCGAATCGGTATCGGCAGGCCAGAAGCCCTGCATGATGCTAAAGAATACGTTTTAGAAAAATTCTCAAAAGAAGAACAGGCAGTGCTCGCATACGTGCTTGAGGCGGTAGCAGAGTGTGTGGAAGTTTTTCTCACCGAAGGGATTTTGAGCGCAGGGAACAAATTTAATGGACTGAATATCGCATGTGAACAAAACGGAAGATAATTGTCAGATTAAAAGACCATAACTTAAGATAAGGGGAGGATACTTATGGTACAATGGGTCTTTTATACGCCTTATGTCGGGATTGTGGGTCTTGTTTTTGCCTGGGCTATTTATGCTTATGTCAAAAAACAGCCAGTCGGAACAAAGGTCATGGAAGAGATTTCCGATGCCATCCACGAAGGCGCTATGGTCTTTCTGAAAAAGGAATATTCGTACCTGATTTTATTCGTTGTGGCTGTCTTTCTCCTGCTGATGTGGAAAATCAATATTGAGACGGGTATTTGTTTTATTTGCGGAGCACTAAGCTCAATGCTGGCCGGATACTTCGGTATGAGTGCCGCTACACGGGCTAACGTCCGCACTGCTCAGGCAGCAGATTCCAAAGGCCAGGGCATGGCTTTAAACATCGCCTTCTCTGGCGGTGCGGTCATGGGCCTGTCAGTGGCCAGCCTGGGAATTATCGGAGTAGGCGGCTTCTTCGCCATTTTCAGTAAAGATCCATCCTATATCAACGGATATGCCATGGGAGCCAGTTCCATCGCTCTGTTTGCCAGAATGGGCGGCGGTATATACACCAAAACAGCGGATGTGGGAGCTGACCTGGTCGGGAAACTGGAAGCGGGAATCCCTGAAGATGATCCCCGAAACCCGGCCACCATAGCCGATAACGTGGGAGATTGCGTAGGTGATACCGCAGGAATGGGAGCGGACCTCTTCGAATCCTATGTCGGAGCTATCGTGGCCACGATCGCCATCGGTGCAACCGCACCCGTCATCACCGGCCCCCGCATGCCCTGGATGGCCTATCCGATCCTGGTCGTTACGGCCGGACTTTTAGCTTCAATCATTGGGGTACTATCGATCAAATTCTTACAGAACATGAACCCTGCCACCGCCCTGCGGAATGCTACCTATATAAGTGCCATTCTGATGATCGCCGGTGCCTATGCAGCAGCAGTAGGGCTTGAGCTGCCTTTAGGAGCCTTCTGGGCTGTTTTATCCGGTGCGGTGGCCGGAATTGCCATCGGGCTTTTGACAGAATATTATACTTCGGGTAAAACGGTGGCCAAGATTGCCGAGGCATGCAAGACCGGAGCGGCAACCGACATTATCAGCGGCCTTGCGGTCGGCCTCGAAAGCACTGCCCTGCCGGTATTGGCTATCTGCGGAGCTATTTTTGCTGCCTATCAGGCCGCATCTCCTTATGGGATTTACGGTATCGGAATTGCCGGGGTCGGCATGCTGGCTACGGTCGGAATTACCATGTCCGTGGACGCCTATGGTCCGATTGCCGACAACGCCGGTGGTATCTCCGAGATGAGTGGTCTGGGTCCGAAAACGAGAAAGATAACCGACGGCCTCGATGCTTTGGGCAATACCACGGCAGCCATCGGCAAGGGCTTTGCCATCGGTTCGGCAGCATTGACCGCTTTAGCCCTCTTCTCCGCTTATACTCAGGCCATTGGTGCCAGGACCGGTCAGCACTTCGTTATCGACCTGACCGATGCCAAGGTTATTATCGGTCTTTTCATCGGCGGGATTATTCCTTTCTTTGCCGCTGCCTTGACCATGACCGCAGTCGGTGACGCCGCTTTCGAGATGGTCGAGGAAGTACGGCGGCAATTCAGAGAAATTAAAGGGTTGTTGGAAGGAAAAGCCAAACCTGATACTGCCAAATGTATCGCCATCAGCACCAAGGCTGCACTGAAACGGATGATCGTTCCCGGCCTGACAGCGGTGATCGTGCCTGTAGTTGTCGGATTTACTCTAGGGCCCATGGCCCTTGGAGGATTACTGGCCGGAACAACCTTGAGCGGTGTCTTAATGGCTATTATGATGGCCAATAGCGGCGGTGCATGGGATAATGCCAAAAAATACATCGAGGGAGGCGAACTCGGAGGCAAGGGCTCTGACGCACACAAGGCTGCTGTCGTGGGTGATACCGTTGGCGATCCGTTTAAGGATACCTCCGGCCCATCCATGAACATTCTCTTGAAACTGGTGTCAGTTGTCTCTCTGGTTATTGCTCCCCTGCTGGTCTAGAATCTGAATTTTGACCTTGGAAATTCTCTGCCTGCGCATGGAATAGACGGTCAGGAGGTACCCTTCGTAAGAGACATTTTCCCCGCGAACTGGAATATGGCCAAGCTGATTCATAATCAGGCCTGAAAGGGTTTGAAATTCCTCGTGGGGAATGTGAGTATTGAGCGATTTATTGATCTCCCTGATGGAAGTGTGACCATCAACAAGAATCCTTCCATCAGGGAGATATTCAATCCAATCCTTTTTCCGATCGTATTCATCCAGGATATCTCCTACAATCTCCTCCAAAACATCCTCCATGGTGACCAACCCCTCGATTCCTCCGTATTCATCGATAACCAGCGCTAAATGCATTTTTCCTTCCTTAAAATCAGCCAAAAGCGATAATACCTTCTTTGACTCCGGAATGAAGAAGGGTGGATGCATGACCCTGGACAGGGAAAAAACGTGCGGGCTCTCGTGAAAATCGAGCAGGTCGCGGCTGTGGATAGTGCCGATGATGTTATCGATGGAATCCTTGTAAACAGGAATCCGGGACCGGCCAGACTGGCTGATAATTCGCACGACCTCATCGTAACGCGTCTGCTCCTCGACACAGACCATCTCAGTTCTGGGAATCATGATTTCCCTGACCGAGGTATTGGCCAGATCAAAAATGCTCATGAGCATTTTACTCTCTTCTTTTTCAACAACCCCCTCCTCCTCTCCTATGGAAATAGCAGCGAGAATTTCCTCCTCTGAAATCAGGGGCACCTTCATGGTTTCGCTGGGATAAATAAACCGTAAAAGCAGATCAGCCAGAAAATTGGTGGCACTGACGATGGGCTGCAAAAACCCCATGCACCACCGTATAGGGCCGATCACCACAAAAGAGATCTTCTCCGGGAACCTGCTAGCATAAATTTTAGGAGTAATTTCACAGAAAATCAACAAAACCAGTGTAATGGAGATCGTAGCATACAAAATGCCACTGTTTCCCCACAGCGCCATAGCTAGGGCTGTAGCCACGGAAGATGCAGCCACATTTACAAAATTATTGCCCACCAGAATAGTACTGAGCGTTTTTTTCCTGTGCTGCAAAAGCTGATTGATCAGTTGGGCCTTTTTGGAGGTGCCCCGTTTGGCAAGAAATAAAATCCGCAGCCTGTTGAGGGACATCAAGGCAGCTTCAGAGCCGGAGAAAAAAGCGGAAAGAGCTAAGAGAATGAGCAAGAGAGCCGATAAAATAGGCCAGGAATACAATTGACTCAAAATGAATCTCCCTTTCAATATTAATCTCATCGGTGGAGATTATATAAACACCTTACATTTCTTCCCTTAACTATTAAAGCATATTTCACCAAACAAAGCAACGAGTTGAAGTTTTGCAGGACAGGGGGGCAGAGTAAGGGGAAAAAGTGCCCTGCTCTAGCAAAGTCCTCTCTCACTGTTTGTATCTCTCCTTAGTTTTAACGTCTTACGATACATATGGATGATTGTACTATGAGACACAAAAATCTCTAGTCCTTTGTCTCGGCGGCCTTCGCTCTATCACACACATTTTTTTCCGGCTCCCATTTTTCAAAAAATTCATCAAGAACCCTGGTTGGACCGATCGAGACGTGGCCAAAAAATATGGATAACTGCTTTTTTGCCTCCAGCTTAGGTTGTCCATCGATAACCATCTTCCAGATAGCCGCAGCCAGGCCAGAGCGGTCTGCACCGTGCTTGCAGTGAATTAAGACTGGGCGGGGAGTGGTCTTGAAAATGCTTATTAATGCTTCAATCATGTCTAAAGAGGGCATTTCAGTGGCAGACATTTTCAGGTCATGATGTTCTATCTTGAAGTTGCGGCAAACTTCCATCTCCTGGTCATACCATTCCTTTCCACTATGCTCTCCCCGAAGGTTTATCACCGATCGTATTCCGTATTTCGATACGTAATATTCCATGACGTCCTTCTCAAGCTGGGCTGATCGATAAGCTACTCCAGGAGTCACAGGATGGAAATTCCCCTGCTCCTTCATGTACACTTCATAGCTTGCCAAGAGGAAAAGAACAATGCAAAGACCAACTGCTATCCGCCGGGTTTTTCGAAACCTTTTTTTTGACTCACCCATTCCTGTTCAGACCTTTCTCCTAAAATTATTACAAGATAACGCCTTGTTCATAGTAGAATAATAATAAGATAACGCTTGGTTCAAGATAATGCCTGGTTCATGATAAACCCTGCTATGGGAAACCCTTCTCTTGATAATACTCTATTCAGGAATGACGATCAATACCCTCCCAGCCTCTTTCACGATAAAAAGAGCAGGTGATTATGATGAGAAAATGAAAAACCGCACGTTTTGAAGCCATTTTTTTTCTCATATGCTTACTTTTAGCCTGACTTCAGCTTTCTAAAAGCCATTTTTAAGGCTCGCTTATTTACATTGTCCCATTGAATGTTGTATAGTGAAACCCATGTCGGAATATCATGATTCCAGTCGAATAGTAAGACTATCCATCCGGGTCACATTAACTTCGCAGGGGTTGAGCCAGATTGTACTTGAACCGTGGCCGGAGCAGGAATCCCCGGCCCCGGCAGCATCGTACAGGATATCGGTCTATCTCCATGGACACCGTAGACACGGAGGAGAACTCACCACCCGTCTTGAAATGTTTCGTAAGGACCTGGAGGCATATTTTTCCGGGCAACCGGTAGATTTTTTAAAGTACCCTGTCGATTGGCATGGAATGACCCCTTTTGTCAGGAAAGTTCTCGATAGAGCCCGGTCCATACCCTGGGGAGAGGTCCAGACCTATGGATGGCTCAGTGCGCAGATCAGGCTGCCTAGGAGCGCACGGGCCGTAGGCGGCGCCCTTCGAAGGAATCCTGTGCCTGTCGTCATCCCCTGCCATCGAATCTTACGCAAAGGCGGGCAGATGGGAGGGTTCTCGGCCGGAATTCAGTGGAAGAAGTTTCTCTTGGACCTGGAATCACCGCCGAAAACTCTTACCGTTGAATCGATTGAATTTATTGAATCCATAGGATGAAAAAGGATGAAAGCTGTAGTTCAAAGGGTCTCCAAGGCATCGGTAACGGTCGAGGAGAACCTGGTAGGGAGCATTGGCCGGGGGCTGGTTGTCCTGATTGGATTTTCCAGGCAGGATTCATCTTTGGACATCGCTCCCATGGTCGATAAGATTCTCAATCTGCGGATATTTGAGGATGACCAGGGAAAGATGAACCATTCTTTGCTTGACGTCAGGGGCGAAATTTTGCTAGTCTCACAATTTACCCTGTTGGGTGACACTCGAAAGGGGCGCAGGCCGAACTTTATGGATGCTGCTCCGCCAGAGGTAGCCCAGAAACTCTACCAGGAGTTTATTCAGGAAGTTGAAAGGCAGGGGATACAGGTTCAAACCGGCCGTTTCCAGGCCCATATGGAAGTCAGGATTTACAACGATGGTCCTGTTACCCTGATCGTAGAACGATAGCGAGACGAGAACGTGGAAAGGTAAGGAGGTCAATTATGCAGGATATGTTTCTCGAAAGATACGTGGTCGGTCCTCTCGCCGTAAATTGCTACCTCATCGGCTGCCCGCAGCACCGGAAAATGGCCGTGATCGATCCTGGAGGAGAGGTGGAGGAACTGTGGAAGCGAATTCAAACTGCTGGCTACACGCTCGAATATATCATCAATACCCATGGCCATACGGACCATACGGCGGGAAACCTGGATCTGAAGCAAAAATCACAGGCCAAAATCCTGGCCCATGGCGATGATATCCCTTTTTTAACAGTCATACAGGAATGGCTCCTCTCGATACTTCCCGAAGCGAAACCTTCTCCAGCCCCGGATCAGCTCTTATCCGACGGTCAGATTATCCACCTTGGAAATATCAGCTTACAGGTGCTGCATACGCCCGGTCATTCGCCGGGTGGAATCTGCCTGCTTACCGACGGGATTCTCTTTACCGGAGATACCCTGTTTGCCGACGGAATCGGGAGAACCGATTTTCCAGGCGGCAGCTACCGTCAACTGATCAACTCCATAAAGAACAAGCTCTATCGCCTTGACAGCCAGTTAACCATCCTGCCAGGCCATGGAGACGAATCAACGCTGGGGAGGGAAAAACGCAATAACCCCTTCGTACGTGCATCAGACCTCTAACACATTGAAATGAATGAGATTATGGATATCAATGAGACATGGATAATGAAGTAAAACTGTTTCTTAACCATTTGACCATCGAGAAAGGTCTTTCGGACAATACCGTTTCCGCTTACCGCAGGGATTTGCAGTCCTTCCGGCAGTTTTTGACCGCAAAAGGGATCATCGGCCTCGCCCAGGTTAAAAAAGCGGATGTCATGGACTATCTGATCGAGTTGAAAAACCGGGGGATTTCTGCCCGGAGCCATGCCCGGCACCTGGTTAGTATCAGGCAGTTATACCGCTTTCTGATTCTGGAAGGGATTCTCTCGGAGGATCCCTCTTTGAATATCTCATTCCCCAAAACCTGGCAGAAATTGCCTCATGTTCTGAGTTATTCCCAGGTGGAAGCACTGCTGGCTCAGCCGGATGAGACTTTCCTGGGAATCCGTGATAAAGCCATGCTGGAACTTTTGTACGCTACGGGCCTTCGGGTTTCGGAACTGATCAGCCTGACGGTTAATGCCGTTAACCTTGAATCAGGCTTTTTGATCTGCCGGGGCAAAGGGTCCAAGGAGCGGCTGGTGCCGATCGGGACTTCGGCCAGAGAATGTGTAAAGAAATATTGTGACACTTCGCGATTACTGCTTCTAAAGGACAACCGGACGGAACTTCTTTTCGTCAACCGGTTCGGGAAAAAACTGTCACGCCAGGGTTTTTGGAAGATATTAAAAGAATATGCACAAAAGGCCGGTATTCAGCAGACAATCACTCCGCACACCCTGCGCCACTCCTTTGCCACGCACTTGCTGGAAAATGGGGCGGATTTGCGCTCAGTTCAGGCGATGCTCGGACATGCCAATATCTCCACCACCCAGATCTACACCCATGTCACCATGGACAAGATAAAGGAGCTGTATTTCAAGCACCACCCCAGGGCCTGAAAGAGCAGGGAAGGTGTCTTAAATCCAATCTTCCAGTTGTAATTCGGGAATCCTCTCAAATTCCCGAATATTGTTTGTGACCAGGATAAGGGAAGTGGCTTTCTTTTGATGTTTTTCAACCTGGAAGTTCTCAGCAGCCTCCTCCTGCGTGTAAGAAATGGAGAACCGAGATGATAAAAATTCGCAAAACTTATCCGCTTATCCGGACCGGTTATCCGATAGAAGCCCTGACTAAACCGCCTAACGTAAGGTTTACTCAGACATCAGGGATGAGAAGGACATAAGGTGACACAAAAGGTAATATCGTCCAACTGAAGCGGAACCAGGTCATCCCGCTGAAAAGTTTGCCCGTTCCACTGATAGCGCCGCAAAACGTGCTGATCATCCGAGGCCACATAGATTTCACACAGGCCGTCATGGTCAAGATCAGCGATAAGCGTAGCATGTTCAAATCCGCTGGAATCTGCATCGATCAGCGTCTTCTCCCATTCTCCAGCCGTTGCTGATGCTTCCTGCTGCTCCTTTGGCTGATCCTCCGGATGTTTCTCCTCCTGATGTTTCTCCCTTGGCTGCTTTTTCTCCCCTGCCCGCTTCTGGCGCAGAATAAAAATGCCTGACTGCATGGTAGAGGCCACAATGTCTATGGAACCATCGCCGTCCACATCCCCTGCCGTGAGATTGCGGCAAAGCATATCCGGCAGGTCAGCAATGACTTTTCCCGAAAACGTGCCCCCGGAAGATAGACCTTCCGAAGTCTGACCTCCCGAAACGTTATCCCTTAAAGCCTTGTCTCCCGAAGCCTTATCACCCGAAACCTTGTCACCGATAAACCGGTACTGCTTGATCTTGACCGTATCGAGGAGAGTGGGCTGACCCAGCACCATGGCCATTTCCCCCTCAATAGCGGCAAACAGGTCGGGACATCCAGAGCCGCTCACATCAGCGGCCAGAATTTCCTTGACATGGCGGTCGGGAAATTCCTCAACCGTACTGCGTATAAAGTGCTCTTCATCGAAGCGGTACATAACGATTCTTCCCGGTTGCGGGGTCCCGTCCAGGCGGTTAGGTGCGCTTGGAGTGGCGAAAAACTCCTGCCTCCCGTCACGGTTTACATCTGCGATCTCGATTTCGTGAACAAAGGTTTCCGGCGTCCGATCAAGTTCTGTCACCTCCCAGACACCCGCCTTCCACTGGAGCACGGCCACGATACCCTGATCATGCGTGGCAATTACCAGGTCAAGTACACCGTCTCCAGTCACGTCGCCGACCTCGATGTCCCGCAAACGGTTCTGCTCCCCTCCGAAGGAGGGGCTCCACAGTGCGGTTCCTTTCCATTTCCCTGCCTTCGCCATGGCTCCTGTCGTCCCCATAGCTCCTGTTGTCGTCTTCCCATCTCCTGCCTCCATAGATCCAGCCTCCATATCCCCTGCGTGCGTATCCTCTGTATCCGTATTCCCTGCATCCGAGTGCCACAGCTTCAGGCGGGCTGCATTTCCGGCAATGGTTAAAATTCCGGTATCCCCGGCACCTTCCGGAGGGGTGAACCACAGGGCCTTATGGAAGACGTTACTTTCCGGATCTTCCAGCAGGCTGCTTTTCCATCCGTCTTTGGTCTTTCTCACCAGAGTCAGTTTAGCTGACCCCGGGACTGAGTTGTTTTCCTCTCCCTCTCCTTTTTCAAACTGAGCCTGGGCCAGGAGGAGAACTGAAGAAACACCAGAGCCGGAACGATCGCCGGAAGGAGCCGATACCCGGCCATGTGGGGAGCCCATCCCTGATGAGGGAGAAACATGTTTCAGGCAGCCGCTTGTCATGGTCGTAATGATTGGCCAGAGTATCAGAAGGACAATACAATACCGCAGGTTCTTAGACAGGTCTTTCATGTTCGATGGCTCCTACTTTTCTTTTTTAAGGTAATCCTGGACATGGATGACTTCAAAGGGGGCTTCATGAAGAGATGCCGAAATGCGCTTCTGGGCAATGATGGTGGACACTTCTTTTTCTTTGGCCAGGCGCAGGATGTTATCGATGTACGGCCCCTTGACTACCATAAATTCAGTCTCAACTCCTTTTTCCTGGGCTTTTTGTCGAATGCTGTGCATAGCCCTCAGGATCATTTCCCCCCGCTTTTCCTTGATCTCCTCCCTGAGCTGATCCAGGACCTTCCGGCCAAGGAAGCTTACATTATCCATTATCCGGCTGACCCGGCCCGACATATTGGCCTCCCGCACATCCAGAACGATCAGCCTGGCATGCCTTTTGATTGCCGTTTCAATGGCATAATTGGCAATCTTATCGGAAATTTGCGTTGCTGAAAAAACCACCATGATTGTTTCCATAGCCATTCCTCTTTCTTATAAAGGTAAGCCTACCATAGGCCAGTATAATTTTACCAGAATTAAAAAAATGATCCAGCTGCAAATGTGCATAATGAGACCTGCCTTGAGGATTTCCTGAATCTCGTAATACCCTGAGGAATAGGCGATCGCATTGGCAGGGGAGCCCATAGGCAGGATAAAAGGTAACCCGGAAGGAATGGCCACTCCGAAAACAATGGCCAGGGGATTGATGGAGTGAGCCCTGGCCACACTGAATCCAATCGGTATGATAATGGCTACACAGGCTACGTTGCTGATTCCCTCGGTGAGCATAAAAGACAAAAGAGCGAAGGCGCCTATGGTCCAGAATGCGGAAAAAATCCCTTTACTCAGCAGGGTTTGAGCGATCCAGCGGGCTGCACCGGCCTGATCGACCGCCTTGGCCATAACAATGGCACCGCCATACATCAGGATCACTCCCCAGTTAACGTAGTTGTTGACGTCATCCCAGGTAATGACCCGGGCAGCAAACAGGGCAACGGCAGACAGGAGTGAAACCATAGCCAGCTCGAACCATTTATTCAGAAAAATCCAGGTCAGTATGGTGATGACCAGGATACAGATAACCTTTTTCTCCGGCAGGGTCATGGGACCGATTTCCCGCAATTCCTCATCGAGTTTTTTCCTGGCTGGCCGTACATCGGCTATTTTGATCCGAAAGCCGAGAATCAGCGTCAGGTAGGCAACAATGAGCATGGATCCTGCCATGGGAAGAGCCACTTTGGACCACCCCCAGAAGTCGATGGAGAAACCGAAGGTCTCTTTCAACATGCCGATGGCTAAAGGTGCTCTCGCCCCACCCAAAAGGGTCCCCACGCCGCCGATAACCGACCCCCAGGACATGGCCAGAAAAAGGCAGGCTCCATACTGATCCTCAAGAGGCTGTAGATCCAGGCTCGCGGCAATGGTTGCCACCACCGGGAACATCAGGGCCGCCACTGCATGCTCCGGCATGATCAGGGCCAGAAGGCTGCATGTAACCAGAATCCCGAAGATCAAAATGCGAGGACTCCGACTGAAATGGCTGAGGATGGCTAAAGCCGTGCGCTTGCTCAGACCCGATTTTATCATGGCCGTAGCCATGATAAAGGCCCCAAGGATAAAAAATACCGCGCTGTTGCCAAAGAAAGAATACGCCTGATCCGCTTTCATGACCCCTAAAAGAGGGATCAGGGCAATGACTAACAGGCCGGTGACTGACAGGGGCAGAGCATTGGTAATCCACAGGATCAGGGCCAGAGCAAAGATACCCATCGCCCGCTGCCCGCCGATGGGCAGATGAGCCGGGGTGGGCAGAACCAGAAAAATGAAAAGGACAAAGAAGGCAAAAACGAGACACAGAAGGTCTCTTTTATTCCATGAGGTACTGTTTTGGAAATGATTGCTTTCTGAGTTATTGTTTTCCACGTCAATTGTTTTCCAGGTTAATTGAGCTTTTTGATCTTTGCTCTTCAGGTCTTAGAGATAGGCTGTTATCTCAGTATAGCCTAAAAAAAGGTAAAAAGGAAGGGTTCAGGAACGAGAAATCAGGAATGGCATTCCTGGCACGCTTTTTCGGCTGGAAACATAAAGTCGGTTATTCCCGGAAAACCATTTTTCTCTGACCAGGGATAGGCCTTTTTCGGCAGGGAATGGTCACTGCGATGGCAGGCCATGCAATTGATACTGGCCTGTTTGGATACGCCCTTTTGGCCATGCTGAATATCCTGGTGGCATCGAAAACACTCGATCATCTGTTTGTTTACATGTATGGTATGGATCAAAGCGGGGTCATCGGCCTGCCTGGGCTTCAAATGGCAGGTCGTACAGCGCTCTTTCGGGACCAGGCCATCTCCCTGCGTAACCTTGATATGGCAATCCGTGCATTGAAGGTTTTCATTCTTGGCCATGAATTCCTGGTGAGTGAATTTAACTCCTGCAAAGGAGATGGAGATGCCAGGCAGAGAGTGACAGGTAATACAGCCCCCGATCCCTGTGTCTTTCTCCTGTCTTCCCTTGAAGTGGCAATCGAAACATGTTGTTTCCGTTACCCGCACGTGCTCGCCCTGGACAATCTGCGAATGGCAGGTAATACACCTCAAATGCTTCCCCCGGGGAGTTTTTTCCAGGTGCTGGCTATGGCTGAATCGAATGCCCTGCTTAAACTTCTTTTCTTCTTGAATCTCTTCCCATTGGTGACATCCGTGCTGCAAGCACGTCTCGTCAGTGACCTTCGAATGAGGAAAAATGGAGTAGGTTTTCGCCAGCGATTGAAAAACGCGCCCTATTCTCCCCTTGCCTTCCCTGTCTACGGGGCTGTTCAGATGTTCATAATGGCAGGAGACGCAGCTCACCGCCTGATGGGAGGAAGTTTTCCAGGCCGCGGTATAGGGACGCATGTAATGGCATCGGCTGCAAAAGTCAGGATCATTGATGATCTTATGTGAGTACAGAGGGATCAGGATGAAGGGGAAACTCGCCAATAATCCCAGACAGGCAAGAGCTTTTTTCAAAAGAGCGCTCTTCTGACTGGAGGTGTTGTCCACTACCGATTTGCCGGCGGCAGGAGAAAGAAAGAAAAAAAGTCCCAGGAAGCTGATCAGGTAAAGGCCATAAACCGACAAATCCCCCATGTACTTTTGGTAATCGATATTAAGAAAGTTATAAGCTAAAAGCCCCAGGGTAATCGTGGAAAGATACAGATACAGCTCTTTTGCCAGTTGGACAGCCAGAAACATGTAGAGAATGGCCGAAAGAAGGAGAAGCTTCTGAGTGACCTCCAGATCCCCGTAAAACAGGGCCATGATACTGCAGGTCAGGGCCACGAGCGTGGCCACGTCAAAGACTGGCTGCGACTGATCTTCTCCCTTCTTTCTTTTGACCATATAGCCGGCAAAGCAAAAAAAGAACGGACAAAGGAAAAAATACTGCAAGCGCATTGCAGGCAGAAGGGTAGTTATACTCTGCAAGCCGAAGTAGTAGCTTATGGCAAAAAAAGTGGCAGTAAGAAATACGTTTTCGTAGCAGAGAGATATAAAGCTCAGGAACAGGTAGCCAAAAGCATAAACCAGCAAAGGCAGAAGAAGCCAGCCTGGATTTCCAGCCCCTGAGTTCATGAGCGCCTTGAGAGTAATTGCGGCTATCCATAGATGTCCGGAGAAGGTAATAGCGTTTTTCCCCCAGCGAAGGGAAGGCCAAAAACTACAGCCATACAGAATCAGTGCCAGAGGAAGAGCTCCCGGTAAAAGCACCTTCCAATGGGCTCCAGCCAGAAGTCCCCCATACCAGACCGCAGCCAGGCTCAAACAGGCTGCATAGATGTGCAGGACCTTTCTTGTCCGGTAAGCCATGAAAAGATGACAGGCAGACAGGATCAATCCAAGGAAGATACCTGATGAAAGGTTTCTGGTATAGGCCCAGACAATGACAGCAACCAGGCTCAGGGCATTTGCTATCCAGTAAGACGCTCTGCTCAGCCTGGGAGATGATCCAGCCAGGCATCCATAGGCCAGGCAATAGAGGAAAGTGCACACTGACAGGCCGTAAATACAAAGAGCGGAAGAATAATGCAAAGTAACCAGAAAAAACCCACTCAGCACCATCCACCCGAAATACCAGATTTCGCTCAGAGAGTATCCTTTGCGCTGTGACCATATGCCCTGCCCAAGCAGCAGAAATGACGGTAACAGAAAGAGCAGATTGCCCCCCTCATAAGAAAGGAAATCCTTTGGGATCAGGTAGAAGTAAAGGAAAGCTGCAACCAGCACCACAGGGAAGAGAAACTTTTTGTCCTCTGTGATCAGAAAAAACAAGAGCATGGAAAAAAGATACCCAAAGGCCAGCATACAAATGAAATCCAGAGAATAATTGGCTAACTGCAAAGGAATGAGAAAGGAGAACAGGACAGTGAGAAACTGTACCTCATAGATCGATTTACTGAAAGCGCACAACCCCTGCTGCTGCCCGATATACCCCAGCCAAAAGAAGACCCAGATCAGGGGAATGGCCAGAATGAGATACCAACTGATTTCATAAACCGGAGAGTGAATCAATAAACCTTCGAAAAAGGCAATATTCATAAACAGGCCGAACATGTAGGCGCAAATATTCCGCTCGCCTTTATCCTCTGGTCCATTATTCCAGGCAGCTGCAAAATAGAGAAGAGCATAAGCCAAAGAGATCCCAAGGCAAAAAAAGTTGACCGGAAAACCATTCCAGGCAAAGAGGAGAAGATAGACAAGAGTGGGCAGATAGGAAAGCAGCAGAAAATCCTCTTGATCCGGCTGCCGTTCCCTGTTTATGACGCCGGTTTTCTGTATTGCAGCACCAGTTGTCGCCAGGCAGCCTGATGATGGCACCAGGCAGTCTGATACTGTCGCAGGGCAGCCTGATGGTGGTGAGGGTAAGCCTGATGATGGCAAGAGGCAGCCTGATGACGATAAGGGGAAGCCTGATATATGCTTCTGCAAGGTGTACAGGCGGTAAAAATGAAAGGAATACAGAAACTGAACAACCATCAGTAATGATATGTTTGTGCGGCAATACCAAAGGGCTATTAAAAGTCCGGCAGATCCAACGACAGAGGCCGGATGCCATCTTTTCTCTTTGGTTTGCATTTGCCGACAAACTCCAGCGTACATAAAGATCATGAAGAGAATACTCAAATACAGGCCATGAGATTCCAAAGGAATGGCAGGTATCTGGTAGAGAAGGAAAAATAGCGAAAGGGGAAGACATACAAGCCCATAGTACAGCCACAATGTTGGCAGGCAGGAACTCTTCTTTGGCTGCCGAAAGAAACGCCAAAAGGAGAAGAGACTATAAAAAGCAAGGGTACAGCCAGCGACAGCCGGCTTTTTTGTCAGATAATCCCTGTTCTGCATCAGCACGGTGATGACAAAAAAGAAACTCATCATACTGGCAGTATCATCCAACACCCGCAAAGCCTCTTTATGGCCAAGGGCAAGAGGAACTTTAGCCTTCTCAAGAGCGTAGCGCGTCCCTGATAAGAAAATAACCAGAGGAATCGAAAGCACGGGAGACAATAACGGGAAAGAAGGCACCAGCCAGTAAGCAAAAAGAAAGTAGGAAAAAGTCAGCAAAATAACAGCCGGATACATAAACACTTTTGCCAAAAGACGGGCGAAGGCAAGGCTGAGAAGGGAAAAAAGGATAAGAATACCGCTGCCCAGAAGAGGATTGGCCAGGAGGAATCCCCTGCTGACCACCAATAGAAAAACTCCGGCAAGCAGGCTCAATCCATGGCTGAACTGTCTCCAATAACCCTTTTCCATCGACCCGATAATAATTCTTTCTTCCCGGCTTTCCATAACCACCCAAATTTTATGAACATCATCATTGCTTGAGCTCTCGCATAATTTGTGCCTGAAGTAAGTCTGGATGGCTGCAGCCGGGGGACAGGGATTAACACATTGGTATTATGCCGATATTATTATATTAAACTTGACGATTAACGTGATTTCGCTTCACCGGCTCTGGCTGGAAATTCAAGATCGCCAAAGGATTCAGGCGAAAGAAAATGAGGGGAGTAGGTAATTCCTTTCACACCCAGGGGCCCTCTTATGCAATGATAATTAAAGAGTAATCGAACAGGTATGTTCAAAGTCACATTATGCATTTGATTGCACAATCCTTTTCCTATGATGATGGTGTGGGGAAGGAGGCACGATGGCATGATATAGCCTGTGAAAATGCACTCCCAATGCGCTCCAATGCACCATAATTATCAAGGCAGTTGACCGTAACTGCCAGGGTAGTTTACCGTCCAGTACTATGGTTGTGTTGATCCCGAAACGATGGTTGCATTGATCCCGAAAGATGAAAAATATGGTCAGTCTCTATGTAGTTGTCTGTAGTGGCACAGGGTCGAACAAACACGATAAAGAGTAAAAAATTATCCCCCCATTTTTAGGCGAGACCGCGGCAAGTTACGCGGCCAGGTGATCCCACATCAAAACACCGATAGGCTCCTGACCCTTACCTTAATCTGTAGAAAGTGGTGGAAGCGGCGATCAGCCGTTTTAAAGCGCCAGACATGCGCCTGCACTATGAGACAGAGTCAGCCCCTTTGCCTATCCGATAACCGGCCGTGTATCTCATAACCGGATTCTTTGACGTTGGTAAAAAAGAGGGGGATACTGATGAGCACACTATTCAAACTGGCCAGACTTCCTCCGGCCATATCATAATGATCTTTTGGCAATAGACAAGATCCTCTCACCTGTTGCGCTTATCTTTCTCAAATTTATTCTTTTCAGAAGAAGCGAGGAGATGAAGGGGGTACCAACATGATTTATCTGTCAGTCGTCTCAATATAAGGTGAATCTACAAAAGTCTATCCGAAAAGTCCCGGGAACCGGCATCAGCGGCGGGGGGGGAACACCTATACTTTTCGGATCGGCACAACCTAAGATGTTTTGGTATTGGAGGGAGGTTGTGAGGTCATGTTAAAAAAATCTGGAATAATCATTGCTTTCAGCTTCTTCTTTTGCCTGGTTATCTCTTCTTTTACTCTTCCCGGTATATGTGCTGAAACAGGTGAGAATAGCAGTGTCAGCAGAAACGCGAACTGGTATGAAACACAATATGGTACTTCGCCGTTTGGAGGAACATGGATAATGGGGCAGTTTGGTCCCGATATCGGGTATGGTGAACAAGGGGTTTCCTATCAATATAGCGACCCCTTAACCGGCTCCTATGTAAGCTATATGAGCACAGGTATGGGGATGGGATTAGGAGGACCATTTGTCGGTTATGGCGGCATGTACAGCCCCGTGGCGGCACAATCCTACGGCCCCTATGCGAATGGCAACAATCCCCAGATCCAGCCAACGCCGGGGTGGTCTACAAAAGGCTACTCCTCCGGGAATCTCTTCGGCCAGAGCACTAACTATTATCAAGCCCAGCCTGCATTGTTTGGCCTGGGCCTTTATGGCCTGGGTGGATATGGCCTGGGTGGATATAGCAGCCTGGGCCTTTACGGTTTAGGCGGATACGGCGTCTCAGGACTATATTACGGCACCGCTGGACTGTATGGTTTAGGCGGGTTTAGTTACCCGTATATATAGCGCTTATAAAGAGATCGCTTATCATTATATTGAGCGCCTATCATTGTTCCAATTACATCTTCATAATATCTAGAGAGAGTGATTAGGATGCTCAATTCGGTTACCTGGACAGACAGGGGGATCAGCCCTTGACATCCGATATTGTTGTCAAGGGGCTGATCCCCCTTTGGTGTGTCAGGCCATGTCGCCTAACCTTGATCTTCAGTATAATCCCTATTCAATTCCCTGTTCAATTCTCCGGTTCAATCATTTATCTTTCCAGCCCTGAAAATTATAACACCAGATATATTCAATGCTGTCCACCTTGCCCCCATTCAGCATGATATCGATCTTTTTTACAGAGGCCGCACGATCGCACTGGAAGATCCGGGGTATATCTTTTGCATGAAAATGACTGTTGAGAAAAAGGAGATCGTACCCTGCGGGAAGCTTCTTCTCCCAGAAATCGAACTGGTCATCGCGCTGATCGACGACAAAAACGGGGTAGTGATAAGGAAAAGCGTAATATATGACGCGGCTGGCCATGGTCCAGTTTGTTACTGCCACGGCTTTTTTCGGGTTCGGATTTTGCTTCCAAATGGCGTTGGCCTCCTCGGCAATGGCCGGGTAGCCGTAGATATCCTGGAATGGTGATTTGTAGTCTGGAAAACGGATCCATTTTGCAGAGAGCTCCGCGTAGAGGAAAAGCGTGACGATCAGGCTGAAGCCTATGCACAAATAGAGGAAGTTTCTCTTGCGGCAGCCTCCGTCCATGAGCAGGAAGTAAGTACCCAGGGGGATAAAGAGGATGTAAAAGATGCAGCTCCAGTGAGGCAATGCCGGCTCACGAAGGGAAGAGTACAAAAAGAAGGCCAGAATCGTCCCTCCGAACAAAAGAGACAGTCTGATAAGATCCTCCTTCGCCTTGAAACTTTTATAAAGGCCGTAAAGGCTGACGGCAAATAAAAAAGGACTGTAAAAACCCGCCTGGGAGGTAATCGCAGTAAGCAGGCATTGCAGCCTCACCCTGCGTGAGCCAAGAACATGGTTCATCTGGTAATGGAAGCTGATGAAGTCGTTCTTTAAGTTCCAGTAGATAACGGGCCAGATCAAAAGCAAAGCAATAGCTGCCGCCAGAAACATCCAGGGGGAGAACAGGATGTCATACCTCTTTTTAAGAAGGAAATAAACGATAAAGGGCGGCACAAGAAGGATCGCTGTGTATTTGGCAAGACCGGCCAGCCCGAAAGTGACGCCGAGATAAAGAAAAAACCGCCAGCCCCCTTCCATTTCTATCTTCCTGGTAACAAAAATCAGGGGAAAGATCAGGAACATAAGAAAGCAATCCGGCAAAAGCATGAGACTCATTGCATTCAGGAGGAAAGAACAGTTCAGGGCCAGAGCGGCGATAAGCGCGACCGTTTTACTATCGGAAATTTCCAGCATAAATTGATAAGCGAACCAGGAAACGAAGACGAACAGGATAATGGCAGGCAGGCGGACGGTAAATTCATTCATCCCGAACAGGGAGGAGAAAAGAGCATGAACCCAGCCCACGAGGGGCGGGTGATCGACATAGCTCCAATCCAGGTACCTGGCATAGAGGGCGTAATGAGCCTCATCGACTCCCAAACCAAAAGTAGGGGCAACGAGCAGGCGGATCAATGTGAAGGATGCGATTAATATGATGATTTCTTTATATTTCTTTACCATAGCTTGCCGTAATTTACCATGTTTATGGGCCTGACACAATTAAGGACCTGATACTATTTAAGGAACTGACACTATGAAGAAAAAGCCTCAAATGCCTCATCCGCTTCCACGGTGTCCTCACTTTCAGGGAGCTCCAAGGAGCTCCAGCGCGCTGGCCAGAACCTCTTCCGGGTTAATGGACTTCAGGCATACATTGTCACCGTCGCAGGGAGAATTACGGTGGTTATACGCTGTCAGACAGGGAGAGCAGGACAGGGAACAGTAAAAAACACGGGCCTTCGCACTCAAGGGTCCATAAAGGGCCGGTGTTTCCGGCCCATAAAAGAGGATTGTCTTTATGGGTGTCATGGCAGCAAAATGGCCGGGGCCTCCATCGTTGGTAATTAACAGCACGGCCAAGTGAAAAATCATCATGAGTTCCCTGATCGACTTCGTATACCCGGTGAGATCTATGCAAGAGGAGTCCTGGCAATGAAGTAAAATCTTCCGGGCGAGTTCTTTATCACTTTTCATACCGATTATGCCGACGGCGTATCCTTTTTGTATCAAACTGGCCGAGAGCTCACAAAAAAAACCGGGGGGCCAGGCCCGAATCGGCAAAAGACCGCCACTCGGATACAGCAAGACCAGTTTTTTCCTCTCTGTGGCAGGGAAATCACCATAAAACCGTTTTTTCATGTCGCGGATTTCACTTTCACTGATCCGCGCCCGGGGAACGATCTTTTCTCTGTCTTCAGGGAGAAACTTATTTTTGGGAACGGCATTTGAATCAATTGCCTCGGCAAGGGTAACGAACTGCTCTGAGATATGGTGATATGGATTATAAAGAACCGGTCGATTGATAAAGTCTCCCCGATACAATCCTTCCATGGTATGACGATGGAATCCGACGCGGGTGGCGGCGCCGGTGAAAAACGATAAGACACTGCTGATTCTGGCAAATAATTCACAATCGATGACAATGTCGAATTTCATCCTCCGCATCTTCCTCATGACGCTCAGACTATCCTGTATAAATTTCACCATGGAGGCATCATCGATGGTGAGGATATTCTCCCTGGGCACGACTTCGAGGAGTTCCAGTATTTCCCTGTTTTTTTCGAACAGAAGAACATGTATTGCAGCATCGGGAAACTTCTCCTTGATCCGCTGAAACATAGGGTGAGCGAGAACAAGGCTTCCCATTTCAGACAAAAGGATGATGAGTATGCGGCCCGCTTTGGTCCCGATGGCCTTGAAACCTGGCTTTTCCTTCTTCCGATAACAGCATGAAAGGATGTGACATATGAAAACGCCGAGTATCCGATCAACCCGACGCTGTGTATTGACATTCATAAGCTATTGTTGTTTTATCTCTTGTTTCAGTTTTGAAAAATCTCGTTATCTGGTAAGTACTCGTAAAGAATACTCATTCCATTATCAGGGGCATTTTCTAGACATATCACGCCTATTACCCGCTTTAAGGATCCAAATGGATTGTCGCTCTTTTCGTCGATGAAGCCATGATAATCGCCTCCAGCCTTTATACCTTATACCATCATTAACAGCGGAATTAACTTTATAACGCTAAAATGCCAAGACGTCAAGTACCTGTCCCTCACTTACCAGGTTTACCAGGTTTATCAGGGGTCAGAAGCAGCATATACATCGTATACTGTGTGTAACAGAGCATACTGGCCAGGGAAAGCATTTTTTTGCATTATACATCTTCCTTAGAAGCCGGGCCTGTCATCTCCTCCCGATTGTTTTCTTATTTCCTGACGAAGAGCAGTATGAAGTTTCTCTATCCTCACATCTTATCGCCAGCAGCAGAGGAAGGAAACCGGTTTGAATGCGAAGAAAATCTTAAATATCGTGTTATTGGTATATATTCTGCTTACCATGGGGATTCTTGCCACTGTAATGCTCATCTGGATCAAGCCTGCCTCCTTCCTCTCCCTTTTTTATCTGGGACCGGGGACGAACCGGATCTCTCTTGTGGTCTCGGCCTTCTTAACCTGGATACTCGCCGGTGTTTTAATTCTGATGGCCTTTTGGCAGAAAATTACCCGCGAAAATGTCGTTATAGTGGCCGGCGCAGCCGCGATCTCCATGCTATACCTGGCCATTCTGAGGGAGCATGTTTTCTTCGGCGACTATTTTGACTACATCAAGGCGGCCATAAATATCTTAAATAAACAGCCATTTCACGCACGCTATGTATATCCTCCGCTCTGGGCCTCTTTTCTGGCGCATGTATACCGATTCACTGGACGAGCGGGTGCAGCGGTATTTGCCTGCTTTGTTATCAATCATCTTTCGATAGTGGCCTTTTTCATTCTCGCTTCCTTGTTCTTGAATAAATGTGGCTTATCGTTGAATTTATCCTGTATCTTACTCTTTCTGTCGCTTGCAATCAATGTTCCTGTTTTGCGAAACATGGTCTACGTTCAAGTAAATCTCCTCATGGCAGATCTCATACTGGCGAGCGTCCTCCTGATTTCGAAATCTGAAATCCTTTCAGCCTTATCGCTCGCTTTGGGAGCTCATGTAAAAGTTGTTCCTGTTTTATTTCTTCCACTCTTTCTCCGGTTACGAAAATGGAAATGGCTCTTCTTCTTTCTTTCTCTGGGATTGTCGCTCGCCCTTCTTACTATTTTAACTGACGGAGCATCTTACTATGGAGATTTCTACCGGAACCTGAAACACTGGAACCCCTCAGCCTTCAGGTCATGCACAGTCTATAGCTTCCTGCAAAATACAAGGAGCCTTTTCAGGATAGACCTGCCGGTAAAAGCTATTTCATCCCTCGTAAAACTGGTCCTGGCCTTCTGGGTATATTTTTTGGCATACCTGTCAATCCAGAAGGAAATTTTCGTACAGTCCGACTCTCCGCTCCTCTCTCATCTCATCAACGGCACCGTTCCCCTTTTGTTCCTGATGATAGTACTGTCTCCTACCGTCTGGGTTTATCACCTCGTTATCCTGATTATTCCAACTATTCTCATCTTCGTGCGGCTTGGCAGCCCGATCGAAGTATCGTTCTTCGTTTTCGGATACTTCTTCACCTTCCTGATGCCAGCCTTTGACTTATACCCATGGTCATATCTGCGGCTTGCTGGCTGGATGATCCTCCTTGGATTAATGACTCATATCATTGTTCATGAAAAATCCCCAACCTGGCTGCCGGCAGTGGATGAAATTGTCAATTCCTCAATCAGGAGCTTTTTTCAGCACCTTGACAGGTGTTAGATAGAGCGCGGGGTTCCTGTGATGCTGATTAGAGAGAAGATGATAGGTGATCTTCGGGAAAATGGCAGATAGTTTTCCTGCATGCTGAAAAACTTGCATACCGGGTAAATAAGATTCTCTGAACATTCCGATCATTAATATGTTACATGAATGCTGGTTGCCAATATTGAGCAGATTTATTGGGAGTTGATTGAAGGTCTATTGTGAGGGCTGAAGGTTGATGCCTTAAAAAAAATCAATATCCGCCAAAGCTGCTCAATGTTGAGTATTAAATGATATCATGTACCATTTTTATTATTCACTTATAAGTGAATAATAAAAATGGTACTGTAAGGAGAAGGAAAATGGCAGTATCAGCATCTGACATCGAAAAAAGCATTAGCGGGATACATTTCCCTGCTAGTAAGCAAGATTTAATTCATACGGCTCAGGAACACCATGCACAACAGGATGTAATAACCACCTTGCAGCACTTTCCTGATCGCCAGTACAATACCGCAGTAGACGTAAGTAAAGCCTTTGGCGAGATAAAGAAATAGCTAAAAGCTCGCTTGGCTTTACGCGGTCTGACCGGGGGGCTTTT